>NZ_JBCNNP010000040.1:0-40532 GCF_039594315.1 Pantoea sp.
AATCTACCAGAGTGACACCGTCTGCTTTCAGTACGTCTGTGTCGAAACTGTCATCGGTCAAGTGAACGATCTTATCGCTGCTCATGTTTAACTCCAAAAGATTGCGCCTGGCGAATTGGCGGAAATGTTACCAACGTAGGATGACTTTATTTCATCGGATACGCTTTCGTAAAGCGCTAGTAAGCTGATATTCTACCACACTATGAGCAAAACACACTTAACTGAACAGAAGTTTTCCGACTTCGCCCTGCACCCTCAGGTGGTTGAAGCCCTTGATACCAAAGGCTTTTCTAACTGCACGCCTATTCAGGCGCTCGCGTTGCCATTTACGCTTTCAGGGCGTGATGTCGCGGGTCAGGCGCAAACCGGTACTGGCAAAACGATGGCGTTCCTGACGTCAACGTTTCATTATCTTCTTTCTCATCCTGCCGCTGAAGGCCGCCAGGTTAATCAGCCACGTGCGCTGATCATGGCGCCGACGCGTGAGCTCGCCGTACAAATTCATGCCGATGCTGAACCGTTAGCAAAAGTGACTGGCTTAAAGCTGGGCCTGGCTTACGGTGGCGACGGCTACGATAAACAGTTGAAAGTGTTGGCAGATGGCGTCGATATCCTGGTGGGCACCACCGGACGTTTGATCGACTATGCCAAGCAGAATCACGTCAATCTGGGCGCGATTCAGGTTGTTGTGCTGGATGAAGCCGATCGCATGTTCGATCTCGGTTTCATTAAAGACATTCGTTGGCTGTTCCGCCGCATGCCGCCGGCCACCCAACGCCTGAGTATGCTGTTCTCTGCCACCTTGTCTTACCGCGTGCGTGAACTGGCGTTTGAGCACATGAATAACGCCGAATACGTGGAAGTCGAACCGGAGCAGAAAACCGGCCACCGTATTAAAGAAGAGCTTTTCTACCCTTCGAATGAAGAGAAAATGCGCTTGCTGCAAACGCTGGTTGAAGAAGAGTGGCCAGATCGCGCCATTATCTTTGCTAATACCAAACATCGCTGTGAAGACATTTGGGGCCATTTGGCTGCCGATGGTCATCGCGTGGGTTTGTTGACTGGCGATGTGGCACAGAAAAAACGTCTGCGCATCCTTGATGATTTCACCAAAGGTGATGTTGATATCCTGGTTGCCACCGACGTCGCCGCGCGTGGTTTGCACATTCCTGCGGTAACGCACGTGTTCAACTACGATCTGCCTGACGATCGCGAAGATTACGTTCACCGTATTGGTCGTACCGGCCGCGCGGGTGCCAGCGGGCACTCCATCAGCCTGGCGTGCGAAGAGTACGCGCTGAACCTGCCAGCGATTGAAGAGTATATCGGTCACGGCATTCCGGTCAGCAAGTACAACAGCGATGCTTTGCTGGAAGAGTTGCCACCACCGAAACGTCTGCAACGCAGTCGCTCAGGAAACGGTCCACGCCGTGGCGGTAACAACAGTAACCGTCGTAGCGGTGCACCTCGCAACAGCAACCGTAAACGTCCGGGTTAAGCACACCATGCTAAGCGCATCGTCACTTTATGCTGCGATTGATCTAGGTTCTAACAGCTTTCATATGTTGGTGGTGCGCGAGGTGTCTGGCAGTATCCAGACCGTCGCGCGGATAAAGCGCAAAGTGCGTCTGGCTGCCGGTCTCGACAAAGCCAATCATCTCTCCGCAGAGGCGATGCAACGCGGCTGGCAGTGCCTGAAATTGTTCTCCGAACAGCTTCAGGATATTCCCCCTGAGCAAATCCGCGTGGTGGCAACCGCCACGCTGCGCATTGCCGAAAACGCGCAGGATTTTCTTACTACTGCTGAACAAATTCTTGGCTGCGCGGTGAATGTCATCAGCGGCGAGGAAGAAGCGCGCCTGATTTATCAAGGTGTGGCGCATACCACCGGCGGTTCCGATCAGCGTTTAGTGGTCGATATCGGCGGCGGCAGCACCGAACTGGTGACCGGCGAAGGTTCACACGCCACCACATTGTTTAGTTTGTCGATGGGTTGCGTCACCTGGCTGGAACGCTATTTCAGCGATCGTCATCTGGCTAAAGAGAATTTCGAGCAGGCCGAATTGGCCGCGCGCGAAATGATCCGTCCCGTCGCCGCGGCATTGCGTGAAAAAGGCTGGCAAATCTGCGTTGGCGCATCCGGCACCGTGCAGGCGTTGCAGGAAATCATGATGGCGCAGGGCATGGATGAGCGCATCACGCTGAGCAAGTTACAGCAGCTTAAACAGCGCGCGATTCAATGCGGCAAGCTGGAAGAGTTGGAAATTGAAGGATTGACGCTGGAGCGCGCGCTGGTTTTCCCTAGCGGCCTGTCGATTCTCATCGCCATCTTCCAGGAACTCAGCATCGAAGGCATGACGCTGGCTGGCGGCGCACTGCGCGAAGGTTTGGTGTACGGCATGCTGCATCTGCCGATTGATCGCGATATCCGCAGTCGCACGTTACAAAACGTGCAGCGCCGTTTTGCCATTGATGTTGAGCAGGCAGGACGCGTGCGCCAGTTGGCGGAGAGTTTCTTCCGTCAGGTGAGCAGCACGTGGAAGCTGGATAATCGATGTCGCGATCTGCTGTTAAGCGCCTGTTCGATTCACGAAATTGGCCTCAGCGTCGATTTCCGTCAGGCTCCGCAACACGCCGCCTACCTGATTCGCCACCTCGATCTTCCAGGCTTCACTCCCGCGCAGAAAAAGATGCTCGCCTGCTTGTTGCAGAATCAAAGCGGCAGCATTGATTTAGCCTTGCTGACGCAGCAAAACGCCGTGCCGCCGCGCATGGCCGAGCGTTTAAGCCGTTTGCTGCGTCTGGCGATTATCTTCTCCAGCCGCCGCCGCGATGACACATTGCCCGCCGTGCGTTTGCAGGCCGATGATGATGCGTTGCATTTGACCTTGCCGAGCGGCTGGCGCGAAGCGCATCCGCTGCGTTCAGAGTTGCTGGAGCAGGAAAGTCATTACCAATCATATGTGCACTGGTTGCTAACCATCTCTTAAGAGCTCATACCCCGCGCCGATCGGCCCCTTCTCCCGCTTGCGGGAGAAGGCTGGGATGAGGGAAAAACCGCACCAATCTTAACCCTTCTTCGCATTCTCCAGCATCGCTCTTAACCCCGCGACCCGCGTCTGGCTAGTTTTAGCCCGCTCTTCCGCGCTCACCACTTTTTTCTCGTGTTCCCATAGCAGGTCATCCTGCGGCAACTCCAGCAGGAAGCGACTCGGCTCTGGGCGCATCAGCTCGCCATATTGGCGGCGCTCGCGGCACAGCGTAAACGTCAGCTCGCGCTGCGCACGCGTGATACCTACGTAGGCTAAACGACGCTCTTCTTCGATATTGTTCTCATCAATGCTGCTCTGATGCGGCAACAAACCCTCTTCCATGCCGACCAAATAGACATACGGGAACTCAAGTCCTTTAGACGCATGCAGCGTCATTAACTGCACCTGATCCAGCTCCTCGTCGCTCTCACCGCGTTCCATCATGTCGCGCAACGTAAAGCGCGTCACCACTTGCGCCAGCGTCATCGGCTCGTTGAGCTCATCACCTTCCAGCATTTCGGTCATCCACTGGAACAGCAAATTGACGTTCTTCATGCGCATTTCAGCGGCTTTTGGGCTGGGCGAGGTTTCGAACAACCAACTCTCATAATCGATGCCGCGAATCAGGTCACGCACCGCATTCACCGGTTCACGCTCGGTTAGCTGGATAATCTCATTCAGCCAATGGGTAAAACGCTGCAAATGCTCTAATCCGCGCCCGCTCAGCGTTTGTTCCAGCCCCATATCAAAGCTGGCGTGATACAGGCTTTTATTACGCAGATTGGCCCATTCACCCAGTTTTTGCAGCGTTGCCGGGCCAATCTCACGACGCGGCGTATTCACAATACGCAGAAATGCGCTGTCATCTTCCTGATTGGTCAACACACGCAGATAAGCCAGTAAATCTTTGATTTCCGGACGCGAGAAGAACGAAGTGCCGCCGGAAATACGATAAGGAATACGGTTCTGCATCAGCTGCTTTTCAAACACGCGTGACTGATGATTGCCGCGATACAGAATCGCGTAATCTTTGTAGGCGGTTTTATTGATGAAGTGATGCGCAATTAACTCGCCAGCCACGCGTTCGGCTTCATGATCTTCGTTGTTGGCGCTCAGCACTTTCAGCTCGCTGCCCTGCCCCAATTCAGAGAACAGGCGCTTTTCAAACACGTGCGGATTGTTGGCAATCAGGATGTTGGCCGATTTGAGGATGCGCTGGGTTGAACGGTAATTCTGCTCCAGCTTCACCACTTCCAGCGCCGGGAAATCCTCTTTCAGCAGCACCAGATTTTGCGGTCGCGCTCCACGCCACGAGTAAATCGACTGATCGTCATCGCCTACCACGGTGAATCGCGCGCGTGCGCCGACAATCAGTTTCACCAGCTCATACTGGCTGGTGTTGGTGTCCTGATATTCATCCACCAACAGATAGCGAATACGCTGCTGCCAGCGTTCACGCACTTCCTGATTGCGTTGCAGCAGCAAGGTGGGCAACGCGATTAAATCGTCGAAATCCAGTACGTTACAGGACTTGAGATGCTGGTCATACAGCTGATAGCAGTGGGCAAAAATCTGGTCACGCTGCGATTGTGCCGCGCCAATCGCCTGTTGCGGATCAACCAGATCGTTCTTCCAGTTGGAGATGGTAGAAATCAGCTGCTGCAACTGGGTTTTATCTTCTTCCAGCCACTGCTGGGTCAGATCTTTGAGTAGCGCCAGCTGATCCTGATCGTCGAACAACGAGAAGCTGGCTTTCATGCCGAGTGCTTTGTATTCGCGTTTGATGATCTCCAACCCCAAGGTGTGGAAGGTAGAAATCATCAGGCCGCGCGCCTCTTTGCGTCCCAGCGTCTGCGCCACGCGCTCCTTCATCTCTCGCGACGCTTTATTGGTAAAGGTCACGGCGGCGATATGGCGCGCCTGATAGCCGCATTCGCGAATCAAGTGGGCGATTTTATTGGTGATGACACGGGTTTTACCGGAGCCAGCACCGGCCAGCACCAGGCAAGGTCCAGTGACAAATTCGACAGCACGTTGTTGGCCGGGGTTTAAACGCATAACAGAAATTCACTCAGTTGAATCAGATGAAGGTAGGTATAATGCGCGACGATTATACACATCGAGACTACATCATGGCGAAAACCGCGGCGGCTTTACATATCCTCGTGAAAGAGGAAGCGCAGGCAAAATCCCTGTTGGCGCAGCTTGAGAAAGGTGCGAACTTCCAGCAACTGGCAAAAAAACACTCAACCTGCCCATCCGGTCGTAACGGCGGTGATTTGGGTGAGTTCCGTAAAGGGCAAATGGTGCCAGCCTTTGATAAGGCGGTCTTCTCCTGTCCGCTGCTCCAACCTTATGGACCGGTGAAAACCGCCTTTGGTTACCACATCATCAAAGTGCTGTGGCGTAACTGATCACTTCTGGTTCTTCATCTGTTGCAGCACGTTGCTGCATTGGTTGGCTTCGTTATCGCTAGGTGACACCAGCGCCAATAATGCAGCAGCCGGTGCCACGACCGCGCCAAGCGCCAACGCAGCTGCGCCACGCGCAATCAGCGGTCCGGCTTTCACACCGGCATCCGGATTTTTGAAGGTGCCGCGCACATACAGCGGCGAACGCAACGTGATGATGCGAATGCCTTTACTCTCCGGATTGATCGACAAATCCATGCGTTCGTTAGCAAAGTTGACGTTGCCGGTCACGTTGATCACTGCATTCTCGGTATCCAGCAAGAACAGCTGCGGCGTCGCCAATCCCTGACGAATATTCAGATCGGTGGCGGCGCAGTTGATTTTCACCTCATCGTCACCGAACAGCTTGCCGACGATATAGTTACCGACATTCAAACCGGCAATTTCCATCAGGCTGCGGCTGATCAAGCCATCGTTCATCAACAATTTCAGTTCGCCATTGCTGGTGCCGAGCAGATCGGCCACAGAATTGCCGGTGCCGCTCAACGTCGCGTCACCATTAAGCTGCCCCAAACTGTTTTGCATCGCCGTGACATTCGGGAACAGCTGACGCAGACGCAATTTCCGCGCATGCAAATCCGCCTTTCCGCGCATCGGCGTGCGATTCCCTTCCAGATGAATGGTGGAATTGATGCTGCCGCCTGCCATGCCGAAGCGCAGCGGATCAAGCAGCAGATCGCCGTTCTTCAATTGCAGATGGGTATACAGATCGCTGAGCGGCAGCTTGCTGCTGTGTTCGATACGTTTGCCGCTGAACTTCACATCGGCATCCATCACGTCCCAGCTTTTGGTATCGAACTTGTCATGCGGCAACACGCGATCGGCCGGTTGCGTTGAGGCATCGCCACGCTGCGCTTTAGCTTGCTGCGTTTTCTCGCTGCCTTTACCCGAATTCACGCCAATCAGCGGCCCCAAATCGGCCATGCGTAACTGATTCGAGGAGAGTTCGCCATTCAGCGTTGGGCGCGGTTTGCCTTGCTGATAGCGCAGCGAGCCATGAATATCGCTATCACCGATGTGGCCGTTGAAGTTTTCATAGCGGAACAGCGGCCCTTTCTCGTCGGTAAAGCGCGCAATCAAATGGCCGTCAGTTTCATACGGCGGCGTATCCGGCAGCAGCACGCCGGTCAAACCATACAGATTTGCCAGCGTATCGCCGGAGAAGCGCAGACGCACATCCAGCCCGCCGAGATTCAGCGGATCTTGCAAAGTGCCATCGATGCGCACACGCGTGCTGCCATTGCGTACATCAACCTGCAACGGGAACGGCGTGGTTTTACTGCGCAGCGATAACATGCCACCAATTTTGCCGTCGCCATCCAGTTTCTGATCGTTGTAAGTGCCGCTCGCTTGCCAGCCAAAAACAAAATCACCCGCGCCTTTTTGCTGATCGTTGCCGCCAGCGACTTGCGCATACGGCACCGGCTTGCCCAGAGGATTAATGGTGACGGTGACATCGGCTTTGTTGATGGCGTCGCGGTAACGCACTTGCCCTTGATCGAATAGGATATTATCGAGACGGAATGACCATGCCGATGGCGCAGCATTGGCGTCGCTGTTCTTGCTACTTGCCAGATCGAAGGTCCAGTTGTTGTTTTTGTCGGCGGTCTGCACCAGGCGCGCATCCGGCTGTTGCATCTTAATCCACGGCAGGTAGATCTGCTGATGCAGCAACGCCAGTGGCGCAATCGTCGCTTCCACACGCTGCAAATGCACCATGGTGACATCAGGAATCGATGGCGGGTTGCCGAGCATCACATCGTCGGCATGGATCTGCGGCCACGGCACCCAACTGCGCCAGCCGGGTTCTTCGCGATTGCGTACCCACGCCACGCCCAGATCGCCGCGTATCGCGAAAGGTCGATTTAATTCCGCTGAAACTTTTTGATTTATCGTTGGTTTCAGACGGTTCCAGTCAAAGGTGGCGATGATCACCACAATCAGCACAACCAATAACAAAAAAATCCCGACCACCCAGCTCAGGATCTTTCGGGTACGTGACATATTGCTTCCTCCTTGCCCTTCCACGTCTCACTAAGGATAGTCGAGACGTCGCTGAACGGGATCAGGGAAGCTCAAGCGCCATACGTTCCAGCTCGCTAAACGGCACCGGGCGCGAGAAGAAATAGCCCTGCGCCGCCATTGCTGGCGAGCTGCGCACCTGTTGCCACTCTTCCTCGGTTTCCACGCCTTCGACGATCACGCCGTTGCAATAACGGTTGATCAGCGCCAGCAGCATCGAAAACATTGAACGCCCTTCATCGCTGGCACGCAGCAGCATAAACAGTTCGCGCGAAAGTTTGATGTAGTCATAACGCAGTTCAGTCAACGCCGAGAAATTCGCCATGCCCGAACCGAAATCATCCAGCCACAATGGGCCGAGTTCCGGCATCTTCGCCACCATCTCTTCCTGCGGCAGCGCGTGGTGTTCGGTCAGTTCGAAACGCACCCACGGCAATTGCGCGATCAACGTGCGAATCGACTTGTGCTGCTCAATCTCCATCAACGTTGGGCCGTCGATATTGACCGATGCCACCAGTTCACGCTGCTGGAAAAACGGTGACCACTTTATCAATAGTTCAAGTTGCTCCTGCACCACACCCAATCGCTGTGCGATAGTCAGTGCATCAAAATACGCTTCGGGCGACAGCCTTTTTTCTGGCGCGGATGGATGAGTTACCGCCGTCAGTAATTCAATGGCCAGCAAGCGGCCTGAGACCTGGTAAATCGGTTGGAAAGTGTAGAATCGTTGGCACTGCTGCCAGAAGAGACGCGTTTCCTGTTGTTGTTCCAGCTCATTTGAAATAGGCAGCCGATGACTCAAATTCTTCATCACCATGGTTTTTTCCTGGTTGGTGGTGAGTGCCTGCAAATAGCATCTCAGCGGCAAGTATCGGCGATCGCATGGATAACTTTATCAATCTAAGCGGGTCCATGAAGAGAGGAGTGTAACAGCGTACTTCGCGCTTAATCGGCAAAACACAAGGCGCTTTGGCCGTTAAATCCGCGTAGCGTAGCGTTTTTGCTGCCTTAAGCTAAATCAAAACATCGTTTTAAAAACCATTGACGACTGCCATACCAGACGCGAGACTAGGGCAAAAATCACCATAGGCTACAGACCATGACGCAGAAGAAAATTGCCATCATTGGCGAATGCATGATTGAGCTATCCGAGAAAGGCGACAACATTAAACGCGGTTTTGGCGGCGATACGCTGAATACCGCGGTGTATCTCGCGCGCCAGTCAGATGAAAACCAGCTGCGCGTTGATTACATCACCGCACTCGGCACCGACAGCTTTAGCGATCAAATGATCGCCGCCTGGCAGCAAGAGCAAGTCCACACCGATCTGATTCAGCGCCTCGATAACAAAATGCCGGGCTTGTACTTCATCGAAACCGATGAACACGGCGAGCGCACCTTCTGGTACTGGCGTAATGACGCGGCGGCGCGTTTCTGGCTGGATAGCGCGCAGGCAGATGAGATTTGTCAGCAGCTGGCGCACTACGATTATCTCTATTTGAGTGGCATCAGCTTGGCGATTCTGCCCGCCGCCAGCCGCGACAAATTGATGGCGTTGCTCAGTGCTTGCCGTAAAAACGGCGGCAAGGTGATTTTCGATAACAACTATCGTCCGCGCTTGTGGGCCGATAAAGCCAGCGCGCAGCAAGCCTATGCAGAAATGCTACGCCACACCGATATGGCGTTTCTTACCCTCGATGACGAAGATTTGCTGTGGGGCGAGCAGCCACTGGAAGCGGTGATCAAGCGCACACGTAATGCCGGTGTAACGGAGATTGCGATTAAGCGCGGCGCGGATTCGTGCCTGGTTGCGGTGGGTGACGACGCGCTGCGTGAAGTGGCGGCCATTAAGCTGGCGAAAGAAAAAGTCATTGATACCACCGCAGCGGGTGACTCGTTCAGCGCCGGTTATCTGGCGGTGCGTTTAGCCGGTGGCAGCGCCGAAGAATCCGCTGCACGCGGACATCTCACCGCCAGCACCGTGATCCAACATCGCGGCGCGATCATCCCGCTGAGCGCGATGCCAAAGTAAGGTTGCCGCTTCGCTGTAGGGTCGCCATTTATGGTGACCCAAATCATTACCAACACTAACAAACCAACCCGCAAAGTTTGCCTTAATTCAGCATTTTCACCTGTGAATTTTAGCTAATCACTCAGCCGATCCACTTCTGTAACAAAACCTGTAACCCAGCTTCAAGCCCGCTTAACAGAATGATTTAAATTCAATATGTTATGGCACGAAAACTGGCTGCCAGGCATAGTCCGAAACTGGCGAAATCCACGGTTTTCGGCTGGACGCCAGCGCCAAAAGAGACCATGTTTTAATCAATAACAGCAGGACGCTGTTACTCCGGCCGCGAAAAAATAACGACAACATGACTCGCTCAGGACTGACTTATGCACACAGAAATTATCAACATCTGGCCACACGGTGATGCGCCCGGCGCGAGCGATTCACGCGCTCAGCCGCAGATCGTCGATCTCGCCAAAGAGTACGAACCTTATGACCGCGCCGCCACCGGCGTGCGTTGCCCGGAAATCGCTATCTGGCATCCCGAAACCTCGAACGGCATCACCTTGCTGGTCGCGCCGGGCGGCGGTTATCAACGCGTATTAATTGATCGCGAAGGCAGCGCGCTCGCCACCTTCTTCACCTCGATGGGCTACACGCTGGCGGTGATGACCTATCGCCTGCCGTACGATGGCCATCATGAAGGCCCAGACGCGCCACTGGCCGATGCGCAACGGGCGATGCGCGTGCTGCGTGAACGTGCGCAGCGCGGTTTGAATGGCAAGTACATTGTGATGATGGGCTTTTCCGCTGGCGGACACGTGGCTGCCAGCCTTGGCACCCGCTTCGGCGAAAAACTCTATCCGGTGCAAGATCAGGCCGACAGCTTCTCGCCGCGCCCGGATGCGATGGTGCTGCTCTATCCGGTGATCAGCATGCGCGAAGGGTTAGCGCATGAAGGATCACGCACCCGCTTGCTCGGCGCGTGGCCGGATCAAAGAATGGTTGATGCCTATTCGCTGGAAACGCGCGTACACGCACAAACGCCGCCGACCTTGCTGATTCACGCTTCGGACGACGAATCGGTTTCGGTGAATAACAGCATGGTGTTCTTCAGCGCGCTGCGCGAGCACAAGGTGCCGGTAGAGATTCACTTCTATCAGAAAGGCGGTCACGGCTTTGGTATTCGCGGCGTGGCAGATTTACCGCTCGCCAGTTGGCCGATGTTGGTAACGGAATGGCTGAGAGCGAAAACTTGAGATAATGCATTTCCAAGCGCACGTTTTTGTAGCGGCGCAAATTACTGCGTTGTGTTGACCTTTTAAAATCAACTGAACGCGATAAATCGCGCCGCTACGGAATGTGCGATCATTACGAAGACGGTGGTGCCGGATCGGTTGGAGCCACGGCATTACCGCTATCGACTTTCGCATCGTCGGGATTCGCTGGCGCGGCAGGTGGATCAGGTAACTTCATCACCTTATCCCAGCCTTCTTGCAGCATTTTCACATTGGTTTCCGCTTCGCCCTGCGGCTGAATCAGCACCATGGTGAGTTCTTGCGACAGTTGCTGGCGCAGTTCCTGATTCAACTGATCGCGCGTTAAGCCGCTGAGGAAAGCCTGGCGCAGTTTCTGATACTGCTCCGGCGCGATATCCACCACCGCATTTTGCTGCGAACGCAGACGCTGGCCCATCAAAATATCTGTATCGGTGCGCGCATAAGTGGCAAACAGCTTGTTGAGTTCCAACAGCTTCTGCGCCATCAACGCATCGAACTCATCTTGCGGCAAGCCTTTATCACGTACCGCCGCCAGCTCTTTCGCCACCTGATTCATATTCTGCGGCAACGAGGCATTCGGGCTATCCATGTTGATCGAGCACTGCGCGCGTTGATACAGCACGCGACAATCAAAACCGACCTGCACGCTTTGCGCTTTGCTGTCCGCCAGCGCACGTTGCACATGCCAGAACAGCGCTTCACGCGCCAAATCACTCTGCCAGTAACGCTGCAAATTCTGCGAATCGCGAATCGGCTGCCATGCCGTGTCCCACACCAGCGACAGGCGATCCTGATTCATCCCGCCATTAACCAGATTTACTGGCTGATGCGGCAACGGTGAAAGCGTTGGCATCGCGGCAGGTGCGACGCGCTTACCTTTCAGCGGCGAGAAGGCTTTGTTGATCTGCTCAGCCATGCTGCGGCTATCAACGTTACCCACCACATACAGCGTCATGCCGTCCGGCGTGTACCACTGCTGATAGAAACTGTTGAGCTGCGCGATATCCACCGGCGCGCGCGGTTGCTCGCCGGGATCGTGCGCCAGCATCGCTGAACCTTTCAGGCGATAGCGCCACCACACATCTTGCGTATTCGGCGGCCAGGTGGCGATCGGATCGTTTGCCGTCAGCGCCGTGGAAACCACTTGCTCATTAATCGTCATTTTCCCGGCAGTTGCCGCCAGCCAGCTCAGTGCTTCTTTCAGCAAATCTGGGCGGTTGTTGGGCAAGCTCAGGTTGTATTGGGTGTAATCGTAGGACGAAATCGCGGGCGGCAGCGGACGTTGCGGGTCCATGGCTTGTTGCCACAGCGCACGTTGCTGATTGGTGTCCAGCGTGGCGTTATGCACCATCGCTAAACGCGGTAATAAGTGGCTATAGCCAGTTTGTTGTGCGCTCTCCACCAGCGAACCGGTGTTAACAATCAGGCGCAGCTCAATACGATCGCTTGGACGCTGTGGTGTGGTAAGCAGTTGCCAACTAAAACCATTGTCCAGTTTGCCTTCTTGCCAGGCGGGATCGGGTTGGAGCGTCTCGGCGTGCACGCCAAAGCCGGATGCTGCCAGTAGCAATCCGCCAACCAAAAGCCGAATTCTGGTGCCCTGCATGTGAACCCCTAATCAAACAGATCAACGCTCGTTAGCGCGGCATGTTCGGCCACATCTGGGGTGACCGGCGCGGCATTTTGCCGCCACGTTTATTTAAGAACAGACTCTTTGACCACAAGAAGGTCAGGATGTCGCGCAACGAGGCAAAAAATCGGGAAAAAAATCAATGGGGTTTATTATGCAAATGCCCGCTGTCAGGGCAAGCGACAGCGGGCATTTCTCAGCAATTTAACGCAAATGGGCGTTTACACGGCAGTTTCTGATGGCTTATTCACCTTTTTCCCGGAAGAAAGCGTCGCGTTCAACTGGTTTTCATCCAGCTGGCCGACCCACTTCGCTACCACGATAGTCGCCACACCGTTACCGACCAGGTTAGTCAGTGCACGCGCTTCGGACATAAAGCGGTCGATACCGAGAATCAGCGCCAGGCCAGCAACCGGCAAATGTCCCACCGCAGACAACGTCGCCGCCAGCACGATAAAGCCACTGCCGGTTACGCCCGCTGCGCCTTTCGAGGAGAGCAGTAACACCACCAGCAAGGTAATTTGGTGGAACACATCCATATGCGCGTTGGTCGCCTGCGCGATAAACACCGCCGCCATGGTGAGGTAAATCGAGGTGCCATCAAGGTTGAACGAATACCCGGTTGGGATCACCAAGCCGACCACCGATTTCTTACAGCCCAGCTTCTCCATCTTATCCAGCATGCGCGGCAGCGCAGATTCAGATGAAGACGTGCCCAGCACAATCAGCAGCTCTTCTTTGATGTAAGCCACAAACTTGAAGATGTTGAAACCGGCAAAGCGGGCGATTAATCCCAGCACCACCACCACGAACAGCACGCAGGTAATGTAGAAGCAGATAATCAACTGACCGAGCTGCACCAGCGATCCGACACCATATTTACCGATGGTAAACGCCATGGCACCAAAGGCACCGATCGGCGCAAGGCGCATGATCATGTTGATCACGCCGAAAATCACTTTGGAGAAGCTTTCGATCACGTTAAACATCACGGTACCGGCGCTACCCAGACGATGCAGGGCGAAGCCGAACAGAATCGCGAACAGCAGCACTTGCAGGATATTGCCGCTGGCGAAGGCACCGATAACGCTATTCGGAATCACATCCAGCAGGAAGGCAACCACGCCTTGTTGTTCCGCTTGCTGTGCATAGACCGCGACCGCTTTGGCATCCAGCGTAGCCGGATCAACGTTCATGCCCGCACCCGGTTGCACTACGTTAACTACCACCAAACCGATAATCAGCGCGATGGTGCTGACCACTTCAAAGTACAGCAGCGCAACCGCGCCAGTACGTCCAACGGCTTTCATGCTCTCCATGCCGGCAATACCGGTCACCACCGTACAGAAAATAACGGGGGCGATGATCATCTTGATCAGCTTAACGAATCCGTCGCCCAGCGGCTTCATTTGCGCGCCTAACTCAGGATAGAAGTGGCCCAACAGGACGCCGATGCCAATGGCAACCAGTACCTGAAAATAGAGGCTTTTTAAGATTTTCATAACAGGTGTCCAGTAAGACGGTTTGCACCGCCATTGTTGTGGAGAACGCATGCGGCAAGCCGCCAGAAGCGTAAAACCTTACCGATGGCGAGGAAAATAACACCCTGTTAACAAGATTAATATCCCCTAACATTCCTTACAAAAGTTACAAAACTCTAACTATGAACTGAAACGCTTCAGCACCGCGCTTCGCTTGAATTTTGCAAGGAAAATCAATAACCAAGGTGATTATTTAGGGAGTTGCGGGGTTCTGAGCCAGCGGTGATTGAAGACCACCAGCGGTAGGGCTTCAGCGTATAAGTAGCCTTGTCCTATAGTAATTCCGCGCGCCAGCAGCCAATCGCGTTGCTCGGCTGTTTCGACGCCTTCGGCAATCACATCGAGATGAATGATGTCGGCAATCGCCGCCACAATGCGCACCATGGTGTCGTCATCCGGCAGCGCGGAAACAAAGCTGCGGTCCATTTTTAACTTATTCACCGGCAGCGCTTTGAACTGATGCAGATAGTTAAGGTTGGAATAGCCCATGCCGAAATCATCAAGCGCCACGGCGACGCCGGTTTGCTGTAATAAACGCAGCAGCGCAATGGCTTGTTCTGCATCGCCAATTTGCGCGGTTTCAGTGATTTCCAGCACGAAGTTGCCTGGCGCGATGCGATGCCGCTCCAGCAAGCCCTGCAAATGACTCACCATGCTGGCATCACGCAGTTGCACCGCTGAAATGTTAACGCTCAATGGGATGTTAATGCCCTGCTTCTGCCAGCCGGCGATAATGCGGCACGCTTCTTCGAACACCCAGCGGCCAATCGCTGAAATCACGCCTATCTCTTCGGCGCTAGCAATAAATTCTTCCGACAAACCGTAACTGCCGTCTGGCATCCGCATACGCAACAGCGCTTCGGCACCGGCTAATTCACCGGTCTCCATGTTGATTTGCGGCTGCAAATAGAGGGCAAACTGCTCGTCCTGTAAACCTTGCAAGATGTCATGTTCTTGGGTTAACCGCTTTTGCGCCCGCTCGGTGAGCGCCGGGTCGAAGAACAGAATCTGGTTTTTGCCTTGATGGCGCGCCGACATCATCGCCGACGTGGCACGGTCCAACTGCTCGCTGGCCGCGATGCTGCTCTCTTCATGCAGCGCCAGGCCAATGCTGGCGTTCGGTCTGAGCTGGAGCTGTTGCAGGTTTACCGGTTGATTGATGCGAATCATCAAGCTGCGCGCCAGGCGCATCGCGCGGAACGGATTGTGCGCGCGCTTCATCAACAAGGCGAAATCGCTGGGTCCGGTTTGCGCTAGCAAGGAGTGATCGTCCACCGTGCTGCGAATCTTCTCGACCAGCGTCAGCATCAACGTATCGCGCTGTTCATCGCTCAGCACGCCGTTGGCTTCCTGCAAAGTCTCAATGCGAATCACCATCAAGCCCCACGGCTGGCGGTTACTTCGATGGCTGATGTGCTGATCCAGCAGCGCAAGAAACAGCGCGCGATTGGGCAAATCGGTGACGGCGAAATGCGTGGTCATGCGGCTCATTTCGTCGTGAATGGATTCCAGCACCTGCTGGTTACGATTGTAGCTACGGATCATCATGCCGATTTCATCATCACGATGATTATGCGGCAGCGGCAGCTTGTGGGTCAGAATCGCCTGCGGCGGCAGTTCCTGCAAATCACGCGAAATATTGCGCAGCGGATGAACGATCAAACGGTTGATGCACCAGCTGATCGCCACGGAAAGAATCAGCGCCAGCAGCAAATAGGTGGTGATCATGGTGGACAAGGTGCTGAGAAGGAACTGATAGACGCGCGAGGAATCCGCTTGCAGCACTAAATAAGCAATCGGCTTCGGCAATCCCGCACGCTCTGCGGAGTAGAGCGGCAAGGTGATTTGTACCGGCAGTTCAAACAGACGCGCCACCCAGCGCGGCACCGGTTTTTCTGGCGCAAAATCGGCATGCAATGCCTGGAACGCGTTCGGCAGTACCACATCGGCGCGCGATAAAATGCCCGCCGGTTTCAGCGTATTGAGGATACGTTCCGCTTGGGGAATATCGCCTTTTATCACCGCATCAGTCAGCGGTTGGCGCACGGTATGCGCCACATTTTCCATTTGTTGGGCGTAGTCAATCCTGCGCTGCTGCACAAAGTGGAACAGCTGGATGACAATAAAGATGCTGATGGTCACCATCGCCACGGCGGAAACCGTCGCCATCTGCTTGATCGTTAGAGAACGACTGACGCGCAACAAAACCTCTCCAGGCTACTTTAGCCGTGTGGTTAGATGAAATTCGCAGCGAGTATATCTCAGGTCATGGGGTTATTTCGCCGGGATAAAGGCGAAAAATGGCCGAGTTAGGTGATTTACAGGAGGATTCGGAAAAATGCAGGTGGAAATAGGCAGTGATTGGTAGCGGCGCGATTTATCGCGTTTTTTTGGTCTTAATGGATGAAGCACTGTGCTTCGTCCACCATTGCGCAATAAATTGCGCCGCTACGGGTACGTGCGGGATTTAAATGAGCACCTTACTGCGGATAAGCCACCCAATCACCGCCGTTCAGGCGGATCCACGGTTTGCCCTGATACATCATCACCACCGCATTATCGTTCTCGGAGACCACCGGCGTTTGCGGCAGATTATCGGTTAATACCGACATATTCACGTTCGGCGCATTGAACACTTGTCCATCCACCACGCGTGAAACAATCTCTGAAATCGCTTGCAGGCTGGTTGGCGTATCGACGCTGAGCGGCTGACCTTGATGCGGCGCTTTCATACCCACAAACTTAATCCCGACTGGCACATGCGTGATATCCGGGCTTGGAATGTCACGCAAGCCCGACATCTGCATTTTATCGCCTTGCAGCGCCGCACCGTGTTCCGGCACCACCAGCACCATCACGCGACGGCCCGATTTCTCCAGATTCGTCAGGAAGGCGTCGAGTTGATCAAACAGCACTTTGGCGCGCGGCTGCCAATCGGCGCTGCGCGTGCTGCCCAATTCGCGTGTCCCGTCATGCAGCGGAATCAGGTTATAGAAAGTGGCGCTGCGCGCATCGCTGCTTTTAGTGCGATCGTCGAGCCAGCGCTGCATTAACTGCGCATCATTGAAGACCGGCGAACCATCAAATGAGGTCACTTCCGGCGCGATACCGGCTTGCGACATCAACGGTGCCTGCAAATTGCCCTCTTCGCGCAGCTCTTTGAGATAGTTACCAAACACGCCGGTGTGATCCATCATCAACTGCTGCTTAAAGCCCAGCTTCGCCAAATTATCAAACAGATAGCAGCGCGCGTCGGTGGCTTTATACAGGTCGCTGTGCGAACTCTGCCCGCAACTGGCGCGCAGTAAACGAATCCCTGCCGGGCCGCTGTAGCCGGTGGCGGAGTTGTAATTGTTAAGCAGGATATCGAAGTGCTGCCACAGCGGATGATTGCGCAGCTGCGCCACGTTCAAATCTGACCACGACAGCGAACAGATGTTGATCACCAGAATATCAAACGGCTGTGAATCCGCAGGCAGCGCATCCGGGAAATGCGTCACGCGCTGGCGCTCGCTGTCGTAGAAGCGGTTAAGCCACGCGGTGAGATTGGCGCTGGTTGGCGGCGCGGATTGATCGAGGCCGTCCGGCGCTTTCGCCGCTGGCGCATTGTCCAGTTTCACGCTTGGCGTGGCCGCGTTGCTCGGCAACAAATTCAGCGCCGGGCCAGCAATGGTCAGCACGTTGAGCCAGATCAGCATCAGTGAAACCAGCACGGTGACACGAATCCACTGCGCGACAAACAGATACAGCACCAGCAACACAAAGCCCGCGCCGATCATTTCCCAGTTGATAAAGCGATTAGCCAGATCGAGCAGATAGCTCGCCGAGAAGCCCGCCAGTTGGCTGCCCTGGCTCATAATTGAACTCAGTCCCGGCAGCCAGGTATCGTGCCAGAACAGCGCAAAACCAATCGGCAGCGAAATCCAGTGGCGCAGGCGGTGCAAACGCAGATTAGGCAGCGGGAACAGCAGCCACGCCAGAAACACCAAATTGCTTAGCGCGTGGAAATTCAAATAGCCGTACCATAGCAGCGCGAATTTAATCAGGAAGTAGAAATTCCAGCCGCCGAGACCGCGCCACCACGAACCGCGCAGCGTTGAAGATGTGTTATCCATGTTTATCCGTTTTTTTCACTTTGCGTTGCCACTGCCCTTCTGATTTCAATGCACGCGTCGGCAGCAAACGCATCAGCGAACTACTGCGACTGCGCGACAATCCGCGACCAAACAGCGATTTCAGAAATAGCAAAACCAATAACAGCAGGATCGCCACCTGCACCCAATCCATCAGTGTCATGGGCGGCTTACTCCATTGAGATTGAGGCTAATCGGTTGCGGCGTCTGCGCACTGCGCACCGTTTCCGCTGCGTGTGCGGGCTGCGGCACTGCGGCGATCGGCTCGGCGCTGACATCGCGCTGGACCACCGGTGTGAGCTGGCGAATTTTATGCGCTTCCGACAGGATCTGATTGTCTTCGAACCACACCATGCGATTGCTGAATAGCTCATCGTGCGGCAACGAAAAAATCGATTTAAGCGCGATATCCAAATCGTTAAATCGGCAGGAAGAGAGGAATAAATAGATGCGATCGTTAATTAACGTCACCAAATCGCCAAAACGACGGGGTTTGCATAATGTCAGAATCTGTTCCGGCTTCAATTGCGGCACGGGACGCAACGCCACCATCAACCCTTTATCGTTTTCCGGCAGCAGCGTATTGCTCATCAACTGCTGCACCGCAGCACAGAACGCATCCAACGGCAAATAACCTTTCTGCTGCAACGGCTGTAGCGCTTGCATCAACGCATTGAGATTGGCCGGCACATGACGAGAGAATTGCTGCCCCTGAATGCCTTCCAGCGTGGTAAGAAAGCGCGACAAACTGGCCGCCGTCGGCACGATGGCGTTGACGCCGCAAGCCAGCAGCAAACGTTCATCACTATAGCGAAGCGTGGTACTAATCTCGCGCACCACAATCTTCAATGCGCTACCTCGCGAACGGCGCAAACTATGGACCATCTTCGCTAGCGAGTTAATGTCCTGATTATGGGCCAGGCTAAAGATCACCGTGGCGGCATTCGCCTGCTGGGCGCGCGAAAATACGCTCTCGTTATCGCTAAACAGTTGCCATTGCACAGAAAGCGGCGGCGCGCCTTCCAACACCCCTTCTTGGGCAAGGAATTGATTTTCATCGTTGAGGCTTAATGGGATATTTTGCTCGCTTTCATTGGCGGCAATAAATTGATCTTCGATACAACTCAAGCGTATCGCGCGATCGGCCAACAATTTATCGGCGGAGTACCACCAATTAATTCGATATTGCCAGCTATCCTGTTGAAAATCTAAATGTGCGACACCATCAAGCTGGCGAAAATAACCTTGCAGATGATTGCGCAAGTGAATTATTGCCGTACCGGAGGCGATCATTAACAAGGTGATTTGTTTATTGATTAACATGCGCCGCATGCGTTTAAGCCAAATTACCAGTTCGTCTGGCGATAATTTTGCCCACAGTTCAGCCTGGCTATAAAACAGCACTAAGCCGCTGTGGCTATCCAACACACGTGCAAAATCGCTTTCTAACTGCTGTAAACTGGCTTTATTCGCTGGCAGCGAAAATAACGGCATACGCGCGGGACCATCCGCCGGATCGGGCGTCATCAGTGCCTGCGGTTTATCCGCAGCGCTAATCAGCGTAGCGGCATTTTGCTGGCTAACTACCTGACGCAACAATATTCTTGCGTCTTCCTGACGCTGACAAGTGATCCAATACAAACCAGGCGTTTGCAGGGAGTTTAATTCCTGCTGCACCTGTTGCAGTCCGAGCGCGTAGTGATTTTTCATATTTGATTCACGTTCTGTACAATCCAGGCTAGTTTAATCTAGACGACTATGATTGGAACTGCTGAAATAAAAAATAGCGACTTAATGCGAATCACATTGATCTGTGCATAGCATTTGCCTTTACTTCAGGCTTAAACTTTACAAAAAATAGAACCACAATTCATCCGTTGTTGTTTTTCGGTGGCAAAAAGTAATGAAAACTGAAAATGCCTTTTCGTTGATCGCATCCACCAGCGATGATCACGATGACATTAATGCGCTGAGTGATGCTTTTTCGTTAAAAGCATTTCACTACATTGATATTGCTCGCGAAGCGCGACTGAATACTATTATGGCGCGCTGGCCTTTACTGCGTGAATTAACTGCGGCGCAGGAGTGGGATCGCCAATGAGCGTCATTGCACTTCAGGGTTTACGCGGCGGCAGTGGCGCGACGTCGCTCTGCGCGGCGTTGGGTTGGGCGCTAAATGCGCTGCAACAATCGGTGTTAGTGATTGATCTTTCATCGGTAAATCAACTCGCCGCCCATTTTAATCTGCCGCTGGATAATGCTTCTGGCTGGGCGCCCGCGCTGCTTGAGCAGCAAGCATGGCAAAACAGTGCGCAACGCTATCAAAACGGACTCGATTTCCTGCCGTTTGGCCAATTATCTTCAACGCAAGTCGCACGCTTTAATGCCGCTGATGCGGATTTTGCCGCGCCGCTGCTGCACGCTTTACCGGCCCTGAAATCACAGTACGATTGGATTATTTTCGATGTCCCAGCGGATCTGTTGCCGTGGCATCGCGCGTTTATGCTGGCGGCCAATCGTCTGCTGCAAGTGCTCACCTTGGATGCCAACTGCCAGTTGCGTCTGCATCATCCACGTTTCCTGCCGCACACCTTGTTCCTGATTAACCAATTCAACGCCAACAGCCAGCTGCAACAAGATCTGCATCAGTTGTGGATTAACTCGCTCAACAATCTGATTCCGCAAGTGATTCATCGCGATGAAGCGCTGGCGGAAGCCTTGATGATGAAGCAGCCGGTTGGCGAATATCGCCCGCATGCGCTGGCGAGTGATGAGATCAACACGCTGGCCAACTGGCTGTTGCTGCACGTGGCGGGAGGCGCAGCGTGAATCCGTTGCGTTGGTTGCTGCTACCGCAAGCGTGGCAGGCGCTCCATAGCCGCGCACAGGTGGCGCGTCAGCATGGCGCGGGCCGCTTAACCACCGCGCTGCATCTGATGTGGTGCGTGTTGGCTTGGTCGCTGCTGCGGCTGGAATCGCCCAGTTGGCAACGCATCTTGCAACAGCGTCAGCGCTACTATCCCAACATTTCGCCACTGCGCCCGCGCGCATTGGATGTGCTGCGTTATGCGCTGCAAAGCCTGTGGCTGATGCTGGTGCTGCCAATGCATAACGAGCGCCAACGCTTTAACGCCTTTGGCCCGCTGTTCCGCTGGCGGCAGCGGCTGTATCAATGGTTAGGATCGATCCCCGCCCGCTTAGGGGAAACCGGTCTGCGCGAACGCTCGGAGCAGAAGCTGCAAGCGCTGCCATCGCGCATGCGCCAGCTGCTGTTTATCGTGGCGGCGATTGTCGCCAGCCTGTTGGCACTGCTGTGTATTTCGCAACCGTTCGGCATTACTACCCAGTTTGTCTTCGTGCTGCTGCTGTGGGGTTTGGCGATGCTGGTGCGGCGCGTGCCGGGTCGTTTATCCACCATCATGTTGATCGTGTTGTCGCTGACCATTTCCTGTCGCTATTTGTGGTGGCGTTATACCGAAACGCTGAACTGGGACGATCCGCTCAGCCTGACGTTTGGCTTGCTATTGATTGGTGCGGAAACCTATTCGTGGACGGTGCTGGTGCTGGGTTATTTCCAGACGCTGTGGCCGCTGAATCGCCAGCCGGTTTCCATGCCGCCGGAGATTACCTCGTGGCCGAGCGTCGATATTTTGGTGCCGACCTACAACGAACCGCTCAGCGTAGTGAAACCGACCATTTATGCGGCGATGGGCATCGACTGGCCGCAGGATAAGCTCAACATCTATATTCTCGATGACGGCACGCGCGACGAGTTTCGCGAATTTGCCGCCAGCGTCGGCATCAATTATGTGGTGCGCCCCACGCACGAACACGCCAAAGCCGGCAACATCAACCATGCGTTGAAAGTCGCCTGCCGCAGCGATTACGTGGCGATTTTTGACTGCGACCATGTGCCAACCCGCTCATTCCTGCAACTCACCATGGGCTGGTTCCTGAAAGATCATCGGTTGGCGATGCTACAAACGCCGCACCACTTCTTCTCGCCCGATCCGTTCGAACGCAACCTGGGGCGCTTCCGCCAAACGCCAAACGAAGGTTCGCTGTTTTATGGCTTAGTGCAGGACGGCAACGATACCTGGGATGCGGCCTTCTTCTGCGGTTCTTGCGCCGTATTGCGTCGCAGCGCGCTGGATGAAATTGGCGGCATCGCGGTTGAAACCGTAACGGAAGATGCGCACACCTCGCTGCGTTTACATCGCCAGGGCTACACCTCGGCGTATATCCGCATTCCGCAGGCGGCGGGTCTGGCAACCGAGAGTTTGTCGGCGCATATCGGCCAACGTATCCGTTGGGCGCGCGGCATGGTGCAAATTTTCCGCCTCGATAACCCGCTGTTCGGCAAAGGCTTAAAGCTGGTACAGCGCTTGTGTTACGCCAACGCCATGCTGCACTTCCTTGCTGGTATTCCGCGTTTGATCTTCCTGCTGGCGCCGCTGGCGTTTCTGCTCTGTCACGCTTACATCATCTACGCGCCCGCGCTGGCGATCGCCATTTACGTGCTGCCGCATATGCTGCACACCAGCTTGACCAACTCGCGTATTCAGGGCCGCTGGCGACATTCGTTCTGGAGCGAAGTGTATGAAACCGTGCTGGCGTGGTACATCGCGCGCCCTACCACGGTGGCGCTGTTCAATCCGCACAAAGGTAAGTTCAACGTTACTGCCAAAGGGGGTTTGGTCACCGAACGCCATCTGGATTGGGTGATCACCAAGCCCTATATGATGCTGGTGCTGCTGAATCTCGCCGGCATCGGCATGGCGTTCTGGCGCATGGCGTATGGCCCGGCGAATGAAATGCTCACCATTTGGGTCAGCCTGGTTTGGGTGCTGTACAACATGATTATCCTTGGCGGCGCGGTGGCCGTTTCGGTGGAAGCACGCCAAATCCGTGAAGCGCACCGCGTGGAGATCGCCATGCCAGCGGCAATTGCGCGCGAGGATGGTCACATGGTGCCGTGCACCTTGCGCGACTATTCCGATGGCGGCGTCGGCGTGGAGCTGCGTGAAGAGAATGCGCTGAAAGAGGATGAAGCGGTGTGGCTGTTGCTGCGTCGCGGTCAGCAAGAGTTCAGCTTCCCGTGCCAGGTGCAGCGTGTGTTTGGCCGCCGCGCCGGTATTCGTCTACATCAACTCTCCACCCGCCAGCACATCGAATTCATTCAATGCACCTTCGCCCGCGCCGATACCTGGGCGCTGTGGCAGGACGGCTTCCCGGAAGATAAACCGGTACAAAGTCTGGCCGATATTATGGTGCTGGGTTTCAAAGGCTATCTGCGTCTGGCCGAGTACGGTCCCGCGCCGCTCCGCCGATTATTCCGAGGGCTCACCGTATTGGTGAGCTGGCTGGCGACATTGCTGCCGCAACGCATTGGCCGCGCGCCCGCAACCATCAAAACCGATTTCACTTAAGTTGATGATATGACCATGACGAGAAAACTGAGTTGGTTCACCGCCCTGCTGCTGGGCTGCGTTTCTACCACCCACGCCGCGCCACAGCCCGATGCGCCGCCTGCGCCGCGCGCCACAGCGCAAACGACGTTGCCGGTGGTGAACGATCTGCTCGATCCGCAAGCGCCGCTGCGTGATAGCCAGCTGGTCTTTAATCAGGTCGCACCGCCGCCGGGCAGCATGACGTTGCGCGGCACCGAGCCGAGCAGCCAGATTGAGTTTGGCGTGCGCAGCGATGAAGTGGTGACGCGCGCGCTGCTCAATCTCAGCTATCGTCCCTCGCCCGCGCTCATTCCTACGCTGTCGCAGCTTAAGGTCTATCTCAACGATGAACTGGTTGGTTTGGTGACGGTCACCGCCGATCAACTCGGCAAAGAGAACCAAACGCAACTTCCAATCGATCCGCGCTTCATCAGTGACTTCAACCGCGTGCGGCTGGAGCTGGTTGGCCATTACGCCAACGTGTGTGAAAACCCGGCGAATAGCACAATTTGGCTGGATATCGGCAAAGACAGCAAACTCGATCTAACCTTGCAAAAACTGCCGCTGAAGAACGATTTGTCGCACTTCCCAGAACCGTTCTTTGATACGCGTGATAGCCGTCCGTTGCAGTTGCCGATGGTGTTCAGCGCGCAACCGGATTTAGTGCAGCAACGCGCGGCGGGCATTTTGGCCTCCTGGTTTGGCAGCAAAGCACAGTGGCGCGGCCAATCTTTTCCGGTGCTGTATAACCAATTGCCGCAAGCGCAGCACGCCATTGTGTTTGCCACCAACGATCATCGCCCAGACTTCCTGAAAGATCTGCCGCCAGTGGATAAACCAACGGTGCAGATGGTCAATCAGCCCGACAATCCGTACGAAAAAATGCTGCTGATTCTGGGTCGTGATGACAACGATCTGCTCACCGCCGTGGAAGGCATTTCGCAAGGCCAGCTGCTGCTGCGTGGCGACAGTTCAACCATTGATAGCGTGAAACTGCTGGCACCGCGTCAGGCTTACGATGCACCAAACTGGGTGCGCACCGATCGCCGCACCACCTTCGCCGAGCTGACGCAGTATCAAAACCAGCTGCAAGGCGACGGTTTGCAGCCCAATCCGATTAGCCTGACGCTGAATCTGCCGCCGGATCTGTTCCTGGTACGCGCGCGCGGTATCGATATGGATCTGCATTATCGTTACACCTCGCCGATTCAGCAGGATGGTTCGCGTCTGGCGGTGCACCTGAACAATCAGTTCATGCAGGATTATCCGCTGACGCCGAAAGATACCGCCGGGCAGCAGCTGATGCGTATTCCGCTGATGCAGGGTTTGCAGGACAGCAATCGCCAGCTGACCATTCCGGCGTTGCGCCTTGGCGTGGTCAATCAGCTGCGTTTCAACTTTGATTATGCCAACACCTTTATTGGCGGCACCGCCGATGGTCGCTGCGAAACCGTCACTGCGGTGGGTCATCACGTGGTGATCGACGACAACTCCAGCATCGATTTCTCCGGTTATCGCCACTACATCGAAATGCCATCGCTGGCGGCGTACGCCAATGCAGGCTTCCCTTACAGCCGCTACGCCGATCTGGCGCAAACGCTGGTGCTGGTGCAGCCGAAGCCGAGCAATAACCAGGTCAGCACTTTGCTGAATGCGCTCGGCAGCATCGGCGCGCAAACCGGTTATCCAGCGCTGCGCGTGCAGATGAGCGATGACTGGAGCAAAGCCAAAGCCAGCGATGCCGATCTGCTGATGATCGGCGACCTGCCAAAAGATCTGCAAGACGACAGCAAGATCAACCTGCTGGCCGATGCGGCACGCAGCTGGATCAACATGCCATCGCGCCCAATTACCGCCGCGAACGTGCCAGTTTCTGCCAGCGATCGCGCCGTCGAAAGCCAAACCACCATCAGTTCGCGCGGGCCGATGGGCGCGATTGTCGGCTTCCAGTCACCGTTTAACGATCAACGTAGCGTGGTGGCGTTAATGGCTGACAGCCCACGCGGCTGGGATCTGCTGAATAATGCGCTGCTCGACAGCGGCAAACGCGCGGCAGTGTTTGGTTCGGCCAGCGTGATTCGTGAATCGGGCGTCACCAGCGTGCGCGTCGGCGACACCTATTTCGTCGGTCATTTGCCATGGTGGGAACGCCTGTGGAACCTGCTGGCAACCCATCCGGTGTGGCTGGCGATTTGCGCCACCCTGGTGGTGATTCTGTTTGCACTGATGGCATGGCGTTTAATGCGCATGGTGAGCCGTCGTCGTTTGGCCGAACTTGATGACGATGAATAAGCTCAAACTCGGATTACTGATTGGCAGCACCTTGGGCGTGTTGGCGGGATCAACCGCCGCGCCCATCGGCCCGCAGGTGGCGCCGGTCGAGTGGCTGCTGATGCAGATCCGCACCGGCGAATCGACCAACAAAATCGACCTGGTACAGCAATCGCTGTATCGGCTGGAAAAAATCGATCCCGATAATCCGCAAGTGCTGGCGGCGCAAATTCGCATGGCGCTGCGTCAGGGCGATCAAGCCAAAGCGCAGCAGCTGCTGGATCAGTTGAAACGCATCGCGCCGAATGATGCCGCGACGCGTGAATCTGAAACCGGTTTGCGGCTAATCAGTGCCGAAGGCCGTCAGCAGTTGCAGCAGGCGCGTTTGCTGGCGACCGCTGGACGTATCGAAGAAGCGAAAACCGCGTGGGATAACCTGTTCCACGGCGTCTTCCCTGATGTGAATACCGAGCTGGAATATTGGCGTTTAGTCGCGCGTCTGCCCGGCCAGCAACTGCGTGCTTACAACCAACTGCAAGCGTTGGAGCAGCGCTATCCGGGCAATATCGGTGTGGAATTGCAGCTGGCGCGCATGGCGTTTGATAACAATCAGCCGGGCGAAGCGCTGACGCAGTTGAAACGTCTGGCCAATCGCAACGGCGGGCGCGATGCCGCATCCGAGTTGTGGCTGCAACAAATCCAGAATCAGCCGGTGAGCGAACGTAGCGTCGCCAGTTTGCAACAATATCTGCAAACCTTTACCGAAGGCGATGCGCAGCAGCGCGGTCAGCAAGAGCTGGCGCGTCAGCAAAAACTGCTCGCCGATCCGGCATATCGTCAACGTATGCGCGGTTTGGCGTTGGTTGAGGCTGGCGGCGGCGCGGGTGCAATTACCGCGCTCAATGCTGCGCTGAAAGCCAATCCCAATGATGCCGAACTGATGGGCGCGATGGGCCAGGCGCAGGCGCGCGCCAATAATCGTGCGGACGCCATTAGCTGGCTGGAAAAAGCCATCAAAGCCGGTCAGGCCAGCACGCAGATCGGCAAGTGGCAATCGCTGCTGCAAACCAACCGCTATTGGCTGGCGATCAACAATGGCGATGCGGCGCTGAAAAAGGGCGATCTGGCGGGCGCAGAACGCCAATATCGCAGCGCACAGGCGCTGGATAATCGCGACAGTTGGGCGCTAATCGGCTTGGGCGATGTGGCACAAGCACGCAAAAACAGCAATTTAGCCCAGCAATATTGGCAGCAGGCGCTACGCCTTGATCGCAGCAACAGCACGGCGCAGCGACGCTTATTACAACTGCATACCGATACGTTATTGGCAGAAGCCGATACGCTGGCGCAGCAAGGCCAATGGCATCAAGCGGCATTGAAATATCGTCAGGCGGCGCAGGAAAATCCCGACGATATCTGGCTGGCTTATCGCCTGGCAGGCGCACTGCGCAGCAGCGGAGAAGCATCACAAGGTGCGCAGGTGATTGAAACCATGCTGCGCCAGCATCCGCAAGATGCGGCGGCGCTGTATGCGGCCGCGCTGTGGCTCTCTTCCGGCGATCAAGATGACAAAGCGCTGGCGACCTTGCATCAGCTGCCCGAGGCGCGCTGGGACAGCAACATGCATGAGCTGGCCGATCGTCTGGAACAAGATAAAGTGTTTGCGCGCGCCGATACGTTACGCGCGCAAGGCAAAGAAAAAGCCGCCATCGCGCTGCTGAAACAGCAACCGGCGTCGATTCGTCGCGATATCCGCCTCGCCGATTGGGCGCTGGAGCGCGGTGATGCCAACAGCGCGCTGGCGAGTTATCAGCATGTATTGAAGCAAGATAGTAAAAACAGCGATGCCGCGTTGGGCCGGATTGAAGCGTTGCTGGCACTGAAGCGCAACGCGGAGGCGCGCCAGGCGCTACAAACCTTGCCGGATAGCGTCGTGCTGCAAAGCGTCAACACCGCGCGTCGCGTGGCGCTGGCGTGGCAAAGCAGCGGCGATAACGTGCGCGCGCAGCAGTTGTTCGATCAGCTGAAAACCCGCGCCGACCAACTTGCGCCTTCGCAGGAGAAAGCGCTGACCTATCGCGATGCCGCACGTTTGGAAACCCAGCTGCAGCAGCCAGAACGGGCGCAGCAGGATTATCGTTTAGCCATGGCCGCCAGCGGCATCAGCCCCGCTGTGCCAGCAGATAACGACAACTACACCGCGTTGACGCGCAATCAAATGCAAGACGACTGGCTGAAACGCAGCATCCGCAGCGACGCCGCCGATCTCTATCGTCAGCAAGACACCACGTTTACGCTGGAGCAGGATTACTCGCGCAACAAAGGCAATGGCGGCACCTCCGATTTCACCGCGCACACCACCATGATGCAGGCGGAAACGCCGTTGGCTGACGGGCGCAGTTTCGTGCGCGTTGATCATGTGCTGGTTTCAGCGGGCACCTTCTCAACCACCAACGGCAGCCACAGCGAGCGCTTTGGTAGCTGCAATGATGATAATTCCGGCGGATGCAGCCGCGATCTCACGCAACGCGATGAAGGCACCGCCGTTGGCGTGGGCTGGCACAACGATCGCTGGTCAGCCGATCTCGGCACCACACCGCTCGGCTTTGAAGTCACCAATTGGGTCGGCGGCGTCAGCTGGAAAACCGATGTCGATGATTTCGGCCTAACCTTCACCGCATCACGCCGACCGATTTCCAGTTCGTTGCTGGCTTTCGCGGGCGCCCGCGATCCGGCAACCAACGGTGGCAAAACCTGGGGCGGCGTGGTCGCCACCGGTGGTTCGCTGGGGTTGAGTTACGATCAGGGCGGTGCGAATGGTGTGTGGGCTGATTTGAGCGCGCACCAACTCAGCGGTGAAAACGTTGCGGATAATAGCCGCGAACGCCTAATGGCCGGTTATTATTACAAGCTGATCAACGAAGATAATCGCCGCGCCACCGTTGGCCTGAATAGCATGCTGTGGCATTACCAGAAAGATTTGAGCGATTACACCTTTGGCCAGGGCGGCTACTACAGTCCGCAGGAATACTTCTCGCTGTCGGTGCCGGTGACGTATCGCCAGCGTACCGAGAATTGGTCGTTTGATCTCGGCGGCTCGGTTTCGTGGTCACAATCGCAAACCGATGGTCAGCAGCGCTATCCGGTTAATCCGGGATACGTGCTGGCATCAAATCCGACTTCAGATAACGGCTCAGGCAACGGTTTTGGTTACACCGTGCAAGCGCTGGTCGAGCGTCGCATCACGCCGCATTGGTCGGTTGGCCTGGCGATGGATATTCAGCAAGCCAAGGATTACACCCCAAGCCACGGATTGATTTTCATGCGTTATTCGATGGCGGGCTGGAACGGCGATATGGATATGCCGCCGCAGCCGTTAACGCCGTATGCGGATTTTAAATAATGGCGGCGTTCAGCCGCCCTGCGCTATTTACTTTGCATTTCACGCAGCATCGCAGCGCGTAAAATGGCATTCAAGCGCGTTTGATATCCTTTCCCCGGCGCTTTCAACCACTCCAACACATCGGCATCAATTCTGACTGAAGCCTGTGTTTTGACCGGCCGATAGAATCGTCCATTGGAAGAGGAGGCCCAAAATTCCTCACCCAAAGGAGCGATATCACTGCAATCAATCTCACCGTCTGGCTTTTGACTAAGCGCTTCCAACTCAGCTTGTTGCGTATCCGTTAATGGCGGTAACGCGCTTCGTTTCATTTGCATAAGGCAGTACACTTTTGTCTGAACATTTTGGCGTGAAAAGTTTCATTCGTGACGGTTAAGCGCTTTGATCGTTAGCAACAAAAAGCTGGAACTTGTGAGATTGAGACAAAACCGTGAGGAATGATGAGTGCTTGAATAAACAAGGTCACCATAAATGGTGACCTTGTAAGTGAAGAGCCGATTTTGTAGGGTCGCCATTTATGGTGACCTGGTTTCCAGCAATTGAATTAACGCTTTTCCTGATACGCCATCCAGGTCAGCAATTGCAGGCTGGCGGAGAAGTAGTTTTGATCGGCGGCCAAACGGTCACTGAGATAACCGGTTTGATTGAGCGTCAAATCGCGAATCGCTAGCAAGCCACCTTCCATATTGTACGGTGCAGGCTGGTTGCCGAGCACATCATACCAGGCGGGTGTGGTCATGCGTGCAGAGCCTTGCCAAACACGCTGGAACGGCACCAGACGCAGGCTTTGCGGATCGTACCACCAGATGTTCAGCGGAATACGAATCGCGTCATAGCTGAAACGGTTGGAATAGCCCACCGCCGGAGCCACTGAACCATCGGCATTCAACGCCACCCAATCCAGCGGCAGGCCGGTTTTACCGAAGTGCATATTTCCCAGCAATTCCATGCCATCGTCGATCAGCTCATTCCACACGCGCAGATGGCTGTGCTCGGCGAACTCGCGCCACGCAGCGAACAGGAAATAAGAGGGATTGAGCACCACGTAGCTGGTTTTATTGAAACCTTGCGCACCCGGCAGCATCACTTTGTGGCCGCCGAAGTTCACCACCGTCAACTTCACCACCGCGCGCTGAATGCGATCTGAAGCTTGCTGATAATCGCCGCCCCACTTCTGCGCCGCACGTTGCAGCGCCCAGGCAATTAATACATCACCATCCGACGCATCGTTTTTATCGGCAATCGGATCGGCCGCGCCCGGCGTATAACGCCAATAGAACAGATCGTTTTGCGGATTGCGCAAATGGGTGCGCGTCCACTGCCACAGCAGATCAAAGGTGGCGCGATCGTTATTCGCCACCGCCAATAGCATGCCGTAGCCCTGACCTTCGGTATGGCTAACATTGTTGTTAGCCGTATCGCTGATGCGACCATCGCTGCCCATAAAGCGGCTTTTGTAAGTGCTCCAGCCATCTGCGGCTGCCTGCGCGCTAAAAAACATCACCATCAAACACAGCATCCATTGACGCCAGAATCGCATCACTCTCATTACAGCTTCCTATTGATATCGATAGTGCAGCGTGCCGCCGTCATTCTTCTCAAGGATTAAAGGCACTGACGCGCTGCCGCCTTGCGCTTGCAGCCATTGCGCATACACGCCCGCTAACACCGCGCTTAACGCCAACTGCCAACGCTCAACATTCACGCTGCTGTCGCCCTGCGGCAGCGCATGATGTTGAAGCAAAATGGCATTTTCCTTGGGCTGTAACTGCACAAAGCCCCAGTTAAAACGCGCCAGCTGCAAATTGATTTCACGCTCCAGATCCTGCACGGTGCGCGCTTCTGGTAAAGGATAGCGGGTTGCCAGCGATGCGCCGACACCGTTGAGGAAGCCTTCTGCTTCCTCGCCTGCGTTGTCCAGCATGCTCTCAATCATCGCGCTAACCAGATCAAACCAACCTGGCTGATGTGGATGGTTAACGCGCGCGGTTACTTGCTCACTCATTAGTAGTCTCCGAACATGTAACGGAAGTACAGATTGGCTGTGCTTTCGTTGTAATCGCCAAAGGTGTCGTAGCCCAGCTGACCGCCAATGCTGACATCTTTGTTAATTTTGTAATCCGCACCGGCATGCAAGTTATAGCCAATGCCATTCTTGCTTTCGCCGCTGTAGAACGCGCTCTTCACGTAGCCCTGATCGGCCAGGCTTTGCAGCTGAGACTGATAGTCCGGATTATTCGGGAAGTAGGCGCTCTTATCCTGGCTGTAGGATTGATAACCCACCGAACCGCCAACATTCACTTTCAGGTCGTCAAACTTGCGGCTGAATTCGATTGGGAACGACACCGACGCATAGTTTTGCGGACTGAAGTAGCCGCCCTGACCGTAGCTGAAGTAGCTGAGGTTTTTCGAGTAATCCATCCACGACAAACTCATGCCAACTTTCAGCTCGCGGTCGTCGAAGTGATAAGGACGCACATACGCACCGGCGGTAGCCTGCACGCTGTTGTTGCTCGCCACGTTTTCACCGATGTAGCTGTACGCGCCGCCGCCGACGTAGAAACCGGCATCGCCGTTGTCGTAGCTCAGCAAGGCGTTACCGCCGTTTTTGGTCACGCGGCCCCAGCGCTTGCCACTGGTTTTATCTTCGACGCCAACATAAGAAAGCAAGCTGTCGGTCATCGCGCGACGTTCACCGGTGAGGATCAGCGTCAGGAAGTCCGTGAGTTTCGGTGACCACTGCACGCCGCCCACCAGCGTACTCAAGTCCTGACCGAGCGGCGTGCTGCCGAGGTCAATCTTGTAGCTGTCGCCCTTCAGCGCCATGTTCAGCTCAACGCCGGTGGCAGATTGCGAATCAGTCGAGGAGTTTGGTACGTCGTCGATTTTAGCCGCGCCCGATGCCACCACTTGCCCCTGCACCAGCGAGTTGGTGCCGAAACGACGCCATGCGTCGCCACCGGCGCTGCCGGCGGTGAGGGACACTGGCGTCATAGTAAAGTCAAAGCGTGACTCGCCAAACGGCACGGTGGAGAAGGTCAACGGCGCTTTGGCTTCAGTCAGTTTACTCAAACCTGATTCGCCATCACGACCGCGCACCTGCATTTGTCCCTGCACCCATGTGCCGGTTTTCTCTTGCAGATCGTCCATCATGGTATCGATTTGATGCAGCGTTTGGCTCTGCTGAATCGCTGGCGTGTTGCTCGCCAGCGTCACGCCGGACGCGCTGCTGGTCGCATCACTGGCGGGTGCCGCTTGCCACGGCATCACCGCGCCATAGCTGGATGGCGAACCGGAAACCGGTGAAGTGCTGCGATTGATGAACGGATTATCCGCAATCGCCAATCCGCCTACGCTTGGCACGCTGCCAGTTTGCGCCCCTTGCAAGCCAATCAACTGGCCGCGCGCGGTGCGCAGATAACTCATCGCCTGGCTGTGTTCACCGTTGGCTTCCGCCACGCGTGCCAGCAGCAGCAAGCGATCCGGCGACTGCTCGTTGCGCAGGCCGCGCGTTAAGGTATTGGCTTTGTTGACGTCGTTCTGCGCCAGCGCCACGTTGATCGCGCCGGTACGCGCATCTTGCGTCGCAGTGTCCTGCGTCATCAGGTAGTCGTACACCACGCCAGCTTCTTTGTTCATCTTGCCGGATTGATACAGACGCGCCATCGCAAACATCAAATCGCGGTTCTGCGGATCGTGTTGCAGCGCGCCAACCAGCTTGTCGTAGGCGGCGGCGTACTGTTTCTGCTCACGCAGGCGATCCACTTCGTTGATCACGTAACCATTGCGAATCCCGGCCAGCTGCGTTGGCGTGCTGCGTGCCTGCAATTCCGGGCTGCTGAGGAAGCTCTGCGCTTCGGTATTCAAACCCGCCTGATTCAGCACCGCGACCTGCGCCGCATAATCACCGGCGTTGCCCTGAATACCGCGCTGCATGTTGCTGCGCACCACCGAAACCGCAGTGGTGAGATCGCCCGCTTTCGCCAGTTTCTGCGCCAGGTTTCCGGCATCAACCGGATTCGACGGCGGCGTAGCCGCCAGCGCGCGCAAAGTGTTGGCTGCCGCTGCATTTGAACCCTGCGCCAGATACTGATCGGCGGTGGTCATTTGCAGATTGAAGTTCACACGTTGCGCCAGCTCACGCATATCGCTGTTTTTGCTGCCGTTAGGAATACGCGACAGCAACAAGCTCGCCTGCTGCCAGGCACCGCTTTCGCTGGCGTTTAACGCACCCGCGTAAAGTTCCGCGGTGCTGGCGCCGGTGCGCATGGTGGGCTGCATGATGTTTGCTGCCATCATGTTATCGCCTTGCGCACGATAGATGCGCGCCAAATCGAGACGCAGCCAACCATCGTTCGGATAGCGTTGAATGCCGCTGTTCAGCGTGGCAATCGCCGCGCTGTTGTTGCCTGCTGCCAGCTCACGCTTGGCCTGAGCACGAATCGGATCGGTGCTGCTGCCGCGCGGTGCCACGCTCTGGCGCACACTGTCTGGCAATGACGCCAGCAAGGTATTGGCTTCGGCGCTACGATTTTGCTGACGCAGTACGTAGAACAAGCCTTCTTTAGCGTTGCGGTTGTTGGCATCGCTTTGCAGGATCGAACGGTAAGTTTGCTCAGCTTGATCCAGCTGATTGTTGCGACGCTGCACATCAGCGCGGAACAGCTTGGCCGATACGCCTTTCTCGCCGTCGGCCTGCGCCAGCGGCTCACTCAGCGCCAACGCTTGCGCGCTGTCGCCATTTTTCAGTGCCTGCTGGGCGGTCGCCAGTTGCGCATAGAAACGGGCATCCGCCGCTTGTTTCTGCCGCGTTTCGCTTTGATCGCCGCCCAACTGCGCAGCGCGCGTCAGATAATCCGCGGCTTCGCTATAACGACCAGCACGCTGCGCCACATAACCCATCCCCGCTAACGCATCAGCATCTTGCGGGTTGGCTTGCAGCACTTTCTCAAAGTTGTTCTGCGCGTTGCTGACATCGCCGCTGTTCAAGGCAGTAAAACCAGCCCCTTTCTCAGCGCCGCCAACGTTTTTACGGTAGTAATCCATCACCGCGTTGTCTTGCGGATGGCGCTGCTGCCAGGTTTGATAAATCGAGGCATCAGATGCTTGCGGGCCAAGCCACAACAGCGCCTGACGCAGCGAGCGGTCGGCTTCTTTGTTGCCATCCGCCAGGCTGCCGAGCAGATCGATACCCTGACGACGCGTCGATTCCTGATAGGTCATTGCTTTGCCCAGCGCCAACTTGGCGCCAGTATCTTGCGGATGATCAGCCGAGAACTGACGCAGCGCTTCTACCGCCTGCGGCAGCAGCGATCGATCGCCCGCCATGGTCAGATAATATTCTGCTGCCACGCTCGGCGGCGGCTCATTGCCGCTAAAGGTGTTGCGCCAGGTTTGCAGCGCCGCCTGAATGTTGCCGCTGCGCGCTTGCTGACGCGCCAGTTGCAGCTGCGCCTGTGGAATAGTTTGCAGCTGACGCGCGTTATCCAGCTCAGTGAGATGCGGATCGTTCGGCGACGCGGCGCTCAAACGCGCACGCCACTGCGCGGCTTCCGCTGTGCTGCCACTTTGCTGCGAATACAACGCCAGCAGATACAGCGCTTGCGTATTGTTCGGCTCCACCATCAACACTTTTTGCAGCGATGATTTGGCCAAATCGTCGTGGGCTTTCTGATGCCAGTAAGCCGCCTGATCGAACAGCGCTTGTAACGCAGGATTGGTACTCTCGGCCGCCAGCAGCGGCTGCGAGAGCGTCAGTGCCCCACCCAGAATCAGGGCATGACGGATACCGGCACTTAACAGATGTTTTTTCATTGTTTTTATCCTTACTTCTTGCCGGACTTGCTATCAACTTTTGGGTTGAGACGACGCCACGCATGACGTTTCAGCATCACCCAGGCGCCACCGCCGACCAGAGCTGAAAGCAGCAATGCCGCCAACGCCATCAGCACTGAGTGCTGGTTGGCATACCACACCACCATCATGTACCACGGCATTTCGCCGCTTGGGAATTGCGGGCCGACGCGGAAGCTGCGGATGCCGTTCTCATCAGTGATGATGGCGGTATCGCCGCGAATACCGGCGTTAATGCGCGCAGAATTCAGGTCTTCATGCAGGCGCAGCAATTGCTGATCGCTGGTCGCCACCGTCATCACCACCAAACGATCCGGGTTCCACGGCGAGCGATAGCTGACAAAACCGCGCCACGCTTCGTTGGACGAGAAGTAACGATCGGCATCCAACTGCTGGCGATACCAATCGCCGGTCAACCAGCCGCGCAGCTTGTCCATGGTGGTGGGGTCTTTCACGCCCAGCGTATTGCCGCTGGTATCAAACGGCGTGTTCTCCAGCATCGACTGGTTGAACTCGTTGTTTTGCGTGGTGCTCACCGCCAGCAGATCGCTCTGCTGCAAACGCGTTAAGTTAGTGCCGCCGTTAGGCAGGCCGAACAGCACCTGGTTCTGCAACAGCGGAACACCAGTGGCGTTCCCGGCGCGTGAAGCCATATCCAGCAGCGTGGAGATTTCCGCATCGCTTGGTTTTTCCGGCAGCAACAAAGTGGTCTGCGAGAAGTCCGCCAGGCGCGAGAACGGGAACGATGCGCCGACGAAGTACGACAGGTTCGGCAGCATGGTGAAGTGGCGCGTGTGGCTCAAATCGATCCACGAATCCTCTTCAATGCGGCTCTTGATGTTGTTGTTCAGCAACACGCCGCACGGTGCATCTGCTTTCGGCTTAATGTTGAAATACAGCGCCAGTTGGTTGTCACCGTAAATCAGGTACGGCTCCAGCTTCAGGGTGTAATGCTCCTGACGCGCGTCGCCGCCCAGACGATGCCAGGCGCTTTCCAGCAACCCGACTTTGTTTACCGTCAGGTTACGCAGGAAAGTGCCGTTGATCATCACGTTGAGGAACGAGTTGTTCTCATCAATCCAGCTTTCTGATGGGAAGCGATAGTGCAGCTCCACCGGAATGGTGTCGCCATCCCACATAAACAAATCGGGCGCAGCGCGGAAGTTGACGCTCAACGCATCGTGCCAAATGCCGGTGGTGGTCAGGCTCTGATCTTTACGCAGCAGCTCGCTCAAACGTACCGGGCGCGTGGTGTTGATCCAGCGCGGCGCATCGTAAGGCTTACGCAGGCCGATCGGCTGCGGCTGCACGTTGAGACTGCTGGCATCGGTCGCCAGCGGTTGGGTGGTTAAACGGTTCGCCGCCTGACGCAGTTGATCGTCATTCGCACCCACCACCAGCAACAATTTGTAGACCGGGTTATTCGGGTTATCGATGACTTGCAATAGCGGGCCATTGGTCGCTGGCAAGGTTACCGTGCCAATCTTGTCACCAGGATGGCCGATCAAGATGCCGTTGTGCTCCGGCAGATCGCCACGGATGACCGGGAAACGAATGCCGCGATAGTCTGATTGAATACCCATCCACGATGCCACCAACGCGGCGGCGCTGACGCTATCTGGCTCGGCGTTAGCCGCAAAACCAAAGGTCACGCTGGCTGGCGTCATGCGCTGTGCGTCGATAAACGGACGCGGGAAGTTGCGCAGGCTGGTGCCGATATTCAGCTGCTGGCCTTCCAGGCTCAGCGTGGTTTTCGGCAGAATCGAGACTTGATACTGCTGTGCGCTCTCTTTCTCACACAGCAACTTATCGGCATCGTTGATCTTGAAGCTGAGGTTGTTGCTGGAAACCACCATCGCGGCCGGAATATCCAGCTGATAGTCGCTGACATCGCTGTCGCTGGAACCGAGTGGCAAGGTGCCCAACGGCTGGCCGTTTAGCATCAGTTGCAGCGAGGTGTTACGCGCCGCCAACGCTGCCGAGACGCGCAACGATAAATTCAGGCGCGCGTTGGTGATCACTTCATCACCTGGCAAGGTGAAGACGATACCGGATTGCAGCTGACCGCCGGTCAAGGTAATGCCTTGGGGCTGGCCCATTTGAGCGACGGAAATCACGCTGCTGACTGGCTGGTTTAATATCGCTGCGCTTGCTGGAGCCGCCACTGGCGCAGGCGCGACAGAAGGCAGCACCATTTCTGGCGCAGGCGCGGCATCGCTGGCTGCTGGCACTGCATCACTTGCCGCAGGCGCTGCGTTTTCAGTGCTCGGTGCGGTTTCCGCTGGCGCGTAAGGTGCGGTGCCTGCGGCTTGCTTCAATTGTTGATCGGCTTCACTTTCAATGCCTTGCGGCGGCGGCACGTTGGAGAGCGCGGAGCTATCCTGCGTCACCGCTGGCGTTTCTGCCCAAGCTGGCGCGAGTACCAGCGCCGCTGCCAGCGAGCTTGCCAGCAGCGTTTGCGTCAAATTCTTCATGCAGCGCTGTCCTCTTTTACCGCAGGCTGATTGGCACGCTTACGCTTCTCACGGCGATCTTTCCAGGTCAGCCAGAACAGCTCAAACACGGTACGAATAATGGTGCCAAGTGAAACCAATGGATTGTCTTGTTTGTATTCCGGCTGAATCCACGCATCAGCACGCGCCAATACCACGCGCACCAACTCACGACGGCGCGACAGCGGCATATCTTCAAAGCGCAGACGAATGCTCTCTTCATCGCCGGAGATTTTGCTCACTGGAATGGTGATGGTGCCGGATTTCAGCAGCAAATCGATCTCTTCGATTTCGTCCTGCTCGTGACGATTATCTGGCGCATCCAACTGCGCGCCACCCATCGACAGATCGCTGGTTTGCGTGCGTGAAGAGATGCCGCTGGCGTAGTGAATCACCGCAGGAATCTGCACCTCGATACGGATGGTTTTACGCACCTGTTTGGTTTCACGCGCCACGGCAATCGCCGCCATCAGGATGATCAGGCTGAACACCGCCCAACCGACGTTGAGGGCGATAACGTAGGGATCCACGCCAAAGTAATCATGCGCTACCGCTCGCACCACGCCCGCCACAATGCCGATGGTCAGCAACACCGCCACAATCACGTGTGGACGCACGATGTGGAAATCGAAGAAGCCTTGATCGAGCAAGCCGCCTTTATCCGTTACGTTAAACTTGCCGCGCTTCGGTGCCAGCATGGTCAACAAGGTTGGGATAACCAAGTGGAAGCACATCACGGTTTCGTAGATTTCGCCCCAGAAGGTGTAACGGAATTTGCCGTTCATCCGCGAGTTGACGTACAGCGACATCACCAGATGCGGCAGTACATAGGCGAAAATCAGCGACGCTGAGGAGTGAATGATGTTCAGGTTGAACAGCAAATACGCCAGCGGCGCAGTCAAAAACGCCACGCGCGGCAAGCCAAACTGGAAGTGCAGCATGGCGTTGAGGTAGCACAAACGTTGCTGCCACTTTAAGCCACGACCAAACAGCGGGTTATCGACGCGGAAGATCTGCGTCATGCCACGCGCCCAGCGGTTACGCTGAACCACGTGCAGGCCCAAACGTTCGGTCGCTAAGCCAGCCGCCAGCGGAATCGCCAGGAAAGCCGAACCCCAACCGAGACGCTGCATTTTCAATGCGGTGTGCGCATCTTCCGTTACGGTTTCCACTGCAAAGCCGCCAATCTCTTCCAGCGCGCTACGGCGAATCACCGCACACGAGCCGCAGAAGAAGGTGGCGTTCCAGTTATCGTTACCTTGCTGCACCGGGCCATAGAACAGTGAACCTTCGTTCGGGATACTGCGCGCGGCGCGCAAGTTACGCTCGAACGGGTCTGGCGAATAGAAATAGTGTGGCGTTTGCAGCAGCGCCAGTTTCGGGTCTTTCAGGAACGGGCCCACGGTGGCTTGCAGGAAAGTACGCGTCGCGACGTGGTCGCAGTCAAAAATACAAATCAGCTCACCTTTAGTGATCTTCATTGCATGGTTGAGGTTACCGGCTTTGGCGTGGTTGTTGTCATCGCGGGTGATATAACCGACGCCAGCGTCAGCGGCAAATACCGCAAATTCGCTGCGCTTGCCGTCATCCAGCAAATAAACTTTTAATTTGTCGCGCGGATAATCAATACACTGCGCTGCCAATACGGTGTCGCGTACCACATCGAGACTTTCGTTGTAGGTTGGCACATAGACGTCAACCGTTGGCCACAGGCTGGTATCATCCGGTAGCGGTTCGATGGTGCGTTTTAATGGCCAGGTGGTTTGCAAGAAACCGAGAATTAAAATCAGCCAGACGTACAGTTCGGCCAGATATAAGCCGATACCGAGAATCGCTTCAACCTCAGAATTAAATTGCAGCGTCTCCGTGGTGCGCCACCAGATATATCGGGTCGACATCAATGCGGAAAGGATAACCATCACAATGGTTATTTTGCGGCTTTTGCTGAAGCCCAGTAAAAACATCATCCCGATGCTGATCAAGCCAAAGATATATTGCTTTTGGCTGTCCATAGGCGTGATGACGATTACCGCAGCGACTGGTGCAAGCACCAGCAGCAGCAGGTAAAACCCGAGTTTACTCATGATTCACCCTGAAGAAGCTGTGTTGTTATTATGTGGCCAGGCTCGGCCTCATTATTAATAGTGGCTGCGAATAGGCGCCTGAACTTCACCGTTGCCCACGGTAATATTCAGGATATTGGCTACGCGTTTTGCCACTAATTCGATATCAAACGCGGCCGCTGAAGCCGGGCTGAAATCATAGACAGATTGTTGCGAGGCATTGGCTTCCGCGACACTTTCATCACGATGCACTACGCCCAATAAATTATCGCCTAAACGTTGCTGCATAAAAGTGGTGACTTCGCGGCTAATATTGCGACGGTTGTCGCTCTGATTAAGCACGAAATAATGACCACGCTTATTATTTAGTGGCTGACCAATCATCTTGTCATTTTCAATATGCGGCAGTAATGAAACTGATGCGGTATCCGCTAACATCACCACTAAATGCATATCGGCAAGAGCTTGCATTGCTTTAAGTGCCGGGCCAGGACCTGGCGGGAAATCGGCAATAATCACCAAGCCGGGATAATTTAATACCGTATCCAGACCACGACGCAGGAAATGCGGGTCTTTCGCCAGATTATCTTCGAAGCGCTCACGCTGCTCTTCCGTCACATCGCCATACGGCATAACAAAGATATTGCCGCCGGTTGTCAGAATTGATTGGCTCCAGTCTGCCTGCTCTTCAGAACGTGCAACAAAGCCGCGACCATCATGCAGCGGTACACCGAAATGCAGGCGCAGTGCGTTCTGCACATCGAAATCGATTGCCAATACCTTGCTGCCAGCGCGAGCCAGACTCCACGCAAGGTTGGCCGCCATGGTGGTTTTCCCTACTCCCCCTTTTGGCGAGCACACACAAACTAACGGCATAGCG
>NZ_JBCNNP010000041.1:0-38775 GCF_039594315.1 Pantoea sp.
AGAAGATTGTGCGCGGTAAACGCACCACCGTGAGTGAGCCGCTGTTTCCCAACTATCTGTTTATCGAATTCGATCCCGAAGCGATTCACACCACCACCATCAGCAGCACGCGCGGCGTCAGCCACTTTGTGCGCTTTGGTACCATGCCCGCTACCGTTTCGCATGATGTGATCGAAGCGCTGCAAACTGACGCGCCGCAGATCGTCCTTGATCCCGAAACGCCGCAAAGCGGTGATGAAGTGATCATCACCGATGGCACCTTTGAAGGACTGCGCGCGATTTTTGCTGAGCCGGATGGTGAAACACGTTCTGTGTTACTGCTAAACATGCTGAACAAACAGGTGATGCGCAGCGTGGATAACAAGCAGTTCCGTAAGCTTTAAACCAGTTTAAACAGTTGGCGCGCATTGTGATTAACCTGCGCGCCCAACGTCTCCGCCGCTTCGCCACGCCAGTTCGCCACTTGCTGCACAATGTGTGGCAAGAAGCACGGTTCATTGCGGCGTGAGGTAGGACGCGGATGCATATCGCGCGGCAGCAAATACGGCGCGTCGGTTTCGAGCAATAAGCGCTCGGCCGGAATCAACGGCAACAATTCACGCAATTCCAGGCCACGACGTTCGTCGCAGACCCAACCGGTGATCCCCACCGATAAGCCCAATTTCAGACAACCTTCCAGCTCATCGCGCGTGCCGGTAAAGCAGTGCACCACCGCGCCAACCAGTTTTGGCAGCCACGGTTCAAGCACCGCGACAAAACGATCGTGCGCTTCACGACAATGCAAAAACACCGGCAGTTGCAGTTCAGCGGCCAACGCGAGCTGCGCGTCAAAGGCATATTCTTGTTGATCGTGCGCGGAGAGATTACGGTTAAAATCCAATCCGCATTCACCAATCGCCACCACCTGTTCGCTTTCTGCGAGGCGCCGCAATGTATTCGCCGTGTCAGCTGACCATTCGCTGGCATGATGTGGATGCACGCCCGCTGTCGACCAGCAATAGCCTGCGTGTTGTGCAGCCAACTGGCGCGCCTGCTGACTTTCCAGCGCGTTGGTGCCGGTAATTAACAGGCCGGTGACGCCTGCTTCGCGCGCACGTTTCACAACCTGCTCGCGATCTTTTGCGAATTGCGTGCTGGTCAGGTTTACACCGATATCAAACATGTTTTCTCCCAAATAAAAACCGCCCAATTGGGCGGCTTAGATTTCTTTATCGCCCCGCCACTTTGCGGGGGCCCTGCATTAAGGACATCAGGATTCGGTATTCTGTTCCTCATCCTCTGAAGCCTTGCGCCCTTTACCCACATAGTAGCGGGAGAAGAATACGCCGACTTCAAACAGGCAGTACATCGGAATAGCGAGCAAAGTTTGCGAGAAAACATCCGGCGGTGTGAGCAACATCCCAACGACGAATGCGCCAACCAGCATGTAAGGACGCTTCTTGCGCAGATCTTCCGGCGAAGTAATGCCAGTCCAGCACAGCAGCACAATCGCAATCGGCACTTCAAACGCTACACCAAATGCCATGAAAATCGTCATGACAAAGTCGAGATAGTTGGTGATATCCGTCGCGATGGTCACGCCTTGCGGCGCGGTTTTGGCGAAGAAGCCAAACGCCAGCGGGAACACGATGAAGTAAGCAAATGCCACGCCGACATAGAACAGCAGCGTGCTGGAGAACAGCAGTGGCATTACCAACTTGCGTTCATGGCGATACAGCGCAGGCGCCACAAACGCCCAAACCTGATACAAAATCACCGGCACGGCAAGAAATACCGAGACAATGATGGTCAGCTTAATCGGTGTAAAGAAAGGCGATGCCACATCGGTGGCGATCATGCTCGCACCCGCTGGCATTTGGCTGATCAGCGGTGAGGCGACCAGATGGTAAATATCATTCGCGAAATAGACCAAGCAGAGAAAGATGACTAAAACAGCGATGATGCAATTCAACAAACGCTTACGCAGCTCAATCAGATGGCTAATGAGCGGTTGGGTATCTTCAACGGCCATGTTTATCGTTCATCTTTGACAAGAGAGACTTTCGCGGTGCTTTCAGCAGCACTGGCGACAGGATGGGTTTCTGCTTCAGAGGTCACATCGCTAGACTGCGGAGCCTGTGCTGGTGCACTGGATTGATGTTCCGCAGCAGCAGGCGTAACCGCAGGGGAAGTCGCGGGTGGCGCTGCGGCTGGCGTGGTCTGATGAATGGTGTTGGCTTCATCTTCCTCTTTTTCAAGATCGATGCTCTGCTGCACCGAACGCTTCATGGAATCGGCGGTTTTGCGTAGCTCTTCCATCGACTCTTTCAGCTCCGGCGACAGCGTGCCGCGGCCTGCTTCTTCCACCTTCTTCAGACTGTCCTGCAATTCTTGCAGTTTCAGTTCCTGCGCCAGTTCGTTTTGTACATTCGCGGCCAGCGAGCGAATGGCTCTGATCCAGCCAACGACGGTTTTCACCGCAACCGGTAATCGTTGCGGGCCAAGCACAATCAGCCCGATCACGAACACCAATACCAGTTCACTAAAACCAATGTCGAACACAGTTATACCTGCTTGTCGTTCCGGGCGTCGTCTTTAGTCGCCGAGGTTTGCTGTTTGTCTGCCAAAGTTTTGGCGTTAAAGTCAGCGTCCTGCTCTTTCGGTTGATCCTTTTTATCGTCTTCATCGCCCATGGCTTTTTTGAAGCCGCGAATGGAAGATCCTAAATCCGAACCCAGGTTGCGAAGTTTATTGGTACCGAACAAAAGTACAACAATGACGGCAATGATTAACAATTGCCAAATACTGATACCGCCCATGAGATATGCCTCTAATATTCTGTGAAAAACTATTGATTGTAACGCACAGAAAGCCCATATGATTTCGGGCTTTAACTTGCGACATTACGCGATTTGTACCGGGCAAACAATCAGTTTGTCTTGCGCCAGCCGATAAGCCAGGTGACGATGCCAGCGGCCATTAAAAGTGCCGGGAAGAAATCCCAGTCTGGTCGACTTAACAGCACAGCGGTGCCACTTAATAACAGTGTAGCGCCTACACCGAACAGATAGCGTGCCTGATGATTGCGTGTTCGCTGTACGTTTAAATCGGTGACGAGTTTATCGACACTGTGCTTCAATAATTTGTGCTGGCGCATGCTGTCGTAAAATAGCTCCGGCAGCTCCGGCAATTTCTCCGCCCAGTACGGTGCTTTCTCTTTCACCGCCCGCATAATGGCGGGAATCCCGATTTGATCTTTGATCCAATCTTCGAGGAACGGCTTGGCGGTTTTCCACAGATCAAGCTGCGGGTAAAGCTGACGACCAATGCCTTCGATATACAGCAAGGTCTTCTGTAACAGCACTAACTGCGGCTGCACTTCCATATTAAAGCGACGGGCGGTGTTAAACAGGTTCAGCAGCACGTGACCGAATGAAATCTCCGCCAGCGGTTTCTCGAAAATCGGCTCACACACGGTACGAATGGCGAACTCAAAATCTTCCACATTGGTATCCGGCGGCACCCAACCAGAATCTACGTGTAACTCCGCTACTTTGCGGTAATCGCGATTAAAGAAGGCGATAAAGTTTTCGGCCAGATAGCGCTTATCTTCTTTGTTGAGCGAGCCAACGATGCCGCAGTCGATGCCGATATATTGGGGATCTTCCGGATGATCGTAGCTAACGAAGATATTGCCGGGATGCATATCGGCGTGGAAGAAACTGTCACGGAATACCTGGGTGAAGAACACTTGCACACCGCGTTCAGCCAGCAGCTTCATGTTGACGCCATGCTGCTCCAGCGTAGCGATATCTGAGATAGGAATGCCGTAAATGCGTTCCATTACCATCATCGATTCGCTGCAATAATCCGAGAACACTTCCGGCACGTATAGCATGCGGCTTTGATCGAAGTTGCGTCGCAATTGAATGGCGTTCGCCGCTTCACGCAGCAAGTTCAGCTCATCAATCAGCGTTTTTTCGTAATCGCGCACCACTTCCACCGGACGCAAACGGCGTCCATCCGGCAGCAAACGCGGCACCCAACGCGCCAGTCGGTAGATCAGCTTCATATCCGCTTTGATCACCGGCAAGATGTCGGGGCGAATTACTTTGATCACTACCGCACGGCCATTGGATTTCAGCGTGGCGGTATGCACCTGCGCAATTGACGCCGAAGCCAGCGGCTTGATATCGAAGTCTTCGAACCAGCTTTCTACCGGGCCGCCAATCGACTTTTCAATTTGCTCTTTGGCTTTGATGCCATCAAACGGCGCGACGCGATCTTGCAGCACCGCCAGTTCATCGGCAATGGCTGGCGGGAACAGATCGCGGCGCGTGGAGAGCATTTGGCCGAACTTAATCCACACCGGACCCAGTTGTTCCATCGCTAAACGGATGCGCACACCAGCGGTCGCGTCTTTGTGTTTGTTGGGGATCCAGAAGATGCAGCGCCGCCACAACCGTAACAACAGCGTAAAGCGCATGCGGGGAATCAATTCATCGAGACCGTAAGTAAGAAAGATCTTGATGATGAAGTATAAGCGCCGAATTTCTCCCAGCGTCATTTCGCCTCCAGCTGTGCCAAACGCGCTTCAAACGCATTGAGCGAACGTTCCATCGCTTCCACTTCCTCACAGAACCATGCTAATTCCAGCGCACCTGGCGCGACACGCCACTCTTCGGTCAGTACCTGGCCGAGATAATCCTGGCGGCGCGTCACCTGCTGCTGCACGAATTTCAGTGCCTGTTGCGCGGCCTGACTGACGCCCTGCGCGGCAATATCGCCCATCCAAGGTGCCAGATATTCCGCCGGATCGAGTTCGGCAAGATCCATCAACGCTGAGAATTGCTGTACCACCTGCAAATCACCCTCGACGTCCAGTTCACCGCTGCGAATCAAGCTGGTGAGTTGTTGGCGATCGCGCAGTTTCGGCAAGGTGCTAATGCGCAAACTTACCGTGCAGTCGCTGCTGTCCTGCCAATCACTCAGCACATCCAATTGCGATTCGCTAAACACCAGCACCAACGGAAAATCGAGCTCTTGCAGACGCAGCATCAACACTTTGCCCGCCAACCGCTGGCGTGCGGTTTTCAGGCTGCGATCGCGATAGAGAACACGGTTCAAGGCGGTCTCAAGACCGCCGGTAATGAGGGGAGTTAAAGTCATGATGAGTTAGAATTTAAATCCGCGATGTAGCGCGACAATACCGCCGGTCATGTTGAAATAAGTGGTATTTTCAAAGCCTGCGTCATTCATCATCGCTTTCAGGGTTTCCTGATCGGGATGCATACGAATCGACTCCGCCAGATAGCGGTAGCTTTCCGCATCTTGCGCCACCAACTGACCAATACGCGGCAGAATGTGGAAGGAATAAGTATCGTAGGCTTTGCTCAGCGGCTCGAGCAGCGGTTTGGAGAACTCCAGCACCAGCAAACGTCCACCTGGCTTCAACACACGGAACATCGACGCCAACGCTTTCTCTTTTTCGGTGACGTTACGCAAGCCGAAGGAGATGGTGATGCAATCGAAGTAGTTATCCGGGAACGGCAGCGCTTCGGCGTTGGCCTGGACATAACTCACATTGCCGGACACACCAAGATTGCGCAGCTTTTCGCGGCCCATCTTCAGCATTGAGCTGTTGATGTCAGCCAGCACAACCTGGCCGGTTTCGCCTACCAAACGCGAGAATTTTGCCGTGAGATCGCCGGTTCCGCCCGCCAGATCTAACACGCGTTGACCGCGGCGCACGCCGCTGCTGTCAATGGTAAAACGCTTCCAGACACGATGGATGCCAAACGACATCAAATCGTTCATCAGGTCATATTTTGCTGCGACGGAGTGAAACACGTCTGCAACTTTATCGGCCTTTTCGCTTTTCGCGACGGTCTGGAAGCCAAAATGGGTAGTTTCCTGCTGTGATTCATCTGCCATCGGTTTTACCTGTTCCACAAACAATTCTTGCCGAAGTGTATCAGAGTCGCGCTACACGAGCACGCGACCACCGTGCTATTCGTTGATGCGGCGCAGAGAAGACGTGGCTGAATTTGCAACGTTTTCATCCGATTCACGATCGTCTGCCCAATCTTCATCCGCCTCTTCCGGTTGCGCCTGCTCGACTAACTGCGGATTGATCGGACGTTTGATCTCTACGCCAAGCGAGCGGAAGACTTCACTTTGCGCAATCAGATTGCCGCGCCCTTCTGACAATTTCTTCATCGCCTGATGATAACTTTGCTGCGCTTTATCGAGATTGTGGCCAATGCCGCTCATGTCATCGACAAACAACCGCATCTTGTCATACAAACGCGTTGCCCGATCGGCGATACGCTGCGCATTGCGGCTTTGATGTTCATAACGCCAAAGATTGTTGATGGTACGCAGCGCCACCAGCAGCGTGGTTGGGCTTACCAACATGATGTTTTGCTGCAACGCTTCGCTGATCAATTCTGGCTGACGATCGATCGCCAACAGAAACGCCGGTTCAACCGGGATAAACATCAACACATAATCCAGCGAGCGTAAACCGGGCAATTGTTGGTAATCTTTTCGCCCTAACAAACGAATGTGTCCGCGCATGGCATTGACGTGTTCCTGAATCGCCTGCTCACGCGTGGCTTCATCGTCGGCGTTGAAGTAGCGTTCGTATGCCACCAGCGTCATTTTGGCGTCAATCACCACATCTTTGCCTTGCGGCAAACGCACAATCACATCGGGCTGCATCCTGCCCTGCTGTTCCAACTGCACGCTAACTTGTGTTTGATATTCGTGGCCTTCACGTAATCCTGAAGCCTCTAGCACGCGGCTCAACACCACTTCGCCCCAGTTGCCCTGAATCTTGTTGTCGCCTTTCAGCGCTTTGGTGAGGTTGACGGCTTCCTGCGCCATCTGCGCATTCAACTGCTGTAATTGGCGAATTTCGTGGGTCAACGTGTGACGTTCTTTAGCTTCCAGGCCAAAACTGTCGTGCACCTGACGACGAAAACCATCCAACTGTTCACGTAGCGGACCAATAAGGCTATTGAGGCTTTGTCGGTTTTGCTCATCAACGCGCTTTCCACTGTTTTCGAAAATGCGGTTGGCAAGATTTTCAAACTGCGCGCTGAGACGCTGTTCGCTGTTGGTCAACAGACGCTGCTTCTCTTCAGCGCCAAAACGCGTCTCTTCAAGACGAATAGTGACTTCACGCAATTCAGCTTCTTGTGCGCTGTTTACTTCAAGCTGATTACGCAATTCGCGGCTAAGTTGCTCACTTTCGCCACGCCAATAATCAAGCTGCTGCAAACGCTCTTGCGCACCGCTCAACGAGCCGTGCAATTGGCGAAGTTCTTGTTCGCGCTGCTGAATTTGCTGCTGTAATTGTTCGAGCTGTTGCTGCTGGCGCTGCTGCGCCTCTTCCAACAACCGGCGCTCGGTGATGAAGCTGGCGTGCTGCTGGCCGGCACGCAATTGAGCAATGATCCAACCAATGCCCAAACCGGCCAGCGCCAGCGCGCCGCTGATGATAAGTTGCTGATCCATAATTCCCCCCGCGGATCGTCTCGCTGAGGGAAAAGGTAGAGTGGCACTGTATAAATGTCCAGAACAATTAAAGCGCTTTCACCGTTAAATCCCCGGCTTTCCACGCATCAATCAGGAAGAACGGCATTGGCAGCACCCATTCGTGGGTGGCGCTGTGAATACGTGCTGGATAGGTCCAGCTTTGGCCGTCATAAGTGATTTCAACTTGCTGCCAGTCGTTTTCAACATTTTCGATTTTACCCGCCATGCTGGCAAAACCGGCATTGCTGCCGACGTGGAAGCTGTCAGTTTGCCAGCGAATCGGTTGATGCGCGGGCCACGGCTGCGCGTGATGGAAATGGAAAATATCGTCATGGCTCAGCAGGCTTTCACGCGCCGTTGGCCACAGCGCCACTTTCAGGAAGTACTGATCGGTAAAACGCTCGCTGCCTTCGTACTGGGCAATAAAGTCGCGCATCTGCTGTTCAACATTGTGGAACACGCCGTGGCAGCCGCCCCACATGCCCGCCAGCAACAATTCGGTGTGCGAGAAGTAATCGCGCATATGATGGAACCAGCAAGGAGAATTCAGCCAGGCATCCACCGCCACCACTTCGCGCTCAGACAACAATGAGTCGGCATCTCGCACGATGTAGCGTTTTACGCTGGCATCGTCCATCACCAGGAAACGCCACAAGGTTGGGAAGATGGTTTTCTCCTGCGACATATCGACCAGTTGGGTGTTCGACTGCTGCAAACGCTGCCAAACGTGCTGCGGCACGCTGTCATCAAGGTAAATGCGGCAAATCCAATCAGGATAGAGTTCGCGCGCCACTTCGATGTTCTTGATCAGCGTCTCGCAATAGCGTGGCTGGCCGCCATACAAACTAAAGGAGATGATGTTTTCCGCAGGATTGCTGCGATTGATCGGCGGTGGCGTTTCGGAAGGAAAAGCAACTTTCGGGCCTTTACTGAATTTCGCGTCTGATAATTCTAAGGATTCGCGGCCATAGCGTGCCACTTCATCCTGCTTATTCAGCCAACCACACACTTCGGTTAAGCCATCCAGCCAGGTTTCCGATGCTTGCGCACGCTGCGCGGCAGGAGCCTGATAGATCTTCTGGTAAATCTTGTAGGATTTTTTGTATTCGCCGGTGCGCATCAGTGTCAGCGCATAATCGCTCAGCACTTGCATGTTGTTAGGCATCACGCGCAGTACTTCTTCACAGCACTGGCGGGCGAGTGGAAAATTGCTGGCCGCCATTGCCTGGCGGAAACGCGCTGCTGCACCTTCAACGCGAGATTGCGCAGCAGCGGGATTGCTCATGAAATTAGGACGAGGGACAGAAACCGTTTTGCGCATAAGAAATTTCTCAGTATTGGCTGAAATTGCGCGCATTCTAATCAGGCAATTGCTGAGCTCCCTATAAGCCTGGTCTCGAATTCGTCCCTTGAATGGCGCACTAAATTAAGCGACGCGCGGCTTCAACCACAATTTTCACCGCATCACTTTCGGTCTGCTTCATGGTCGCAGCATCCGGGATCTCTTTTTGCTTACGGTTCACGATGACGCCAGCCACCATGCCGGCACGCAGTCCCTGACTGGCGCACATGGTTAACAGTGTAGCGGATTCCATCTCATAGTTAAGAACGCCCATCTGTTGCCACTCTTCCATCGATCCTTTGAAGCGATTCACCACGCGACCAGAAAAAGTGTCGTAGCGCTCCTGGCCCGGATAGAAGGTGTCGGAAGACGCGGTAATACCAATGTGGGTTTTAGCGCCGCAGGCTTCTGCCGCCGCCACCAGCGCGGTGGTGCAGGTGAAATCGGCAACCGCCGGGAATTCCATTGGAGCAAAGTGCAAACTGGCGCCATCAAGACGTACAGATGCGGTGGTAACCAACACATCGCCCACATTAATATGCGGCTGAATCGCGCCGGTGGTGCCGACACGCAGGAAGGTGCGCACGCCAAGTTGCGCCAGTTCTTCTACAGCAATCGAGGTTGAAGGTCCGCCGATACCGGTTGAGCACACGACCACTGGTTTACCCTCCACTTCAGCCAGATAAGTAGTGAATTCACGGTGCGAAGCCAAATGCTGCGGATTATCCATCAGCGCCGCGATTTTCTTCACGCGCTCAGGATCGCCCGGGACGATGGCGAGCGTGGCGCCTTTTAGGTCAGCTTTAGTGATGCCAAGATGGAAAACGTCAGATTGGGCCATAACAGACTCCTGATTGATAAGGGATGTGCGCGCCACTCTACGTGAGCAAGCAGCAGAATTATGTGACTGATTTCACCATCAATAATGAAAGTTACATTATCAGAAAATTTTTATGTGACATGAATCACACTTTAGCGTTGTGTCATTCTGAATTGCTACAAGCGGTGCTGTGTAAGTTCTGTTAGCAATGTTAATAGAGATGAAGCACACGTGAAAAAATCCCTCTGCACCCTACGTCAGCCTGACGCCATCGGCCAGGCTATAGTTACGTGATTGCGCATTTGCTAGCACGGAGAGAACCATGAAAACCGAAGACAATATGGCACAAAAAACCGCAGCTGGCGGCTTTGCGCCGGCAGTTCAGCCCACCGCAAGCAGCACCATTATCACCGCCAGCGATGCGATCCATGCTGGCGAGACCTCGGTTCCTAGCCAGGGCGAAAATCTGCCTGCCTATTATGCCCGACCAAAAGAGTACCAAGGCACGTTGCCCGTGGTGTTGGTGGTGCAGGAAATTTTTGGCGTCCATGAGCATATTCGCGATATTTGCCGTCGTTTGGCACTGGAAGGTTATCTGGCGATTGCGCCGGAACTCTATTTCCGCGAGGGCGATCCCAACGACTACAACGATATTCCGACGCTGTTCAAAGAGTTAGTGAGCAAGGTGCCGGATACGCAAGTACTTTCCGATCTCGATCATGTCGCCAACTGGGCCGCGCGCCACGATGGCGATAGTCGTCGCATGGCAATCACCGGTTTCTGCTGGGGCGGACGTATCAGTTGGCTGTTTGCCGCCCACAATCCGCAGGTGCGTGCAGCTGTCGCTTGGTACGGACGTTTAGACGGTGAGAAAACGCTGAAGCAGCAGAAGCATCCGATCGATGTGGCGGTTGATTTAAATGCGCCGGTGCTGGGTTTGTACGGCGGTCAGGACGAAAGCATCCCGCTGGAAAGTATTGATAAGATGCGCCAGGCGGTGCATGCGGCGAATGCCAAAGCCGAAATCGTGGTTTATCCCGATGCGGGTCACGCTTTTAATGCCGATTACCGCGCAAGTTATCATGCTGATTCTGCCAAAGATGGCTGGCAACGCATGCTGGCATGGTTCAAGCAGTATGGTGTCGCGCCAAACGCCTGATAAAAAAGGGGCGCACTCGCGCCCCAAATCGATCAACACAACGTATTAAGTCGTTTCACTCCGCAAGTTCTGCGCCGCTTTTACCATGTTCGCCAATGCCTGACGTGTTTCCGGCCAGCCGCGCGTTTTCAACCCACAATCCGGATTCACCCATAAACGCTGTTGCGGAATACTTTGCGCCGCTTTACGCAGTAACTCTTCCATCCACTCCACGCTCGGTACGTTGGGTGAGTGAATGTCATAGACGCCGGGACCGATTTCGTTCGGATACTCAAACTCTTTGAAGCTATCCAGCAGATCCATATCGGAACGTGAGGTTTCGATGGTGATGACATCTGCATCCAGCGCGGCAATCGAATCCATGATGTCGTTGAACTCGCAGTAACACATGTGGGTGTGAATCTGCGTAGTATCTTGCGCCACCGCGGCATTCAGACGGAATGCATCCACTGCCCAGGTCAAATAGGCCGCCCAATCGGATTGATGCAGCGGCAGACCTTCACGCAGCGCCGGTTCATCAATCTGAATAATGCCGATGCCGGCTTTTTCCAGATCTTCCACTTCATCACGCAGCGCTAAGGCTATCTGCTTAGCGATGGTTTCGCGGCTGACATCTTCACGCGGGAATGACCAGCAGAGAATGGTCACCGGACCGGTCAACATGCCTTTTACCGGCTTTTCCGTCAGCGACTGAGCATATCTCGCCCACTCCACGGTGATCGCCTGTGGGCGACTAACATCGCCGATAATCACCGGCGGCTTCACACAGCGTGAACCGTAGCTTTGTACCCAGCCGTTTTGCGTGAACACGAAGCCATCAAGGTTTTCGCCGAAGTATTCGACCATGTCGTTACGTTCCGCTTCGCCGTGTACCAGAACGTCCAGCCCCAAACGTTCCTGTTCCACAATCGCCTGTTTGATGTGCTGCGCGATGCCGGTGCGATAGTTGCCGCCATCGATGTTGCCTTTTTTGAAGTCGAGGCGCAGACCGCGAATTTCCGTGGTTTGTGGGAATGAACCGATGGTGGTGGTTGGCCAATCCGGCAGATTGAAGCGCGCACGTTGAGCTTTGGCGCGCTCAGTGTAATGGCTGGCACGCTCCACATCTTTGGCTTGAATTTTCGCCAGCCGCGCGCCGACGGCGGCATTGTGCACGCGAGTGGATTTAGCCCGCGCGCGAATCGGCGCGCTCCATTCCACCAGCGAAGCGGCATCATTGTTATTGAGAGCGTGACTTAACAGCGCCAGTTCGGCACATTTTTGCAGCGCGAAGGCAAACCAGCTTTTTACTTCAGCATCCAAACGGGTTTCCACGCTCAGATCGATTGGACTGTGCAGCAACGAGCACGATGAGCCAATCCACAGTTGCTGGCGTTGACCAACCAGCGGTTGCAGGCATTCAAACCAGCTGCTGAGATCGGCGCGCCATACGTTGCGGCCGTTAATCACGCCGACAGACAGCAACCAATCCGCGGGGATTTGCTGATTGAGTTGCTGAATATCATCTTTGCCATGCACCAGATCAACATGCAGACCTTGCACCGGCAGCGCTTTAATCACATCAATGTTCTGGCCTATGCTGTCGAAATAGGTGGTCAGCAGCAGTTTGCTGGCACCTTGCAGTGCGTCATAAGCCGATTGGAACGCCGCGCGCCACGCTTGCGGCAACTCCAGCGCCAGCGCTGGTTCATCAATTTGTACCCATTCAATGCCGCGCTGTTTTAGCTCTGCCAACACCTGTTGGTAAACCGGTAGGATGTCTTTCAGCAACGTTAGACGATCAAACTGCTCACCTTTTACTTTGCCGAGCCACAAATAGGTCACTGGGCCGAGCAGCACCGGCTTGACGTTATGCCCGAGCGTCAGCGCTTCATCAACTTCATCCAGCAACTGTGTCCAGCTGAGTTTGAATTTTTGGCCTTGGGTGAATTCCGGCACCATGTAGTGATAGTTGGTGTTAAACCATTTGGTCATTTCCGCCGCTGCTGCCGGTTCACCGCTGGGCGCACGTCCGCGACCAAGGCGAAACAGCGTGTCGAGATCCACCGATCCGTCTTGGTTTTGATGACGAGCCGGTACATTTCCAAGAAGCAAACTGGTGGTCAGAACGTGATCGTACCAGGCGAAATCACCTACCGGCAGCAAATCCACTCCCGCGTCTTTCTGCTGTTGCCAGTGACGAGCGCGCAATTCGCGACCCACGGTCAGCAGCTCTTCCTGTGAGCTATTACCTGCCCAGTAGCTTTCCTGTGCTTTTTTCAGTTCACGACGCAGACCGACGCGAGGGAAACCGAGTGTGTGGTTCAGAATGGTCATTTGCTGTTCTCCAGATATTCTTAACTGAGTAGCCTGGATGAGATGTTTAGCCGTCCAGATGTTTACACCGCTATAATCTGCGGGTACTGTATGTTCCTCAAGCGCAATATGTTCAATCTCGGAGTGAAGGAATCTCATGATCGAACTCAAACACCTGAGGACGCTGCAAGCGTTACGGAATACCGGCTCGTTAGCCGCCGCCGCCTCGCAGCTTCATCAGACGCAATCGGCGTTATCTCACCAGTTCAGCGATTTGGAACAGCGGCTGGGCTTTCGCCTGTTTGTGCGCAAAAGTCAGCCGCTGCGTTTTACGCCACAGGGAGAGATTTTGTTGCAGTTGGCCGAACAGGTTTTGCCGCAGATTCAGCAGGCGTTGCAGGCGTGTCATGAACCGCATCAAACCACGCTGCGCATCGCCATTGAGTGTCACAGCTGCATTCAATGGCTAACGCCGGCGTTGAATAATTTCCGCCAGAATTGGCCGCAGGTGGTGATGGATTTCAAATCCGGTGTGACGTTTGATCCGCAACCGGCGTTGCAGCAAGGCGAGCTGGATGTGGTGCTCACCTCGGATATTCTGCCGCGCAGCGGGTTGTTCTATACGCCGATGTTTGATTTCGAAGTGCGCTTGGTGCTGGCGCCGGATCATCCGTTGGCGCAGCTTGAACATATTGCGCCGGAAGATTTGGCTGACGAAGTGCTGATGATTTATCCGGTGCAGCGTCAGCGTTTGGATGTCTGGCGCCATTTCCTGCAACCAGCGGGCGTGAGTCCGGCATTGAAGAGCGTGGATAATACACTGTTGCTGATTCAGATGGTTTCCGCGCGCATGGGCATTGCCGCGTTGCCGCATTGGGTGGTGGAGAATTTTGAGCAGCAAGGTTTGGTGGTAACGAAAACCTTGGGCGACGGTTTGTGGAGCCGCTTGTATGCCGCGGTACGTGATGGCGAGCAGCGTCAGCCGGTGCTGGAAGCCTTTGTGCGCTTTGCCCGTCAGCACGCCTGCGAGCATCTACCTTTCGTCCGCGATGCCGCGCGTCCGGGTTCGTTGCAAACCACCTCTTCCTGATGATGTTGGGCGATGCCGGTCGCCCGCGCTGTTATCGCTGCCTCGCCTGCTCTATAATGCGCCGCCTCAACCCGCGACCAAGAGAGTTTCACCATGATGAGTAACGATGTTCTGCGCAGCGTGCGCTATATGCTTGATTTGAGCGATAGCAAAGTGGTGGAGATTTTTGCCTTAGCGGGAAGTGAAGTGCCGCTGGAAGATGTGCAGGCGTGGATGAAGAAAGATGACGATGCCGCCTTCCGCAAATTGCCGGATGTGTTGATGGGCTACTTCCTCAACGGGCTGATTTTTTATCGTCGTGGTAAAAGCGAAGATGCGCCCGCACCTTCGATTGAGCGCCGCATGAATAACAACATTTTTATGAAGAAGCTGCGCATCGCCTTTGCGTTGAAAACCACCGATATTCCCGATGTGTTACTGAAAGCCAACTTTAAGCTGTCGCAGGCGGAAGTGGGCGCGATTTTCCGTAATCCAGAACATAAAAATTTCCGCGAATGCGGCGACCAGATTCTGCGTAATTTCCTGAAAGGATTGACGATGATTCATCGTCCGGGGCCGGTTAAGAAGCCGTAGTTTTTGCTTCGGTGCTGGGTCAGGGATAGCGCGGCAGATCGCCAAGGGAAACCACATCCCTGTGGATCAGCCTCGCCATCCATGGCTCGGATGCTTTGCTCCTCTGCCGCGCTATCCCTTCCCTTTGGCTCTAAGCGTGGCTTTTGGAATTCTTGCCTAATACCCAACGCTTGTGCACATACAACGACGCGAAAATTACTGCGGCACCGGCGATAAAACTCGGCCAATGTGGTTTTTCCTGCCAAATCGCCAGATTCACTAGCAATCCCGCAGGCACATGCATGTTGTTCATGATGCCCAACGTGCCTGCATCCACCTGCGTGGCGCCATAATTCCACATGAAGTAGCCCAAGCCGGAAGCCGCGACACCCAGCCACACCAAAATCCCCCATTGCAGCGACGTGGTTGGCAATTTGTTTGGATTGCCCCACAAGCTCCAGGCAATCACCGCGATAATTACCGCGCCAAGATAGAACCACGAAAATGCGGTGTGCTGCGGCATCGGACGCGTTTCCTGCAAGCGTTTGTAGCCCACCATGCCGATGGCAAAGCAGATATTGGCCGCCTGTACCAGCAGCAAGCCGAACCAAAAATGGTCACTGACTTTGTCGTAACGAATAATCGCCGCGCCGATTACCGCCAGCATCGCGCTGAAGGCATAGCCAATGCGCAGCGGACGGCGGCTGAGCAAATCGTAGATCAACGTGACATACAGCGGCGTCATTACGGTGAACAGCAGGAATTCAGTGACGCTGAGGTAGAGATAAGCTTCAAAGCTCAGCAAATACATGATGCCGAGTTGCAGCATGCCCACCAGCATATACAGCAAAATGGTTGAAGCACGGTAACCGCGCCAGCGCAGGAATGGCAGGAAGACAATGGCGGCGAGAGCTAAACGCATCAGCACCGAGAACCAGGAATCCACCTGACCCGCCAGATATTCCCCGATCAAACTAAAGGAAAAAGCCCACAGAATGGTGGTAACGATCAGTAACAGCACGGTAACGATCCCAAAATGAACAGTGCCGCTAGTGTAAACAAACTGTGATTAGCTGAGGGAACTATTTAATTGACATGTGAACAAAATACACACAATCAGGTCTGCCATGTGGTCGCCTTTTTTGGCGACCACATGGCGAAATTACGCGAGGAACAGCTTACGCAGCGTATGCGGTACCGCGTCGTCGGCGTTGCTGCCAATCACATCCAGAGTCGGCAAGGTATCTTTCAACCGCTGCTGCGCATTGCGCATGATGCAGCCTTTGCCAGACATGCTCAGCATCTCAACGTCATTCATGCCGTCGCCAAAGGCGATGCACTCTTTCAGCGAATAGCCCAGTTGTTTGGATACCGCTTCCAACGCGTGGCCTTTAGACACGCCGCCTGCCATCACTTCAAGGCAAGTGGGTAGCGAGAAACTGACATTCACACGGTCGCCCCAGCGCGCTTCAATCGCCTGCTCCAGCGGAATCAAACGTTCGGCATCGTCGCAGGTGAAGAACACTTTGCTGATGCCATCAGTCGGCAACATTCCCGGCTGATAAACCTGATAATTGAACACGGATTCGCGGAAATAATCCTGTTCGTCCGGGCGATGGCGGCTCATAAACCATTCGTCGTCGCGATAAACGTGCGTCAGGATGTGCTCGTCGTGATATTGCAGACCATACAACTCGCTGGCGATATCGGCATCAAGATTGTGACTGAACACCAGCTCGCCATCGGCATTGTGCACGCGCGCACCGTTCGAGGTGATCATATAAGCCGGGATCGCCAGCTTATCGCGCATCTGCCCCACATCGATGTAGTGACGACCCGTAGCAAATACAAAGTGGATGTCACGCGCCACCAATTCTTGCAGTGTGGTGCGCGCGAATGGCGTTAAACGGTGTTCCGGTGAAAGCAGCGTGCCATCCAGGTCGGATGCGACGATGTGATACATGTAAACCTCGGGTGTTAATATCGGAAATTAAAATGCATTAAGCGTGATGGTCAAAGAAATCCATCACCGCGTTGAGTGCTTTGGCGCGCATGGCGTCTGATTCAAACAAGATCTCATGACGCGCGCCGGTGATCACGAGCGGAACATCGCCCGCGCAGGGATGTCCCGCCTCGGCCATCGCCGCACAAAACAGATTTTGCGAGCGGTTATCCACCACATCATCTTCACTGGCTTGCAACAGCAAGCTTGGCGTGGTGATTTTCGCCACCTGATTGAAGATGTCGCGTCCGGCCTGCACGCCTTCGCGCACCCAGTGATAAGTGGGTCCACCCACGCGCAATGCCGGATCATCAGCATAAAAGCGCAGATTGCGGCGATAGCGTTCCTGGCTGTGCGTCAGGCGATTGATGCCAAACGGATTGGCGCGCCAGCGTCCTGTTCCCAATGCGTAGCCTTCACGCAGTGCCGGCACTTTCTCAGCCCAATCAAGAATCGGATGCGCCATCCAGTCGGGCAGCGGCAGCACAATGCCAAACATCGGCGCGGAGAATACCGCGGCATGAAACGCTTGCGGCCGACGCGCCAGGAACAGCGCTAAAATCGCCCCGCCCATCGAATGTGCCAGCACATAGCGCTGCTGATAATGTGGGGTTTCGATCTCTTTGAGATACAGCGTTTCCAAATCATCAACGTAATGGCTGAATTGCACCACATGACCGCGATGAGAATCAGCCAACAGCCGTTCAGAGCGACCTTGTCCACGATGATCTAAAATCACCACATCGTAGCCGCACTGGAACAGGTCGTAGGCCAGTTCGGGATACTTGATGTAGCTTTCGATGCGTCCGGGAACCACCAGAATGACACGGCGATGTTGCGGTGAGGTGAAACGTACGTAGCGGATTTTCAGGTTGCCTACGCCGGTGAATTCAAGCTCTTCACGCTGGCGCCAGAAGTCGAGCAGCGGACCATTGGCAAAGGCCGAAAAGCCCTTCTCACGCCCGAGCCAACTCTGTTTATGCTGCTGCATCGATCCCCCTGAAAAAAACGTGATTGGCGTGCCTGCGCTCCGTAGCGTGCCGCGATTTTCTGGCGTATTGTGTCACACTTCGCTAACTTCAGGGAATGTCACACATGACCATTGAATGGTGGTTAACCTACCTTCTCACCACAACGATTCTCAGCCTTTCACCCGGTTCCGGCGCGATTAACACCATGAGCACCGGTATTAGCCACGGCTATCGCGGCGCGGTGGCATCGATCACCGGTTTGCAGTTGGGCCTGGCGATTCATATCGTGCTGGTTGGTGCAGGTTTAGGCGCGCTGTTTTCACAATCGATTCTGGCCTTTGAAGTCCTGAAGTGGGCGGGCGCGGCCTATTTGGTGTGGTTGGGCATTCAGCAGTGGCGCTCGGCGGGCGGCATTGATCTCGACGCCGTTGCCAAAGCTATGCCGCGTCGCCGTCTGTTCAAGCGCGCAGTGCTGGTGAATCTCACCAACCCGAAAAGCATCGTGTTTCTCGCCGCGCTGTTCCCGCAATTTATTCAGCCGCACCAGCCGCAGTTGATGCAGTATTTGGTGCTCGGCGTCACCACCATCGTGGTCGATATTATTGTGATGATTGGCTACGCCACGCTGGCCACGCGCATCGCCGGTTGGATTAAAGGACCGAAGCAGATGAAGGTGCTGAACCGCACCTTTGGTGGCTTGTTTATGGCAGTTGGCGCGCTGTTAGCCAGCGCGCGCAGAATGGCTTAACGCGTTTTCGGTCTCCATAAACGGCGACCCTACAATGGATTTTTTCGTAGGGTCGCCATTTATGGTGACCGTTGAGCGTCGAGAACGTTATCGCGAAATGATCAGATGAATGCCAAATCCGGCAAATAACACACCCGCCATACCATCCACCCATTTCGCCATACGCTGATACTTATCACGCATCCACGGCAGAGCGAAAATCGCCGCCACCAGCGTAAACCACGCAAAGGTCTCGCCAATAATCAGCAGGAATAAACCCCAACGTTCCATCGCGCCGACATCGTTGCCGACAAACAGTGAGAACACGCTACCAAAGTAGATAATGGCTTTCGGGTTCGACAGGTTGGTCAGGAAACCTTTCAGGAAGCTCATGCCTTTTTTCGGCAACGCCACTTCTGGTGCTTCGGCCTGCGGTTGCTTATGGCGTTGACGTGCCGAACGCATCAGCTGCCAGCCCATCCACAACAAATACAAGCCACCGCCGACCATGATGATTTCATGCAGCCACGCCATTTTTTCCAGAATCAGATGCAGGCCCATCAGCGCCACGCCAGCCCAAATCACAATCCCTAGCGTAATGCCCACCACGCCCATCATCGCCTCTTTACGCGATCGACTAGCGGCCGTTTGCGAGACAAAGAAGAAGTCCGGACCGGGACTCATCAGCGCAACCAAATGCACCAGCGCGACGGTGGCGAATAACATCAGCATGATTTTTTTCCTTTAACCTTCATCAACATGTTCTTTGATCATCACCAGGAACGGCTTACCAAAACGTTCCAGTTTGCGATGACCGACGCCATTCACGCTGAGCATTTCTGACGCGCTAATCGGCATTTGTTCCGCCATTTCAATCAAGGTGGCATCGTTAAACACCACGTACGGCGGAATGTTCTCTTCATCGGCGATGGCTTTACGCAGCTTACGCAGCTTGGCGAACAGCTGGCGATCGTAATTGCCACTGTGCACTTTGGGCGAACTACTGCCGCGCGTTTTCACCGTGACAATTCGCGGCACCGCTAGCATCAACGGCACTTCGGCGCGCAAAATCGGTCGTGCGGCTTCAGTCAATTGCAACGCCGAGTGCATCGCGATGTTTTGCGTCACCATGCCCAGATGAATCAACTGACGCAGCACGCTAATCCAATGTTCATGGCTGTGCTCGCGACCTAAACCGTACACCGGCAGTTTATCGTGGCCGTTGTCGCGGATACGCTGATTGCTGGCACCGCGCAAAACTTCAACAATATAGCCCATGCCGAAACGCTGGCCGGTGCGATAGATGCTGGACAACGCTTTTTGCGCTTCCAGCAAACCATCGTAGCGGCGCGGCGGATCGAGGCAGATATCGCAGTTGTCGCATTGCTGCTGGCGACCTTCACCGAAGTAGTTCAACAGCACCAAACGGCGGCAGGTTTGCGCTTCCGCAAACGCGCCCATCGCATTGAGTTTGTGACGCTCAATATCCTGCAACGGACCTGGCACTTTCTCTTCTAGGCATTTACGCAGCCACGCCATATCGGCCGGATCGTACAGCATCATCGCTTCTGCTGGCAGGCCATCACGTCCGGCGCGACCGGTTTCCTGATAATAGGATTCGATATTGCGCGGAATATCGAAGTGCACCACAAAGCGTACGTTGGGCTTGTTAATCCCCATGCCGAACGCCACGGTGGCGACCACGATTTGCAGGTCGTCGCGTTGAAACGCTTCCTGCACGCTGGCACGTTGCGCACTATCAATGCCGGCATGATAAGCGCCGACGCTCAGACCACGACTTTGCAGACGCGCGGCGGTGTCTTCCACTTTAGCGCGGCTGTTACAGTAAATGATGCCGCTTTTACCGCGCTGATCTTGCACGTAACGCAGCAGTTGCTCGGTGGGCTTGAACTTCTCCACCAGCGTGTAGCGAATATTCGGACGGTCAAAACTGCTGATTTGAATCAGCGGATCGTGCATCTGCAACAGGTGCGCGATGTCATTACGCGTGGTTTCATCGGCGGTGGCGGTTAACGCCATCACCGGCAATTCCGGGAAGCGCTGGCGCAGTTGGCCAATCGAACCGTATTCCGGGCGGAAATCGTGACCCCACTGTGAAATACAGTGCGCTTCATCCACCGCCAGCATCACTGGATTCCACTGATGCAGGCTGTCGAGGAAGTTATCCATCATCAAACGTTCAGGCGCGATATACAGCAACTTGAGCTTACCGGTGCGGCAATCTGCAAACACTTGCTGCTGCTGTTCACGCGTCTGCGTTGAGTTGAGACACGCCGCCGCCACGCCGTTTGCCAGAAGCTGATCGACCTGATCTTTCATCAGTGAAATCAGCGGTGAAACCACCAGCGTCAGCCCTTCGCGCACCAGCGCCGGGATTTGATAGCACAGCGATTTGCCGCCGCCGGTCGGCATCACCACCAAACAATCGCGCCCAGCTAAAGCGGTTTCGATGATGTTTTGCTGACCGGGACGGAACTGCTGGTAGCCGAAGGTATCTTGTAATACCTGCTGCGCCAGCATTTCCTGATTAAGCACTGCCGATGTTGCCACGGTAATCCTGTATTTTTTGCGGGTTAGAACAGATCGTTGAGCGTCACGCCCACGCCGAAGCGCGTCTGGCGATGGTTATAATCGATCAACGATTCACCATAACCGCTGAATACCTGCGTGTAAAAGCGCACATGTTCAGAGATTGGGTAGCTCCAGGCGAAGGTTGCGCCGCCGAAGCCGCTGTTCCAGTTGTAGTTACCTTCCACGCTGAAAATGCTTTCGCCCGCCATGTAGCCAAGCTTGGCGCGGTAGTAACCCATGTATTTGGTAATGTCCGGGTTATCGTCATTGTTTTCATTTTCTGGCAGACGATACCAAGGTTTGAGCTCCGCCAACATATTGCCGTTTTGCGCCATGAAGCGCGCATATACGCGGTTCCAGCTGCGCGAAGTCGGTTCGCTACGACCATTCGATTGGTGCACTAAACCGGTTTCCACATCACGCAAGGTCCAGCCTGCGAAGGTGTAATCGGTGGCCCAGCCGAGGAAGATCTGCGGCTCATAATCGGTTTCACGGAACGGTGATGAAGCACCACGGTTCGACAACTGCCACCACGAGCGCTGAGTATAGGACGCGGCCAGCACTGAATTATCGCCTAAAATGCCGCGCCATAGTGGAAACGCCAGGCTGAGCTGGAATTTTACTTCATCGTTTTTTGCTTTGTCTGCCCAGTTGTACGAAGAGATCGCCTCTTTGTTCATGTCAGTGGTGTAGGTGTAAAGCAGATAGTTATTTTCGTAAGGATAAAGCACGAACGGGTTATCGTGTTTCTCCAGCAGGTTAGCGATAATGCTGCCCTTCACTGCCGGTGCATCGTGAACCTCTTTTATCGTGGCTTCTTCGGCCTGCGCCAGGGCAGGAAGGATCAATGCCGCTGCCAGCAAGGCGTAACGCATACGCATAGAATTCTCCAGAGAACTGCGTGATGTAATCGTCAAGGGACGGTTCAAAAAGCAGGCCATTCTACACGCAAACTCAGCGGTTGATCAGCGCCGATTTCCGAAACTGGAAAGCAGCGCGAACGCGGCATAATATACACAACTCGTTAACATTTTAAGGCAGGAACTATGTCATCCCCGTTGCTGACACGGCAGGAAGCGCGCCGTCTGATTGGCGAAATCTTTGTTTATCACATGCCCTTCAATCAGGCGCTCGGATTAGAGCTGGACCGATTGGAAGGCGATTATGCCGAGCTGGCTTTCGCCAATAAAACCATGCTGGTGGGCAATGCCGCGCAGCAGATTCTGCACGGCGGCGTGATTGCCTCAGTGCTGGATGTCGCCGCCGGGCTGGTGTGTGTCAGCTATGCGTTGACGCGTCAGGAAAGTATCAGCGAGGAAGAACTGCGTCAGCGCCTGTCGCGTATGGGCACCATTGATATGCGAGTCGATTACCTGCGGCCAGGGCGCGGCGAACGCTTTATTGCCACCAGCAGCCTGTTGCGCGGCGGCAATAAAGTCGCTGTGGCGCGCGTGGAATTACACAATCAGCAAGGCGATTACATCGCTACCGCTACCGCGACGTATATGATTGGTTAATCAGTGTTTTTGGGATGAAATGATGGATACGCAACACACTCGCCAGGGCATCGGTTATGCGCTCGGCGCGTACTTTATTTGGGGCATCGCGCCAGCCTACTTCAAACTGGTGAAAGAAGTTCCCGCCACCGAAATCATGACGCATCGCGTGATTTGGTCGGCGCTGTTTATGTTGGTGTTGATTACTTTGAGCCGTAGCTGGAAGCAGGTGCACAGCGTGATCGCTCAGCCGAAAAAAGTGCTGCTGCTGGCATTAACCGCGGTGACCATTGGCGGCAACTGGCTGTTGTTCATCTGGGCGGTGAACAATCAGCACATGCTGGAAGCCAGCCTCGGCTACTTTATCAACCCGCTGATTAACGTGGTGTTTGGCATGCTGTTTCTGCGCGAGCGTTTCCGCCGATTACAGTGGCTGGCGGTGGCGCTGGCAACCACTGGCGTGCTGGTGCAGCTGTGGCAGTTCGGTTCGCTGCCGATTATCGGCCTTGGTCTGGCGCTGAGTTTTGCCTTGTATGGTTTGGTGCGCAAGAAGATTCAGGTCGATGCACAGAGCGGCATGCTGATCGAGACGCTGTGGCTGTTTCCGCTGGCGGCAATTTATCTGTTTGGCTTTGCCGATAGCGCCACCAGCCATCTTAGTGCTAACCCAATGATCTTGAATCTGAAACTGGTTGCGGCGGGGATTGTCACCACCATTCCGCTGATGCTGTTTGCCGCCGCCTGTGCGCGTCTGCGTTTATCAACCGTGGGCTTCTTCCAATATCTTGGCCCAACGCTGATGTTCTTGCTGGCGGTGCTGTTCTACGGCGAGAGCCTGACGCCCGATAAAATGGTGACCTTCGGCTTTATCTGGCTGGCACTCGCGGTATTTATCGTCGATGCGGTAGCATTCACCGCACGATCACGCGTGCGCATAGCGTGAAATAAAGCGCGCTAATGCCGGGCCGGTAAGCAGAATGGTGAATAGCCGCAAGGTCTGTAACGCCATGACAAACGCGATATCGACCCGGCTACCCGCGGCAATTATCGCCACCGTATCCAGCCCGCCGGGGCTGGTTGCCAGATAAGCCGTCATCAGATCGACGTGCAATACGCGCGTCAGCATCCACGCCAATCCGCCACACAGCAGCATTAAACCAATAATCGACACGATCATTTGCGGCAGCGTACGCAGCGCCAGTTTGAAAATCGGCCGCGTGAAACGTAATCCGACGCTCCAGCCAATCAACGCATAAGCCAGCGCCAGCAACCATTCTGGCACTTGTAAGGTTGCGACATCGGTGCCGTGCAATATCGCGCCAATCAGCGCCGGCAGCAGCAACGCGCCAGAAGGAATACGCAATTTTTGCCCCAACCATGCGCCCGCAAACATCACTACTAAAGTCAGTATGAAACTGCTTTGCAGGGCAGGAAACCACTCCAGCTGAACCGCACCGCCGCTCGAACCTAAGCCGATGCGCGCCACCACCGCCGCCGCCGTGGCGACGAATAGCACGCGCAGATACTGCATAAACGCCACCAGCCGCACATCGGCACCGAAATCACCGGCCATCGCCACCATCGCTGAAGCGCCGCCGGGCGACGATCCCCACGCGCCGGTTGGGCCAGGCAAATTACTGAAGCGCACCAGCAAGAAACCCGACAAACCGCTGGCGGCTAACGTCAATATCAGCACCGCCAGCACCACCGGCCAATCCTGAATCAACGGCGTGAGAATGCCTGGCGATAAACTTTGGCCGATCATGCAGCCCAGCACCGCTTGCGCGAGGATAAACAGGCGTTTGTCGATACGCACGGTGGCACCCGATAAGCCCATCGCCGTACCGACGATCATTGGGCCGAGCAGCAGAGCCGCAGGAAGGTGGAACAGCTGGAGGATAATCCCCAGCACTAAGGAAGCCGTCAGCAGAAGTGTCCATTGCAGTCGCAATGAGAAGCGCGCCATAAGTTTGGGAGAAAGTTAGTCAGAAGAGCCAACAGGTTACGCAGAAATGCGGGAGAGCGCTAGCTTATGGGCCGCCAATGCGGCCCGAAATCGTTACAACCAGTTTTTGCGTTTGAAATAGAGGTACGGCGCAAGTCCCGCCAGAATCATCAAGGTGATGGCACCCGGATAACCAAAACTCCACTTCAGCTCCGGCATAAATTCGAAGTTCATGCCATAGCTCGAGGCCACCAGCGTTGGTGGCAGGAACACCACCGACACCACCGAGAAGATCTTGATGATACGGTTCTGCTCAATGTTGATGAAGCCCATCGCCGCCTGCATCAGGAAGTTAACCTTCTGGAACAGTGATTCGTTGTGCGGCAGCAGCGATTCGATATCGCGCAGGATTTCCCGTGCCTGCTCCAACTGATTGCCCGGCAGGCGCGCTTTACGCACCAGGAAGTTGAGCGCACGTTGGGTATCCATCAGACACAAACGTACCTTCCAGCCGATGTCTTCCAGTTCCGCCAAGCGTGACAGCGCCTGATCGTACTCTTCGCCCTGCTGGCCTTCCATGATCACGCGGCTGAGTTTTTCCAGCGCGCTATAGATGTTCTCAATCTCATCCGCCAACTGTTCGATTTTGGTTTCAAACAGGTCCAGCAAAAGTTCGTAAGCGTTGCCATCAACCATCGTCTGGTTGCGCGCACGCATGCGGTACAAACGGAACGCGGGCAGTTCGCGTTCACGCAAGGTGTACAGGCGATCTTCGCGAATGGTAAATGCCACGGTGGAGTTGCCCGCGTGGTCTTCGGCATCTTCAAAGAAGAAGAAGGAGTGAATGTGCAGGCCGTCTTCGTCTTCGAAGAAACGCGCCGAGGCTTCGATGTCTTCCAGTTCCGGACGCGTTGCCAGGCTCTGGCCGAGTTCGGTTTGCACGCGATCACGTTCGCTGTCGTCAGGTTCGATCAGATCGACCCATACAGACGTGTTGAGTTTGTCGTTGTTTTCTTCCAACTCGATGCGTGTCAGGCGGTTACGATCGAGTTTAAATGCGCTCAGCATAGCAATAACTCCCCATTTCTTTGGAATGGGACAAGGCAGCGCTCCGGGATGCTTAGGGCATAACGGGCACGGCAAAGCCTGAACACGGAAACTTTCGCTTCAAGGGTAAATCAGTGCTAACTCACGCGACGAGAGTATAAAAGGGAGGTCGCTGATAACCGCTAAGGTTACCCGCTCAAAGAGGTAACCTTAGAAGTCCCTGTAAAACAGGGTGTTGAGCCAGCATCGACTGGGCGCGTCCAAGGCATTGTCCTCTCATGATAATAGTGCGCGCATGTTACGCTGAGACGAAAAAGTCGTCAAGGTAGCGCAACCGCGCTACACCGTTTCCAGACGGGCATACGCCGCCACCAACCACTTGATTCCCTGGCCCTGAAACGCCACTTGCAGACGGCTGTGTTCGCCGCTGCCTTCGAGATTGATGATGGTGCCTTCACCAAATTTGGCATGGCGCACCCGCTGACCAAGCGCGAAACCACTGTCGTTTTGCGCGATTGGCGTGCCCATGCGTTGATGGCTCACCGGGCGGCTGACGCTGGCGCGCAAACGCACCTCTTCCACGCACTCTTCCGGCAGTTCACCAATGAAACGCGATGGGCGGTGATACACTTCCTTACCATAAAGGCGGCGGCTTTCGGCGTAGGTTAACGTCAGTTTCTGCATCGCACGCGTCACGCCAACGTAGGCCAGACGGCGTTCTTCCTCCAGACGACCGCCTTCATCCAGCGACATCTGGCTGGGGAACATGCCCTCTTCCATGCCGACGATAAACACCTGACTGAACTCCAGCCCTTTCGCCGAGTGCATGGTCATCAGCTGCACCGCATCCTGCCATTTATCCGCCTGGCCTTCGCCCGCTTCCAGCGCGGCATGCGATAAGAAGGCCTGCAATGGCATCAAATCTTCGTCTTCATCTTGATAGCTGAACTGGCGCGTCGCCGTGACCAATTCCTCAAGGTTTTCAATACGCGCCTGGCCTTTCTCACCTTTTTCCTGCTCGTACATAACCCACAAACCGGAGTCTTTGATCACCCGATCGGTCTGTACGTGCAGCGGCATTTCAGCGGTTTCTGTCGCCAATGAATCCACCAACTCGCAGAAACGTTGCAGCGCTGAGGCGGCGCGCCCGGCTAAGGCTTTGTTCTGTAAAAGTTCACGCGTGGCTTGCCACAAAGTGAGTTGCTGATCGCGCGCGGTTTGGCGCACTACGTCGAGCGTACGATCGCCCACGCCGCGCACCGGCGTGTTCACCACGCGTTCAAACGCCGCATCGTCATTGCGATTGGCCATCAAACGCAGATAGGCCAACGCATCTTTGATCTCCTGACGTTCGAAGAAACGCATGCCGCCATAAATGCGATACGGCATGCTGCCTTGCAGCAGCGCCTCTTCCAGCACGCGCGATTGGGCGTTGCTGCGATAGAGAATCGCGCAATCCTGCAACGCATTGCCGTTTTCATGCCAGCTCTTGATGCGATTGACCACAAAACGCGCTTCATCCAACTCGTTGAAGGCGCAATAGAGTGAAATCTTTTCGCCATCGCTACCGTCGGTCCACAGCTCTTTACCGAGGCGACCATTATTGTTAGCGATCAGCGTGTTAGCCGCTTTCAGAATGTTGTTGGTTGAGCGGTAGTTTTGCTCCAGACGAATGGTTTCCGCGCCGGGGAAATCCTGCAAGAAGCGCTGGATGTTTTCGACCTGCGCACCGCGCCAACCGTAAATCGACTGATCGTCATCGCCAACGATAATCACGCGACCGGTGTCACCCGCCAGCATGCGAATCCACGCATACTGAATGTTGTTGGTATCCTGGAACTCATCCACCAGCACGTTGCTAAAACGTTCGCGGTAATGATTGAGGATGTGCGGTTTGTTCAGCCACAGTTCGTGAGCGCGCAGTAACAGTTCGGCGAAATCCACCAATCCAGCACGATCGCAGGCTTCCTGATACGCCTGATAGATGCGCAGCCAGGTTTGTTCAACCGGGTTGCCGTAGCTTTCGATGTGTTTCGGACGCAGACCTTCATCTTTTTTGCCGTTGATGTACCACATGCCCTGACGCGCAGGCCACTGTTTCTCATCAAGGTTCATCGCTTTTATCAGGCGTTTCAGCAAACGTAACTGATCGTCGCTATCGAGAATCTGGAAATCCTGCGGCAAACCGGCATCCAGGTGATGCGCACGCAATAAACGGTGCGCCAGGCCGTGGAAGGTACCAATCCACATGCCGCCCTGGCTGGTGCCAATCAGTTGATCGATACGATGGCGCATTTCTGCTGCGGCTTTATTGGTGAAGGTCACCGCCATGATCGAGTACGGCGAGCAATTCTCCACCGACAGCAGCCAGGCAATGCGATGCACCAGCACGCGGGTTTTGCCACTGCCTGCTCCGGCCAGCACCAGCAGGTTGCTGCGCGGCGCGGCGACCGCCTCGCGCTGTTTGTCATTCAAGCCGTCAAGCAGATCAGAAACGTCCATAAGCACCGTCTAAAAAAGGAGGGCATCCATTTACTGGATGTATTTACAGCTGTTGATTATAGCAGCGAGGTGAGAGATGCCAACCGATCAATTTCAACGTGTGGCAGCAAACGCACATCGTCAATCTTCATCAAGTTGCCTTCACGCAGGTTGATCCAGCAGGCTTGCATCCCGGCGCGGACCGAACCGGCAACATCAGTGGTGAGATCGTCACCAACGTGCAGAATGTGTTGCGGCGCAATGCCTAAACGCTCAGACGCCAGCTGATACATATCTTGCCACGGCTTAGCGCGACCATGCGGACCAGCGCGCAGTGCGAATTGGAAGTAGTGATCGATGCCGAGTTTTTGCGTGCACGCGTTGCCATTGGTGATCGCCACCAGCGGCACGCGCTCGCCCAGCCACTTCAGCGTTTGATGGGTCTCTTCTGGCATGGTGACTTCACTGCGCCATTGATGAAAAACGCTCATCACTTCGCTGGCTCCCGCAGTGGCTTCCGCTGCCGATAAACCGATATTCAGCATCGCCAGTTCGACTGAGCGGCGACGCCATTCGGATACGTCGTGATAAATTTCCGGCTCGCGCGCCAGTAACTCATCGCGCAGCGCCTGGTAATCTGCCGGGGTAAATTCTCGCAGCGCCGGATGATACGCCTGCAACGCAGCGTGTGATTCCTCGGTGGTTTTGCGGATCACCGCATGGTTGTCGTACAGCGTATCGTCGAGATCAAAAGTGATCGCTTTGATCGGGCCGAGTGGGCGATAAAACTTCATTAAGACTTTCCTCGTTTAGCACGCGGATGGGCTGCATCGTAAACCGTTGCCAGATGCTGGAAATCCAGATGGGTATAGATTTGCGTGGTCGCCAGATTGGCGTGGCCCAACAGTTCCTGCACCGCGCGCAGGTCGCCACTCGATTCCAACATATGCGTGGCAAAGGAGTGGCGCAGTTTATGCGGATGAATATGGCTGGCAACGCCTTGCTTGATGCCCCATTCGGCAAAACGTTTCTGCACGTTGCGCGTGGAAATGCGGCTACCGCGGCTGGAGACAAACAGCGCATCATCTTGTGGCGCAAAACTGTCGCGCAGCGGCAACCAATGCTGAATCCATGTCACCGCTGTGCCGCCAATCGGTACGCGGCGCTCTTTGCTGCCTTTACCCAGCACGCGCACTTCGCCGGCTTCCAGATCAAGATTGCGGCAATCGATATTCACCAATTCTGACAAACGCAACCCGCCGCCGTACATGGTTTCCAGCATCGCGCGGTCACGCACGGCCAGCGGATCGTTGAGGTCGATCTCCAGCAGTTGGTTAACTTCATCGACATCCATATTTTTCGGCAGATGACGTGCGTTACGCGGCGTGGAAATACCTTTGGCGGGATTGGCATTCAGCATGCCTTGATGAACTTGCCAGTCGAGAAAACTGCGCAGCGCCGACATGCGCAATGCCAGACTGCTGGGGCCCAAACCGTCGCGGCGGCTGCGTGCCGCCAGCGTGCGCACTTGCGCGGGTTCCAGCTGCGCCCAACTCGTCAGCTTCATCTCATCGGCCATCGCCATTAACGCCAGCAATTGCCGTTGGTAATTTTTTTGCGTCAGCGGACTGAGCTGGCGTTCGACTTTCAGGTAACGCAGAAAGTCATCCACGGCCGGCAGCAGTGGGCTGACGCTACTCATGCGCGTTCAACCCAGCGCGAGAGTAAATCCGGCAGCATTTGCGCCAGATGCTGAAGCAGCAACGTGCCCATGCCAGCTTGATAATGTTGATTATCGCGACTGGTGAACATCAACACCCCTAACTCGCCACGCTCGCCCATCAGCGACATCGCTACCGAGCCAATCGCTTTGGCCTGCGGCAGCAATAGCAACAACTCCGGGCCATTCAGGCTGCCGAGATAGTGATGTTCGTCGCCAAAGCGTTGAATACGCAGCGGTTCGAATGCCTGACGCGATAAACCAAGCTGGGTGAAATCAGAAGGCGCGCCAATGTGCCATTTATCATTGAACACACGAACATGCGCACCCGCTAAGCCCAATTCCCGCGCCCAGCGATGCAAACGCGTCAGCATTTCTTGCAAGCTATCGGCGGCGGCGAGATGACCTTGCAACGTCAGCAGACGATCAAACAGCTGATGGTTGGCCGTGGCCTGCTCCATCAATAAGGTGATCTCTTCTTCCAACTGCTGGATGTGGTTGCGCTGACGCGCCATGTGCCACTCCACCAGTGAAACGCTGCCGCGCACCGGATGCGGCACCATCATCTGTTCGACCTGCCGCGCATTGCGAATAAAGAAATCGGGATTTTGACGCAGAAATGCGCCAACCGACTGATCGTCCAGCAAAACCTCATTCTCGGTCTGCTCTTCGACATTTTTCATAGATGAATAAACCCATCGTAGACATGTGTGGCTGGGCCGGTCATAAACAGCGGTTGACCTTCCCCTTTCCAGGCGATGTGCAGCGTTCCGCCCGGTAAATCGACGCGGACGTTCTCGGCCAAAATACCTTGCTGAATGCCGCAGGCAACAGCCGCACACGCGCCGCTGCCGCAAGCCTGGGTTTCGCCTGCGCCGCGTTCGTACACGCGCAAACGGATGTGTTCACGATTGACCACTTCCATGAAGCCGACGTTAACGCGCTCCGGGAAACGTTCATGACTTTCCAACTCTGGGCCAAGCGTTTCTACCGGCGCGGTTTTCACGCTTTCCACCTGAATCACGCAATGCGGATTGCCCATCGACACCGCACCAAACATCACGGTTTGATCGGCCACACGCTGCAAATAAAGGTTCTCGGCTTTATTGGCGCGTAACGGCACACTTTGCGGTTCGAAGTTGGGTTGGCCCATATTGACGCGCACCAACTCATCATTGGTGACGCTCAACACCATGCGGCCAGTTTGCGTACTGACGCGAATGTCGCTTTTGTTGGTCAGCCCTTTCAAGCGCACAAAGCGCGCGAAACAACGGGCACCGTTGCCACACTGCGCGACTTCGCTGCCATCAGCGTTGAAAATGCGGTAATGGAAATCGAGATCCGGATCGTAAGGCGGTTCGACGATCAGCAACTGATCAAAACCGATCCCCAGATTTCTGTCCGCCAGGCGGCGAATCAGTTCCGGCGAGAAAAAGACGTTTTGCGTCACAGCATCCACAACCATGAAATCGTTGCCGAGACCGTGCATTTTTGAGAACTGCATTTTTTGCTCCGCCGGATTACTCATCGAGATTAGTTCGCCATTGAACCAGGTTTGCTGGTGACCAAACCACCGACATCCGCATCCTGAGCCGCTTTTTGCTGCTGCTCGGTTACCTGCTGATTAGGCTGCTTTGGCTGATCTTTCGGCGGGAAATACAGCGGTCCTTTCAGTCCACAGCCTACCAGGCTGACCAACGCCAGCGCCATACCCAGCTGACTTATTACTCGTATCATTCTGTCTGCTCTTCTGTCCTTAAGCCATGGTTGCTTATCATCGCAGTTGACGTTGTAAAAGCAACAGGAAATACCCGAACTCCATTCAGGTCAGAGTAAAAGCGTCATCCCACCGCGCGAACGCGGGCGGGATCAATGCATTTGGTAGCGCGGCTGGAAGTCGCCGTTGTCGTTATCAGGCTGCGTGGCGCACAGCTGCGTCAGCGTTTGGCTGCGGAAAGGAATCACCTGGAAACGTTCGCCAGTATTCACAATCTGGTAGAACTGCGGCAGGTTGAAATTGATAAAGCTGGAGCCGTAAGTAAAGCGGTCATGAGACGATGAGTAGAAACGGCTCACGTCGCGCACCAGCTCCTCTTTGCTGCCTTCGCAGTGGTGATAAACCTCAACGCGATTGGTTTCGTCGAGGATATAGATGTTGAAACCGCGATCGTCATTGGTATCTTCAAAGAAGAACTGAATGATGCCTTCGCTGGCGTAACCGTTCACCACCGGCGGCAATGGCGTTTGATTCGATTCTACTTTGATCGACAAACCGTGCAGTTTGTTGTTGGAAATCGCACCGTAGAATTCGACGGCGTTCTCCAGCTTCTGCACTGATACGCTCATGCGCTCGAAGAATAAGCCCCAGGTTTGGCCCGCCATGCGCAACGCTTTGAAGCGGCCCGGTTCCTGACGTGTGCTCGACAAGCGCAGCTCGATGCACTCGGAAACCAGCTGTTGCACGCGCGTGCGAATCAATCCACGCAGATGCTGGCTGTAACAGAACACTTCTACTGTGTCTGGTGGCGCGGCATCCTGATGCATTTTGCCGAGAATGGTTTTCAGCGCTTCAATCATCGCCTGCTCACCGCTGAAATGCAGCGTACGCACTTCATTCCACGAGTTGCGATACAGCAGATCGATACTGCCAATCAGGCATTGCTGCTGCTGGCCGAAGCTAAACACATCCAGCTTACGGAAATCGAAATGCACCACTTGATTGCGGAATGCCGAAGTTGGATCGTGCTCAAGATTGACGATAATCGCCAGATGGCGAATCTCGCACGGACTATATAGCGCTTTCGGTGTCGGTGCGGGCACACGCAATGGGAAGTGGCTTGATACGTCATTCACCAGCTCTTGCAGACGCGGCAGGTCGCAGAGATCGTTGCCTTTCATGTGCAAGCGCGTTTTGCTGGTCAGCAGGCCATTAAACCATGCCCACGCCACCAGTTTGTTCAGGTAGCGGTTATATTCCAGCGGCTGATGGCTGATAATCGAACTCATGTCCGGTGCCTGGTTGTACAGGTACCAACCGGCGCGATTGGCACGGCCTGCCGGAACATGAATAAAGGTGAGATTTTCTTCCGAAAGGTCAGGCGAAATCTGCGGGTTGACCAGCGTGACTTTACCGGGCAACGCCTCAAACGCGGCATACAGTTTACGCGTCAGCACGCCAATATCTTGCGGGCTAGCGCTGACGCTTAAATTGTTACGACGCGCAAAACGGATCAGGTTGCGATAGCTTTGCATCATCGCATCCAGCAATTCGTTGTGCGCTTCACGTACGCGTTCGATTTTCCACTGCGCGCGGTTGTCGAGCACCGCTAACTTCTCTTCGTCCCAGCCCCACTCTTTCACCAGCTGCGACAAAATCTCGCGACGCCAGCCAGTGCGATGGTGATGATGATCTTCACTGGAGAGCTTTTCACACACTTTTAAATAGAAACATCGACGTACTAAATCAAGGCGCGCCATGTCATCAACGCTGGTGAGGTAACGCGTCACGCGCTCCAGCATCATGCAATAGGGATCGAGGCCGAAGCAGACAATCTCGCCATCGTGCAGGCGCTGTTTGATGTCCATCGACAACAATTGCGTATTCGGGTATTCCCAGCTGTAGGCTTCGAGCAGCAGGGTTTTAAGCACCGCTTTGTACGGTGAATCGATGCTTTTATACAGCTGCCACAAACTGGCACCGAAATACTCTTCGGCCGACAGCGTGCCAAGGCCGCCAAGATCCAGCCACTCATTCGGCGTCAACACGCCTTGTGAATAGAGTGACATGACGTAATCGTCGTAATGGTGCTCTTCTTCGCCAGGCACCATGTTCCACAGGATGCGTTTGCCGGCCATGCGCACGGCGGTACGGTAGAATTCATCCAGCAGCAAAATATGTTGCGTTGATCCGCAATCCTCACCGCCAAGGCTGCCACTTTCGTTATGGCGGAAACGGTTCTCATCAATCAGGAAGAAACTGACTTCCACACCCATCGACACACACCATTTCTGCAACAGCGTACACTTACGTTGCAGATTGAGGCGCTCTTCATTATCTAACCAGGACTGATGGCAAACCCAGATGTCGAGGTCGGAGATGCTGTTTTGCCCAACGGACGAAGTACTGCCCATTGAGTAAATACCGGTAATGGGTCGCTCGCCCTTGACCACGTTGCCGAAATCAAGCGACTCGCCGCCCGCTAAACTTTGCAGCAGTTGTTGTTGGTTTTCATCGGGCGTATAGAGGCACACGCCATGCGGAACGTTACCTTCGAGGTAGCCCGGCATCAGCGGATGATGGTAGTGCAGTAATGTTGGCAGCAGACTGTAGACTTGCTGGAAAGCAGGCCCCATGGCAGCCAGTGCGCGGTCTACGCGCAGCTGGTTTATCGCATCCAGTCTCTGTTTCAGTGTCTCAATGTAGAGGTACAAGACGTTTCGCCTGATTGTCCCAGTGTTAAGCACCCTATTTCCAAAACCTGCCGCTTAATAATAAAGATATTGGGCAAATTATTGCTGGAAACGTGATCAATCTAACACCTGGAGGATTGACCGTAAAGAAAGTTGCGCTACTTAACAGTTTAGCATGTTCCGACCGTAGCCCTGCTTTTTTCAGACTTCGACTCCAACTCTAACCGGCAAAAACCGGGCAAGAATTGACATCGCGGCCTTTTCAATCCGTTGAAACTGACAGCATTCCCCTATCAATGATAGGATATTCGATGAACGATCAAAATGGTTAACAGCATGTTAAACAAAATTTTCAGAATTGCTACCAGACAAAGTCCTCTTGCTTTGTGGCAGGCACAATATGTCCAACAGCGCTTGATGGCTGCCCATCCAGGCTTGCAAGTTGAGCTGCTTCCGATGGTCACCAAAGGCGACATCATTCTTGATACGCCACTGGCAAAGGTTGGTGGCAAAGGCCTGTTTGTCAAAGAACTTGAGCTAGCGATGCTGGAAGGTCGCGCCGATCTCGCCGTGCATTCGATGAAAGATGTACCGGTCGATTTCCCGCAAGGTTTAGGTTTGGTGACCATCTGCGAGCGTGAAGATCCGCGCGATGCTTTCGTCTCCAACCGCTACAACAACCTTGATGAATTACCGCAAGGCGCGATTGTTGGCACATCCAGCCTGCGTCGCCAATGCCAGATCAGCGCACGCCGTCCAGACCTGGTGATTCGCTCACTGCGCGGCAACGTAGGTACACGTCTCAGCAAACTCGATGCCGGTGAATATGACGCCATCATCCTTGCTGCCGCCGGTTTGAAACGTTTGGGCCTGGAAGATCGTATCCGCCAGGCAATGCCCGCAGAAATCTCCCTGCCCGCTGTCGGACAAGGCGCCGTTGGCATTGAATGCCGGGTTGATGATGCAGAATTGATTACGCTGTTACAGGCGCTGAATCATGGCGATACCGCGGTTTGCGTCCGTGCCGAACGCGCGATGAATACCCGCCTGGAAGGCGGCTGCCAGGTGCCAATCGGCAGCTTCGCAGTGCTGGAAGACGATCAATTGTGGTTGCGCGGTTTAGTCGGCTCACCCGATGGCCATCAGATGGTGATCGGCGAGCGCCGTGGTCCGCGCGATCAAGCTGAACAAATGGGCATTTCTCTGGCTGAAGAGTTACTCGATGGCGGCGCACGTGACATCTTACGTGAAGTCTATCAAGGACAACCGCCAGCATGACTATCCTCGTGACCCGTCCTGAACCGGCTGCCACTGAACTGGTTTCGCGCCTGCGCAATCTGGGCAAGCTGGCGTGGAGCATGCCGCTGATTGAATTCACGCCGGGTCGCGATCTTGTCAATTTGCCAAATCAACTTGCGGCGCTACAACCGGGCGATTTGGTGTTTTTGTTATCGCAGCAAGTGGTGACTTTCGCCCAGCCCGCTTTGCAACATAGCGCGACGACCTGGCCTGAAAAGCTCGACTACTACGCCATTGGTCGCAGCACCGCATTGGCGTTGCACACCGTCAGTAATCTGAAAGTAGACTATCCTCATGCGCGGGAAACCAGCGAAGAGTTGGTGCGTCTGAACCGTCTGCAACAGGTCAACGGCAAGCGTGCGCTGATTTTACGGGGTAGTCCTGGTCGCGAATTGCTCGCAGAGACACTCATTGCGCGCGGTGTTGAAGTACAATATTGCGAATGTTATCAGCGCTGCGAAAAGCAGTATAACGGCGCAACGGAAGGCCGCCGCTGGCGCGATCGCAGTATTACCACGCTGGTTGTTACCAGCGGGGAAATGTTACAACAACTCTTTTCTCTGTTTCCGCCGATTGATCGACGGGAATGGTTACTGCACTGTCGGCTTGTGGTCGTCAGTGAACGTTTGGCTACGCAAGCCGCTGAATTAGGCTGGCAGGACATTGATGTAGCCGATGGTGCCGATAACGATGCGCTGCTGCGCGCGTTACGCTGAACTTAACAATGGGATGAGCCAAAATGACGGAACAAAAAGCCTCCTCCGCCATGGTTGAAGAAACCACCCCAGCGGACCAATCTCCCTCTCCAGCAACCAAGCCACCTCGCGATAAAAAAAGCGATGGCAAAGTGCTGAGTGCAGTGGCGATTGTGATTGCGCTGGCGATTGGCGCAGGACTTTACCTGAATGGGAAACACCAGGCCGATTTACAGGCTCAAACTAACCAGAACCTGAGTGAGCAGCTGAGTGCCTTGCAGCAGCAACTGGGCAGCGATAAACAGCAATTCACCCACGAATTAGATAGCGCCAACAGCGCGTTGCAGGAAGCGCGCACACAGCAGGATAACAGTGCCAAAGAGCTGGAAACCCTGCGCGATAAAGTCGCCACGATTTCTGGCAACGACACGCGCACCTGGTTGCTGGCTCAGGCGGATTATCTGGTCAAATTGGCGGGCCGCAAATTGTGGAGCGATCAAGATGTCACGACGGCGGCGGCATTGCTGAAAAGTGCCGACACCAGCCTGGCAGACATGAACGATCCGAGCGTAATGAATGTGCGCCGCGCCTTGACGCAGGATATCAGCTCACTTTCAGCGGTGAGTCAGGTCGACTACGACGGCACGATTCTCAAACTCAATCAGTTGTCGAACGGCGTTGATAATCTGCGTTTGGCTGATAACGACAGCGATAATTCACCGATGGACGCGGACGGTGGCGAACTCTCCAGCTCGCTAACTGAATGGCGTCAAAACCTGGTGAAAAGCTGGCACAACTTTATGGATGATTTCATTACCATCCGCCGCCGCGATAACACCGCACAGCCGTTGCTGGCACCGAATCAGGATGTTTATCTGCGTGAGAATATTCGTTCTCGTCTGCTGATCGCCGCGCAAGCTGTACCGCGTCATCAGGATGAAATCTACAAACAGTCAATCGATGCCGTTTCTACCTGGGTTCGTGCCTGGTACGACACTAACGATGCGGCCACTAAAGCCTTCCTTGCCCAGTTGGATGAATTGAGCCAGCAAAGCATTTCGATGGATGTACCGGATACGCTTGAAAGCCAGCCGCTGCTGGAAAAACTGATGCAAACGCGCGTGCGTAATTTGCTGGCCCAGCCATCGGTTGCCGCTAACCAACAGGGAGGCTAAGCATGCTAAAGGTATTAGTGCTTTTCCTTCTATTGATCGCTGGCGTGGTCATTGGACCGATGGTTGCCGGCCATCAAGGCTACGTATTAATTCAAACCGACAACTGGAATATCGAAACCAGCGTCACCGGCTTAGCGATAATGCTGATCCTCAGCCTGCTGGTGATTCTCTTCGTTGAATGGATCTTACGTCGCGTACTGCGAACCGGTGCACGTACGCGTGGTTGGTTCACGGGCCGCAAACGCCGCAGTGCGCAGCGTCATACGCAAAGTGCGCTGATGAAACTGGCTGAAGGTGATTTTAAACAAGCGGAAAAATTGCTGTCGAAAAACGCCGATCACGCGGATCAACCGGTAGCGAACTATTTGCTGGCCGCCGAAGCCGCGCAGCAACGTGGTGATGAAATCCGTGCTAATCAGCATCTGGAACGTGCCGCTGAGCTGTCTGAAAACGACACCATTCCTGTAGAAATCACCCGCGTTCGTCTACAACTGGCGCGTAATGAAGATCATGCCGCACGTCATGGCATTGATCGCCTTCTGGAAGTCGCACCGCGCCATCCAGAAGTATTACGTCTGGCCGAACAAGCTTATATTCGTACCGGCGCGTGGGGCGCATTGCTGGATATTCTGCCATCGATGCAGAAAGTGCAGATCAATGATGAAGCACAGCGCGAAGCGTTGCAGCAGCAAGCCTGGCTGGGTCTGATGAATCAAGCGATGGCCGATCAGGGCAGCGACGGATTGAAAAAATGGTGGCAGAACCAGAGCCGCAAAACGCGTCATGAAACCGCGCTACAAGTGGCAATGGCAGAACATCTGATTGAGTGTGACGATCCCGATACCGCGCAGAGTATCGTGCTGGAAGGATTGAAGCGTCAGTATGATGATCGTTTGGTGCTGCTGATGCCACGGATTAAAAGCGGCGATCCGCAAGCGCTGGAAAAAGCATTGCGTCAGCAAATCAAACAGCACGGCGCGACGCCATTGTTACACAGCACGCTCGGTCAGTTGCTGATGCGCCACGGTGAATGGCAGCAAGCGGCTGAAGCTTTCCAGCAAGCGCTAGCACAACGTCCAGATGCTTTTGATTACGCCTGGCTGGCAGATATTTATGACCGCCTACATCGTCCAGAAGACGCGGCAAAAATGCGCCGTGAAGGCTTGTTACTCACGCTGAAGACCAATCCCAGCGCCTGATTTTACGATTGTTACTTTTGTGCACGCCGGGCTTGTCCCGGCTTTTTTTTGCCTGAGATAAACGTAAATCCACAATCCGCAGATAAAAAAACACCTGCCATAAGCAGGTGTAAGATCAGGTCGTCAAGACAACTGATGGCATCCGACTCAACGTAATGTCCTTCTTACTGCAGTAAAGCGTGCGCAAATACTGCCAGGCTGGACAACGGATGCCGTAAGGGGCTCTGCATCATTCCC
>NZ_JBCNNP010000042.1:0-35834 GCF_039594315.1 Pantoea sp.
GTGACACCAGACCAACCCTCACAGCCGAGGTGATCCCGTGAGCATGGACATCAGCGATTTTTACCAGACGTTTTTTGATGAAGCCGATGAGCTGTTAGCGGATATGGAGCAACACCTGTTGGGACTCGATCCCCAGGAGCCCGATTCCGAGCAGTTGAATGCCATCTTCCGCGCCGCCCACTCCATTAAGGGCGGAGCCGGTACATTTGGCTTTACGGTATTACAGGAAACCACCCACATCCTGGAAAACATTCTGGATGGTGCGCGCCGCGGCGAAATGCAGCTCAGCACCGACATCATCAACCTGTTTTTGGAAACCAAAGATATTATGCAAGAACAGCTCGATGCCTATAAAACGGCGCAGGAACCGAATGCAGAAAGCTTTAAATACATCTGCGAAGCGCTGCGTCAGCTGGCACTGGAAGCAAAAGGCATCGCGCCTGAAGCACCAAAAGTGGCCGACGTGGTTGAAATCGCCGCAGCGGTTACTGCTGCCGCTGGCCTGCGTCTGAAACTGGTTGATCTGAAAGAAAAAGAACCAGATTTGATGCTGGAAGAACTGGGCAATCTCGGCACCGTTTCCGATGTGGTAAAAGGCGCAAATTCGCTGGAAGTCACCATTGATGGCGTCGGTAAAGACGACATCGTGGCGGTGTTGTGCTTTGTGATTGATGAAGCACAAATTCAGTTCCCGGAAGCCGCTAGCGCGCCAGCGCCGGTTGTCGCCGAAGTAGTGGCTGAAGCCGCGCCGGTTGCCACCGTCACCGATATTACGCCTGCCGCGAAACGTGAACCGAAACGCGCCGCTGCACCGGCCAAAGTCAGCGAATCCAGCAGCATCCGCGTTGCGGTAGAGAAAGTTGACCAGCTGATTAACCTGGTCGGTGAATTAGTGATCACTCAATCGATGCTGGCACAACGTTCTGGCGCGCTGGACCCGGTGGCGCACGGCGACTTGCTGAACAGCATGGGCCAGCTGGAGCGTAACGCTCGTGACCTGCAAGAATCGGTGATGTCGATTCGTATGATGCCGATGGAGTACGTCTTCAGCCGCTTCCCGCGTCTGGTGCGCGATCTGGCCAGCAAGCTGGGTAAAGAAGTGGAATTGACGCTGCTGGGTAGCTCAACCGAACTGGATAAGAGCCTGATCGAACGCATTATCGATCCGCTTACTCACCTGGTGCGTAACAGCCTCGACCACGGTATCGAAACGCCAGAAAAACGTCTGGCGTCCAACAAAACTGCCGTCGGCAACTTAACGCTGTCAGCGGAACATCAGGGCGGCAACATCTGCATTGAAGTGATCGATGACGGTGCCGGCCTGAACCGCGAACGTATTCTGGCTAAAGCGTTGTCATCCGGTTTGCCGGTGAGCGACAGCATGAGCGATGAAGAAGTCGGCATGCTGATCTTCGCGCCAGGCTTCTCCACCGCCGAGCAGGTCACCGACGTTTCCGGTCGTGGCGTCGGTATGGACGTGGTGAAACGTAATATTCAGGAGATGGGCGGCCACGTCGAAATCTCCTCGAAGCAGGGTAAAGGCACCACCATTCGCATCTTGCTACCACTGACGTTGGCGATCCTCGATGGCATGTCAGTGCGTGTGGCCAACGAAGTGTTCATTCTGCCGCTCAATGCGGTGATGGAATCACTGCAACCGACCGCCGAAGAGTTGAAACCGCTGGCCGGTGGCGAGCGCGTGTTGGAAGTCCGTGGCGAATATCTGCCGTTGGTTGAGCTGTGGAATGTGTTTGAAGTGCAGAACGCCAAAACTGACGCGACTCAAGGCATCGTGGTGATTCTGCAAAGCGCAGGTCGTCGCTACGCACTGTTGGTTGATCAGTTGATTGGTCAGCATCAGGTGGTGGTGAAGAACCTCGAAAGCAACTACCGCAAAGTGCCAGGCATTTCAGCCGCCACCATCCTTGGCGATGGCAGCGTGGCGCTGATTGTGGATGTTTCAGCACTGCAATCGTTGAACCGTGAAAAGCGTGTGGCCGGTGCCGCAGCGTAATAGATAACGAAAGGGTAAAAAAATGACTGACATGGCAACCGTGACCAAAATCGCTGGCGAAACCGTGGGCCAGGAATTCTTAGTTTTCACACTGGGTGACGAAGAGTACGGCATCGACATTCTGAAAGTGCAGGAGATCCGCGGCTACGATCAGGTAACTCGTATCGCCAACACGCCAGAATTCATCAAAGGCGTGACCAACCTGCGTGGCGTGATCGTGCCGATTATCGATTTGCGCGTGAAATTCTCGCAGCCGGATGTCGATTACAACGAGAACACCGTGGTGATCGTACTGAATCTGGAGCAGCGCGTGGTGGGTATCGTGGTTGACGGCGTTTCTGATGTGCTGTCACTGACGCAAGAGCAAATCCGTCCTTCGCCGGAATTCGCCGTGACGATGTCAACCGAATATCTGACCGGACTCGGCGCGCTCGGCGAGCGTATGTTGATTCTGGTCGACATCGAAAAGCTGCTGAGCAGCGAAGAGATGGCGCTGGTCGATAATCTGCGTACCGCATAATCCGCATTAAAAACGGGCTGTTCCGGCAGCCCGTTATCATCACTAAAGTCAACTAATTCCCTTGTAAATCAATTACAAAAGTTCGAAAAACCCTACTTTTTCTCTCAATATTCCCCGCCGCTGGTCGATAACTGTTGTGTACCAACTTTTCTCTATTTTCCAGGGCAAACTATGTTTACACGAATCCGCGTTGTCACCAGTTTACTGCTGGTGTTGTTAGTGTTTGGCTTCCTCCAGCTGTTATCCGGATCGCTGTTTTTCAAAGCGCTCAGCGATGACAAATCCAGTTTCAACGTTTCACAACTGGCGAGCAAAAATACTGCCGCCATCAATGACGCCTACATGAGCCTCAACCAGAGCCGTGTGGTACTCACCCGTATTCAGCTGCGTATGGCGACCAGCAAACTCACTGGCGCAGAAGCGGATATTGCTGGTCTATATGACGACAGCAAAGCGTTCCAGAAAAATGCAGCGGATAATTATCAGCTGTTCAAATCGGTGCCGGACACGCCAGGGCAGGATGTCGAGCTGAATAAGCGTTTAGATGTCACTTATACCGCTTACGCTAGCGCGCTGGGTCAATTGCAGGATGCGCTGCTGGCGAAAGATCTGGTGCTGGCCGGTAAAGCGCCGGTTGCGCCGAATCAAAATGCCTTCCTGAAAGAGTATCGCCAATGGCGTGCCGACCAGGATCGTTTAACCGAAGCGGGCGTAGCCGCCAACACTTCCGCTTATCAGCATATGATCTGGCTGCTGGCTGCGGTGATGGCGCTAGTGGTGGCGGTGATTGCGTTGTGCTGGTTCGGCATGCGCAAAATCCTGATCAAGCCGCTGAATGACAACATCCAACACATTCAGCACATCGCGCAGGGTGATTTAACGCAAAGTATCGCGGTCAACGGTCGCAACGAAATGAGTCAGTTGGCTTCCAGCTTGCATGATATGCAGCAGTCGCTGGTGCGTACCGTGAGTGATGTGCGTGACGGTTCCGACGCCATCTTTACCGGCGCGAGTGAAATCTCTGCGGGCAACAACGATCTCTCGGCACGTACCGAAGAGCAGGCGGCTTCACTGGAACAGACCGCCGCCAGCATGGAACAGCTTACGGCGACGGTGAAACAGAATGCGGAAAATGCACGTCAGGCGTCGCAGTTGGCATTGAGTGCATCGGAAACCGCACAGAAGGGCGGCGATGTGGTGCAAGGCGTGGTACGCACCATGAGCGATATCGCGGGCAGTTCGAAGAAGATTGCCGATATCACCAGCGTGATCGATGGCATCGCCTTCCAGACCAACATTCTGGCGCTGAACGCCGCCGTTGAAGCAGCGCGTGCCGGTGAGCAGGGCCGTGGTTTTGCGGTGGTTGCCGGTGAAGTGCGTAATCTGGCTCAGCGCAGTGCGCAGGCGGCGAAAGAGATCAAAAGCTTGATCGAAGATTCGGTTAGCCGTGTTAACAGCGGTTCTGAATTGGTCGGCACCGCCGGTGAGACCATGAGCGACATCGTGAATGCGGTGACGCGTGTCACTGACATCATGGGCGAGATTGCCTCGGCGTCTGATGAGCAGAGCCGCGGTATCGATCAAGTGGGCCAGGCGGTAACGGAAATGGATCGCGTGACCCAGCAGAACGCCTCGCTGGTGGAAGAATCTGCGGCGGCGGCGGCTTCACTGGAAGAGCAGGCGAGCCGCTTGAGCCAGTCGGTGGCGGTGTTCCGCGCGCCGCGCGCCAGCCAGGCACCCTCGCAGGCGAAAGCCGCGGTGCGTCATCCACAAATTGCGCCTCCGACGTTAAGTGCACCGCGCAAAGCCGTTACTGCGGCGGTGAGCGATAGCAACTGGGAAACGTTTTAAGTTTAGCGTCGCTGTCTCTCACCCTAACCCTCTCCCACCAGTGGGAGAGGGAACCGCCTGCAGAAGATGCAAGTGTTGCACGGTTTTCCCCCTCTCCCGCGTGCGGGAGAGGGCCGGGGTGAGGGACAAACCACTCCAAACTCAAATGCGCCTTTATCGCTCAGCCGATAAAGGCGCATTTTTTTTACTGTTAATTTCTTTAGTTATAAAACACTGCATTCATGCTTAAACGCAGAGTTTTAATTCGTAAAGTAGCTTAAACGCCCTGAAAAATTCACAACGGCGGTCGATAACAGGGGGAGCCAACACCTTTCTCTGGAGAATCTATGTTAAAACGAATCAATGTCGTCACCAGCCTTATCGCCGTCCTGCTGGTTTTTGGTGCTTTGCAATTGCTGTCCGGCGGCCTGTTCTGGTCGGCGTTACAAAAAGATAAAGAAGCGTTTGCGGTGGCGCAGACCTCAACCAACAACGTTGCCGCCATGTCAGATGCGTGGATCGAATTAAACCAAACGCGCACCGTCCTCAACCGCGCCATGTTGCGCATGCAAGGCACCATGGCTGCACAGGCCAATGGCGGCCAACTTTCGGCCTTAATCAGCCAAACAGAAAAACAGCTCGACGTTGCAGCGGCGCACTATCAGCGTTATTACGATCTGCCCGGCACTCCGGGTTTGCCGGATGCGCTACGCGATGAGCTAGAAGCGAATTACGCCGCCTTCAACAACGGCTTGAAAGCGATGCTGGAGCGCCTGAAAGCCAACGATCTGCAAGGTATGTTTGCGCAAAACATCGAAGCCAAGCAGGTGGCGATGAAAGCGACCTACGAAAAGTGGCGCAGCGCGCAGAGTGCTTTATCTGCCGAAGGCGTGGCGCAAAACCAACAAGCGTTCCACACCATGATGTGGTTGCTGGCCTCCGTGGCGATCATCGTGGTGGCGGTGATCATCGGTTGCTGGTTCGGCCTGCGTAGCGTGCTGATCCAGCCGCTGCATCAACTGCTGGCGCATATTCGTCACATCGCTGCGGGCGATCTCACGCAAACCATCACCGTGGAAGGGCGTAACGAAATGAGCCAATTGGCGTCCAGCTTGCATGAGATGCAGCAGTCGCTGGTCACTACCGTCGGCAATGTGCGCGACGGTTCCGATGCGATTTTCACCGGTGCCAGCGAAATCTCGGCCGGTAATAACGATCTTTCGGCGCGTACTGAAGAACAAGCCGCATCGCTGGAGCAAACTGCTGCCAGCATGGAACAGCTCACTGCCACCGTTAAGCAGAATGCTGAGAATGCGCGTCAAGCCTCGCAATTGGCGTTGAGTGCGTCAGATACCGCACGTAAAGGCGGCGATGTAGTTGATGGCGTGGTGCGTACCATGCACGAGATTGCCGGGAGTTCGAAGAAAATCGCTGACATTATCAGCGTAATCGATGGCATCGCTTTCCAGACCAATATCCTTGCTCTGAACGCCGCCGTAGAAGCCGCACGCGCTGGCGAACAGGGCCGTGGTTTTGCTGTGGTGGCGGGTGAAGTGCGTAACCTGGCGCAACGCAGCGCGCAGGCAGCGAAAGAGATTAAAGGGCTGATCGAAGACTCAGTCAATCGCGTGAACAACGGTTCACAGCTGGTGGGCACCGCCGGTGAAACCATGAATGACATCGTCGGTGCGGTAACGCGCGTGACGGATATCATGGGCGAAATCGCTTCGGCTTCCGATGAACAGAGCCGCGGTATCGATCAAGTGGGACAAGCGGTGACCGAGATGGATCGCGTCACGCAGCAGAATGCCTCGTTGGTGGAGGAGTCGGCGGCAGCGGCGGCTTCACTGGAAGAGCAAGCGAGTCGTTTAAGCCAGGCAGTATCGGTGTTCCGCATTCCGCGCGCCGCGCAGTTGCAACCGGCTAAAGCAGCGGTTTCTCGTGTGGTGAACAGCGCGCCACGCAAAGTGGTCGCTACGCCGGTAAGCGATGGCAACTGGGAAACGTTTTAAGTTATTGCGCTCGCTGTCCCTCACCCGTGCCAACCGCACCCGATCTACATATTCTGCGATCGGTTCCCTCTCCCACTTGTGGGTGAGGGTTAGGGTGAGGGACCAACCGCACCAATCCAATCTCCTCCCGCTGGTCCAACCCCTTCCATCACGCATAAAGATCCCCCGCACAGCGCCGATAACAGAGGCGATCCGCCAACCAATGAGGTGTTTATGTTTAGTCGTATTCGTGTTGTTTCCGGCTTGCTGTGCGTGCTGGTGTTGTTTGCCTTACTGCAGCTGTTCTCCGGGGGAGTGTTTTATTCCACGGTGAAAGCCGATAAAGATAATTTTGCCTATAACCAGCGTCTTAGCACGCTGCAACGGGCGATGGGCACCTCATGGGTATCGCTGGTTCAGGCGCGTAACACGCTGAACCGTGCAGGGATCCGTTATCTGCTGGACAGTCAGCAGGCAGGCTCGGGCGCGACCGTGAAAGATCTGGTGGCGCTGGCGAGTGAGGAATTAAAGAAAGCGGATGCCGGTTTCGCTGACTTTAACGCCAATTTGTCGGAAAAGGGCAAAACCGCGGAAAACGTGTTGACGTTGCAGGCTAACTACAACGCCTACCGTGGCGCGCTGAGCGAGTTAATTGAGTTCCTCGGCAGCGGTAATTTCAAAGGATTTGTTGACCAACCCACTCAAGGATTCCAGGACAAATTTGCCAAGGATTATGACGCCTGGTTAGCCAATAACATTGTGCTGGCGAATAAAGGCATTGAGGCCAACCAAAGCGCCTACAGCCAATCGATCCTGATTGTAGCGGGCACGCTGTTGGTGACGTTGCTGGTGATTTTACTGGTGTGGAGCGGTATGCGTTCGGTGCTGATCCGTCCGCTGAAACAGAGCATTGAACACATCCGTCACATCGCTCGCGGCGATCTCACGCAGCAGATTGAGATCAACGTGCGCAATGAGATGGGTGAATTGCTCAGCTCTCTGCAAGAGATGCAGCAGGAACTGGCGCGCACCGTACGCAGCGTGCGCGATGGTTCTGATGCGATTTACACCGGTGCCAGCGAAATCGCCATGGGCAACAACGATCTCTCCTCGCGTACCGAGCAGCAAGCGGCTTCGCTGGAAGAGACCGCCGCCAGCATGGAGCAGCTCACTGCCACGGTGAAGCAGAACGCCGAAAACGCCCGTCAGGCTTCGCAGCTGGCGTTGACTGCCTCCGAAACCGCGCAGCAGGGCGGCAAAGTGGTCGATGGCGTGGTCACGACCATGAAAGAGATCACCGGCAGCTCGAAGAAAATTGCTGACATCATCAGCGTGATCGACGGCATTGCCTTCCAGACCAACATCCTCGCACTGAACGCCGCGGTAGAAGCTGCGCGCGCCGGTGAGCAAGGTCGTGGTTTTGCGGTGGTGGCAGGCGAAGTGCGCAGTCTGGCACAACGCAGTGCGCAGGCGGCGAAAGAGATTAAAGGATTGATTGAGGATTCGGTCAGCCGCGTCAACACCGGTTCGGTGCTGGTGGAGAGCGCAGGGGAAACCATGACCAACATCGTTAATGCGGTTACGCGCGTCACGGACATCATGGGCGAAATCGCCTCGGCGTCCGACGAGCAGAGCCGTGGCATCGATCAGGTGGGTCTGGCGGTGAACGAGATGGATCGCGTGACCCAGCAGAACGCCGCGCTGGTAGAAGAGTCTGCGACGGCGGCGGCGGCACTGGAAGATCAGGCCAGCCGACTGAAACAGTCGGTTGCGGTGTTCAATATTGGTAAAGAATTTGTCGTTCAGGCCGTTAACGTAACTACAGCGGCAAAAAATGTACGCTCTGCCGCGCCAAAAGCACTGGCGCAACCGGCAGGCGCACGCAGCGCTGACGATAACTGGGAAACCTTTTAATCACTGTGGCCGCCGCAAGGCGGCCCGTGAACACGGCGCGTACTGGCAGCACAGTAGCAACCGCAGTATCACAATTTAATCAGTTTGTTGCCGGGTGACCTGAAATGAAGAAATCGACGTTATTGGATCAAAGTGAAGCGACAACGCTGCTTGCGCAAATGGTGCAACGCTTGCCGCTCTCAGATACTCACTTTCGTCGTATTAGCCAGCTGATCTATCAGCGTGCGGGCATTGTGCTGGCCGACCACAAGCGTGAGATGGTCTACAACCGCCTGGTGCGCCGTTTGCGCATGCTGAATATTGATGACTTTGGTCGTTATCTGGCGCTGCTGGAGCAAGACCAAAACAGTGCTGAGTGGCAGGCGTTTATTAACGCGCTGACCACCAATCTGACCTCATTCTTCCGCGAGGCGCATCACTTCCCGATCCTTGCGGATCATGCGCGTAAGCGTAGCGGGAATTACAGCGTATGGAGCACCGCCGCCTCAACGGGCGAAGAGCCGTACTCCATCGCCATGACGTTGGCGGAAACGCTGGGCACTGGGCCGGGTAAATTCCAGGTGCATGCCAGCGACATCGATACGCAAGTGCTGGAGAAAGCGGTGGCGGGCGTTTATCGCCAGGAAGAGTTGCGCACCTTGTCACAATCGCAGCTACAACGCTTCTTCCTGCGCGGCACCGGACCGCACGAAGGCATGGTGCGCGTGCGTTCCGACCTCGCCAACATGGTGAACTATACGCAACTGAATTTACTGGCACACGACTGGGCGTTGCCAGGTCCGTTCGACGTGATTTTCTGTCGCAACGTGATGATCTATTTCGACAAAGAGACGCAGGAACAGATTCTGCGCCGTTTCGTGCCCCTGCTGAAACCCGGCGGTCTGCTGTTTGCCGGGCACTCGGAGAACTTTAGCCAGATCAGCAAAGAGTTCTGGCTGCGTGGACAGACAGTCTACGGACTGAGCAAGGAAAGACGATGAGCAAAATCACCGTGATGTGCGTGGATGACTCTGCGCTGATGCGACAGTTGATGACTGAAATCATCAATAGCCATCCCGATATGGAGATGGTCGCGAGCGCGCCAGATCCGCTGGTGGCGCGGGATTTAATCAAACAGTACAACCCGCAAGTGTTGACGCTGGATGTGGAAATGCCGCGCATGGATGGCCTCGATTTCCTTGAGAAGTTGATGCGCTTACGCCCGATGCCGGTGGTGATGGTGTCGTCACTGACCGGCAAAGGGTCGGAAGTCACGCTGCGTGCGCTGGAGTTGGGCGCGGTGGATTTCGTCACTAAGCCGCAGCTCGGCATCCGTGAAGGCATGCTGGCCTATAGCCAAATGATTGCCGACAAAATTCGTGCGGCAGCGCGTGCCAAATTGCATGCGCGCGCGGCCACGCCGGTGCCTGCCACGCTGAAAGCGGGCCCGCTGTTAAGTAGTGAAAAACTGATTGCCATCGGTTCTTCAACCGGCGGCACCGAAGCGATTCGCCATGTGCTCCAGCCGCTGCCGGCCACCAGCCCAGCGCTGCTGATCACCCAGCATATGCCGCCCGGTTTTACCCGTTCATTCGCTGAGCGACTGAACAAGCTGTGCCAGATCACCGTAAAAGAAGCGGAAGACGGCGAGCGTATTTTACCGGGCCACGCCTACATTGCGCCGGGCGCGATGCACATGGAGCTGGCGCGTAGCGGTGCCAACTATGTGGTGAAACTGAATGATGGCCCGCCAGTGAATCGACACAAGCCATCGGTGGATGTGCTGTTCCGCTCAGTGGCGGTACACGCAGGACGAAATGCGGTTGGTGTGATTCTGACCGGGATGGGTAACGACGGCGCGGCCGGGATGCTGGAAATGCATCGCGCGGGCGCCTGGACCATCGCGCAGAACGAAGCCAGCTGTGTGGTATTTGGCATGCCGCGCGAAGCGATTGCGATGGGCGGCACCAGTGAAGTGGTCGATTTAGGCCACATCAGTCAGCACATGCTGGCGAAAATTAGCGCCGGACAGGCATTGCGAATTTAACGAGCCCGTCCTGCTGGACGAGACAACACGGGAGTAGATATGGCTGATAAAAATATGCGCTTTTTGGTGGTGGATGACTTCAATACGATGCGTCGTATCGTCCGTAACCTGCTGAAAGAGCTGGGATTCAATAACGTCGAAGAAGCAGAGGACGGTGTTGATGCACTGACCAAACTGCGTGCTGGCGGCTTTGATTTCGTGGTTTCCGACTGGAACATGCCGAACATGGACGGTCTGGAACTGCTGCAAACCATCCGTGCCGATGCGGCGCTGAGCAAACTGCCGGTGCTGATGGTGACGGCGGAAGCTAAGAAAGAGAACATCATCGCCGCCGCGCAGGCCGGTGCCAGCGGTTATGTGGTTAAGCCGTTCACGGCCGCCACGCTGGAAGAGAAACTGGGCAAAATATTCGAAAAACTGGGTATGTAAGGAGATGTGATGAGCGACCTTTCGAAATCAACCGAAGAAGCCTCTGCACACGACATTATTGCCCGGATCGGCTCACTGACGCGCATGCTGCGTGACAGTTTGCGTGAGCTGGGGCTTGACCAGGCGATTGCCGAAGCGGCGGAAGCGATTCCCGATGCGCGCGATCGTTTGGATTATGTTGTGCAGATGACGGCTCAAGCGGCAGAACGTGCGTTGAACTGCGTTGATGCAGCGCAGCCACACCAGGACCAAATGGAAGCCGGCGCCAATCAGCTGAAAGGCCGATGGGATGCATGGTTTGAAAATCCGATTGAACTGTCAGATGCGCGCGAGTTGGTTTCGGATACGCGCCAATTCCTGACAGATGTGCCGGGACACACCTCGTACACCAACAAGCAGTTGCTCGAAATCATGATGGCGCAGGATTTCCAGGACCTTACCGGTCAGGTGATCAAGCGCATGATGGATGTGATCCAGGAGATCGAGCGTCAATTGCTGATGGTGCTGCTGGAGAATATGCCAGAAGCGAACGCCGCGGCCCGCAAAGAGGGCAACAGCCTGCTGAACGGCCCGCAGATCCATGCCAATGCACCCGGCGTGGTGGCGAACCAGGATCAGGTTGATGATTTGCTGGATAGCTTAGGGTTCTAAGTTCGCTTTCCCTCACCCTAACCCTCTCCCACACGTGGGAGAGGGGATAATTAGGCGGGTATCGCCTGCTTTGCTCCCTCGCCCTCTTGCGGGAGAGGGCCGGGGTGAGGGACAGCGCGCCCCTCACTTCACACAGCGCGCTTCTGCGCCATCGGCAACTGCGCCACCAACACCTGCACGCCCAGCGCTTCAAACGCGGCAATCTGCGCTTTAGAAATCCCGCTATCGGTAATCAAATAATGAATGTGGCTCCAATCGCACGGCAAGGCGAACATCGACACCTTATCGATCTTGCTGGAATCGGCCACCACATACACGGTATTGGCGGAGTTAATCATCGCCATTTTGACTTTAATATCGGTCTCACTCGGAAAGCTCAATCCCAGGCGCGGTGAAATACACGCCGTAGCAAGAAACAACTTCTCCGCCAACACGTTTTCGAAAAACGACGCTGCTTTCTCACCTGACGTCGACAGCGTAGGGAATTTAAACGTCCCGCCGGTGAGTAAAATATTGATCCCCGGCTCGCCACCCAGCTTCAACGCAATGTTCACCGCCGTAGTAATCACCGACAAACGGCGAATGTGGCTAATCGCCTCGGTAATCGCTGTGGTGGTGGTGCCGGAATCGAAAATTACCGTGTCGCCATTTTCCACATACTGCGCGGCCAAACGCCCAATCGCCTGTTTTTCTTCAAGATGTGTTTGACGCTCCAACAGCATCGCGCCGGTATTTTGTTTACCGGTCATCAAGGTGGCACCACCGTGATAGCGCTGCACATGCCCCTCTTTTTGCAGCATACGCAGGTCGGTACGAATCGTCGCTTCCGTCAAACCAAAAGTATCGGTTAGCGCTTTCACCGTGACTGTGCCGTCTTCGCGGATCATCTCCAGAATCTTCTCACGGCGCTGCTGCATGTCAGCCAGCTGCTCAGTTTTGCTTTTCAATCGAAATGCTCCCTCTTTCCAATCACGGTCTGATTTCGCTCATAAGGAAACCCGAGCTGATTTTACTCTGCGTTTTGGGCATTTGCGAGGTGGCTCGCAACGACAATGATTTTCGAATGAAAATCATTGTGTGCTATGCGATTGATTTCTCATAACGGGGTTAGCAGCTCTTTCCATATCAATTTATTCGTGTTTTATTCAAATTCAATTAAATCATGCAGATAAAATTTATTGCGATGATTTGTATGAAATTTGATCTCACCCACAAACCGTTGCGAAACGATAGCTTATATTTTTGTTCGAAAATCAATAACGCCAAACGATAACCCGGCCAGCCATAATCAGAGCCAAAGGAGAGAAGATGAGTGGTGAATATGATGTCAACCTGCGCTACGGCGTGGACAGCAATCTAGATCTGACTGGCAAAGTGGCGGTGGTCACCGGCGGGTTGGGCGGGATTGCCATGGCCAGCAACGCCATGCTGCTGGAGAAAGGTGCGCGGCTGGCGCTGCTTTATCCTCCATTTGAACGTGACAAAGTCGCCAGCGTGCAGGCGCAATTTCCGTCAGATAGCGTGCTGTTGGTGTGCTGTGATGTCACCGAACCGGCCTCGGTCGAAGAGGCTTTCGACCACGTAGAACAGCATTACGGACAGCTCGATATTCTGGTGAACTGCGCGGGTTATGTGATGTTGCAGCCGGTATTGGAAACTGACTTCGCCGAATGGCAGAAGCAAATTGCCGTAAATCTCACCGGCCCGTTCCTCTGTTCACAGGCCGCAGGCAAACGCATGGTGCGCGCCGGTAACGGCGGCAAAATCATCAACATTGCCTCGCAAGCTGCTTCCATCGCCATTGATAACCACGTTGCTTATACCTCAGCCAAAGCGGGCTTGCTGGGCATGACCAAAGTGATGGCGAAGGAGTTCGCTCCGCATCGCATCAACGTGAACACCTTGTCGCCGACCGTCGTACTGACGCCAATGGGTGAAAAAGCCTGGCGTGGCGAGAAGGGCGAACAAATGAAAAAACTGATCCCATTAGGACGATTTGCCTATACCGACGAAATCGCCGCCGCCGTGCTGTTTTTCGCCAGCAACGGCAGCGACATGATTACCGGTGCAGATTTAATGATCGACGGTGGCTTTACCATTTGGTAAGCCGCGCCAACACCAGCACCACCCATAAAAACAATCGGCTGACCCTGCAATTACAACAAAGAGAATACCACCATGAAAAAACGTACCCTGCTGTTGACTGCTATTGCTAGCTGCATGTTGTCTCAAGCCAGTTTCGCTGCCGAAAAAGGCACCATCATGATTCTGGTGAACTCACTGGATAACCCGTATTACGCTTCGGAAGCTAAGGGCGCGAACCTTAAAGCACAAGAGCTGGGGTATAAAACCAGCGTGCTGTCGCACGGCGAAGATGTGAAGAAGCAAAGCGAATTGATCGATGCGGCTATCGGTAAAAAAGTGCAGGGTATCGTGCTGGATAACGCCGACTCGACGGCCAGTGTGGCGGCCATCAAGAAAGCCAAAGATGCCGGGATTCCGGTAGTGCTGATCAACCGTGAAATTCCGGTTGATGATGTCGCTTTGGCGCAAATTACGCACAACAACTTCCAGGCTGGCTCTGACGTCGCCAACGTCTTCGTCGAGAAGATGGGTGAAAAGGGCAGCTACGCGGAGCTGACCTGTAACCTCGCCGACAACAACTGCGTCACCCGTTCCAAATCCTTCCATCAGGTACTTGACCAATATTCCGACATGAAAAGCGTGGCGCGTCAGGATGCCAAAGGCACCTTGATCGACGGCAAACGCATCATGGACAGCATCTTGCAGGCGCATCCGGACGTGAAAGGCGTGATCTGTGGTAACGGCCCTGTCGCGTTAGGCGCGATTGCGGCACTGAAAGCGGCGGGGCGTAATGACGTCATCGTGGTGGGGATTGACGGCAGCAACGATGAACGCGATGCGGTCGAAAAAGGTGACCTGAAAGCCACAGTGATGTTGCAAGCACAGGCGATTGCCGCGCAGGGCGTGACCGATCTCGACAACTTCATTCAGAAAGGCACCAAGCCGGAGAAACAGCGCGTGATGTTCCGCGGCATCCTCATCACTCCAGACAATGCTAAAGGCGTGCAGGACTTTAACTTCAAGTCGTAATTATCAAATCGGTGCGCCCGTGTAACGGGCGCCCAGGAGAATGTAATGCACAGACGACTCTGGTTACTGCTTCCCGTCGTGATCCTTAGCGGTTGCCGCATTGTGTCGCAGCAGGAGCTGGCCGACTTAAAAAATCCCCCAAATCCGAAAATGGCGAACATCGCTCAAACCTGGCAGCAGAAGCTGGTGCCGCAGGTTCAACATGATGCTAAGCCGGTGGCAGAACTGCTCAATCAGTTGAAGTCCGCCAAGGATTTTGACAGCGCGTGTAAAACCTATGGTTACCGCAGTCAGGAAGAGAATCCCTGCGTGTTTAGCGTCAACGTCAGTGGCGAAGTGACGGCAGTCAACACCACTTCAAAAAATGGTCGCATGACGGTGAAAGATGTTTCAGGCGACAACATTACCGTGCAAATCGGCCCCATCTTCCCCGGCACCGTGTTGCGTGACGCCTATAAAGGTGCCAGTTATCAAGACTTCAACGATCAGGTGCTGTTTGGCGATTACAGCAAGGCGATCAATCAACAGGCGGCCAACATGATGAGCGCTTTCAAGCCGAAGGTGGGCGACAAAGTGCAGCTGGTTGGCGTGTTCAGCAGTTTCGATACGCCCGAGCAGGTGCCGAATGTGACACCCGCCGCGATTACACGTCAGTAAGGAGCGGATATGAGCAATCCTCAAAGTGACGTGATTATCGAAACGCGCAATGTGTCGCGTATCTATCCCGGCGTCACCGCCCTCGATCAGGTTAATTACCGCGTTTATCGCAATAAGGTCAACGTGTTGATCGGCGAAAACGGCGCGGGCAAATCGACCATGATGAAAATGCTGGCCGGGGTTGAAGTCCCTTCATCGGGCGAGATCTTGTTGGATGGTGAAGCGGTGTCTTTAGGCTCCACGCATCAGGCGGAAAAACACGGCATCAGCATTATTTTTCAGGAGCTGAACCTGTTTCCCAACATGAATGTGATGGACAACATTTTCATGGCCAACGAGTTTTTCCAGCGCGGGGTGATCAACGAAAAGTACCAATATTCGCTGGCTAAAGCGTTACTGGAACGATTGGAGCTGGATGTCGATCCCTACGCGCCGCTAGCTGAGTTGGGCATTGGCCATCAGCAGTTAGTGGAGATCGCGCGGGCGCTGTCGAAAGACACCCGCGTGCTGATCATGGATGAACCGACTAGTGCACTCAGCCAGTCTGAAGTGAAAGTGTTGTTTAACGTCATCGAACAGCTTAAACGCCGTGGCGTCACCATCATCTATATCTCGCATCGGCTTGAAGAGCTGATGGAGATTGGCGATCACATCACCATTTTCCGTGACGGGCGTTTTATCAGTGAGCGCGAAGTGCGCGATGCCTCGATTCCCTGGATCATCGAACAGATGGTCGGCGACAAGAAAAAACACTTTGATTACCAACCGGCACCACAAGGCGACACGGTACTCAACGTTAACGGACTTACGGCGCTGCATCAAAACGGCGGCTACAAGCTAAATGATGTCTCTTTCTCCTTACGCAAAGGCGAGGTGATTGGCATTTACGGCTTGCTGGGCGCAGGGCGTACCGAATTGTTCAAAGGTCTGATTGGCATGATGCATTGCCAGTCTGGCAGCGTCAGTCTGAATGGCGAGGCGCTGGAGAAACGTAAGTTTCAGCAGCGGCTCAAAAAGGGCATTGCGTTAGTGCCGGAAGATCGCCAAACCGAAGGCGTGGTGCAACTGATGTCGATCACCGCCAACATGACGCTCAGCGATCTCAGCTTGCGCGGATTCCGGCGCTGTTGGCGCATGCTCAATCCACAAAAAGAACAAAGTCGCGTCGACGAAATGATTGGTCACCTGGCCATTAAAGTCAGCGATGCAGAACTGCCGATCACCTCGTTAAGTGGGGGTAACCAGCAAAAAGTGGTGCTCGGCAAAGCCCTGATGACCGGACCACAAGTGGTGTTGCTGGATGAACCGACACGCGGCATTGATGTCGGGGCAAAAACCGATGTGTATCACCTGATTGGCAATCTGGCTCAACAGGGATTGGCGGTGATGTTCTCCTCTTCCGAACTGGATGAAGTGATGGCGCTGGCCGATCGTATTTTGGTGATGGCGGATGGCCGCATTACCGCCGACTTACCGCGCGCGGCGGCCACGCGTGAAGCCCTGATTAGCGCCTCAACACCGCACGATTGAGCCTGCTGGAGAATAAGCGATGAATCAAAAATACCTGATCTATATGTACCTGCTGAAAGCACGTACCTTTATTGCCCTGTTAATTGTGGTGGGCTTCTTCAGCTTTATGGTGCCCAACTTCCTTACCACCTCGAACCTGCTGATCATGACGCAACATGTGGCGATCACCGGCTTGCTGGCGATTGGTATGACGTTGGTAATTCTGACTGGCGGTATCGATCTTTCGGTGGGTGCGGTTGCAGGGATCTGCGGCATGGTGGCGGGGGCTTTGCTCACCAACGGCGTGCCACTGTGGGGCGGCAACATTCTATTCTTCAATGTGCCAGAAGTGATTCTGGTGGTGGCGCTGTTCGGGATTGCTTTAGGGCTGATTAATGGCGCAGTCGTCACCCGGCTCGGCGTGGCACCGTTTATCTGTACGCTCGGCATGATGTATGTGGCGCGTGGCGCGGCATTGCTGTTTAACGATGGCAGCACCTACGCCAACCTGGTTGGCACGCCCGCGCTCGGTAACACTGGATTCGCTCTGCTCGGTTCTGGATCGGTGCTTGGCGTCTATATTCCCATCTGGCTCATGATCGGCTTCCTGCTGCTCGGCTTGTATCTGACACGCAAAACTCCATTGGGCCGCTACATCTACGCCACTGGCGGCAACGAATCGGCTGCACGCTTAGCGGGTGTGCCGATTATCAAGGTCAAGGTGTTCGTTTATGCCTTCTCAGGACTGTGCGCCGCGCTGGTGGGCCTGATCGTCGCATCACAATTACAAACCGCGCACCCCATGACCGGCAATATGTTCGAGATGGACGCCATTGGTGCCACGGTACTGGGCGGCACGGCGCTGGCGGGCGGACGCGGTCGGGTATCGGGGTCGATCATCGGTGCTTTCGTCATTGTGTTCCTGGCAGACGGCATGGTGATGATGGGGGTCAGTGATTTCTGGCAAATGGTGATTAAAGGCCTGGTGATCGTTACCGCCGTGGTCATCGACCAGTTCCAGCAAAAATTACAAAGTAAGGTGGTGCTGCTGCGCAGACATGAAAAAAAGCAGCAATCGGCCGCCCTGCCTGAAGCAACGCACGGATAACAGGAGGCAATATGACACGCGATTTTAGTGGCAAAACAGTGGTGATTACCGGCGCCTGCCGGGGAATTGGTGCCGGCATTGCGGCACGCTTTGCCCGCGATGGTGCACGGTTAGTGATGGTCTCAAACTCTGAGCGGGTGTTTACCACCGCGCAGGAAATTGAGAAACAGTTCGGCAGCGAAATTTTGGCGCTGCAAGTGGATGTCACCAACGAAGCCGAGGTGCAGCAGCTTTATCAGCAAGCCGCCGAGCGTTTTGGCAGCATTGATGTCTCGATTCAGAATGCGGGCGTCATCACCATTGATCGCTTTGATGCGATGCCTAAAAGTGACTTCGAGAAGATCCTGGCGGTGAACACCACCGGTGTGTGGTTGTGCTGTCGCGAAGCCGCGAAGTATATGGTCAAGCAAGGCGGTGGCAGCCTGATTAACACCTCATCGGGGCAAGGGCGTCAGGGCTTCATCTATACGCCGCACTATGCCGCCAGCAAGATGGGTGTCATTGGCATTACGCAAAGTCTGGCGCTGGAGTTAGCGCCGTCGCACATCACCGTCAATGCGTTCTGTCCCGGCATCATTGAAAGTGAAATGTGGGATTACAATGATCGCGTGTGGGGCGAGATCCTCAGCAGCGATAAGAAACAGTACGGCAAAGGCGAGTTGATGGCGGAGTGGGTGGAGAACATCCCGCTTAAACGTGCTGGTCAGCCGCAAGATGTCGCCGGTTTGGTGGCGTTTCTCGCTTCAGACGATGCGCGTTATATCACCGGGCAAACCATTAACGTGGATGGCGGATTGATATTCTCTTAAGGTCGTTAGAGGTCGCCAAAAATGGCGGCCCTACAAAACCGCGCTGAACATCGTCGGTCACCATTTATAGTGACCTGGTATAATCCGCACACCATACAAAATAATTCCGCATACCAGCCAACTTTTCACCACTTGTCTTAATCAGAACAAGACGCATCCGGCACCTGCATCAGAATGTGCTAGGGTAGACTTGTGCAGTTTTGTGAGCCACCTCTAATTCTGAGCTAAGTTGAACCCTATTTTTGCTATGTTACTAACTTCGTTTTCACTTAAATTTTTGCGCTTTGCCTCGGGTCTTTCCGCTCTGGTTACCACCATACCTGCCCTGGCGCTTATCTCTGACACTAAAATCGCCGACGCGCCGTTTAGCGATCCCACTCGTTTCCAAAAAATGGCCGATGAGTTGCCCGCGTTGGGATATCAGGATGAAACCGCCGCGTTCGATAAAAAGCTGGCGACCATTGCCAAAAGCATTGGTGAAGCCAGCCAAAACACCAGCGGCGATAACACACTCAGCCAACAAGCCGGTCTTTGGGCTTTTAACCATTTTCGTGATGAGCTGGGAAGCCGACTGGTGAACGAAGGGCAGACGCTACTTTCGCCGTATGGCAATGCGCAAATCGACTTCAATGTTGATATCGACGGCAACTTCAACGGCAGCGGCGCGTCGTTACTAACGCCTTGGGCTGATAACTACCGCTATTTAACCTTTAGTCAGGTGGGCTTCCACCAAACCGATGACGGATTGGTGGGAAATTTTGGTTTGGGCCAACGTTGGGTGGCGGGTAAATGGCTGCTGGGATATAACGGCTTTGTTGATCGTATGTTCAGCAGTGGTCAGCAGCGCGGCTCACTCGGAACCGAAGCCTGGGGTGATTACCTGCGCTTTTCCGCCAACTACTACACGCCGCTATCCGGCTGGCAGGATCGTGATCCGTTCCAGCAACAACGTATGGCGCGCGGCTACGATTTCACTACCCAAGGCTATCTGCCGCAGTATCGCCAACTGGGCGCTTCAGTGAGTTGGCAACAATATCTGGGTGATGACGTCGATTTGTTCAGTTCCGGTAATCGCTATCACAATCCTTCAGCACTGACTTTTGGTGTGACCTATACGCCGGTGCCGCTGGTGACAATTTCGGCCAGCCATAAAACCAGCGATACCGGCGAGAGCCAGGATCAACTCGGTTTGCGCCTCAACTATCGCTTTGGCGTGGCGCTGAGCCAGCAGCTCAGCCCGGATAACGTTGCCGAAGCGCATTCGTTGCGCGGCAGCCGCTACGACAATGTCACGCGCACCAACACGCCGGTGCTGGAATATCGCCAGAAGAAAGTGTTGTCGGTGTTTCTCGCCACGCCGCCGTGGCAGTTAAACGGCGGGGAGAGTCTGCCGCTGAAATTGCAGATTCGTAATGCTAATGCCATCAGCAAAGTTCAATGGCAGGGCGATACGCAGGCGTTAAGTTTGACGCCGGGTGCCAATCCGAACGATCCGCAAGGCTGGAGCATTATCATGCCCGCGTGGGATAGCTCTCCGGGTGCCAGCAACAGCTATCGCTTGTCGGTGATATTGGAAGACAGCAAGCAGAATCGCGTGACCTCGAATGTCATTGTGCTGCAATTGCAGCCGCCGTTCTCGTTGGATCAAGGTGAGGACACTCGGTTTAGTTTTTGACGATTGAATCGGGTGTTGATATGTGGTCGCCCTAAATGTCGACCCGACGAAGACATAAAGCAAAAAAGGGCAGCTTGCGCTGCCCTTTGCTCATCTTCAGCCGACACTAGCCGAGGATGCAATGAGGGAACTTGGTTTTAGAACTGGTAAATCAGACCCACAGCGGTGACATCGTCAGAAGCGATGCCCAGCGCGTTGTTGTCTTTCAACAGGTTAATCTTGTACTCAGCGTACACAGACATGTTTTTGTTGAAGTAATAATTTGCACCGACAGAAACGTATTTGGTCAGGTCAACATCACCAATATCTTCGATATCTTTGCCTTTCGATGATACGTAGCCGAGTGATGGGCGCAGGCCATTCAGGAACTGGTACTGGGCAACGGCTTCGAAGTTAACCGCTTTGTTTGCAAAACCATTCGGGATTGGCGTCGCGTTCAGGGTTTCGCCGTAGATGGTTGCCAGGTAAATCTGGTTGGCGTCATATTTCACACCCGCAGTCCAATGCTGCGCTTTTTCACCATCGCCATGCGTAGCCAGGTTCTGCGCGTTAGTACGATCCAAGCTGGCGTAAGCGCCAACCAGGCTCAGACCAAAGTCGAAATCATATGAGGTTGACAGCGCGAAGCCGTCGCCATTTGAACGACGTACCGCAACAGAGGCATCGCTACGATCGTTTTTGCCTTCGTACTGCGCAGCTACGTTCCAGCCTTTCACCAGACCGAAGAAATCTTTGTTGCGCCAGGTCAGCACACCACCAGAGCGGCCAGACAGGAAGCCATCGGAGTAACCTTGATCGCCGCCGAAGAATGGCAGCATATCGGTCACGCCCAGCACGTCATAGACCAAGCCGTAGTTACGGCCGTAATCGACTGAGCCAAATTGGCCAAATTTGAGACCGGCAAAGCCCAGACGAGTTTTGTTGCCCACGTTGGCATCGCTACCTTCAGAGTTGCTCAGGCTGTACTGGTACTGCCACTGGCCGTAACCGGTCAGTTGATCGTTGATTTTAGTCTCGCCTTTAAAGCCAATACGGGTGTAAGACGCGTTATCGCCATTGGCTGAAGCTGTATCAGAGAAGGTGTGAGAGACGTTAATTTTGCCCGTCAGATCGAGCTTGTTGCCATCTTTGTTATAGATTTCGGCGGCCTGAGCCGAAGAAAGTCCCAGCAGTAAAGGCATCACTGCTGCCAGTAAGGAGCGCTTCATCATTTAATTTTTACCCTGTGAGTTTTTTTAATTTTGTCCCCATGTTTGGGGTGAAAAGAAAATGACACAAAAGGTTCAAGATCGACAGTGCAATATATGTAACATTTTATTTCATATTGGCTTTTTGTGTGATTTTTAATCTTTAATTCCATTATGTGGAAGTTTACATTGGTTAAACTTATCTCTTGATTCGCAGTTTTAAGGTTGATTTAAATAGTTATTTAATTGATTTTGTTGATTTATTTTAACTTTAAAGATGCGTAAATATCACTGTGTTTATTTTCGTTAAATAGCACATCCCTATGCATTATTGTTCAATAACAAATATTCAAATCACTCTAATCATTAGCAGGGTAATTACTTTGTTCATGGCTTTGTGTCTGTTTATTTCTACTTTGATAATAACCTTAGTCATTAAGTGTTATTTAGTCTTGGCTTATCGTTTGGCTGAATAAATAATATCCAACTTAAAAAGTGAGATGTTAAAAAACACACCTTGCTTATTCCTGATCTAATGCACAATTGCTGTTCTTCCTTGCACCAATAAAATTCATTACGCCCCAAAATGGTGCTGAAAACGCGCTATTTTGGCGAAATATTTCCTGCGCGATCACAAAAGCAACATTTCATTTTGTCGATGCATAAATCCGCTAAATAACGTGCTGGCATTCAACCTGCATCAGACCTTTATTCACTTTTTATGCAATTAAAATGAATAATGACAGCATCTAACCTATTGATATTTCGTTGTGATAAGACAGTTATGCATTTTTGTGGCTGGCTGGCACGCTAACTGCAATATACAGTAGAGCTGCCACTTAACATTTTTAACAAATTTAAAACATTAGCTTCACTGAGCGTGGAGCAGGAGAAAGGGCTATGTCACAGCAGGTTTCGCGTCACGATTTCGATCAATGGATGATGCCGGTTTATGCTCCCGCGGCTTTTGTACCGGTGCGCGCTGAAGGCTCAACGCTTTGGGATCAGCAGGGTAAAGAGTATATCGACTTTGCCGGTGGCATCGCCGTTAACGCTTTGGGCCATGCGCATCCGGCGCTGCAACAGGCGCTAACCGAACAAGCAGGAAAACTGTGGCATACCGGTAATGGCTACACCAATGAACCGATTTTGCGTCTGGCTAAACAACTCATCGATGCCACTTTTGCCGATCGTGTGTTCTTCTGTAACTCGGGTGCTGAAGCCAACGAGGCGGCTTTAAAACTGGCGCGTAAAACCGCACACGATCGTTTTGGTGCGGAAAAAAATGGCATCGTCGCCTTCAATAATGCTTTCCACGGTCGTACGTTGTTTACCGTCACTGCGGGCGGGCAACCGGCCTATTCCCGCGACTTTGCGCCGTTGCCGCCTGCCATCGATCACGCCACCTTTAACGACCTTGCTTCAGCCGCCGCACTGATCAATGACCAAACCTGCGCGGTAATCGTCGAGCCGATTCAGGGCGAAGGCGGCGTGGTGCCTGCCGATCCTGCTTTCCTGCGGGGCCTGCGCGAGTTGTGCGATAAGCATCATGCGCTGCTAATTTTCGATGAGGTGCAAAGCGGTGTTGGTCGCACTGGCTCGCTGTATGCCTACATGCATTACGGCGTTACGCCGGATGTGTTGACCACCGCTAAAGCGCTGGGCGGCGGCTTCCCGATTGGTGCAATGCTGACGCGTGAAGATTTAGCCCAGGTGATGAATGTGGGGACGCACGGCACCACTTACGGCGGCAACCCGCTGGCGGGCGCAGTCGCCGGAAAAGTGATGGAGTTGATCAATCAGCCTGACTTTATGGCGGGCGTCGCCGAACGCCATCAATGGTTTGTCGAGGCCTTGCAGGCCATCAATCAACGTTTGCCGGTGTTTAAGGAAGTACGTGGACTTGGATTGCTGATTGGCGCAGTACTCAATGATGATTTCGCTGGCAAAGCCAAACAGTTCAACCTTACCGCCGCCGAAGAGGGCGTGATGGTGCTGATCGCTGGTGCCAACGTGGTGCGCTTCGCGCCTGCATTGAACATCAGTGAACGCGAAGTAAAAGAAGGTTTGGCACGCTTCGAACGTGCCTGTGAACGCGTGCTCAAAGGAGCCACATCATGATGGTGATTCGCCCCGTCGAACGTGACGATCTTGCGCAGTTGTTGTCGCTGGCGGGCAAAACCGGGGGCGGCTTAACCTCGCTGCCCGCGGATAGCGAGACGCTCAAAGCCCGTATTGAGCGCTCGCTGCTCACCTGGCAAGGTGCGCTGCCGCGTGCCGAACAAGGTTATGTTTTTGTCTTAGCCGATAGCGAAGACGACCGCGCGGTTGGTATTTGCGCCATCGAAGTGGCGGTCGGTTTGCAGGACCCGTGGTACAACTTCCGCGTCGGCACGCAGGTGCACGCCTCGAAAGAGCTGAATGTCTATGCCAGCTTACCCACGCTATCGTTGAGCAACGATCACACCGGCAGCAGCGAGTTGTGCACGTTGTTTCTCGATCCCGACTACCGCGATGGCAAAAACGGCTATCTGCTGTCCAAATCGCGCTTCCTGTTTATGGCTAACTTCCGTGACCACTTTATGAAACACGTGGTGGCGGAGATGCGCGGCGTCAGCGATGACAACGGTCATTCGCCATTTTGGGAAAGTGTCGGCAGCCATTTCTTCTCGATGGAGTTCAGCCAGGCCGATTTCCTCAGCGGCACCGGGCAAAAAGCCTTTATCGCCGAGCTGATGCCGAAACATCCGCTGTATACCCATTATCTTTCCGAAGCGGCGCAGAGAGTGATTGGCGAAGTTCATCCGAAAACCGCGCCCGCGCGTGCGGTGCTGGAAGCCGAAGGGTTCCGCTATCTCAACTACGTCGATATTTTCGATGGCGGACCGACGCTGGAGTGCGAAATCGATCGCATTCGCGCCATCCGCAAAAGTCGCCTGCTGACGGCAATTGAGGGTGAAGCCGACAGCAACTGGCCGTTGTGCCTGGTGGCGAATGGTGATTACCAACAATTCCGTGTCGCGCTGCTGCCGGTGGATATGGCGACGGGCAATGTTTGTCTTTCTGCAAGCCAGCGCACGGCGCTGCACTGTAATTATGGCGATACGCTGCGTGTGGTCACGCTGAATCGCGAGGAGAATAAAGCATGACGCATTTCATTAATGGTCAATGGTTGACCGGCGGCGCTGACGCCCTGAGTAAACACAATCCGGTGTCCGGCGAGATCCTGTGGCAGGGCAAAGCGGCCTCTGGCGCGCAAGTGACCGCAGCCTGTGAAGCGGCGCGTGCGGCCTTTCCACACTGGGCGCGCCAGCCGTTTGCCGAGCGACAAGCGGTTGTGGAAGCGTTTGCCCGCTTGCTGGAAAGCCATAAAACCGCGTTGGCAGAAACCATCGCCCGTGAAACCGGCAAGCCGCGCTGGGAAACGCTGACGGAAGTGCAGGCGATGATCAACAAGATCGCCATCTCAATTAAGGCCTATCACAGCCGCACCGGCGAGCAAGCGGAAGGTGAAAGTTCACTGCGCCATCGTCCGCACGGCGTGCTGGCGGTGTTTGGGCCGTACAATTTTCCCGGCCACCTGCCAAACGGCCATATCGTGCCAGCGTTATTGGCCGGTAACTGCGTGGTGTTCAAGCCGAGCGAGTTAACACCCATGACGGCGGAAAAAACCGTCGAACTGTGGGAGCAAGCGGGCTTGCCTGCTGGCGTGATGGCGCTGGTGCAGGGCGGACGCGAAACCGGCCAGGCGCTGGCCCAGCAATCGCAAATCGATGGTTTGCTGTTTACCGGCAGCGCCGCCACCGGTTATCACCTGCATCGCCAGTTTGCCGGGCAGCCAGAGAAAATGCTGGCGCTGGAAATGGGCGGCAACAATGCATTGATTGTTGAAGATCCGGCTGATCTCGATGGCGCGGTGCATATCGCCATTCAATCGGCATTTATTACTGCCGGACAACGCTGTACCTGCGCACGTCGTTTGCTGGTGAAACGCGGCGCGGCGGGCGATGCCTTCTTGCAACGTTTAGTCGCGGTCAGCGCGCGACTGCAACCCGGCGCGTGGAATGCCGAACCGCAGCCATTTATGGGCAGCGTTATTTCGCCGGCTGCGGCGGGACATATTTTTGCCGCCTGGCAGCAGCAAGTCGAACAGGGCGGTAAAGTGCTGCTGGGTATGCACTGGCCGGATCGCGACAGCGCAATTCTCACGCCGGGCATTATTGATGTTACTGACGTCAAGGATTTGCCGGACGAAGAGGTGTTTGGCCCGCTGTTGCAGGTGATTCGCTACGACAGTTACGAGCAAGCCATCGCTATCGCCAATAACACCCGCTATGGTCTTTCTTGCGGTTTGATTTCGCCGCAACGCGCGCAGTTTGATCAACTGCTAGTGGAAGCGCGTGCCGGGATCGTCAACTGGAACAAACCGTTAACCGGCGCTGCCAGCACTGCGCCCTTTGGCGGCATTGGCGCTTCAGGTAATCATCGCGCCAGCGCGTGGTATGCCGCTGATTATTGCGCGTGGCCGATGGCCTCGCTTGAAAGCCCAAGTCTGGCGCTGCCTGCCAACTTGTCGCCAGGACTCGATTTCTCCGCGCAGGAAACCCAATAATGAAAGCGTTTGAAGCTAACTTTGATGGCTTGGTCGGCCTGACGCACCATTACGCGGGATTGTCGTTTGGTAATGAGGCCTCTACGCGTAATCAGTTACATCCTTCCAACCCGCGCTTAGCGGCTAAGCAAGGTTTACTGAAAATGAAAGCGCTGGCCGATATGGGCTATGTGCAGGGCGTGATTCCGCCGCATGAAAGGCCGAATCTGCCGCTGCTGCGGCAACTCGGTTTTAGCGGCAGCGACGAGCAGGTATTGGCGCAAGCGGCAAAGCAAGCGCCGCAACTACTTTCAGCCGCCAGTTCAGCCTCGGCGATGTGGGTAGCGAATGCGGCCACCGTTTCGCCTTCCGCCGATAGCGCTGATGGCCGGGTGCATTTCACCGTCGCCAATCTGAATAACAAATTCCATCGCGCGATTGAAGCGCCGGAAACAGCCGATCTGCTGCGCGCGATTTTCCGCCATCCGCAGCATTTCAGCGTGCATGACGCTTTGCCGCAGGTGGCACAGTTTGGTGATGAAGGCGCGGCTAACCACAATCGTTTTGGCAAGGATTACGGCGACGCGGGCGTGCAGCTGTTTATTTATGGTCGCGACGGTCAGCAACAGGGCACAACACCAGCACGCTATCCGGCACGCCAAACCCGTGAAGCGAGTGAAGCGGTGGCGCGCTTGCATCAGCTCAATGGCGAACGCACGCTGTTTGCGCAGCAGAATCCGGCGGTGATTGATCAGGGCGTATTTCATAACGATGTGATCGCCGTCAGCAATCAGCAGGTGCTGTTCTGCCATCAGGACGCGTTTGTTAATCAGCCGCAGTTGTTGAGCGATCTCGCTGCGCGCGTGCCCGGTTTCCAGCCGATTGAAGTGCCGCGCGCTAAGGTGTCGGTGACGGATGCGGTGAATACTTATCTGTTTAACAGCCAATTATTGCAACGCGCCGACGGCGGCATGTTGCTGGTGCTGCCGGAAGAGTCGCGTCAGCATGCGGGTGTGTGGCGCTACCTGACTGAACTGGTTGAAAGTGGCGGCCCAATCCGTGAACTGAAAGTATTTGATCTGCGAGAAAGTATGTTCAACGGCGGTGGCCCGGCATGTTTGCGTTTGCGCGTGGTGCTGACCGAAACAGAACGTCAGGCGCTGAATCCTGCGGTTTTGATGAACGATCGCCTGTTCGACACCCTGAATGATTGGGTTGATCGCCACTACCGCGATCGCTTAACGCAAGCGGATTTAGCCGATCCACAATTGCTGCGAGAAGGGCGCACCGCGCTGGATGAACTGACACAACTGCTAGACTTAGGCAGTGTCTACGCGTTTCAGCGTTAACGCCGGGGTGTAAGGTTCGCCCCAGCGTGGTTAAAAAGGAGTGAACATGCAGGACTTTTTACAACAGACGTTGTTGGGTGAGCCGCCACGTCAACGCGAGGGCAGCAATGCCCATCTCAGTTGGCAATGGCATGAGGAAGGGTTGCTGACCTTGACGCCACACACACCAACGCAGCGTGCGCTGGTGCTTTCCGCGGGCATTCATGGTAATGAAACCGCGCCGGTCGAAATACTCAATTTGCTGCTGACGCCGCTGCTGCGCGGTGAAAAGCCGCTGGCGGTGCGTTTGCTGGTGATCCTCGGCAATCCCGCCGCGCTGCGTAGCGGGAAACGCTATCAACAATATGATATGAACCGCCTGTTTGGCGGCCGCTGGCAGCAAGTCGCTGATGTGCCAGAGGCTCAGCGCGTGTTGCATCTGGAGCAGGCGCTGGAGAGTTTCTGGCGTACCTGCCTTGATCATGAGGTGCGCTGGCATCTCGATCTGCATACGGCGATTCGCGGTTCGTATCATGCGCGCTTTGGCGTGATGCCGCTCAATCAGCATCCATGGCCGGATGAATTTATGCATTGGCTGGCGGCTGCCGAGATGGAAGCATTAGTGTTTCATCGCGCGCCGGGCGGCACTTTTACCCATTTCAGTTGCGAACATCATGACGCGGCGAGTTGCACGCTGGAGTTGGGTAAAGCGTTGCCGTTTGGTGAGAACGATTTGAGCCAGTTTAGCGGCGTGCAGCAAGCGCTGGCGGCGTTGTTGTATGGCGAAACCTTGCCGCAGGTGCATCAGCAGCCACGTCACTATCGTGTGGCACAGCAAATCACTCGTCACGGCGAGAAGTTTACCTTGCACATGGGGCCGGAAACCTTGAACTTTACGGCTTTTCCGCAGGGCACGTTGCTGGCGGAAGAGGGCGACAGGCGTTATTACGTGCAGCAGGCGCGGGAGTATGTGCTGTTTCCTAATCCGAATGTTGCGCCGGGATTGCGTGCCGGGTTGATGCTGGTGGAGGAGAATGCGCAGACGCAGGCGTTGGCGCTATAATTAGCATCGCGGATCGGTGTCCCTCACCCTAACCCTCTCCCGCAGGCGGGAGAGGGGACTGATCGAGCAGCGTGAAATAGCCCACATTTCCCTTCCTGAAAACCGACAATACCGTTACACTCCTCCTTAATTCCTGCGTTTTTCCCTTGATTGTCATAAAGTTTTTCAATTCCTCACGCATTTCTTCTCTTTCTCTCCATGATTGCCTGATTACTGTCTTTTATGCTTGCAGGGCTTTACTCAGCCTCTGAGTAGTTGACGTTCAGCGTCGTATGCTTGTTTCCGAAGACGCGACACAGGCTGTCGTCATTAAACTGATAAGTAAGGACAATATTATGCGTAAATTAACTTCCCTGTTCCTGGCTACCACAATGGCACTTGGTGCTGCAAATATCGTCCATGCAGCTGCCGACAACTTAACGCCGCCGCCAGCAGGCAGCGAGAAACCGATGCACAAAGGCCCAATGCGTCATCACGGCATGGAGATGATGTTTAAAGGTCTGAATCTGACCGATGCGCAGAAAACGCAGATCAAAACTATCTTGCGTGATGGCCACAAAGATATGAAACGTCCGTCGCTGGAAGAGCGTCGTGCTGACCACAGTATCATTGCATCCGATACCTTCGACCAGGCGAAAGCGGAAGCGCAGGCTGAGAAGATGACCGCCAACGCCAAAGAGCACGCGCTGAAGATGCTGGAAACTCAGAACAAGATCTATAACGTTCTGACGCCAGAGCAGAAGAAACAGTACAACGCTAATTTTGAGAAGCGCTTAACTGAAAAACGCCCGCACGATGGCAAAATGCTTTCTGCGCCGGCTGATGCTGAATAAGTTCGTTAACTGAATAGAGACCGCCGACGTTGTCCATTGCTTTTACTGCATTGGGCAACGTTGGCGGTTTTGTTTTTACAACTCGATCAGCGGAAAAACACCCGACAGCAGCGGGCGGCAGAGAATTTTATAGCCATCATGATCGAAGCCGTGCGAGGCGCGCTGTAGCTGACGTGCTTCGGCTTCGCTGCTGACCGAACCCAACCAAAACCAGTGATCGATAACGTGGATTTGCGTCAGTTCCGCACCGCGTTCCACCATGCCAATCGGGCCTTGCCACGGCCAACACACCACGCGCATCTGCTCGAGTGCCGCCAGCAAACGTTGCTGATGGTCCGCCACCGTTTCCTTGCCGCAACATGCACCGGCACAACGATTCAGCGCGGCACGAAAACAGCCGCGTCCGGGACGTAATGATTCCAGTCCCAGCAATCCATGACACAAACGTTGTTCATCGGCGATAGTTTTTAAGCGCTCCAGTGCGGCAAAGCGGCTGCGAAACAGGCCATAAAGATTCGGCGCACGCGAGAAATCGACATCGCGCGCAAACACCACTTGCGGTGCGCCATCGCCCAGTTGCAACGAGCAAAGCTGACGATTTTTTCGCAGACGTTTGTTGAACAACGGCTGCTGGGTTTTGATCATCTGCGCTTCCAGCAACTGCGCACCCAGATCGCCCGCCGTGGGAATCCAGGTTACGCGTCGTGCCTGACGCAACATGCTGGCTTCATCGGGCGTGCGGAAATGCGCCATCACCCGACTGCGCAGGTTGACGCTTTTGCCGATATACAGCGGCAGATTTTCACTTTCACCGTGGAAGGTATAAACGCCCGGCTGGTTGGGTAATCCTTCCAGCCATTGACGTAAATGTTCGGGATATTGATAGATGGCTGCCGCGTCGAATTCGAGGCGGTGGCTGGCAGTACGTCTGACCAAAGCACACTCCGATTACTGGTTGTCTATCCAGTGTATCAAAGTGTGCTTTTTATCGCCAGTTAAGCATCATTCGGTCACCATAAATGGCGACCCTACGATTCACGGTTTCCAGAAATCGTCGAAGACGGTGATGGGCGGACGACGTTTGTGCTCGGTTTTCAAATACCAACCTTCGATGGTTTTAGCCGCGGCGGCATCAATGGTTTTGCCTTCCAGATAAGCATCGATTTGTTGATAAGTGACACCGAGCGCCACTTCATCCTGCAAGCCGGGACGATCATCTTCCAGATCGGCAGTGGGATGCTTGAGATAGAGATGCTCTGGGCAGCCCAGCTTTTTCAGCAGCTGTTTACCCTGGCCTTTATGCAGACGGAAAATCGGGTTGATATCGCTGCCGCCATCACCGTACTTGGTGAAGAAACCGGTGATCGCTTCAGCCGCATGATCCGTACCGACCACCACGCCTTTGGTCATGCCGGCAATGCTGTATTGCGCTTTCATACGTTCACGCGCTTTTTCATTGCCGCGCACAAAATCGGAAACGATGATGCCTGCCTCTTTCAATGCGCGCTCACTCGCGAGGATCGCCTCTTTGATGTTCACTACTAACGCGCGATCTGGCTGGATAAATGCCAGCGCATCCTGACAATCCTGTTCATCCGCCTGCACGCCATATGGCAAGCGCACGGCGATAAAGGTGTATTCATTATCGCCGGTTTCTTCGCGTAACTCGCGAATTGCGGTTTGCGACAGCATGCCGGTTAGCGTGGAATCCTGGCCGCCGCTGATACCCAGCACCAGCGTTTTCAGGAAGGGATGGGCTTTCAGATAGGACTTCAGAAAATCAACGCTGACGCGGATCTCCTGCTGCGGGTCAATAACCGGCTTAACACCAAGCGCTTCAATGATTTCCTGTTGCAGTGACATGAACCTCTCCTCAAGTCAGTAGCCTGACGGCACAATGCGAATCATCTGCTAAAGCTAACGCCTCAGCCCGAAAACAACAAGCCGCATGGCGGGTTGTCGCGGTTATTTGCTGGCAAATCAGACGCTTTTCGCTTTCTTCACTAGCAGATTGAATGACAGAATCGCCAACATAAAGCAGCCAAAAATAGTGCCGGTCATGCTGGCGACCGACGTGCCGCCAAGACCGGTAATTGGCACGCTGATGGCACCAAAGGTAAACATGCACACGCCAATCACCGCCGAGGCGCTGCCCGCGCGATGGCCCTGACTTTGCATCGCCAGCGACGATGCGGTGGTGGCGATCACGCCATTACTGGCGATGGTGAAGAACAGGGCGACCAGAATAATTGGCAACGATGCGCCAGTTAAACCTGCCAGCAGCAGACAACTTGAGGCGACAAAGGCCAGCGTCAAGCCGCCTTTCAATACGCGATATTCGCCCCACAGCGGACACAAACGTGCGCTGGTTTGAGATGCAATAATCAGGCCGAGACCGTTAGCGGCGAAACAGAAGCTAAAGGCTTGCGGCGTCAATCCGTACAATTGCTGCAACACGAAAGGCGAGGCGCCGATATAGGCGAACATGCCGGACATCATGAAACCTTGCGTCAGGCAAAAACCCATAAACTGACGATGAGTCACAACCTGGCCGAGCGCCGCCCAGGCGGAGAAGATCGAACCTTGATTGCGACGTTCAGCCGGTAAGGTTTCGTGCAGTTTCCAGCGTGCGAGGAAGATCAGCACGATCGCAATGCAACCGAGTACCACGAAGATGCCGCGCCAGTTGAGCACCGTCATCAATGCGCCGCCCAATACCGGTGCACCAATCGGTGCTAATCCATTCACCAGCATCAGCAGCGCGAAAAAGCGGGTTAATTCGTGGCCGCTGTACATATCACGGGCGATGGCGCGAGAAAGCACCGCGCCGCCTGCACCCGCCAATCCCTCAAATAGACGCGCGACCAGTAATGAGTGGATATCTTTCGCCAGCGCACAGCCAATCGATGCGATAAACAGTAATACCAGCGACAGCAGCAGCGGGCGGATGCGGCCAAATTTGTCGCTCATCGGGCCAAATAACAATTGGCCCGCTCCAAGACCTAGCAGACCGGCGGTTAAACTCAGCTGTGCCGTCGCGGTTTCGGTGTGCAGATCGCGCGCCAGTTCCGGCAGTGCGGGGAGATAAAGATCGATACATAATGGCCCGAGCGCCGCAAGCAGGCCCAGCGTGATGGCATAAACCAGCCGATTAGAAGGTGCAGGTGTCATTTATCCTCTATTTTTATTCATAACTAACGGTATTTTTTCGCGGGTGATTATACGAACAGCGGCGCATCGACACAGCTTTTTTACGAAATCCTAACGCTTCGGATTTTGGCTAAAATGAGGCCATAAAGTTGATTAATCTCGTTTTATGTTCCAGGCTTATGCAACATGGACAAAAAACGAGGAACAACAACATGAATAAAGTGATGGGATGTATCGCTGCCGCTATGACCCTGGCAGCCCTGTCTGGTTGTACGACTTATGACAAAGCTGAAAGCTACGTAACTAAGCCGGTAGTCAAGGATGTGAAGAAAGGGATGACGCGTGATCAGGTTCGCCAGATTGCCGGTCCTGCCTCAACTGAAATCACCATGGTTCACGCACGCGGTACTTGCCAGACCTATGTGATTGGCGAACGTGATGGCAAACCACAGACTTACTTCGTGAGCTATAACGATACTGGTCGCGTAATGAATTATGGCTTCCAGAGCTGTAAAGATTACGATACCGATCCACAAGCGGCTCAGTAAGCGCAGCAGAATAAACAACGGCCCGTCATTGACGGGCCGTTTTTCGTTATAGCGCTTATAAACCGTACGGACGCGGCACTTCGACGTAATTCCCGCCAATCTCACGCTGATAGTAATGGCCTTCCTGCACGTAATAGCGCTTGCCATTGAAATCCAATACGCGCATGCCGCCTTGAGGCGCTTCTGGTGGCTGTACCACCACGTAAGTATCACCTTGTCGCTGGTAGTAGTTGCCGTTCAGCATGTAATAAGTCAGCCCGCCAAGCAGCACCGCGGTTGCTGCTTCAGGTAAGAAACGCAGCGGGCCAGGGTGACCCCAATGTGGACCGCCACCCCAACGTGGGCCAGGACCGGGACCCCAATAGCCGGGATGGGCAAAACTGATGGCTGGTGTTAATAAGGTTAACGCCAGCACCGAGGCGATAACTGTTTTCATCGGTGATTCTCCTGCTGTGATTGCTAGCAGAATTGGCCTTCCCGAGCGAAAACTCAAGCGATAAACGGTCGCTTTTTCGCTTGTTTACCACGCTTAACGATTTCCTAACGCTGGCACCATGATTGGGGGGAATTGGGGAGGCGATGGGGGAGATTTTGGTGGCTTGATAGAGAATTGGTCACCATAAATGGCGACCCTACAAGGGCGGACATAAAAAAACGGCAGACTGTTGCGAGTCTGCCGCTTCTGTTAATCATTCGCGCTTAGCGATGTGCCAGTTCAGCGTGTTCATCGCTTTCCAACACTTTCTTGTCGGTCAAACCCAACCAGCGGCTGGTGAGTGAACCGGCGGTCATCGAACCGTTGACGTTGAGCGCGGTACGGCCCATATCGATCAGCGGTTCAATCGAGATCAACAGTGCGACCAAGGTCACCGGCAGGCCCATCGCTGGCAACACAATCAGCGCCGCGAAAGTCGCACCGCCGCCGACACCCGCGACACCTGCAGAACTCAGTGTGACGATACCGACCAGCGTCGCAATCCACATTGGATCAAACGGGTTGATACCGACAGTCGGCGCGACCATCACCGCCAGCATGGTTGGGTACAAACCAGCACAACCGTTCTGACCAATGGTGGCACCGAACGACGCTGAGAAGCTGGCGATAGATTCCGGCACGCCCAGGCGACGCGTTTGCGTTTCGACGTTCAGCGGAATACTCGCAGCACTTGAACGGCTGGTGAAGGCGAAGGTGATAACCGGCCACACTTTGCGGAAGAAGCGCATAGGATTGATGCCGTTAACCGACAGCAGCAGCGCATGCACGGCAAACATAATCGCCAGGCCGAGATAAGATGCCACTACGAAACCGCCCAGCTTGATGATGTCTTGCAGGTTGGAACCCGCCACCACTTTGGTCATCAGCGCCAGCACACCGTACGGAGTCAGTTTCATGATCAAACGCACCAGCTTCATCACCCAGGATTGCAGTGTATCGATCGCCACCAGCACGCGTTCGCCTTTAACCTTGTCATCTTTCAGCAGTCGCAGTGCGGCAACACCGAGGAAGGCGGCGAAAATCACCACGCTGATAATCGACGTCGGGTTGGCACCCGCCATATCAGCAAACGGATTTTTCGGGATGAATGACAGCAGCAGTTGCGGCGTACTGAGATCCGCGACTTTGCCGACATAATTGCTCTGAATGGCGCTCAGGCGTGCGGTTTCTTGTGCACCCTGTACCAAACCTTCGGCGCTTAAGCCGAACAGGCCAGTGACCATCACGCCAACCAACGCAGAAATTGCTGTAGTAAACAGCAATACGCCGATGGTGAGTACGCTGATTTTACCCAGTGACGAAGCATTATGCAGACGCGCGACGGCACTGAGAATAGAGGCGAATACCAGCGGCATCACGATCATTTGCAACAGTTGAACGTAGCCGTTACCAACAATGTTGAACCAGCTGATAGAGGCTTTTACCGTTGCGCTGTTTTCGCCATAAATGGTTTGCAACGCCAGACCAAAGGCCACACCAAACACTAAACCGGTCAGCACGCGCTTCGACAGGCTCCAGCTTTGGCTGCCAATGCGGTTAAGAACGATCAGCAGCGCGACAAACGCCACGATATTAATAATGAGGGGAAAATCCATGCTCAACTCCAGAGTGTGCCGCGCCACCCAACGCGATGGCGCGCAAAACAGTAAGTCCCCGTTAGGGAATATTTAGAATGTTATCAGTTCATCGTGGGGCAGGTTTATATCCAAAAAGAATGGCTTATAACTTTATTGTTGAATTTGGCGTCTTATTGACCGTTTTGACCATTAACCAGCCGACCGACACCATTTTGTAGCGTATTGAACAATTGCTCCGGCCAACCGTTGGCACCAAATGAGGGCAAACCCGGCGGAAACCATAAAGCGTAACCGACCAGCGCCAGGCACAATGCGCGCTCAAGTTGGTTGCCTTTTTGGCTATTCAGAATCGGTAAGCGGAAGCGCCAGCGACACGGCCATAAAAGTGGCACGCCCGCTGGCGTGAGCATATCGGCGACGATGTGGCTGAGATAGCCCAGCGTCATGCCTTGCAGCACATCGGCGGGCAGAAACCAATCGGCGGGAACGTTTATCTGGAATAGCCACAAACTGACCGCCACCGCCAGCAGGCTGTGAGTAAAACCACGATGACCAAAGGCGCGGGCGATGGGATGTGAAAGCCATCTTAGCCGCTGACCTAATACTGATTTCGGGTGATCGATATCCGGTAGCAGGCAGGTTAACAGCGCAGCAGGCACTAAATGCCACCAATCGGCGCTGGCCATGACTGGCGTCAGCTCCGCGCGCTTGGCAAAAATGGCGCTGGCAATGGCAAAAATGATATGGCCTTCGGCCGTCATGATGAAACCTGGCTGCATAAAACTGTCGATGCATCCAGTATAGGGATTTATCC
>NZ_JBCNNP010000043.1:0-34457 GCF_039594315.1 Pantoea sp.
TTCTTTGGTGCTCTTAGCAATGTCATGCACTTCGGCGACATCTTTACCCAGTTGTTTCTGGATCATTTTTGCAATGTTTTCAGTGTTGCCGGTATCGCTGCCGAAGAAAATGCCTACGATTGCCATGAGTTAGGTAGCCTCTTAAATCCTGAGTGTGGAAGTCAGTCAATTGACTGCACAGATATGCGAATAATAGCAGACCGGGAAAAAGCGCGGAACTTGTAAAGCCAAGACATTTGTTCCTGCGTGCGGTCTGCGCGCTTTACGACAGTTTGAGCTGCGCCAGCAGCATTTGTTCAATCAATTCGCTACGGCTGATGTTTTGCTGATCTGCCAGCGTGCTCAGCGCATCAACCGCCTCGCTGGACATCTTCAGCTCGACACGACGCAGCCCACGCACTTTATCGCGCTTGAGCTGATTACGTTTGTTGATACGCAATTGTTCATCGCGCGTCAGCGGGCTGGTTTTCGGGCGACCAGGACGCCGCTCGTCTGCGAAGAGATCAAGCGTTGTACGGTCTGTTTGTTCTTTTGCCATGATTTGTAAAACTGAGTGGGCGCGAACGGCGGAAAGGCGCTGCGCGATTAATACATTATCGGCCCGACCGCGGCGAAAATATCCGCGGCAAATTTTTAGCGCGACATCATACTCCAGCGCCTTCCCTGACGCCAACCCTAAAGCATAGACAGCAAGCTTTTGCTTTTACAGGTTAAAAAAGCGTCGAACCGCGCGCAAAACCGCATCAGGTTTCTCGGCGTGCACCCAATGTCCCGCGCCGCTGATCACGTGGGCATGCGCTTGCGGGAACTGGCGAAGCAGGGCGTCGCGATGCTGATTATCCAGATAAGGCGAATCGCCGCCGCGAATAAACAACGCCGGATGCGGCCAGGCCGGCACCTCTTGCCAGCCTGAAATGGTGCTGTAGTTGTCCCACAACACCGGCACATTAAAGCGCCATTCGTCGTCGGCAAACGATTTGAGGATGAACTGGATTACGCCTTCCTCATCAATATGCTGACGCATCACTTCAGCGGCTTCACTGCGACGCGTTACGCCTGCTGCGCTCACCGCGCGAATGGCGGCAAAAATTTCATCGTGGCGACGGGTTTGATAATCGACGGGTGCGATATCGATCATCACCATTTTTTCGATGCGTTGCGGAGCAATCGCGCTAAGCGCCATGGCGATCTTGCCGCCCATCGAATGGCCGATCACGCTGGCACGCTCGATATCGTGCGCATCTAATGTCTCGACGATATCCTGTGCCATGGCGGCGTAATTCATCACTTCACTACGTTCAGATAAACCGTGGTTGCGCACATCAACTTGCAACGTCGGACGTGCATCGCGCACACCGCGTGCTAGCACGCCAAGGTTATCGAGGCTGCCGAAAAGGCCATGAATTAACAGAATGGGCGTGGCATTTGCGGGAGATTGTTCAGTTTGCAGACGGGCGTTCAAAATCATGGCTAAAGTTCTTACGGTTGTGACCTTGGCTTAGGTTATCATGGATTCACCTGTCCAGCAGTCAGGCCGGTGGGCATTAGGGCATATTCCGACTTTTGCCCGGAAACGTTGCCAACGCTATCGGCTGCCACGGATTTAACTTTATAATCCTTATGTTAGAGCCCGCTCACGTTTTGCACAGCTGAATTTTGCTAAAGCCGTTGCATTAATGCGTGGTTCTGTCATTTGCCAGAATCGTACGGAAAAAGATGAAAACGATTGAAGTTGACGAAGAACTCTACCGTTATATTGCCAGCCACACGCAGCACATTGGTGAAAGCGCCTCTGATATTTTGCGCCGCATGTTGAAGTTCACCGCCGGTCAAAGCGCACCTGCTGCGCCTGCCGTGGGTGCATCAGTGAAAGAAGCACAACCTGCCAGCCGTGAAGCGCGTCCTCAGGATCGCGTGCGTGCGGTGCGTGAACTGCTGCTTTCCGATGAATATGCCGAGCAGAATAAGGCGGTTAACCGCTTCATGCTGGTATTGTCAACGCTCTATCGTCTTGATCCAGCAGCATTTGCTGAAGCCACTGCCTCGTTGCAGGGCCGTACCCGCGTTTACTTTGCGGGTGATGAGCATACGCTGCTGCAAAATGGCACCCATACCAAGCCGAAGCATGTTCCCGGCACGCCGTACTGGGTGATCACCAATACCAATACAGGTCGCAAATGCAGCATGGTGGAACACATCATGTTGGCTATGCAGTTCCCTCAGGAACTGACAGAGAAAGTTCGCGGCACCATTTAACTGAAGCGTCAGGGAGAAGCGCCAATGGCCAATCACCCCCGTGCTGGGCAGCCTGCTCAGCAGAGCGATTTGATTAACGTTGCACAATTAACCTCGCAGTATTACGTCCTGAAGCCCGATGTGGCCAATGCGGATCATGCGGTGAAATTTGGCACTTCAGGCCACCGCGGCAGCGCGGGACGCCAAAGCTTCAACGAACAGCACATTTTGGCGATTGCGCAGGCGATTGCTGAAGAGCGCAAAAAGAATGGCATCACCGGTCCGTGCTACGTCGGTAAAGACACGCACGCGCTGTCTGAACCGGCGATTCTGTCAGTGCTGGAAGTACTGGCGGCGAACGGTGTTGATGTGATTGTGCAGCAGGACAACGGCTACACGCCAACGCCTGCCATCTCAAACGCCATTCTTGAGCACAACAAACGCGGCGGCGCGCAGGCGGACGGCATCGTGATCACGCCTTCGCACAACCCTCCGGAAGATGGCGGGATTAAATACAATCCGCCAAACGGTGGTCCAGCAGATACCAACGTCACCAAAGTGGTAGAAGATCGCGCTAACCAGCTGATCAAAGGCGAGCTGAAAGACGTGAAACGTCTGCCGCTGGATCAAGCTTGGGCGAGCGGCCACATTGTTGAGAAGGATCTGATTCAGCCGTACGTTGAAGGTCTGGCGCAGGTGATCGACTTCCCGGCCATTCAGAAAGCTGGCCTGAAAATTGGCGTCGATCCATTAGGCGGTTCAGGTATCGCTTACTGGCAGCGCATCGCTGAACACTACAAGCTGGATCTGACCATCGTTAACGATGCTATCGATCAGACTTTCCGCTTCATGCATCTGGATAAAGATGGTGTGGTGCGTATGGACTGCTCTTCGGAATGCGCGATGGCCGGTTTGCTGGCCTATAAAGACAAATTCGATCTGGCCTTCGGTAACGATCCTGATTACGACCGCCACGGCATTGTTACGCCAGCCGGTTTGATGAATCCTAACCACTATCTGGCTGTCGCGATCAACTACCTGTTCCAACATCGCCCGCAGTGGGGCAAAGATGTTGCCGTCGGTAAAACGCTGGTATCCAGCGCCATGATCGACCGCGTAGTTAACGACATTGGTCGCAAGCTGGTGGAAGTGCCGGTTGGCTTCAAATGGTTTGTTGATGGCTTGTTCGATGGCAGCTTTGGCTTCGGCGGCGAAGAGAGCGCGGGCGCATCCTTCCTGCGTTTCGATGGCTCAGCCTGGTCAACCGATAAAGACGGCATCATTCTGTGCCTGCTCGCGGCAGAGATCACCGCGGTGACTGGCAAGAATCCTCAGCAGCATTACGACGAATTGGCCGAGCGCTTCGGTGCGCCAAGCTACAACCGTCTGCAAGCACCAGCAACGTCCGCGCAGAAAGCCGCGCTGTCGAAGCTGTCGCCAGAGATGGTCAGCGCTGACACGCTGGCGGGCGATCCGATTACCGCACGTCTGACCGCTGCGCCAGGCAATGGCGCGTCAATCGGTGGTTTGAAAGTGATGACGGAAAACGGCTGGTTTGCTGCGCGTCCTTCAGGCACTGAAGACGCTTACAAAATCTACTGTGAAAGTTTCCTCGGCGCTGAACATCGTCAGCAGATCGAGAAAGAAGCGGTTGAGATTGTTAGTGAAGTGCTGAAAAACGCCTAATCGCACTGCGAACAGAAAAGGCCGCTTAGCGGCCTTTTTTTATGGCATAAAACGATAGCCAATGCCGGTTTCTGTCAGCAAATGGCTGGGCTGAGTGGGATTCGCTTCCAGTTTCTGCCGCAAATGCCCCATATAGATGCGCAAATAATGGCTGTGTTCGACCGCGTTCGGTCCCCAAACCTGATTAAGTAACTGACGTTGCGTCAGCACTTTTCCTGCATTATTCAGCAGCAAACTCAGCAAGCGAAATTCGGTCGGTGTCAGATGCACTTCTTGTTCATTACGCAGCACACGTCGCGCCGCTAAATCCACACTCACTTCGCCAAACTTCACTATCGGTTCTGGCTGCTCACGTTGATGACGACGCAGCGCCACCCGCACGCGCGCCAGCAATTCACCGATGCCAAACGGCTTGGTGAGATAATCATCCGCACCGGCATCCAGCGCATCAATCTTATCCTGCTCATCACTGCGCGCTGACAGTACAATCACCGGCATGCTGCTCCATTGACGCACTTCGCGAATAAAATCATTGCCATCACCGTCCGGCAAACCGAGATCGAGGATCACCAAATCCGGCTTACGCGTGGCGGCTTCAATCAAGCCGCGCTGCAACTGTTCCGCTTCAACAATTTTCAGACCTTCGCTTTCCAGCGCCAGGCGCACGAAACGGCGGATCTCTTTTTCATCTTCAACAATCAAGATGGTGGTCACGCTGCCTCCAGCGGCAAAAAAGTCAACGCACCACTTTAGCAATAAAGCGTCACGCCGTCCGCGATGATGTTTTTAACCTAACGAGATCTTAGAATTTACATTTATGTAACTAACTTTCATCAGTGCACAAAAAGGTGAAAAAAAGCGCAAAATTAGTGGTCGGATGAGTAGTAAAATTACACAGCCAGGCGTAATATCTGCGGTAGATCACATTTCAACGCAATATTTACCACGAGGGAGGCAAAAGATGTATCAGGCATATCCACTCTATAAAATCGTGCTGCGCCGTGTGCTGGTGGTATTAATCGGTTTGCTGGCGCTGCCAGTGATGTTATTCCGCCAGGATCGCGCTCGTTTTTACAGTTATCTGCATCGCGTATGGTGCAAAACCAGCACTAAACCAGTTTGGTTAGCGCAGTCAGAAGCCACGGCTGGCATTCACTGGTAATCGCTTTACAGCAATAAAAAACCCGGCTACTTCCCATGAAGCGCTGGGTTTTTTATTGCTTCTCGCTTTGGCCCCGCTGTTATCCCCTCTCATTTCAGCTACACTTAAAACCTCTACAAGATTTTTGAGGTTGTACAAGTATGAGCGAGAAAATTCCTGTCGGTATCAGCGCTTGCCTGCTCGGGGATAATGTCCGATTCGATGGCGGCCACAAACGTTTTTCCTTCGCCACAGACGAACTCGTGCCATATGTGCGCTTCGAACCGGTGTGCCCGGAAATGGCGATTGGTTTGCCCACGCCGCGCCCAGCTCTACGCCTGGTGAAAGAGGGCGATGACAATATCCACCTCTGTTTCAGCAAAGACGGCGGTGAAGAAGTCACCGATGAAATGCAGCGCTGGTCAGCCGAGCGCGTCAAATCGCTGCATCATCTGTGCGGCTACATTCTGTGTGCCAAATCACCGAGCTGTGGCCTGGAACGTGTGCGCGTTTATCAGCCTAAAACTAATGACAATCGCAAAGCTGGCACCGGCATGTTCACCGCATTTCTGCAAAAAGAGCTGCCGTGGCTGCCGCTGGAAGAGGATGGTCGACTGCATGATGACGCCATTCGCGAAAACTTCATGGGGCGCGTATATGCATTGCATGAGTTTAATGAGATGTGGCGCAGCGGGTTGTCGCGCCACAAATTGATGGCGTTTCACAGTCGTTACAAACTGCTGCTGCTGTCGCATGCGCAAGATGAATACCGCGAAATGGGGCGTTTTGTGGCGGCGATGGATCAGTGGGATTCGTTGGATGATTACGCTACTGAATATCGCAATCGCCTGATGCATTTAATGTCGCATCAGGCTTCGCGTCGCAATCACACCAATGTGTTAATGCACGTACAAGGATACTTCCGCCCGCAACTGAGCTCGCCGCAGCGTCAGGAATTGGCGCAGTTAATCGATCGCTATCGTCGCGGCGTGCAGCCATTGCTCGCGCCAATCACCATGCTGAAACATTACATGGCGGAGTTCCCACATCCGTGGCTGGCACAGCAGCGCTACTTTGATCCTTATCCAGAAGCGCTGCGTTTGCGCTACGGGCAATAATTCGGAGCTTTATGACCACCCATTTAGTTTGGTTGCGCAATGATTTGCGCATCAATGACAACATGGCGCTGGCCGCCGCCTGCCGCGACACTAAAGCCAACATTTTGGCGCTATTTATCGCCACGCCGAAACAGTGGCAGCAACATCATATGTCGCCGAAGCAGGCGGCATTTATTCAGCAAAACTTGCGTTTATTGCAGGCATCACTGGCCGAACGAGGCATTCCATTGCATTACCAGCAATGTGATGATTTTGCCGCGTCAGTGGATTATCTGGCGGAATTTTGCCAGCAGCATCAGGTAGATGAGCTGTATTACAATTATCAATATGAAATCAACGAACGCGAGCGTGATGCCGCAGCCGAAAAGCGCCTGGATGCGCAAGGGGTGATTTGTCAGGGATTTGACGACAGCTTATTGTTGCCGCCCGGCAGCGTCCAAACCGGTAGCCACACCATGTTCAAAGTGTTCACGCCTTTCAGTAAAGCTTTTGTGCGCCGTTTGCATCAAGGCTTGCCGGAGTGCCATCACGCGCCAAAAGCCCGCGCTGATGCGCCGATTGGTATTGCGAAAAAGATTCCTGATTTTGATTATCCCAGCGAAAAGTTTGATGAAAGCTGGTTCCCTGCGGGTGAAGACGCGGCCTTAAAACAATTGCGCCATTTCGCAAAGCAGGCGGTGCAACATTATCCCGATCAGCGTGATTTACCGGCCATCGATGGAACAAGTCGCTTATCGGCGTATCTGGCGATTGGCGTTCTATCGCCGCGCCAGTGTTTGCATCGTATTTTGAAAGAGCATCCCGACGCGCTGGATGCGGGCAAAGCCTTCACCTGGCTGAACGAACTGATTTGGCGCGAGTTTTATCGTCATTTGATGGTGGCGTTTCCAGCACTGTGCAAGCATCAGCCGTTTGTTGATTGGACACGCAATGTGCGCTGGCAAAGTAGCAAAGAGCACTTAACCGCGTGGCAGCAGGGAAAAACCGGTTATCCGATTGTTGATGCAGCGATGCGACAGCTCAACACATTGGGCTGGATGCACAATCGACTGCGCATGATTACCGCCAGCTTCCTGGTGAAAGATTTGTTGATCGATTGGCGTGAAGGCGAGCGTTATTTCATGCAGCAGCTGATCGATGGCGATCTGGCGGCCAATAACGGCGGCTGGCAATGGGCTGCGTCAACGGGCACCGATGCCGCGCCTTATTTCCGTATCTTCAATCCCACCACGCAAGGCGAGCGCTTTGATAAACAAGGCGAGTTCATCCGCCAATGGCTACCTGAACTGAAAGATGTGCCGGACAGCGAAATCCATCAACCGCAGGCATGGGCCGAGAAAAATAATAAGAAACTCGATTATCCTGCGCCAATCGTGGAACATAAGGACGCACGTAAAAAGACATTAGACGCCTTTGAGCGCGCTCGCAGCGCGGCTTGAGGCGGTCAGGGAGCCGTAATGAACAATATCGAATTAGAACAGATCGTTAATCAGCAACTGAACAACAGTGCATTTAGCGACTATGCGCCGAATGGTTTGCAGGTGGAAGGGCGCGCCGAGGTGAACACCGTGATCACCGGCGTTACCGCTTGTCAGGCTTTGCTGGATGAAGCCGTGAAACGCAACGCCGATGCGATTTTGGTGCACCATGGTTACTTCTGGAAAAGCGAAGCGCCGGTGATCAAAGGCATGAAGCGCCAGCGTCTGCGCACGCTGTTGGCGAATGACATTAACCTGTACGGCTGGCATTTGCCGCTGGATGCGCATCCGCAGTTGGGCAATAACGCACAACTGGCACGCCTGTTTGATATTGATGTTAAAGGTGAAATTCAGCCGCTGGTGCCGTGGGGCGAATTGACAGAACCGCTGAGCGGCGCAGCGTTTGCGCTGAAGATTGCCCAGCGTTTAGGTCGCACGCCGCTGCATTGTGGTGATAATGCGCCAGCGCTGATTAAACGCGTTGCCTGGTGCAGCGGCGGTGGCCAGGGCTTTATCGATAGCGCAGCTGCATTTGGCGTTGATGCGTTTATTACCGGTGAAGTCTCTGAGCAAACCATTCATAGCGCGCGCGAACAAGGTCTGCACTTCTTTGCTGCCGGGCATCATGCGACTGAGCGCGGCGGTATTAAAGCGTTGGGCGAATGGTTGGCAGCCCAGCATGGTCTTGATGTGACTTTTATCGATATCGATAATCCCGCTTAATTACACTTCTCTCACGCCCTTAACCTGCGTTAAGGGCGCAAATCTGTTGACACATCTCTGTCACTTTCGCATAACTTATTGCCTTTACGCATAAGCGTCACATTTGATCGCCATGAATGGCGTTCCTACGACACAGGCAAAACGCGGATGCGCGCCTGTGTTCATGACCAGGAGGTGGTTTTTGCAACGAGCACGTTGTTATCTGCTAGGTGAACGCGCAGTGGTGCTGGAACTGGAGCCGCCGGTTTCGTTGGCCAGCCAGCAGCGTATCTGGGGATTGTGCCAGCGACTGCAACACAATGAGCAGGTTGAGGAAGTGATTCCGGGCATGAACAACCTGACTTTGTTGCTGCGCGATCCGCAGTTGAAGGCGCTGGACGCGATTGAACGCCTGCAACAATGGTGGGAAGAGAGCGAAGCCCAATTGCCTGAATCCCGTCGGGTAGAAATCCCGGTGGTGTACGGTGGCGCAGGCGGACCGGATTTGTCCGTGGTGGCCGATCGCGCCAGCATGACGCCACAGCAAGTGGTGGAACTGCACAGCAGCATCGATTACGTGGTCTATTTTATCGGCTTCCAGCCGGGATTCCCGTATCTCGGTGGCCTGGATGAGCGTTTGCATACGCCGCGCCGCGCCGAACCGCGCGTGTTGGTGCCGAATGGTTCAGTTGGCATTGGCGGCAGTCAAACTGGCATTTATCCGCTGGCGGCCCCTGGCGGCTGGCAGTTGATTGGTCACACACCGCTGAGCTTGTTTGATCCGCTACAGCAACCGCCAACCTTGTTACGCCCCGGCGATAGCGTGCGTTTTGTGCCGCAAAAGGAGGGCGTATGTTGAAAATATTACGCGCCGGAATGATGACCTCCATCCAGGATCAAGGCCGCACCGGCTGGCGACAATTTGGTATCAGCGTCGGTGGCGCACTGGATCAACCAGCGATGCGCACCGCCAATATGCTGGTGGGCAATCCGGAGCAGAGCGCGGTGCTGGAAATCGTGCTCGGCCAGTTTAAAGCGCAGTTTACCCGCGACGGTTGGTTTGCCTTGACTGGCGCAGGTTGTAATGCCGATTTGGATGGCAAATCGGTGTGGACCGGCTGGCGTTTGCCGGTGAAAAAAGGGCAAGTGTTGACGCTCGCCACGCCAACGCGCGGCATGCGCAGCTATCTGGCGATAAATGGCGGGTTTGCCGTGCCGGACATGCTCGGTTCCGCCAGCACCGATCTCAAAGCGGCATTTGGCGGCTGGCAGGGACGTAAATTGCAGGATGGCGACCCATTACCGTTGGGCGAGCCAACGCATGATTTCAAAGACAAAGCCGGTGTACGCCAGTTGTTGTGGGGCAACCGCATCCGCGCTTTAGCTGGCCCGGAATACAACGAATTTACCCGTGAAGCGCAGCAAGGTTTCTGGCGCAGTCCGTGGAAACTCAGCCCGCAAAGTAATCGTATGGGTTATCGCTTGCAGGGACGCCAATTGTCGCGCGATGCGACACGCGATCTGCTATCGCACGGTTTGGTGCCGGGCGTGGTGCAAGTGCCACCGAACGGTCAACCAATTGTGTTAATGGCGGATGCGCAAACCACCGGCGGCTATCCGCGCATCGCCTGCATCATCGAAGCCGATCTTTATCATCTGGCGCAAATCCGCCTTGGCGAACCGATTCACTTTATCCACTGCACGTTGGAAGAGGCGCTGCATGCCAAGCAGCATCAGCAACGCTCATTCGACCAAATCGCCTGGGGATTAGCACATGAAGATTGATCTTAACGCCGATCTTGGAGAAGGCAGCGCCAGCGATCAGGAACTGCTGACGCTGGTTAGTTCAGCCAATATCGCCTGCGGTTTTCACGCTGGCGATGCGCAAACCATGCTGCAATCGGTGCGCTGGGCGAAAGCGTCTGGCGTGGCGATTGGTGCGCATCCGAGCTTTCCCGATCGTGAAAATTTTGGCCGCACCGCGATGCAACTGCCGCCAGAAACGGTGTATGCGCAGATGATCTACCAAATTGGCGCGCTGAAAAGTATCGCTGAAAGCGAAGGGGAACGATTAGTCCACGTCAAACCGCACGGCATGTTGTACAACCAGGCAGCGGGCGATGCGCAATTGGCAGATGCGATTGCGCGCGCGGTCAAAGCGGTGGATAGCGGATTGATTTTAGTCGGCCTAGCGGGCAGCGCATCAATTGCGGCCGCGGCACATCACGGTTTGCGCACGCGCGAAGAGGTGTTTGCCGATCGCGGCTATCTGCCAAACGGCGCGTTGGTGCCACGCAGCCAGCCGCAGGCGATGATTGAGGACGCCGATCTGGCGCTGGCACAAACCTTAACCATGGTGCAGCAGCGCCAGGTGCAGAGCATCAGCGGCGAATGGGTCAACGTCAACGCCGAAACCGTGTGTTTACATGGCGACGGCGCACACGCGCTGCAATTTGCCCGCACGCTGCGCACCGCTTTTGCGACACATCAGATTGCGGTCACCAGCGCATAACAATTGAATGATTGCCCGGCACGTCGCCGGGCTTTTTCTATCTCACGAGGGGACATATGGACAACGTGGTAAATCTCTGGCCGCTGCTGGGTATCGCCGCCATTATTCTGGGTTTTGTACTGCGCTTTAACCCGGTGCTGGTGGTGATTGTGGCCGGCTTCGTCACCGGCTTGGCGGCACATCTGCCGCTGACCGACATTCTGGAAAAACTCGGCTCAGGCTTCCTTAACACCCGCAATCTGCCACTGATTCTGTTGCTGCCGCTGGCGGTGATCGGCTTGCTGGAGCGCCACGGTTTGAAAGAACGCGCACAGAGCTGGATCGCCCAAATCAAAACCGCCACCGCTGGCCGTTTGTTAATCGTCTATCTGTTTGTGCGCGAAGCCACGGCGGCGCTGGGCTTAACCAGCCTCGGCGGACATCCGCAAATGGTGCGTCCATTGCTGGCCCCGATGGCGGAAGGTGCCACGGAAAACCGTTACGGCGAGGTGCCGCCGGAAGTGCGTCATCGTCTGCGCGCCATGTCGGCTGCGACAGACAATGTCGGTTTGTTCTTTGGTGAAGATATCTTTGTCGCGTTTGGCGCGATCATCTTTATGCACAACTTTATGCAGGAATCGGCCGGTATCAGCACCGAACCGCTGCATATCGCGCTGTGGGGCATTCCGACCGCACTCTGTGCTTTCCTGATCCATTCGGCGCGACTGGTGCGTCTTGATCGCCAATTAGCGCGTGAGTTGGGTGCCATCAATCAGCAGGCGTTGAACGCTAAGGATGGCAAATAATGTTTCAGCAACAATATTTGATGTGGCTGGCAGGCGTGATCCTGCTGATTGTCGCGCTGCTTTCATGGCGTGATAGCGCCAACCCGCGCCGTTTTACCACCGGTTTGTTCTGGGCGCTGTATGGCCTGATTTTCCTGATTGGCGATGGCGCCTATCAGCTAATGGGACAATGGGCGGGCGATGCTGAAGTGGGGCGTCGTTGGTTACATATCGGTGTCGGGATCGCCGTGGTGTTGATGGCGCTAATCGCCGGTTTCGGCGGCGTGCGTTTAGGCAGCTACCATCAACGCAGCGACGAGCAGAAGCAGGAAAGCGCCAAACGTCTGCACAACAAACTGTTCTTGCCAGCGCTGGCGATTCCGCTGGTGACGGTAATCGGCGTGCTGGCGTTTAATCACATCCCAGGTTTGCAGGAAAAGGTGTTTGGTCCGGGCAATCACTCTACCTTAGTGACGTTGTTCTCGATGATGGTGGGTTGTGTGCTGGGTTGGCTGATCGCGCTCAAGTTCACCCATGAAAAACCGCTGCAATCGATGCAGGAAACCCGTCGCTTGCTGGATGCGGTCGGTTGGGCATTTATTCTGCCGCAGATTCTTGCCACGCTTGGCCTGCTGTTCACCAGCGCTGGCGTTGGCACCGCGATTTCACATCTTACCGAACAGTATCTGGCGGTGGATAATCGGCTGGTGGCGGTAGCAGTGTATGCGATTGGTATGGCATTGCTGACCATGGTGATGGGTAATGCGTTTGCCGCGTTTCCGATTGTCACCGCCGGCATCGGCATCCCGATTCTGGTGCTGCAACACGGCGGCAATCCGGCGGTGATGGCGGCGATTGGTATGTTCTCGGGCTATTGCGGCACCCTAATGACGCCAATGGCCGCGAACTTTAACATCGTGCCAGCGCGCCTGTTGGAGTTGCCGGACCGCAACGCGGTGATCAAGGCTCAGGTGCCAACCGGTGTGCTACTGTTATTGGTCAATGTGGTGCTGCTCTACTTCCTGATGTTCTTGTGAGGTTGCAATGAAAACGGTGTTAATGACGGCGTTTGAGCCCTTTGGTGGCGAAAACATCAACCCTTCGTGGGAAGCGGTACGTTCATTTGATGGCAAAGAAATTGGCGGGGCGCGCATTGTGGTGCGCCAGTTGCCGGTGGTGTTTGCCACTTGCGGCGAAGTATTAACGCGCGCATTGGAGGAGATCCAGCCCGATCGCGTGTTGTGCGTTGGGCAAGCCGGCGGACGTGTGGATATTACCGTTGAGCGCATTGCTATCAACGTTGATGACGCGCGTATTCCAGACAACAATCGGCAGCAACCCATCGATCAGCCGATTGCGGCAGATGGCCCGGCGGCGTATTTCTCTAGCTTGCCGATCAAAGCTATCGTTGCCGCCCTGCGCGAAGTCGGCGTACCGGCTTCGGTGTCGCAAACCGCCGGGACCTTTACCTGCAATCACGTGATGTACAGCTTGCTGCATTGGATTCACACCACTAACAGCAAAGCGCGCGGCGGCTTCATCCATATCCCGTATATGCCGGAACAAGCGGCCAATCATCCGGGTGTGGCGAGTATGGCGACCGCCAGCGTGATGTTGGCGCTGGAAACCGCGTTGCAGGTGATTCTCAGTACTGAAAATGATATTCGCGTGGTCGGTGGCGCTACGCATTAACAGGAGTGGTTATGCCTGAAGGACCGGAGATCCGCCGCGCGGCGGATCAACTGGCTGCGGCGATGGAGGGCAAACCGCTGACCGATGTGTGGTTTGCCTTTCCCGCGTTGAAAACCTACGAACCGGCATTGCTGGGCGCAACCATCAATGCTTTCGAAACTCGCGGCAAAGCGCTGCTCACGCACTTCTCCAACGGTCTCACGCTTTACAGCCATAACCAGCTTTATGGCGTGTGGCGTGTGGTGCCAACTGGCACCCAGCCAAATACCACGCGACAATTGCGTGTGCGGCTGGCGAATGCGGAACAAACCATCCTGCTCTACAGCGCCTCGGATATCGAATTACTGAATGTCGATACGCTGGCGGCGCATCCGTTTTTGCAACGCGTTGGCCCAGATGTGCTGGATAGCCGCTTAACGGTGGATGAGGTGCGAGAACGTTTATTATCAGCGCGTTTTCGTCGCCGCCAGTTCAGCGGTTTGTTGCTCGATCAGGCATTTCTCGCCGGTTTGGGTAATTACCTGCGTGTGGAGATTTTATGGCATGCCGGATTGCTGGCCTCGCATCGCGCGCAGGATCTCAGCGAGCAACAATTAACGGCGCTGAGTGAGGCGATGTTGGCGGTGCCGCGGTTGTCGTATCAGATGCGCGGTAGCATGAAGAAATATCATGAAGATGCAGCGTTTCGCTTCGAAGTGTTTCATCGGCAGGGTAAAAAATGTCGGCGCTGCGGCGAGGTGATTGAGAAGGGCGTGCTGTCATCGCGGCCGTTTTATTGGTGCCCGGGATGCCAGAAATAAAAAGGGCGGGATATCCCGCCCTTTTTATTATTTTTTCAGCGCTGAAGTAAATTCGCGCTCAGTGTAACCGGTATAAAGCTGACGTGGACGCGCAATTTTCATGCCTTCGTCGTGCATCTCTTTCCAGTGTGCAATCCAGCCCACAGTACGCGCCATCGCAAAGATCACGGTAAACATGGAAGATGGAATGCCCATCGCTTTTAGGATGATACCTGAGTAGAAATCGACGTTTGGATAGAGTTTACGCTCGATGAAGTACGGGTCGTTCAATGCGATGTGTTCCAGCTCCATCGCCACTTCCAGCAGATCATCTTTCATGCCCAACTCATTCAGCACTTCGTGGCAAGTGTCGCGCATCACGGTGGCACGTGGATCGTAGTTTTTGTACACGCGGTGGCCGAAGCCCATCAGACGGAACGAATCGTTCTTGTCTTTGGCGCGCTTAACAAATTCTGGGATGTGCTCAACGGTGCTGATCTCTTCCAGCATACGCAGCGTCGCTTCGTTGGCACCGCCATGCGCCGGTCCCCACAGTGAAGCGATACCGGCCGCGATACAGGCAAACGGGTTGGCGCCAGAAGAACCGGCGGTACGCACGGTTGAAGTTGAGGCGTTTTGTTCGTGGTCAGCGTGCAGAATCAGAATACGGTCCATGGCGCGTTCCAGCACCGGATTGACTTTGTACTCTTCGCACGGCGTAGCAAACATCATATGCAGGAAGTTACCGGCATAAGAGAGGTCGTTACGTGGGTAAACAAACGGCTGGCCAATCGAGTATTTGTAGCACATCGCGGCCATGGTCGGCATTTTCGACAGCAGGCGGAAAGCGGCGATTTCACGGTGACGTTCAATGTTGACGTCTAAAGAGTCGTGATAAAACGCGGCCAGCGCGCCGGTCACACCACACATTACTGCCATCGGATGCGAGTCGCGACGGAAGCCATGGAACAGACGGGTGATTTGCTCGTGGATCATGGTGTGGCGGGTAACGATGGTGCGGAATTCTTCAAACTGGGCTTGGGTCGGGGCTTCGCCATTCAGCAAGATGTAACACACTTCAAGGTAATTCGAGTGGGTTGCTAGCTGATCAATCGGGAAACCGCGGTGTAACAGAATACCTTCATCACCATCAATAAAGGTGATTTTGGATTCGCATGACGCAGTAGAGGTGAAGCCGGGATCGAAGGTGAACAGGCCTTGAGAGCCAAGGGCGCGGACATCAACAACATCTTGTCCCAGCGTACCTTGCATCACGTCCAGTTCAACAGACGTATCATCTTGTAGGGTTAGCGTCACTTTTTTATCTGTCATTATTTCGTCTCCATAGCGCCTTAAGGTAAGGATCTTAGACACCAGAATAGCCTTGTTGTTGCGTAAAACCACAATCTTCCCAGCATCACTCTACGGTAACGATGGTCTTGCAAGGTTACAGAGTAAACGCGGAATTTGGGCCATTCGGTGGCGTCGGGGCATGACATGCTGCACATCGAGGATGTTAAAGTTCCTGTCACGACATAACTTCTTGGTAACCAATAACCTGATGCTTTTTACTGCTCGTATCGGCAATGTTACATAACTTGAGCTTAGGGGAAAGTGTATCCCCATAACTTTTGTGCATCATAGGGCTTTAATGCGATTGTTTGTAACTGAAATGTTGATCTTTTGTCAAATCAGATAATTAAAAATGTATAAATTGTGAAATTCGTGAGCAGGATCACTGTTCAGCCTAAATGTGACCAAAGAGATTGTAGGGGAATTGTAATCAGAATGTGATCCTCCTATACTGCGGCCAGGTCTCCGGAACACCCTGACACCAGGAGCCACCCAGCGTTTTACCCGCTTTATTTAACACTGGATGTTGCTATTTTGGTGGCGGTTGCAGTCTGAACACACGCTGTGTCTCTGATGCAACTCAGGACCGGAGGAAGCAAAATAAAAAAGAGCTGTGTGGGCAAAACCGTGAAAAAACAAAGACCTGTTAACTTGGATCTCTCGACGATCCGGTTTCCCGTTACTGCAATATCGTCCATTCTCCACCGCGTCTCCGGCGTGATCACCTTTGTCGCTCTCGGAATTCTGCTCTGGTTACTGGGTCTCTCCCTCTCTTCTCCTGAAGGCTTCCAACAAGCGGCATCCATCATGGATAGCTTCTTCGCCAAATTCATCATGTGGGGCATCTTAACTGCGCTGGCGTATCACGTCGTGGGCGGGATTCGTCATATGTTGGCTGATTTTGGCTTTATGGAAGAAACCCTCCAGGTGGGAACCCGTTCCGCGCAAGCGGCTTTTGGTATCACTGTCGTGCTCTCAATTTTGGCTGGAGTCCTCGTATGGTAAGCAATGCTTCTGCATTAGGACGCAACGGTATTCATGACTGGCTGTTGCTGCGTGCTGCTGCAATCTTAATGACGCTGTACATCATCTACATCCTCGGTTTTGTCGTAATGACCGGCACGTTGACGTATGAAAACTGGCACGGCTTTTTCTCCTCCTCTTTCACTAAAGTGTTCACCATGTTGACGCTGTTCTCGATTCTCATCCACGGTTGGATTGGAATGTGGCAGGTGTTAACCGATTACGTGAAACCGGTAGCAACCCGTTTGCTGCTGCAGTTTGTGATTGTGGTTGCGCTGTTGTCGTACGCGATTTATGGATTCGTTGTGGTGTGGGGTGTGTAAATGAGTTTGCCAGTCAGAGAATTTGATGCCGTGGTGATCGGCGCGGGTGGTGCAGGTATGCGCGCCGCCTTGCAAATCTCCCAATCGGGCCAGACTTGTGCCCTGTTATCCAAAGTTTTTCCAACCCGTTCCCATACCGTATCGGCGCAGGGCGGAATTACCGTTGCGCTGGGTAACACCCATGAAGATAACTGGGAATGGCACATGTACGACACCGTCAAAGGTTCCGACTATATCGGCGACCAGGACGCGATTGAATATATGTGTCATGTCGGTCCAGAAGCGATTCTGGAACTGGAACACATGGGTTTGCCTTTCTCACGTCTTGATGACGGCCGCGTGTATCAGCGTCCGTTTGGCGGCCAGTCGAAGAACTTCGGCGGTGAGCAAGCAGCGCGTACCGCTGCGGCTGCCGACCGTACTGGTCACGCCTTGCTGCATACGCTGTATCAGCAAAACCTGAAGAACAAAACCACCATCTTCTCTGAATGGTATGCGCTGGATCTGGTGAAAAATGAAGACGGTGCAATTGTCGGTTGTACCGCCATCTGCATGGAAACCGGTGAAACCGTGTATTTCAAAGCCAAGGCGACCATTCTGGCCACCGGCGGCGCAGGCCGTATTTACCAATCCACCACTAACGCCCACATCAACACTGGTGACGGCGTCGGCATGGCGCTGCGCGCAGGCGTGCCGGTGCAGGATATGGAAATGTGGCAGTTCCACCCAACCGGTATTGCCGGTGCGGGCGTGCTGGTCACCGAAGGTTGCCGTGGTGAAGGTGGTTACCTGCTGAACAAGCACGGTGAACGCTTCATGGAACGTTATGCTCCGAACGCCAAAGATTTGGCCGGTCGTGATGTGGTAGCGCGTTCGATGATGGTTGAAATCCGTGAAGGTCGCGGTTGCGATGGCCCTTGGGGTCCGCACATCAAACTGAAACTCGACCATTTGGGCGCGGAAGTGTTGGAATCCCGTTTACCGGGCATTCTGGAGCTGTCGCGTACCTTTGCTCACGTCGATCCGATTAAAGAACCGATCCCGGTAATCCCAACCTGTCACTACATGATGGGCGGCGTGCCGACCAAAGTGACTGGTCAGGCGCTGCGTGTGAACGAGCAAGGTCAGGACGAAGTGATTCCAGGCCTGTTCGCTGTGGGCGAAATCGCCTGCGTATCGGTGCACGGCGCGAACCGTCTTGGCGGTAACTCGCTGCTCGATCTGGTGGTGTTCGGCCGCGCTGCCGGTGTGCATCTGCTGGAGTGCATTGAAGAGCAGGGCGAACTGCGTGAAGCCACGCAGGAAAACATTGATGAAGCTATGGCGCGCTTCAACCGCTGGGAAAATAACACCACCGGTGAAGACCCGGTTGAAATCCGTAAAGCGTTGCAGCGCTGCATGCAGAACAACTTCTCGGTGTTCCGCGAAGGTGATGCGATGCGTGAAGGGTTAGCTGAGCTGAAAGAGATTCGTGAGCGTCTGAAATCTGCGCGCCTCGATGACCGTTCGCCAGACTTCAACACCCAGCGTATTGAGTGCCTTGAGCTGGATAACCTGATGGAAACCGCATACGCCACCGCGGTTGCCGCTAACTTCCGTACCGAAAGCCGTGGCGCACACAGCCGCTTCGACTATCCGGAGCGCGATGATGAAAACTGGCTGTGCCACAGTCTCTATGTTCCGCAGACGGAAAGCATGACGCGCCGTGAGGTGAACATGCAACCGAAACTGCGTGCGGCCTTCCCGCCGAAAGCGCGTACTTACTAATTGCGGAGATCATCATGAGACTCGAATTTTCAATCTATCGTTACAACCCGGAAGTCGATGACAAGCCGCGTATGCAGGAATACACGCTGGAATCGGAAGATGGTCGCGACATGATGCTGTTGGATGCGCTGATCCGTTTGAAAGAGAAAGACCCGACGCTGGCTTTCCGTCGCTCATGCCGTGAAGGCGTGTGTGGTTCAGATGGTCTGAACATGAACGGCAAAAATGGTCTGGCTTGCATCACGCCGGTTTCGGCGCTGGGCAACGGCACCAAGAAAATTGTTATCCGTCCACTGCCAGGTTTGCCGGTGATCCGCGACCTCGTGGTAGACATGGGACAATTCTATGCACAGTATGAGAAGATTAAACCTTTCTTGTTGAATAATGGGGAAAATCCTCCGGCGCGTGAGCATTTACAAAGCCCGGATGAGCGTGCGCATCTTGACGGTTTGTACGAATGTATTCTTTGTGCTTGCTGCTCGACGTCGTGCCCATCGTTCTGGTGGAACCCGGACAAGTTCATCGGTCCGGCTGGCTTGCTGGCAGCGTATCGTTTCCTGATTGATAGCCGCGACACCGAAACCGATGCGCGTCTGGATAACATGAATGACGCTTTCAGTGTTTTCCGCTGTCACAGCATCATGAACTGTGTGAGCGTGTGCCCGAAAGGACTAAACCCGACGCGCGCAATCGGCCATATTAAGTCGATGCTACTGCAACGCGGGGCGTAATACAGAAGTCACCTTCCGGGAACTTAGGTTCCCGGATGTTTACGGAAGCCTCTATAAGCGCGGTGCTGACCACGCTTATAAAGGTTCCCTTACGGGCCAGGCGCCGGTAGCGCACAGGTTCGTATCGCTGAACTCACTACGGCAAGCCGCGTAAGCGGTAACAAATGAAACCTCATAAAAAGCAGATTAATGCTTAAGGGATCACAATGCAGAACAGCGCGATGAAACCCTGGCTGGACTCCTCCTGGCTGGCCGGCGCGAACCAATCTTACATAGAGCAGCTCTATGAAGATTTCCTGACCGATCCTGACTCAGTTGATGAAATGTGGCGCGAGCTGTTCCAACAGCTGCCCGGCACTGGCGTGAAACCTGAGCAATTTCACTCAACTACGCGTGATTACTTCCGCCGCCTGGCGAAAGATGCCACCCGTTACACATCAACCGTCACCGATCCGGCCGCAAATTCCAAACAGGTTAAAGTGCTGCAGCTGATTAATGCGTTCCGCTTCCGCGGCCATCAGCACGCTAACCTCGATCCGCTCGGCCTGTGGAAACAGGAAACCGTAGCCGATCTCGATCCGGCTTATCACGATCTGACCGACGCCGATTTTCAGGAAAGCTTTAACGTAGGTTCGTTTGCTATCGGCAAAGAGACTATGAAGCTGGCCGATCTGTTCGCGGCGCTGCAACAGACTTACTGTGGCTCGATTGGTGCAGAGTACATGCACATCAACAACACCGACGAAAAGCGCTGGATTCAACAGCGTCTGGAATCGGTGGTGGGTCACGCGTCATTCAGCAGCGACGAGAAAAAAGGTTTCCTGAAAGAGCTGACCGCGGCAGAAGGCCTGGAAAAATATCTCGGTGCTAAATTCCCGGGTGCAAAACGCTTCTCACTGGAAGGTGGTGATGCGCTGGTGCCGATGCTGCGCGAGATGATTCGTCACGCTGGCAAAAGCGGCACGCGCGAAGTGGTGCTGGGTATGGCGCACCGTGGTCGTCTGAACGTGCTGATCAACGTGCTGGGTAAAAAGCCGCAGGATCTGTTCGACGAATTCTCAGGCAAGCACAAAGAGCATCTCGGCACCGGCGACGTGAAGTACCACATGGGCTTCTCGTCTGACGTCGAAACCGAAGGCGGTCTGGTGCATCTGGCGCTGGCGTTCAACCCATCGCACTTGGAAATCGTTAGCCCTGTGGTAATGGGTTCTGTGCGCGCACGTCTCGATCGTCTGGCTGAGCCAAGCAGCAATAAAGTGCTGCCAATCACCATTCACGGTGATGCGGCGGTGATTGGTCAGGGCGTGGTGCAAGAAACCCTGAACATGTCAGCGGCGCGTGGTTACGAAGTGGGCGGTACCGTTCGCATCGTCATCAACAACCAGGTTGGCTTTACTACCTCCAACCCGAAAGATGCGCGTTCTACGCCGTACTGTACTGACATCGGCAAAATGGTGCTGGCACCGATTTTCCACGTCAACGCAGACGATCCAGAAGCAGTCGCGTTCGTTACTCGCCTGGCGCTCGATTATCGCAACACCTTTAAACGTGATGTGTTCATCGATCTGGTGTGCTATCGCCGTCATGGTCACAACGAAGCGGATGAGCCAAGTGCCACGCAGCCGTTGATGTACCAGAAAATCAAAAAGCATCCAACACCGCGTAAAATCTATGCCGATCAGCTGGAAAGCGAAGGCGTAGCGACCACTGAAGATGCCACTGAAATGGTTAACCTGTACCGCGATGCGCTGGATGAAGGCGAATGCGTGGTGCCGGAATGGCGCCCGATGAGCCTGCACTCCTTCACCTGGTCGCCGTACCTGAACCATGAATGGGACGAAAGCTACCCGGCAACTGTGGAGCTGAAACGCTTGCAGGAACTGGCGCGCCGCATCAGCAGCGTACCGGAGTCGGTTGAAGTGCAGTCGCGCGTAGCGAAGATTTACAACGACCGTAAAGAGATGGCCGAAGGCAACAAAGCCTTTGACTGGGGCGGCGCGGAGAACCTCGCGTATGCCACATTGGTTGATGAAGGCATTCCGGTGCGTCTGTCTGGTGAAGACAGCGGCCGTGGCACCTTCTTCCACCGTCATGCGGTGATTCATAACCAGACCAACGGCTCAACTTACACGCCGCTGCACCATGTTCATAACGGACAAGGTCAGTTCAAAGTGTGGGATTCCGTGTTGTCTGAAGAAGCAGTACTGGCGTTCGAATATGGTTATGCCACCGCAGAACCGCGCGTGCTGACCATTTGGGAAGCGCAGTTCGGCGACTTCGCTAACGGCGCGCAGGTAGTAATCGATCAGTTCATCAGCTCCGGCGAGCAGAAGTGGGGCCGTATGTGTGGTCTGGTGATGCTGCTGCCGCACGGCTATGAAGGCCAGGGTCCAGAGCACTCCTCAGCGCGTCTGGAGCGTTATCTGCAACTCTGCGCAGAACAGAACATGCAGGTGTGCGTGCCTTCAACTCCAGCGCAGGTTTACCACATGCTGCGTCGTCAGGCGCTGCGCGGCATGCGCCGTCCGCTGATTGTGATGTCACCGAAATCGCTGCTGCGCCATCCGCTGGCCATTTCCAGCCTGGAAGAGCTGGCGACCGGCAGCTTCCAGCCAGCGATTGGTGAGATCGACGATCTGGATCCGAAACAAGTGAAACGTGTGGTGCTGTGTTCGGGCAAAGTTTATTACGATCTGCTGGATCAGCGTCGTAAGAACGAGCAAACCGACGTGGCCATCGTGCGTATCGAACAGCTGTATCCGTTCCCGCACAAAGTGGTGCAGGACGTGCTGAAAAATTATTCTCATGTGCAGGATTTCGTCTGGTGTCAGGAAGAGCCGCTGAATCAGGGCGCATGGTATTGCAGTCAGCATCATTTCCGCGAAGTGGTTCCCTTCGGTGCGTCACTGCGTTACGCAGGTCGTCCGGCTTCTGCTTCACCAGCCGTGGGCTACATGTCCGTACATCAACAACAGCAGCAAGACCTGGTTAACGACGCGCTGAACCTTGGTTAATAAAAAGGAAAGAAAATGAGTAGCGTAGAAATTCTGGTTCCCGATTTGCCTGAATCCGTAGCGGACGCAACGGTTGCAACCTGGCACAAAAAACCCGGCGACGCAGTGAGCCGTGACGAAGTACTGGTTGAGATTGAAACGGATAAAGTGGTGCTGGAAGTGCCTGCATCTGCGGACGGCATCCTGGAAGCCGTGCTGGAAGATGAAGGCGCAACGGTCACTTCTCGTCAGATTCTGGGCCGCTTGAAAGAGGGCAACAGCGGCGGGAAAGAGACCACTGCGAAAGCGGAAAGCAACGAGTCTACGCCTGCACAGCGTCAGACTGCCTCACTGGAAGAAGAGAGCAACGATGCGCTCAGCCCAGCGGTACGTCGTCTGATTGCTGAAAACAACCTCGATGCTGCGCAGATCAAAGGCACCGGCGTCGGTGGCCGTTTAACGCGCGAAGATGTAGAAAAACATCTGGCGAAGAAAGCTGACGGTGGCAAAGCCGCACCGGCTCCAGCGGCGGGTGCTGCACCGCAAGCTGCTGTGGCTAACCGCAGCGAAAAACGCGTACCGATGACGCGTCTGCGTAAACGTGTTGCCGAGCGTCTGCTGGAAGCGAAAAACAGCACCGCAATGTTGACTACGTTTAACGAAATCAACATGAAGCCAATCATGGACCTGCGTAAGCAGTACGGCGATGCGTTCGAGAAACGTCACGGCGTGCGTCTGGGCTTCATGTCCTTCTACATCAAAGCGGTGGTTGAAGCGCTGAAACGCTTCCCGGAAGTTAACGCGTCAATTGATGGCGAAGATGTGGTTTACCACAACTATTTCGATGTGAGCATTGCGGTTTCTACCCCGCGTGGTCTGGTCACGCCAGTGCTGAAAGATGTTGATGCGCTGAGCATGGCTGATATCGAGAAGAAAATTAAAGAGCTGGCAGTGAAAGGCCGCGACGGCAAACTGACCGTTGAAGAGCTGACTGGCGGTAACTTCACCATCACCAACGGCGGTGTGTTTGGTTCGCTGATGTCTACGCCAATCATCAACCCACCGCAGAGCGCGATCCTGGGTATGCACGCCATCAAAGAGCGCCCAATGGCGGTCAATGGTCAGGTGGTGATTCTGCCAATGATGTATCTGGCGCTCTCTTACGATCACCGTCTGATTGATGGTCGTGAATCCGTTGGCTATCTGGTCGCGGTGAAAGAGATGCTGGAAGATCCAGCTCGCCTGCTGTTGGATGTCTAATTTCGCCGGGCGCGCGGTGTGAAGGCGCGCCCAAACTCATATCTGAATGGATAGAACATCATGAATTTACATGAATACCAGGCGAAGCAGCTGTTTGCTCGCTATGGCATGCCAGCACCAACTGGTTACGCCTGCACAACACCACGCGAAGCAGAAGAAGCCGCATCAAAAATTGGCGCAGGTCCGTGGGTAGTGAAATGTCAGGTTCATGCTGGTGGCCGCGGTAAAGCGGGCGGCGTGAAAGTGGTTAACAGCAAAGAAGACATTCGTGCTTTTGCTGAACATTGGTTGGGCAAGCGTCTGGTGACCTATCAAACTGACGCACACGGCCAGCCGGTAAACCAGATTCTGGTTGAAGCTGCGACTGATATCGATCAGGAGCTGTATCTGGGTGCGGTCGTTGACCGTGCTACTCGTCGCGTGATCTTCATGGCTTCAACTGAAGGCGGCGTTGAGATTGAGAAAGTGGCGGAAGAAACCCCGCACCTGATCCACAAAATGGCGCTGGATCCATTAGCCGGTCCACAGCCTTATCAAGGCCGTGAGTTGGCGTTCAAGCTGGGTCTGACTGGCAAGCAAGTTAGCCAGTTCACCAAAATCTTCATGGGTCTGGCGACCATGTTCCTTGAGCGCGATCTGGCGATGGTTGAGATCAACCCGCTGGTGATCACCAAGCAGGGCGACCTGATCTGCCTCGATGGCAAACTGGGTGCCGACGGCAACGCACTGTTCCGTCAGCCGGAACTGCGTGAAATGCGCGATCCAAGCCAGGAAGATCCACGTGAAGCGCATGCAACACAGTGGGAACTGAACTACGTTGCGCTGGATGGCAACATCGGTTGTATGGTGAACGGCGCCGGTCTGGCGATGGGCACCATGGATATCGTTAAACACCACGGCGGCGAGCCAGCTAACTTCCTCGATGTGGGCGGCGGCGCAACCAAAGAGCGCGTGACCGAAGCGTTCAAAATCATCCTGTCTGACGATGCGGTTAAAGCGGTATTCGTTAACATCTTCGGCGGCATCGTACGTTGCGACCTGATCGCAGACGGCATCATCGGTGCAGTAGCAGAAGTGGGTGTCAACGTGCCAGTGGTGGTACGTCTGGAAGGTAACAACGCCGAGCTGGGCGCGCAGAAATTGGCGGACAGCGGTCTGAACATCATTGCAGCAACCAGTCTGACAGACGCTGCACAGCGTGTTGTCGCTGCAGCGGAGGGTAAATAATGTCCATTTTGATCGACAAAAACACCAAAGTCATTTGCCAGGGTTTCACCGGTGGTCAAGGGACGTTTCACTCTGAGCAGGCTTTGGCCTACGGTACGCAACTGGTTGGCGGCGTAACCCCAGGTAAAGGCGGCACCACCCATCTCGGCCTGCCGGTGTTCAACACCGTGCGTGAAGCAGTAGAAGCGACGGGCGCAACCGCCACCGTGATCTACGTTCCAGCGCCATTCTGTAAAGACGGCATCCTGGAAGCAATCGACGCAGGCATCAAACTGATCATCACCATCACCGAAGGCATCCCAACGCTGGATATGCTGACCGTGAAAGTGAAGCTGGATGAAGCTGGTGTACGCATGATCGGCCCGAACTGCCCAGGTGTGATCACCCCAGGCGAATGTAAGATTGGTATCATGCCAGGCCACATTCACCAGCCAGGCCGCGTAGGTATCGTATCGCGTTCAGGTACGCTGACTTATGAAGCGGTTAAGCAGACCACTGACATCGGCTACGGCCAGTCAACCTGCGTAGGTATCGGCGGTGACCCGATCCCGGGTTCTAACTTCATCGATATCCTGAAACTGTTCCAGGAAGATCCACAGACTGAAGCGATCGTGATGATCGGTGAGATCGGTGGTAGCGCGGAAGAAGAAGCGGCAGCGTATATCAAAGCACACGTGACCAAGCCAGTTGTTGGCTACATCGCCGGTGTGACTGCACCGAAAGGCAAACGTATGGGCCACGCTGGCGCCATCATTGCCGGTGGTAAAGGTACCGCTGATGAGAAATTTGCTGCGCTGGAAGCGGCCGGTGTGAAAACCGTTCGCAGCCTGGCAGACATTGGCGACGCAGTTAAAGCGGTTCTGCCAATCAAATAAGGCTGTACGCTTATTTGCATCAAAGCCACCTTCGGGTGGCTTTTTTTATGACGCTAACCCCGCAAAAAGCAGGGAAAAAATTGCCACGAGTTGAAAATCCGCGGCTATGCTTATTTTGTTTGTTAGGTAAAGAAGAGAAAAGACGCTGGATTTATATCGGGAAAATAACAGCTAACCGGTGATGTTTAGGTTAAATAATTGCGACAAAGGTAATTGTTTTCTTAATTACACCAACCATTTATGACATCTAATTAACAACAGTTCTTACGATACATATCTGGAAATTTATAGTCTTAATCCAGATCAATAAATAGCGTGATATAGCAAACTTTACCGCTGGCAAAGCGCGCGCCAACCGGTATAAATTGCGCTGCATCAATTCAGTCTTCTCCATAATTTTTCAGGAGTTTGTGCCAGGCGTTGTTGCATCAATTCTGTCGCCTCCTCATCACTCTTCTGCATTAAATTGACTGGAATGATCATTTTTAAGGGAATTTTCAACACTGTTACTCGCTCACTTCGGGCAGCAGGTTTCTCTGTTCTGTCAGTAACAAAACTGGAATCAATAATCAGTCGTTCCTGAATCTTATTCTGCGCGTCAATGTCTGTTGTTCGCCGTTGTCATCCGCAGAGCGAGTTCATGCGAGGAGCAAGGAGTCATCATGTTAGATATTGTCGAGCTGTCGCGTTTACAGTTTGCCCTAACGGCGATGTACCATTTTCTGTTCGTACCATTAACGCTGGGTATGGCGTTTTTGTTGGCGATCATGGAAACCGTATATGTCCTTTCGGGTAAACAAATCTATAAAGATATGACCAAGTTCTGGGGCAAGTTGTTTGGTATCAACTTTGCGCTGGGCGTGGCTACCGGTCTGACCATGGAATTCCAGTTCGGTACCAACTGGTCATATTACTCACATTACGTCGGCGATATCTTTGGTGCGCCGTTAGCCATTGAAGGCTTGATGGCGTTCTTCCTCGAATCCACCTTTGTCGGTCTGTTCTTCTTCGGCTGGGATCGTCTGGGCAAAGTACAGCACCTTGCGGTGACCTGGCTGGTTGCGCTCGGCTCGAACATGTCTGCGCTGTGGATTCTGGTGGCGAACGGCTGGATGCAAAACCCGATTGCCTCGGAATTCAATTTCGAAACCATGCGTATGGAGATGGTGAGCTTCTCTGAACTGATCCTCAACCCGGTTGCGCAGGTGAAATTTGTGCACACCGTGGCGGCCGGTTACACCACTGGCGCAATGTTCATTCTGGGCATCAGCGCGTGGTACATGCTGAAAGGCCGCGATTTCGCGTTCGCCAAGCGCTCGTTTGCGATTGCAGCCAGCTTCGGTATGGCGGCGATTCTGTCGGTTATCGTACTGGGTGATGAATCCGGTTATGAAATCGGTGACGTGCAGAAAACCAAACTGGCCGCGATTGAAGCGGAGTGGGAAACCCAACCTGCACCCGCCGCATTTACGCTGTTTGGTATTCCGGATCAGGAAACGCAGCAAAACAAATATGCGATTCAGATTCCGTATCTGCTCGGTTTGATTGCCACACGTTCGGTTGATACGCCGGTAACGGGCCTGAAAGACCTGCTGGCGCAGCATGAAGTGCGCATCCGCAACGGTATGAAAGCCTATGCGTTGCTCAACGAATTGCGCGCAGGTAGCAAAGATCCTGCAGTAAAAAGCCAGTTCGAAGAGAGCAAACGCGATCTGGGCTACGGCTTATTACTGAAACGTTATACGCCAGATGTGGCGAATGCCACCGAAGCCGATATTCAGAAAGCCACGCAAGATTCGATTCCACGCGTTGCCCCGCTCTATTTCGCTTTCCGCATCATGGTGTTGGGTGGCGTGTTGATGCTGGGTATCATTGCGCTTTCCTTCTGGAGCGTGATTCGTAACCGCATTGGTAAATCTCGCTGGTTACTCAAAGCCGCGCTGTATGGCATTCCGTTACCGTGGATCGCCATCGAAGCGGGTTGGTTTGTTGCCGAATACGGTCGCCAACCGTGGGCGATTGGTGAGGTGTTGCCGACTGCGGTGGCGAACTCATCACTGACCGTAGGCGATCTGCTGTTCTCGATGATTCTGATTTGCGGTCTCTACACCTTGTTCCTGGTGGCGGAAATGTACCTGATGTTCAAGTTCGCACGCCTTGGTCCAAGCAGCCTGAAAACTGGCCGCTATCATCATGAAACGCTGAAAGCTTCATCTCAGCCGGCGCGTGGATAAGGAGAGCACCCATGTTTGATTATGAAGTTTTGCGCTTTGTCTGGTGGCTGTTGATTGGCGTGCTGCTAATCGGCTTTGCGGTCACCGACGGCTTTGATATGGGCGTTGGTATGCTGACGCGCGTGCTGGGTCGTACCGATACCGAACGTCGCATCATGATTAACAGTATCGCGCCGCATTGGGACGGCAACCAGGTTTGGTTGATCACTGCCGGTGGCGCACTGTTCGCTGCCTGGCCGATGGTCTACGCTGCCGCGTTCTCTGGCTTTTATGTGGCCATGATTTTGGTGCTCGCTTCGCTGTTCTTCCGTCCGGTAGGTTTCGATTACCGTTCGAAAATTGAAGATATGCGCTGGCGCGGTATGTGGGATTGGGGCATTTTCATCGGCAGCTTTGTGCCACCGCTGGTAATTGGCGTGGCGTTCGGTAACTTGCTGCAAGGCGTGCCGTTCCATGCCGACGAATATCTGCGCCTGTTCTATACCGGCAACTTCTTCCAGCTGCTGAATCCGTTTGGCTTGCTGGCGGGTGTGGTCAGTGTGGCGATGATTTTGACGCAGGGCGCAACTTACCTGCAAATGCGTACCAATGGCGAACTCCATCTGCGTTCACGCAGTACCGCGCAGATCTCCGCGCTGGTGATGATGGTGTGCTTCGTGTTGGCGGGTTTGTGGGTGAAATACGGCATTGATGGTTATGTGCTGAAAAGTGTTATCGATCATCACGCAGCATCCAATCCGTTGGGTAAAGATGTGGTGCGTGAAGCCGGTGCGTGGATGGTGAACTTTGAGCAAGCGCCAATTCTGTGGCTGTTCCCGCTGTTGGGTGTGGTGCTGCCACTGTTGACCGTGCTGTGTTCACGCATGGAGAAGGGCGCCTGGGCGTTCATCTTCTCTTCGCTAACTCTGGCGTGCGTCATCATGACTGCCGGTATCGCGATGTTCCCGTTCATCATGCCATCCAGCACCGTGCCGGGCATTAGCCTGACCATGTGGGATGCCACATCCAGCCTGCTGACGCTGAAAGTGATGACCATTGCCGCTATCATCTTTGTACCGATTATCCTGGCGTACACCGCCTGGTGTTATTACAAGATGTTTGGCCGTATCACCAAAGAACACATTGAGAGCAATACGCACTCCCTGTACTGATTAAGGAGATTAAGCATGTGGTATTTTGCCTGGATTCTTGGCACCTTGCTGGCCTGTGCGTTCGGTGTGATCACGGCGCTAGCACTGGAACATATCGAAGACAGCCGCGCAACTAAGGACGAACAAGTCTGATGCGCACACTGATTCGGACGTTGTATCGTCTGATGGACAAGGGCCCGCTTCGGGCCCTTTCGTTAATTCTGGCACTGTGGTTGGCGGGCTGTGTTATTTGGCAACCATCACGCTTTGCTGCACGCACCAGCGATTTAGCCATCTGGCATGGATTGTTGATGATTTGGGCTGTGTGTGCCGGCGTGGTTCACGGCACAGGATTCCGTCCACTGCAAACACGTTGGCAGGCAGTGTTCTCGCCACTGCCGGCGATGGTCATCCTGCTGGCGGGAATCTTCTGGTTCTACCATTAAGTTCTGTCTCAGGACTTAACTTGCTGCTTTTTCAGGCGCTGACGTGAGTTTTTGTCAGCGCCCGGTCAAGAAACATCCTAAAATTCCTTCCAGTTGTTAACGTGTGATAATTATTTTCTCTTGGCTCTGGCGGACCATTCCCAAGCCGATCTCACTTGCGTATAGTAGCAACGTTTAAAATGAGACCGGGATGTAGAGTGAGTACTACGCTGTTTCGCTGGCCGGTTCGGGTCTATTACGAAGACACTGATGCCGGTGGTGTGGTTTACCACGCCAGTTATCTTGCTTTCTATGAACGAGCACGTACCGAAATGTTGCGCCAGCACCATTTCAATCAGCAGGTCCTGTTGGAAGAACAGGTGGCTTTTGTGGTACGACGCATGACGATAGATTTTGTTGCGGCTGCACGTCTTGATGATCTTTTGGAAATTCAAACCGAAGTGACATCGATGACGCGTGCAACTATGACGTTCTCGCAGCGTATCGTGAATGCAGAAGGTAAAGTGCTAAATGAAGCAGAAGTCCTGATTGCCTGCATCAACCCACATCTAATGAAGCCAATTGCGCTTCCCAAGTCTATTGTCGCGGAGTTCAAGCAGTGACTGACATGAATGTTCTTGATTTGTTCCTGAAGGCGAGCCTTCTGGTCAAACTTATCATGTTGATTTTGATCGGCTTTTCTATTGCCAGTTGGGCAATTATCATTCAACGCACGCGCATTTTGAATGCGGCGGGGCGTGAAGCCGAAGCATTTGAAGATAAGTTTTGGTCGGGTATTGAGCTGTCACGCCTTTACCAGGAAAGCCAGGGGCGCCGTGATGAGTTGGGCGGTTCTGAGCAGATTTTCTATTCAGGTTTCAAAGAGTTTGCGCGTCTGCATCGTGCCAACAACCATGCACCGGAAGCGGTGGTGGAAGGGGCGAGCCGCGCAATGCGTATTTCCATGAACCGTGAATTGGAAGCGTTGGAAAACCACATTCCTTTCCTTGGCACCGTCGGTTCCATCAGCCCGTATATCGGTCTGTTTGGTACGGTGTGGGGGATCATGCACGCCTTTATCGCGCTGGGCGCGGTGAAACAGGCAACGTTGCAGATGGTTGCGCCGGGTATTGCTGAAGCGCTGATTGCTACCGCAATCGGTCTGTTCGCGGCGATTCCTGCGGTTATGGCCTACAACCGTTTGAACCAGCGCGTGAATAAGCTGGAACAGGGCTACGACAACTTTATGGAAGAGTTCACGGCTATCCTGCACCGTCAGGCTTTCTCCACCGACAACACGAAGTAAGTCGAGGTTTACGATGGCCAGAACCCGTGGTCGCGGTAAGCGCGACCTCAAGTCGGAAATCAACATTGTTCCGCTTCTGGACGTACTGTTGGTTTTGCTGCTCATCTTTATGGCAACCGCGCCGATTATTACCCAGAGCGTGGAAGTCGATCTGCCGGATGCGACAGATTCGAAAACCGTTTCTACCGATGATAATCCACCGGTGATTGTTGAAGTGGCGGGCGTCGGGCAGTACAGCCTGGTGGTGGATCACGATCGTATGACGCAGCTGCCGCCGGAACAGGTGGTGAGCGAAGCGCAGCGCCGGATTGAAGCCAATCCGAAAACGGTCTTCTTGATCGGCGGTGCGAAAGATGTGCCTTACGACGAAATCATCAAGGCGCTGAACCTGTTGCATCAGGCTGGCGTGAAATCTGTCGGTTTGATGACGCAGCCGATTTAAAGCCAACCGTTTTTGGGAACCGAGAGTGTCGAAGGCAACCGAGCAGAACGACAAGTTAAAACGCGCCATAATCGTATCGGTGATTCTGCATATCGTGCTGATCGCCTTACTGATTTGGAGCTCGTTTAACGAAAAAATCGAATCCAGCGGCGGTGGCGGCGGCAGCGATATTGATGCAGTGATGGTCGATTCCGGCGCCGTGGTTGAGCAATATAACCGCCAGCAGAATCAGCAAAGAGACAGTCAACGTGCCGAACAGCAGCGTCAAAAACAGTCGCAGCAGCAGGCCGAAGAGTTACAGCAGAAGCAAGCCGCTGAGCAGCAACGTCTGAAAGAGATGGAAAAAGAGCGTTTGCAGGCGCAGCAAGAAGCCAAAGAGCAGGCGAAGCAACAGGCTGAGCAGCAGAAAGCCGCTGAAGCCGCCGCTAAGCAAGCGCAGGATCAGCAGAAAGCTGCCGAAGCCGCTGCGGCGAAAGCCAAGTCAGATGCGAAAGCTGAAGCCGATGCGCAGGCCAAAGCCGCTGCGGATGCGAAAGCCAAAGCGGTAGAAGAAGCCAAGCAAGCCGCCGCCGACGCGAAGAAGAAGGCGGACGAACAGGCTAAAGCTGCCGCAGCTGAAGCGGCGAAAGAGAAAGCGGCACAACAGGCGAAAGCCGCCGCAGAATCGAAAGCTAAAGCCGATGCGGAAGCCAAAGCGCAAGCGGCTGCCGATGCGAAGGCGAAAGCTGCTCAGGAAGCAAAAGAAGCGAAAGAGCAGGCCGCTGCTGAAGCCAAGGAGAAGGCTGCCGCTGAAGCGAAAGAAAAAGCCGCCGCCGAGGCGAAGGCCAAAGCTAAAGCTGCTGCTGATGCGAAGAAAGCCGCTGCCGAAGCTGCGAAGAACGAAAATGCGGTTGATGACCTGTTAGGTGGTTTGTCTTCTGGTAAGAATGCACCGAAAAGTGGCACAGCTTCTGGCGGTGCAGCGGGGCAGGGCAATCAGAAGAAAGCCGGTGCATCCGGCGCGGACATCAACAATTACATGGGCCAGGTGGTTGGCGCGATTCAGAGCCGTTTCTACGATGCGGATCTGTATAAAGGCAAAGAGTGTAACCTGCGCATTAAGCTGGCACCGGATGGCTTACTGATTGATGTTAAGTCTGAAGGTGGCGATCCTGCCTTATGCCAGGCCGCGATCACCGCAGCGAAGCAAGCACGAATTCCAAAGCCGCCTTCACAGGCGGTGTATGAAGTGTTTAAAAACGCACCGATGCGTTTCAAACCGGAATAATGCAGTAACGTACGGCAGGTTGAACTATGGTTAGCTCGCCGTACTCTATAAGTACTCGTGTTTTTCAGGAACTGTGCGAATTATCATGAACCTCTGGTTCAGGTAAGGGAGAAAAGATGAAGCAGGCACTTCGTGTAACCTTAGGTTTTTTTGTACTGCTGTGGGCAGCGATGCTGCATGCAGAAGTCCGCATTGAAATTACGCAGGGCGTTAACACCGCACGTCCTATTGGTGTGGTTCCGTTTAAATGGGCTGGCCCAGGCGCGGCACCAGAAGACATCGGCGGCATTGTTGGCGCTGACTTACGTAACAGCGGCAAATTCAATCCGCTCGATCGTTCACGTCTGCCACAACAACCAACCAGCGCGCAGGAAGTACAACCTGCTGCGTGGAGTGCACTGGGTATTGATGCGGTCGTGGTCGGCCAAGTCACACCAAATGCTGATGGCAGCTATCAAATTGCCTACCAGTTGGTGGACACCGGCGGCGCACCGGGCACCGTGTTAGCGCAGAACTCGTACAAAGTGACAAAGCAGTGGCTGCGTTATGCGGCTCACACTGCCAGTGATGAAGTGTTCGAGAAGCTGACCGGCATTAAAGGCGCGTTCCGCACCCGTATCGCTTATGTGGTGCAGACCAACGGCGGCCAGTTCCCGTATGAATTGCGCGTATCGGATTACGATGGCTACAACCAGTTTGTGGTTCACCGTTCACCGCAGCCATTGATGTCGCCAGCCTGGTCACCAGATGGCAGCAAAGTGGCTTACGTGACCTTCGAAAGCGGCAAATCGGCGCTGGTGGTGCAGACCTTGTCTAACGGTGCAATCCGTCAGGTGGCTTCGTACCCACGTCACAACGGTGCGCCAGCCTTCTCGCCAGACGGTTCTAAACTGGCCTTCGCGCTGTCGAAAACCGGTAGCCTGAACTTGTACGTGATGGATCTGGCTTCAGGTCAAACGCGTCAGGTCACTGATGGCCGTTACAACAGCACCGAACCAACCTGGTTCCCGGACAGCCAAACACTGGCTTACACCTCGGATCAGGCCGGTGCGCCACAGATTTATAAAGTGGGTATCAACGGCGGTGCGCCACAACGTATTACCTGGGAAGGTTCGCAAAACCAGGATGCGGATGTGTCAACCGACGGCAAAACCATGGTGATGATCAGCAGCGCCGGTGGCGCGCAGCACGTCGCCAAACAGGATCTGGTAACGGGAGCCGTTCAAACAATAACGGACACGTTCCTGGATGAAACGCCGAGTCTGGCGCCAAACGGCACAATGGTAATCTATAGCTCTACTCAGGGGATGGGTTCCGTGTTGCAGTTGGTTTCAACCGACGGGCGTTTCAAAGCGCGTCTTCCGGCAACTGATGGACAGGTCAAATTCCCTGCCTGGTCGCCGTATCTGTGATGCATAGCTCCCTTGCACGGCGGGGGAGCCAAATGTATGGCAAACAAAATAATAGGATAACAAAATGCAACTGAACAAAATGCTGAAGGGTTTGATGCTGGCTCTGCCGGTTATCGCAGTAGCTGCATGTAGCTCTCACAAAAACAACAACAACGATCAGACCGGTATGGGCGCTAACGACGGTGCTTACGGTGCTGGCCAGAACGGTAACATGTCTTCTGACGAGCAAGCGCGCCTGCAGATGCAGCAGCTGCAGCAGAACAACATCGTTTACTTCGGTCTGGACAAATATGACGTAGCTTCTGACTACGCTCAGATGCTGGATCAGCACGCTGCATTCCTGCGTGGCAACCCGTCTTACAAAGTGACCATCGAAGGTCACGCGGATGAGCGCGGTACTCCAGAATACAACATCGCTCTGGGCGAACGTCGTGCTAGCGCCGTTAAAATGTATCTGCAAGGCAAAGGCGTTTCTGCTGACCAGATGTCTATCGTTTCTTACGGTAAAGAAAAACCAGCTGTACTGGGTCATGACGAAGCGGCTTACGCTAAAAACCGTCGTGCCGTACTGGTTTACTAAGA
>NZ_JBCNNP010000044.1:0-33510 GCF_039594315.1 Pantoea sp.
AATTGGTTTACTCATAAATCTGCAGGTTCCGGTCGGGATTGCGATTTGAAAGCTTCCTCACTCAAACTGAGAACCAGGCTTTCAACTTTTTTTGAAAATATGGCAAAAATTATATCATCTCGTCTGCCCATAAGCAGCCGATTAGCCGATGCAAAAGTTACAATTTTGTAAATGCGCACGTACAGACAAGGTTAGCGCGCGGCATCATTGTGCCATTGCAGCTCGCTAAAGCCGGTTAAACGCGCAAAGTGTTGCACCAATCGCGGCTGCACATCCGCTGGCGTAACCCCCGGTTGAAATTGGCTGAGCTGAGTCATTTGCATGCCCGCATAGCCGCAAGGATTGATGCGCAGAAACGGCGCGAGATCCATCGCCACATTGAGCGCCAAACCGTGAAATGAGCAACCTTTGCGGATGCGCAAACCCAGCGAACAAATCTTGTCATCGCCAATGTAAACGCCAGGCGCATCCGCACGCGCCCGTGCATTGACGTCGTAATCCGCTAAGGTGGCAATCACCGTCTCTTCCAGCGCTGTGACTAACTCGCGCACGCCCATTTTGCGCCGTTTCACATCGATCAACACATACATTACCTGTTGACCCGGTCCATGATAGGTGACTTGACCGCCGCGATCGCTTTGCACTACTGGAATATCGCCCGGCATCAGCAAATGTTCAGCTTTACCGGCTTGGCCTTGGGTAAACACCGGATAATGTTCAACCAGCCAGATTTCATCAGCAGTATGGCTGTCGCGTTGATCGGTGAATTGATGCATGGCATCGGAGACAGGCTGCCAATCGCGCTGGCCGAGTTGACGAACAAGAAGCGTATTAGCTGACAAAACGGAAATCCGGTAGAGAGTGGAGGGCAGAGTATAACGCTGGCAAAGCGGACTTTGCCAGCGCCAGAATTACAACACCATGCGGACGATTTCGATGTTGCCCAGCTCTTCGTACAAGGTTTCGACTTGTTCAATATGCGTGGCAATGATGGTGATAGAAACTGAGTGGTAGTTGCCTTTGCTGCTTGGCTTCACATCGGGTTTGTAATCGCCTGGCGCGTGGCGCTGCACCACTTCAACCACTTGATCAACCAGCTCCGGTTGCGCCAAACCCATCACTTTGTAGGTGAAAGGGGTAGGGAATTCGAGCAGTTCATTCAATTTGGTTTTCATACATTCACTCCGGTGCTTAAAAACAGGCTCCCGCCGAGGCGGGAGCAAAGATAGTAGCTTATCTGGGGACAGTTTGGCGTTTTTTCAAGCGCGCCTTAACCGAACCAATGGTGGAACATCAGTTTGATGTAGTCGATGATGCGACCAAAGAATCCACCTTCCTGCACTTCGTTCAGTACCACTAATGGGCGTTGCTCAATGGTTTTGCCATCCAGCTGGAAGTTGATGCTGCCAACGACCTGATTTTTCTGCAACGGTGCGTGCAGTTCGGTGTTGTTCAGTACATAGCTGGCTTTCAGGTCTTTCATACGGCCACGAGGAATGGTCAGATAAGCATCTTTTTCGACGCCCAGTTGCACGCGATCGCTGTTACCGAACCATACTGGCTCAGAAGCGAACTCTTTACCCGCTTTCAATGGCGCTACGGTTTCGAAGAAGCGGAAGCCCCACGTCAGCAGTTTTTTACTTTCGGTTTCGCGGCCTTTGTAAGTACGACCGCCCATCACCGCCGAGATCAAACGCATCTGACCTTCGGTAGCAGAAGCCACCAGGTTGTAACCTGCGGCTTCGGTGTGGCCGGTTTTGATACCGTCAACGTTCAGGCTGGTATCCCACAGCAAGCCGTTGCGGTTGGTCTGTTTGATGTTATTGAAGGTGAAATCTTTTTCACGGTAAACCGCGTATTCATCCGGCACATCACGAATCAGTGCCTGACCGATCAGCGCCATATCACGTGGCGAACTGTATTGGCCTTCAGCATCCAAACCGTGCACGGTCTGGAAGTGGGTGTTTTTCAGACCCAACGCGCCAACATAGTTGTTCATCAAATTAACGAACGCGTCCTGGCTGCCAGCCACATAATCTGCCATCGCCACACATGCATCGTTACCCGATTGCAGCACGATACCGCGCGTCAGCTGAGAAACCGGTACGCGATCGCCGGGTTTCAGGAACATCAGCGATGAACCCTTGAACACCGGGTTGCCGGTTGCCCAGGCATCTTTGCCCACGGTTACGATGTCATCGTTATGGATTTTGCCTGCTTTAACCGCCTGACCAATCACGTAGCTGGTCATCATTTTGGTCAAGCTGGCCGGATCGCGACGTGCATCGGCATTTTTTTCTGCCAGCACTTTGCCGGAGTTATAGTCGATCAGCACATAAGCTTCAGCATCAATGTCCGGCACGCCCGGAATCATCGTCTTAAGGTTAATATCGTCGGCAAAAGCGACATGGCTGAGAGAAAGGGCGACCAGTGATCCCACTGTCAGGCGTTTCAGAAAACGAGAAGGTTTCAGCGTATTCATGTTCAGGACTACAACATCCGTGGGTTTAGAGTGAAAAAAAGTGCCTAACTATAGCAAACGCCTGATTGGGCGGCATCTTGCTTTGCAAATCAGTTTCAGCGGGAAATGTCACAGCCCGTTACATCGACGGGCGGGCGGTGGTAATAAAGGAACTCATTTGCGCTTCGGTGTTCAGGCGTTGCTGTAACGCGGCCGCTTCAGCGCGACTTTTATAGCCACCTAACTGGATGCGATACACGTTGCCGTTGGCTTCAACCGCACCCGGCACGCCAAAGCGTTTACCGAGGCTTTCTGCCAACTGGCGTGCGCGTGCCGGATCGTTGATTGCGCCAACCTGCACCACATAGCCGCTGCCCGCATGGGCATTCTGGCTGCTGCTGGCTACGGGAGTGGAACTGGCAACCGGCGCCGCAACAACGGGCGCAGCTGCTGCAACCGGTTCGCTACCTTCCAACACGCCATTCGCTAATGGCTGCGGTGCGCCGAGAAAACCGCTGCTTTGCACCGGCGCGCCCATATTGTCATTGCTTTGCAGTGAGCTGTTATCCACCGCGCGCACATCCTGCGGTGCAGGTGCGCTATTGGCGGCGCTGCCACCCATCATCACGTTGCCGCCACCCAGATCAGGGCGGGCAGGCAAGGCATAGCTCTGTTTAGCAACGGTGGTACCAATGGTACCTGGACCGGAAACCGAACCGTCTGGCGCGACTTTGATGTAATCAACGCGTACGCGGGTGTTATTGGAGATATTCAGGCGATCGCCCGCGGCGCGCGACAGGTCAATAATGCGGCCTGGCGTGTAAGGTCCGCGATCGTTTACGCGCACCACAATTTGACGGCCGTTGGCAAGGTTGGTCACGCGCACGTAGCTTGGCAGCGGCAGCGTGGGATGTGCAGCGGTCATGCCTTCAGGATCGTAAGATTCCCCGATGGCCGTGCGATTGCCTTGCGCTTCATCGCCGTACCACGTGGCTAAACCCACTTCGCTGTAGTTCGACGGATCTTTAATCACGCGGTAGGTTTTACCGTTGACGCTGTAATCCTGGCTGGTGGAAGGATTGATCGGTTCATAACGCGGTTCAACGCCGGGGATTTCCACCACTGGGCCGTTATAAGCCGGTTGCGGCGGCGCAGTGTTATTCTGCGGTTCCTGTGAAGAACACGCCGCCAAAACCAATGATGCCAATGCAACCCCAAGCCAATCCTTACGCATGTGCAGCCTCTTAAACGCTTTTAGATAACATTTTTCGATGAGTATGGATCGACATCACGATGCCAAATCCAGCCATTAACACAATCAATGCCGATCCGCCGTAGCTCACCAGCGGCAGCGGTACGCCAACCACCGGTAAGATACCACTTACCATGCCAATGTTAACGAAAACATAAACGAATAAAATCAGCATCAAACCGCCGGCCATCACGCGACCAAAGGTGGTTTGCGCGCGCGCCGCGATAATCAAGCCACGCATAATCAGCAACAAATAGAGTACCAGCAATAACAACACGCCAACCAGACCAAGTTCTTCCGCTAACACCGCAAAAATAAAATCGGTATGTCGTTCCGGCAAAAATTCGAGTTGCGATTGCGTACCATGCAGCCAGCCTTTACCGCGCAAGCCGCCGGAACCGATGGCAATTTTCGACTGGATAATGTGGTAACCGGCGCCCAACGGATCGCTCTCGGGATCGAGCAGCATCATCACGCGGTCGCGTTGATAATCGTGCATCAGGAAGAACCACAAAATCGGGATAAATGCCGCGACCAATAGCACCGCGATACCAATCAATTTCCAGCTCATGCCGGATAAGAACAGCACGAACAGACCGGACGCGGCGATCAAAATTGACGTACCGAGGTCGGGCTGTGCCGCCACCAGCAGCGTAGGCATAAAGATCAGCACCAGCGCGATGCCGGTATTTTTCAGTGTCGGTGGGCAGACGTCGCGGTTGATAAAGCGCGCCACCATCAGCGGAACGGCTATTTTGGCGATTTCCGATGGCTGGAAACGTACAAAGCCGAGATCGAGCCAGCGCTGTGCGCCTTTACTGATGTGACCAAACGCATCCACCGCCACCAGTAATATCACGCAGACAATATAGAGATAGGGCGCCCAACTTTCATACACGCGTGGCGGCACCTGCGCCAACACCAGCATGATGACAATGCCCATGGCGATCTGGCCGAATTTACGTTCGGTCATGCCGGGATCTTGTCCGCTGGCGCTCCAGATCACGATGGCGCTGTAAGCCAGCAGACTCAAAATGATTAGCATAAACAGCGGGTCGATATGGATGCGCGTCCAGATCGATCGTTTTTGCGGATTATCGCTCATGGACATCGTTATTCACCTTCGTAGCCGGGCGGCGTCGGTGCAGCTTCTGGTAGCACGGTATTATTGTCGCCTAACATAATGTGGTCGAGAATCTGGCGCATCACGGTACCTACTGCTGGTCCCGCGCCGCCGTTTTCAAGAATCATAGTTACTGCCACGCGCGGTTTATCGTACGGCGCGAAAGCGGTCATTAATTTATGGTCGCGCAGACGTTCGGCAATCTTATGCGCGTTATAAACTTCATTCTCTTTCAGACCGTAAACCTGTGCGGTACCGGACTTAGCGGCGATTTTATAGGGCGCATCGGCAAAGCTTTTATGCGCAGTACCGTTGGCACGGTTGGCCACGCCATACATGCCATCTTTGGCAATTTCCCAGTAACCGGAATGAATGTCGCCAATCGGCGCATCCGGCGGCTGGCGATACGGCACCATGGTTTGGCCTTCACGGGTGGCGCGCAGCAGATGCGGCACCTTGATCACGCCGTCGTTAATCAGAATCATCATGGCTTTATTCATCTGAATCGGCGTGGCGGTCCAGTAACCCTGGCCGATACCGACCGGAATGGTGTCACCTTGATACCACGGTTTTTTAAAGCGCTTCAGTTTCCACTCGCGGGTTGGCATGTTGCCGGCACTTTCCTGCGGCAAGTCGATGCCGGTGCGATGACCATAGCCAAACTTGGTCATCCACTCAGACAGACGATCAATGCCCATGTCATAAGCGACCTGGTAGAAGAAGGTATCCGCGGACTCTTCCAGCGATTTAGTGACGTTCAGACGGCCGTGGCCCCACTTTTTCCAGTCACGATAACGTTTTTCTGAACCAGGTAATTGCCACCAACCGGGATCGAACAAGCTGGTATTGCGGTTAATCACGCCTGCGCTGAGCGCCGACACCGCGACATACGGTTTAACGGTGGACGCGGGCGGATAGGAGGCTTGCAGCGCGCGGTTATACAGCGGGCGGTTTTCATCGCTAAGCAGTGCTTTGTAATCTTTGCTGGTGATGCCGTCGACAAACAAATTCGGGTCATAACTTGGTGTGGATACCAGCGCGAGAATTTCACCGGTTCGCGGATCGCTGACCACCACCGCTGCGCGGCTACCGGCCAACAAGGTTTCGATGTATTGCTGAAGTTTTAAATCAACCGTCAGATAGATATCGCGTCCGGCCTGCGGCGATTGCTCATGCAATTGGCGAATGACGCGACCACGGTTATTAACTTCCACTTCCTCATAACCGGTTTTGCCGTGCAGCACATCTTCGTAAAAGTTTTCGATGCCCAGCTTACCGATGTCATGCGTTGCGGCGTAGTTCGGCCATTTTCCTTCCTGATCGAGGCGCGTGACATCACGATCGTTAATCTTGGATACGTAACCGACCACATGCGTCAACGTTTGGCCGTAAGGATAGTAGCGGCGTTGATAGCCTTTCACTTCTACCCCAGGAAAACGGTATTGATTGACGGCGAAACGCGCGACTTGTTCTTCGCTCAAAGCGGTTTTGACCGCCACGGAAGTGAAGCGGCGCGAGCGTTTGCGCTCTTTTTCAAACGCGTCGATATCATCGTCAGTGAGATCAAGAATAGGGCGCAAATCCTGCAAGGTCTGTTTGAGGTTATCGACCTTTTCCGGCATCAATTCGGCCTGGTAAATGGTGCGATTCAGCGCCAGCGGCACGCCATTACGATCGTAAATAATGCCGCGGCTGGGTGCGACCGGCACCAGCTTGATGCGGTTTTCGTTGGAGCGGGTGCTGTAATCGTCAAAACGCAGAATTTGCAGGTGGTACATATTGACCACCAGAATGCTGGAGAGCAGCAGAATGCCGATAAAGGCCACCAACGCTCGGCGGACAAAAAGTTTCTGTTCGGCAGTGTAATCGCGAAAGGCGTTGCTCTGTAATTTCATCCGCTACATCTATTGTCTGGGGGTTGTCAGGCGTTTATTCACGATGATAAGGATGATTGGTGGTAATGCTCCACGCACGATACAGGCTTTCTGCGACCAATACACGCACCAGCGGATGTGGCAACGTGAGCGCGGATAATGACCAGCTTTGTTCAGCCGCCGCTTTGCAAGCCGGTGCCAGGCCTTCTGGACCGCCGATCAACAAGCTGACATCGCGGCCATCTTGCTTCCAGCGTTCAAGTTGCTGCGCCAACTGCGGCGTTTCCCACGGCTGACCAGGAATATCCAGCGTAACGATGCGATTACCTTTACCCACGGCGGCCAGCATCGCTTCACCTTCTTTTTCCAGAATGCGTTTGATATCTGCGTTCTTACCGCGCTTTCCGGCAGCAACTTCAGTCAATTCAAACGGCATATCTTTGGGGAAGCGGCGCAGATACTCCATGAAACCGGTTTGAACCCAGTCGGGCATTTTGGTGCCGACGGCCACTAACTGCAGTTTCAAGGCTTAGCTCCAGAGCTTTTCCAGCTCATACAGCTGGCGGCTTTCTTCTTGCATCACATGCACAATCACATCGCCGAGATCAACAACCACCCAATCAGCGGCGGCTTTACCGTCAACGGCTAAGGGTTTCAGGCCCGCAGCGCGAGATTCCTGCACCACGTGATCGGCGATGGAAGAGACGTGACGCGTTGAGGTGCCGGTGCAAATAATCATGCAATCGGTGATGCTGGATTTACCCTGAACATCAATGGCAATGATGTCCTGGCCTTTAATATCGTCAATCTTATCAATAACGAAGTCTTGGAGTGCTTTACCTTGCAAAAGGTTCCCCTTAAAAACAGGTGATTACGGACGGGCTAGCGATACAAGAAAGGTAGCCGAAAATGAAGCGGCGCAGTATAGCACGCCACTCTTAACCGCGATATAAGCCAACGCTATCGATATAGCGGATCACCGCGTCGGGCAGCAGATCGGCACATGAGATGTTGTTGTGGCGACGCTGGCGAATTTCCGTGGCGGAAATATCCAGCAGCGGTGTATCGGCCAGCCAAATTCGTCCAGCGGGGGAGTGATGCAGTTGCTGCACATCATCAGCAAGATGCGTTTCCAGCCACTGCTGCATCTCCGGCGTTTCCATCTGCGTTGCGTAACCCGGACGCTTGCATACCAGTAAATGGCACAGCGACAGCAAATCCTGCCAGCGATGCCATTTGGCTAACGTTAGCAGAGAATCCTGACCAATGATAAACCCGAGGGGCTGTTTAGCGCCGCGTTCAGCACGTAGCGCTTCCAGCGTGGCAACGGTCCACGAAGGCGTGTCGCGTTCTAACTCACGCGTATCGATATCAAACAACGGACGATCGGCGATGGCGCAACGCAACATCGCCACACGCTGTTGCGCGCTGGCTTCAGGTTGTGGACGATGGGGCGGCACGTTATTGGGCAGCAGCGTGACTCTCTTCAAGCCAACTTGCTGAGCGAGTGCCTCCACCGGACGCAAATGGCCATAGTGAATCGGATCGAAGGTGCCGCCGAACAGCGCGTAAAGTTTAGGCATCGGTAAAGCTCAACGGGAAATTACGGTGACACAGCAGCAGCGACAGCGTTTCCAGTTGCGGCCACAAATTTTGCCCGTAATCCTGCTTCATCGTCAGCTCCATCTCGGCCAGTAAATGCACCGCGCGCTGTAAACGGCGCGCATCAAGTCGTTGTAATGCTTCAGTAAACAGCGCGCGGCGATTTTGCCAGATGCGCTGCTGATCCATCAGCGTGCGTAACGCTTGCTTGGCTTGATTACGTTGCAGATGCAGCAAGGTGAGCAGATCACGTTGCAGCGTACGCAGCAGAATCACCACTTCGCTGTCCTCTTTCTCCAGCTGATGCAGGATATGCAAGGCGCGTTTGCTTTTGCCGGCTAACAGCGCATCAACCCAATGGAATGGCGTAAAGTGCGCGGCATCGTTCACTGCGGCTTCAACGCGCGGCAGGGTTAATTTGCCATCCGGCCACAGCAACGATAAGCGCTCCAGTGCTTGCGCCAGCGCCAGCAGATTGCCTTCGTAACAGTAGCAGAGCAGTTGGACGGCGGCGTCATCAACGGTCAGCTTCATCGCTTTCGCGCGACCGGCCACCCAACGCGGCAACTGTGCTTGTTCGGGTGTCTGGCACGGTACTAACACGGCTTGTGCACTCAATGCTTTAAACCAGGCACTGTTTTCTTGCGCTTTGGTCAGTTTCGCCATGCGCAGCACCAGCAAAATATCGCTGTGCAGCAGCGTTGAGAGCTTTACCAGTTGCTCGGCAATAGCCGCGTTCGGGCCGTTTTCGGGCAATTGCAGTGTGAGCGTTTGGCGTTGGGTAAATAAGCTGAGAGATTGGCAACTGACAAACAGCGCATCCCAATCCGTCTGCGCATCAACGTTGACACTGAAATGTTCTTCAAATCCCTGCGCTGAGGCGGTTGCGCGAATCGCATCTGCGCTTTCCTGCATCAGCAGAGGTTCATTACCGGTGAGAAAATAACAGGCGCGCAGCCCCTCTCGAAGCTGCGCGCTCAGTTGTTCAGGATAAATCCTGATCATTGCAGACTGGTAGCTGACGAAGAAGGGACTTCCGGCGAGTTCTGTCCCGGTAAGATCGTCTCAGGCTGCGGCAAAGTATCTTTATTGCTTTCCTGCGCAGCATGCACCGTCAGCAGTTTACGCACTAACTGCTCGGAGGCGCGTTGACGCATCTCTTGAACGATCATGTCTTGCTCGGCATCCTTCGCCAGTGCGGCATTTGGGTTGTCGAAGAAAGAGCGATACACGGTGGTGCTAATTGGATAAATACCTTTACCCGGCAGCAGAACCTGTGCGGTGACCGTCATCACCAGCGAGTATTCCGCGGTGGTACCGCTGATAAACACCGATGCGGTATCACGTCCCTGGCCCTCAGCGCCTAAACGCAAAGTTGGGTATTTGGCGCTGGCCGCTTTGCTGTCTTCAATGATGTTCACATTGTTGATACGCAATTGCTGACGCACAGCACGCGAGAGCGGGCCATAGGGATCGCCGCTCTGGACGATAAGGGTTTTCATCTCGTTTGGCACCGAGGTGGTGCCGCGCGGGTGGAAACCACAGCCTGCGGTGATCATCACCGCAAGCAAGACAAACAGCCTGATAATCAGTTGTCGCACAGTTCCTCCTGAACTTAACCTACGACCAGGTTAAGCAGTTTGCCAGGGACATAAATCACTTTACGAATGGTGACGCCATCCAGATATTTCGCCACCAAATGCTCCTGCGCAGCACGCGCCTGCACCTGCTCCTGTGTGGCATCCTTCGCAACGGTAATCTTGCCGCGCACTTTGCCATTCACCTGCACCACTACCAGCAGCGAATCTTCAACCATTGCTGCTTCATCGGCGACCGGCCAGCTGGCTTCGTCAATGCTGCCTTCGCCACCCAGCGCTTGCCACAGAACGTAGCTGGCGTGCGGAGTGAACGGATACAGCAGACGTGTTACCGCCATCAGCGCTTCTTGCATCAATGCACGATCCTGCTCGCTCTCTTGCGGTGCGCGAATCAGTTTGTTCATCAGCTCCATGATGGCGGCGATAGCGGTGTTGAAGGTCTGACGACGACCGACATCATCGGCCACTTTGGCGATGGTTTTGTGCAGATCGCGACGCAACGCTTTCTGATCGTCATTCAGATTATCGACGTCCAGCGCAACAGTCGCGCCATTGTTGATGTGTTCGTAAGCCAGTTTCCATACGCGCTTCAGGAAGCGGTTAGCGCCTTCAACGCCAGATTCCTGCCACTCAAGCGTCATTTCCGCCGGGGAAGCAAACATCATGAACAGACGAACGGTATCAGCACCGTAACGCTCAACCATCAACTGTGGATCGATGCCGTTGTTTTTCGACTTCGACATTTTGCTCATGCCGGCGTAAACCACTTCGCGACCTTCGTTGTCGATGGCTTTGACGATGCGGCCTTTCTCATCACGCTCAACGCTAACGTCAACCGGAGAAACCCAGTTACGCTCGCCATTCACGCCGAGATAGTAGAATGCATCAGCCAGTACCATGCCCTGACACAGCAGGCGCTTAGCCGGCTCATCAGAGTTCACCAAGCCTGCATCACGCAGCAGCTTGTGATAGAAGCGGAAGTACATCAGGTGCATGATGGCGTGTTCGATACCGCCAACATATTGGTCAACCGGCAGCCAATAGTTCGCTGCGGCCGGATCCAGCATGCCTTCGTTGTAGTTGGCGCAGGTATAGCGCGCGTAGTACCACGATGACTCCATAAAGGTGTCGAAGGTGTCGGTTTCACGCAGCGCAGGCTGACCGTTAACCATAGTTTTAGCCCACTCAGGGTCGGCTTTGATTGGGCTGGTGATACCGTCCATGACCACATCTTCTGGCAGGATCACCGGCAGTTGATCTTCTGGCGTTGGCATCACGGTGCCATCTTCCAGCGTCACCATTGGAATTGGTGCGCCCCAATAACGCTGACGGGAAACGCCCCAATCGCGCAGACGATAATTCACTTTACGTACGCCGACGCCTTTGGCTGCCAGCGCGTCGGCGATGGCATTGAAGCCCGCCTGATGATCCAGACCGTTGTATTCGCCGGAGTTGAACAGCGTGCCTTTTTCAGTCATCGCCGCTTCGCTCAGATCCGGCGTTGAACCGTCGAGGTTAAGGATCACTGGCTTGATGTTGAGGTTGTACTTGGTGGCGAACTCCCAGTCACGCTGATCGTGGCCTGGAACAGCCATCACCGCGCCGGTGCCGTATTCCATCAGCACGAAGTTAGCCACCCAAACTGGGATCTCTTCACCAGTCAGCGGATGGATAGCGTACAGGCCAGTGGCCGCGCCTTTTTTCTCCATCGTCGCCATATCGGCTTCGGCTACCTTGGTGGTGCGGCATTCGTCGATGAATTCAGCCAGCGCCGGGTTAGCGGCAGCAGCTTGCTGTGCCAGCGGGTGACCCGCCGCAACGGCGACATACGTCGCACCCATAAAGGTGTCAGGACGCGTGGTGTAAACGGTCAGCTTCTCTGCGCTGTTCGCCACATCAAAGGTGATTTCCACGCCTTCAGAGCGGCCAATCCAGTTGCGCTGCATGGTTTTGACCTGCTCAGGCCAATCTTCCAGCTTATCGAGATCGTTCAGCAACTCTTCCGCGTAAGCGGTGATTTTCACGAACCACTGAGGGATCTCTTTGCGCTCGACTTTGGTGTCGCAGCGCCAGCAGCAGCCGTCGATAACCTGTTCGTTCGCCAATACGGTTTGGTCGTTCGGGCACCAGTTCACCGCTGAGGTCTTTTTGTAGACCATGCCTTTTTCGTACAGCTTGGTGAAGAACCACTGTTCCCAGCGATAGTATTCTGGTTGGCAGGTCGCCAGCTCGCGGCTCCAGTCATAGCCAAAGCCCAGCAATTTCAGCTGGTTCTTCATGTAGGCGATGTTGTCGTAGGTCCACGGCGCAGGTGCGGTGTTGTTCTTCACCGCTGCGCCTTCGGCTGGCAGACCAAACGCATCCCAACCGATTGGCTGCAATACGTTTTTGCCGAGCATACGCTGGTAGCGCGCGATCACATCGCCGATGGTGTAGTTACGCACGTGGCCCATGTGTAGGCGGCCAGAAGGATAGGGCAGCATCGAAAGGCAGTAGTATTTCTCTTTGCCTTCCTGCTCGGTCACTTTAAAGGTTTCGTTTTCGTCCCAGTGTTGTTGGACGCGGGTTTCTATCTCTTCCGGGCGGTATTGCTCTTGCATGGCTGCCTGTGGTCCTTTGTGAAAATCGGTTTGATGCTTTTTAGATCCGCATAGCATACCCATAAGGCTGCGCCTCAACAACTTTTCACGCCCTCAACGGCTGGATTTCTCCTCAATGCGCCGCCGCTTTCACCCTTTTATGATTTCTCCCGTGGATACCTTAGCAATTGTGACAAAACGGCTAAACTTAACAGCAGCATCCGCAGCGGAAAGGAGAACAAAATGAATAACGTGGCGCAGGAATACCGTGCAACGATTGCAGCATTATCCCAGCGACTGGATCACGGCGAGCGTGATGTTGATGCGCTAGTGGCAGAGGCACGACAAAGCTTATTAGCGAAAAAAACGCTTTCACCCGCCGAAGTAAATGAAGTGATGCGCGCGGTGCGGCGCGATTTGCATGAGTTCGCGCTGAGCTATCAAGAGTCTTCCGATGTGGTCGGCGATTCGGTGTTTTTACGTGTCATCCGCGAAAGCTTGTGGAAAGAGCTGGCGGACATCACCGATAAAAGTCAGTTGGAATGGCGAGAAGTGTTTCAGGATTTGCGCCATCACGGCGTTTACCAAAGTGGCGAAGTCGTGGGATTGGGCAATTTGGTGTGTGAGAAGTGTGGTTTTACCCGCGCGATTTACACGCCGGAGAGTTTAACCCGTTGCCCGGAGTGTGGACACGATCAGTTCCAACGTCAGCCGTTTGAACCTTGATATGAAAACGGGCAGCGTTGTCGCTGCCCGTTCAATCAATTAATGCAGAATCTTCGCCAGGAAGTCTTTGGCGCGATCGGATTGTGGATTATTAAAGAAGTCATCCTTATTGGTATCTTCGATAATTTTACCTTCATCCATAAAGATCACGCGGTTAGCCACTTTACGCGCAAAGCCCATTTCGTGGGTTACCACCATCATGGTCATGCCTTCGTTGGCTAACTCCACCATCACGTCCAACACTTCGTTGATCATTTCCGGATCGAGCGCTGAAGTCGGCTCGTCAAACAACATCGCCACTGGATCCATGCACAACGCACGCGCAATGGCGACACGCTGCTGCTGGCCCCCAGAAAGCTGGCCTGGGAATTTATCGGCATGAGCCGACAGACCAACACGTTTCAGCAGACCCAGTGCTTTCTCACGCGAAGCGGCTTTATCCCGCTTCAACACTTTAACCTGTGCCAGCGTCAGGTTTTCAATGATGCTGAGATGCGGGAACAGTTCGAAATGCTGGAACACCATGCCCACTTTGCTGCGCAGTTGCGCCAGATTGGTTTTTTTGTTGTTCACTTCGGTGCCGGTAACCTGAATGCTGCCCTGTTGAATCGGCTCAAGGCCGTTAACAGTTTTAATCAGCGTTGATTTCCCTGAGCCAGACGGACCGCAGACCACCACCACTTCACCTTTTTTCACTTCGGTGGAGCAGTCGGTCAGCACCTGAAAGTGCCCATACCACTTTGAAACATTTTTCAGGCTAATCATTTAAACCGTCCTTTTTCTTTTCAGATAGGTAACCAACAACGAAGCGCTCAGGCTGATCACGAAGTAGACCAGACCGGCAAACAAAATCATTTCAACCTGGGTGCCGTCACGCTCACCAATGGTGGAGGCGGTACGGAAGAAGTCGGCCAGGCTTAATACATAAACCAGCGAGGTATCCTGGAACAGCACGATGCCTTGCGTTAATAGCAGCGGCACCATGGCGCGAAACGCTTGCGGCAACACGATCAATTTCATTGATTGCCACTGCGTCATGCCCAGCGCCAGTGCGGCGTTAGACTGACCACGTGAGATACTCTGAATACCAGCACGGATGATTTCCGAGTAGTAGGCGGCCTCAAACAGCGCAAACGCCACCATTGCAGAGATCAGGCGGATATCGGTTTTCGGCGATAAACCCAATACCTGTTGCAGAAATGCAGGAACCACCAGATAGAACCACAGCAGCACCATCACCAATGGCACCGAACGAAACAGGTTGACGTACAGCTTGGCAAACCAGCGAATCGGCATAATCGGCGACAGGCGCATCACCGCCAGAATCGTGCCCCAGATGATGCCAAAAATCACGGCAACAGCGGTGATCTTGAAGGTGATGATCAGGCCATTCCACAGGTAAGGCAGGCTGGGAACAATCGAACTCCAGTCAAATTCGTACATTATTTGCCTCCCATATTGCCAGGCAGGCGAATTTTGCGTTCTACCACACTCATAATCAGCATGATCACCAGGTTAATGCCGACATACGCCAAGGTGATGGCGGTGAAGGATTCGTAAGCGTGTGCTGAATAATCCAGCAACTTACCGGCCTGCGCCGCCATATCGACCAAACCAATGGTTGAGGCGATGGCTGAGTTCTTCACCAAGTTGAGCATTTCCGAGGTCATCGGCGGCACAATCACGCGATAAGCATTCGGCAGCAGCACATAACGATAGGTTTGCGGCAGCGTTAACCCCATCGCCAGGCCAGCATTTTTCTGTCCGCGCGGCAGCGATTGAATCGCCGCACGCACTTGCTCACACACGCGCGCAGCGGTGAACAAGCCGAGGCAAATGGTCGATGACAGGAAGAACTGAATGTTCGGGTCCAGCTCCGACTTAAACCACATGCCGAGGTTTTCTCCCACCAGTTCTGGTGCCACCAGATACCAGAAGAAGAACTGCACAATCAGCGGGATATTACGAAACAGTTCTACGTAGCAGGTACCAATCGTCGCCAACAGGCGGTTGGGTACGGTACGCAGAATGCCAAAGAAGGAACCTACCAGGAAGGCAATAATCCAGGCGCAGCAGGACACCGCAATGGTGACCTGAAATCCGGACCACAGCCAGCCGAGGTAAGTCGTATTGCCGAACGGGGCCTGTTGTAAAAAGATGCCCCAGTTCCAATCGATACCCATAACGAGCTCCGGTAAAAAAAGGGTAGCGAGGCTACCCATAAGATTGTTGAGCGGTGTCTTGCGTCCTGCTTCAGGGGAACGGCCTGTTGCAGTCTGTCTGTCCGCACCGCATGTTCAGCAATCGAGAGGGCAGCGGGCTGCCCTTGTTGTCGTTGTTAAATTAGAGTGCTTTGTCGTTCGGTGCTTTGAACAGGGCTTGCATATCTGGTGACAGTTCGAAGTTCAGGTTCAGATTCTTTGGTGGAATCGGTTGTTTGAACCAGGTTTCAAACCATTTAGAGGCTTCGCCAGAGGTCTGCGCTTTAGCAATGGTTTCATCCATCAGCTGTTTGAACTGTGGATCTTCATTACGCAGCATGCAGCCGTAAGCTTCTTTGGATTGCGGCGTGCCAACGATTTCCCAGTTGTCTGGTTTCTTCGCTTTAGCACGTTCACCTGCCAGCAAGGCATCATCCATCATGAAGGCCACAGCACGGCCGGTTTCCAGCGTACGGAATGAATCGCCGTGGTCTTTCGCGCTGATGATGCGCATGTCCATTTTCTGATCGTCATTCAGCTTGTGCAGCAACACTTCTGAAGTGGTACCCGAAGTAACTACTACGGTTTTACCTTTCAGATCGGCGAAATCTTTGATGTCGCCGCCTTTTTTCACCAGCAGACGCGTACCGATGATGAATACGGTGTCAGAGAAAGCAGCCTGCTTCTGACGCTCCAGGTTGTTGGTGGTTGAGCCGCACTCAAAATCGTAAGTGCCGTTCTGCAACAGCGGGATACGGTTCTGAGAAGTGATCGGCAGCATTTTAATCTGCAAATCGGGCTTATTCAGCTTGGCCTTGATCGCGGCCACGATAGCGTTCGAATAATCCTGTGAGTAGCCAACCACTTTTTGCTGGTTGTCATAATAAGAAAAGGGAACTGATGATTCACGATGCCCAACGACGATCACGCCGCTATCATTGATTTTTTTCAGGGTACCGGTGAGATCTTCCGCCTGGGCCGCTCCCGCTGCTGCTCCCAACAGTAAAAGGGATAATGCCACTTTGCGTATCTGCATGTTCCAACTCCTTCGTATGGATGTCGCGCAGAACATAAACTGCGCAGATTGTGATGTTGTGTGTATTTCGTGCTGCTTTTTTAGTAATCACCTAGCGCAAGCACGCGCAGGATAGTGATTAACATAGCGAATTGTTAACGCAATGAAACAAAAAAGTTTCTTTTTTGCGAGCCGCTCCGCACCAATAAAAGGCAAAAATCTACCAATGCGCTATTGAAGTGCGCATCACTGTCCTAAATTAGTGCGTAAAGGTTGCATTACGCTGACAAAAGCCAATGTTTGCGAAAATCACTGAAATAAATAGCAATGATCGTGCCAGCACGGTGAAAAAGGGAAAAAAGGCAGCAGAGAATCGCGGCAAGCGCAGCGGAAGGGAGAGAAAACAGCGTATAAAAAAGGCGAAGTGATCACTTCGCCTGGTAATGTCTCGATGTTATCAGTGGCGGCGGCGCAAAATCGCTACCACAATGCCAATCAGCGTCAGCAGCCATACTGGCCAGATGCCGACTTTGGCATACGGCGTTTCACCGCTGGTTGGCGTGACTTTTGCTTCCAGAACATCCCGCGTGAACTGCGGCAGCTCTTTCTCCACCTCACCGTTGGCATTCACCACCGCCGTAACGCCATTGTTGGTGGAGCGCAGCAGTGGACGTCCAAGTTCCAGCGCACGCATGCGTGCCATCTGGAAATGCTGCCACGGGCCGATTGAGTGACCAAACCAAGCATCGTTAGATACCGTTAGCAGGAAATTGGTATCCGGACGGAAGTTCGCACGCACCTGTTCACCGAGTACGATTTCATAGCAAATGGCGCTGGTCAGGTTGTAGCCCGAGACTTTCAACTGCGGCTGCACGTAGGCGCCACGGCTGAAAGAAGACATCGGCAGATCAAAGAACGGTGCCAGCGGACGTAGCAAATCTTCCAGCGGAACAAATTCACCAAATGGCACCAGATGATTTTTCTGGTAGCGATTTTGGCTTTGATAGCTGTAAGGCTGCTCACCACCCAACACAATCACCGAGTTGTAATCGTGATAGCGGTTATCCCCTTCGACGCGAGAATCCACAATCCCCGTAATCAGCGAGCTGCCACGCGAACGTAGCTCCGCATCCAGCGCACGCAGGAACGGCTGCTGATTGCTTTCCAGGTCGGTAATCGCTGATTCCGGCCAGATGATGATAGGAGCTTTGCCGATAAACGGTTGGCTGAAAGAGGTATACACGCGCAGCGTGTTCAGCAGTTGCTGCGGATCCCACTTCATCGACTGCGGGATGTTGCCTTGCACCATGGCGACATCAACGCTGCGTTCCGGCAACGGTTGATACCACTGCAACATGCGCAGCGGCCAAGGCAACAACAGCAATACGGCGGCGGCAACCAGGCTTTTTACCGTGCGATGATGCAGCGCATGCACCTGCAATCCTGCAATCACCATCAACAAGAAGGTAATGGTTTCCACGCCGGCTAACGGCGCCAGCCCTTTCAGCGGGCCGTCAATCTGGCTGTAGCCGAACTGCAGCCACGGGAAGCCGGTCAGCACCCAGCCGCGCAGGAATTCGCTGATTTGCCACAATGCCGGTGCAGCTAGCGCCAATCGCCACAGTGTGGCGCGCGGCCAAAAGCGGTTGAGCACGCTGGCAAACAGCAGTGGATAGAGAGACAAATACGCCGCCAGCAATACCACTAAGAAGACGTTGACCGGGCCGGGCATGCCGCCAAAGGTAGCGATGCTGACGTACACCCAATTGATGCCGCTGCCAAACAGGCCAAAGCCCCAAACAAAGCCAATCGCTGCCGCCTGTGCGGTGCGACGCTCCAGCAGCAGCAGTTGCAGACCAAACAGCGAAATTAACGCAGCAGGCCAGAAATCGTAGGGGGAAAAGGAAAGGGTGCCAACGGCACCCGTAATCAACGCCAGCAGCAGGCGAACCCGCTGCTGCGAGTAAAGAGAGGCTAAAGCCATAAATTATTCGTCTTCGAGTTGCGGTTGTGGTGAGTCTTCTGGGATTTTTACATGCACCTGGATAATACGGCGGCTATCGGCCATCGCGACTTTAAACTGGTAGCCGTCAATAACAATACTCTCACCGCGAGCCGGAAGGTGGCCGAATCCCTGCATGACCAATCCACCAATGGTATCAACTTCGTCATCGCTGAAATCAGTACCAAAGACTTCATTAAAATCTTCAATTTGCGTTAAGGCACGCATGGTATAGGTATGACGATTGAGCTGACGGATATCACGATCTTCTTCATCGTCATATTCATCCTCAATTTCGCCGACGATCAACTCAAGGATATCCTCGATGGTCACCAAACCCGAGACGCCACCAAATTCATCAATGACAATCGCCATGTGATAACGCTGTGAGCGGAACTCTTTGAGCATGCGATCGACACGTTTGCTTTCCGGCACCACCACGGCGGTACGCAGCACTTTTTCCATGCTGAAAGGTTCAGACGCGCTGGCCATAAATGGCAGCAGGTCTTTGGCCATCAAAATGCCTTCTACGTGATCTTTGTCTTCGCTGATGACGGGAAAACGGGAGTGCGCAGATTCAATAATCACCGCAAGGCACTCTTCCAGAGTTTGATTGCGTTTTAAGGTGATCATTTGCGAACGCGGAATCATGATGTCGCGCACACGCTGTTCGGCAATGTCCAGCACACCTTCGAGCATGTCGCGGGTGTCCTGATCGATCAGCTCTTTCTGCTCAGAATCACGGATTAACCCCAGCAGCTCATCACGGTTTTTGGGTTCACCGTGAAAAAGTTGGTTGATAAGTAGGGAGAAAAAACCCTTTTTACTACTGGGTGCGTCGCTGTTTTGAGAATGGTCGTCGCTCATGGCGTTTTTATTTAGTTCTCTCTGATGAGGGAAGGGTGCTGCCGGCATCCGCGCCAGCAGCGCAATAACCTAAGCCAGTGGCTCAGGCGTCTTCTTTCTCCGAAATGTACGGATCAGGATAACCAAGAGCAAGCATTATCTCGGTCTCCAGCGCCTCCATTTCCTCGGCTTCACTGTCTTCGATGTGATCGTAACCCAGCAAGTGCAGCGTGCCGTGTACCACCATGTGCGCCCAATGCGCTTCGACGGTTTTGCCTTGTTCAGCAGCCTCTTGCTCAACCACCTGACGGCAAATGATCAAGTCGCCAAGCAGCGGCAATTCAATACCTGGCGGCGCTTCAAACGGAAAAGAGAGCACGTTGGTCGGCTTGTCTTTGCCACGATAAGTCAGATTAAGCTCATTACTTTCGGCTTCATCCACCAAACGAATGGTGACCTCACTTCCCGGTTGAAAAGGGGTGACTGCCGCTTCCAGCCAGCGCTGAAAAGCGGCTTCTGCCGGCAGATTATTTTCATCGGCGCAGGCCAGTTGTAAATCAAGTATTACCGCGCTCATTAACGCTCCTGCGGGGTGGTTTGACTGGCAAGCTGAGCGGCAATCGCTTCGCGTTTGCGCTCTTCTGCCTGTTGGTCACGGCGTTTCTGATCGGCGGTTTCCCAGGCTTCATAAGCATTCACGATGCGTGCGACAACCGGATGACGCACCACGTCTTCGCTGTGGAAAAAGTTAAAGCTGATTTCATCGACTTCAGCCAATACTTCAATGGCGTGGCGCAAGCCGGATTTGGTGCTGCGCGGCAAGTCAATTTGCGTCACGTCACCGGTAATCACCGCTTTCGAATTGAAGCCGATACGCGTCAGGAACATCTTCATCTGTTCGATGGTGGTGTTCTGGCTCTCATCAAGGATGACAAACGCATCATTGAGCGTACGGCCGCGCATATAAGCTAACGGAGCCACTTCAATCACGTTGCGCTCAATGAGCTTTTCGACCCGCTCAAAACCGAGCATTTCGAACAGCGCGTCATACAGCGGGCGCAGATAGGGATCGACTTTCTGACTCAGATCGCCTGGCAGGAAGCCGAGCTTTTCACCCGCTTCTACCGCCGGACGCGTCAAGAGAATACGGCGAATCTCCTGGCGCTCCAGCGCATCCACTGCCGCCGCCACCGCCAGATAGGTTTTACCGGTACCGGCTGGACCAATACCAAAGGTAATATCGTGCGCGAAAATATTGGCGATGTATTGCGCCTGATTCGGCGTACGCGGTTTGATCACGCCACGCTTGGTTTTGATGTTTACCGCTTTACCGAACTCCGGCACGCTCTCCGCGCTTTGCTCCAGCACACGGCTCTCTTTGATTGCCAGGTGGATTTCATCCGGTTCGATATCTTTAATTTGTCCACGCATCGGCGCGGTATCGACATACAACGTGCGCAATATATTGGCGGCGGCATCGACGCACATTGAGCGACCAGTGAGCGTGAAGTGGTTATCACGACGTTTGATCTCAATGCCCAAACGACGCTCCAACTGCTTCACATTGTCGTCCATGGGACCACACAAACTCATCAGTCGTTGGTTGTCTGCCGGTTCAAGGGCAATTTCACGCGTTTCGATATTCAAATGAATCCTTAGGGTCGCTTAGGGCCAGTTGAAAAGGTGTATCAGAGGCAGCAAGCAAAGGATGTCGCCTCTTGATGGAATTATTTATGGCGCTGCGCATCGGCGCAAGCTTCAGAAACGATATTTGGGCAGCGTTTGCGGAAAGCAAGGGCGGCAGGATGAAACAGGCGACAGCGCTTTGTGCGCTGCCGCTCAACATTCGTGATTTCAAGGCTGGAACAGTCCGACGCCGATGTCATTCTCTTTGCGGGTTCGCGCAATCACCGAAGCCGGGCTTTCTGCCACGCGCAGGTCCATTTGATCTTCGGTGCGCACCAGCACACCACGCAATGAGGTGGCATACACATCGACAATTTCGACATCAACAAATTTGCCAATCATTTCAACCGGTGCTTCGAAGTTCACCACGCGATTACTGTCGGTGCGACCGCTCAACTCCATCACATTCTTACGCGAAATCCCTTCTACCAGTACACGCTGCGTGCTGCCCAGCATGCTGCGGCTCCATGCCATCACCTGTTGGTTAATGCGATCCTGCAAGATGTAAAGGCGCTGTTTTTTCTCTTCTTCCGGCACATCATCCGGCAGATCGGCGGCGGGTGTGCCTGGGCGCATTGAATAGATGAAGCTGAAGCTGACATCGAAATTCACTTCGCCCACCAGCTTCATGGTCTGTTCAAAATCCTGCTGCGTTTCGCCAGGGAAACCAATGATGAAATCTGAGCTCAGCAAGATATCCGGACGCGCAGCTTTCAGTTTGCGAATAATCGCTTTGTACTCCAGCGCGGTGTGCGCACGCTTCATCAATGTAAGGATGCGGTCGGAGCCACTTTGTACTGGCAGATGCAGAAAACTCACCAACTCAGGTGTATCGCGATAAACATCAATGATGTCATCGGTAAATTCAATCGGATGGCTGGTGGTAAAACGAATGCGATCAATGCCGTCAATCGCCGCCACTAAACGCAACAACTCAGCAAAGCTGCAAACTTCGCCATCAAAAGTGGCACCACGATAAGCATTAACGTTCTGACCGAGCAGATTGACTTCACGCACGCCCTGCGCGGCGAGCTGGGCTATTTCCAGCAGAATATCGTCGCTGGGGCGGCTGACTTCCTCGCCACGGGTGTAGGGCACCACGCAGAAGGTACAATATTTGTTGCAACCTTCCATGATGGAAACGTAGGCGGTTGGGCCATCGGCGCGCGGTTCTGGCAGGCGATCAAACTTTTCGATTTCCGGGAAGCTGATGTCCACCACAGGACTTTTGCTGCCGCGCACGGTGTTGATCATTTCCGGCAAGCGATGCAAGGTTTGCGGGCCAAACACGATATCAACGTAGTTGGCGCGTTGGCGCAGACGTTCACCTTCCTGCGAGGCAACGCAACCGCCGACACCAATGATTACATCGGGATTATCCGCTTTCAGCTTTTTCCAGCGACCCAACAGAGCAAAAACCTTCTCCTGCGCCTTTTCACGAATCGAGCAGGTATTGAGCAGCAGAACATCCGCCTCTTCAGCTTCCTCGGTGAGAGTGTAGCCGTGCGTACTGTTCAGCAGATCGGCCATCTTCGATGAATCGTATTCATTCATCTGACAGCCCCAGGTTTTGATGTGTAGTTTTTTGGTCATCGAACTAGCCATTGATTAACGCGAAGTGCAGGGCGCGTATTGTAATGCTTCACTGTAGTGGTGGCTAGGCTTCACGCATCAACATCGCATCGCACGGTCAATTTCCGGTACACTTTCCCTATCAATGTGATGCTGGCAGGTATCACGGCAATAACAAGGATTAGAGTCGATGCAGGATTCACATTTTGATGTGGTGATCGTGGGCGGCGGCATGGTCGGTGCCGCGTTGGCGTGTGGTCTGGCGCAGCAGCAGTTTCGCGTGGCGGTGATTGAGCGCGCCGAGCCAGCGGTGTTTGATGTTGCGAGCGATCCCGATGTGCGTATTTCCGCGATTGGCGCCTCTTCGGTCGCGCTGTTGCAGCAGCTGAATGTTTGGCCACAAGTGCAAGCAATGCGTTGCGCACCGTATCGTCAACTGGAAACCTGGGAGTGGCAAAATGCGCATGTGACGTTTGATGCGGCCTCGCTGGGTTTGCCTGAGTTGGGTTTTATGGTGGAAAACAGCGTCTTGCAACGTGCGTTATGGGAAAAAATGCAGCAAGAGGGCATTACGCTGCTGTGCCCGGCCAGTTTGCAGGGTTTGCAGCCGCATAATGCGGGCTGGCATGTGCAACTGGACAATGGCCAAACGCTGGATGCGCGTTTAGTGGTGGGCGCGGACGGTGCCAACTCGCGCGTGCGGCAGTTGGCGGGAATTGGCGTGCGTGGCTGGAACTATGCGCAATCCTGCATGCTGATCAGTGTGGAATGTGAACACGATGCCGGCGACTCAACCTGGCAACAGTTCACGCCGCAAGGTCCACGTGCGTTTCTGCCGCTATTTGATCGTCGCGCGTCGCTGGTGTGGTATGACGCGCCAGCACGTATTCGCCAGTTGCAAAGTTTGCCATTCTCGCAATTGGAAAAAGAGATTCATGCCCACTTCCCGGCGCGCGTTGGTCGTTTCAAGGTGAAAGCCGCGGCATCTTTCCCGTTGGTGCGTCGCCATGCCACGCGTTATGTGATGCCAGGATTAGCCTTGGTGGGTGATGCGGCGCATACCATCAACCCGTTGGCCGGGCAGGGCGTCAATTTAGGCTATCGCGATGTGGATGCTTTGATTACTACGCTGGTGGAGGCGCGCAGCCAGGCGCAGATCTGGTCATCAAACGAAGTGCTGCAGCGTTATCATCGTCAGCGTTATAAAGATAATTTATTGATGCAAGGTGGGATGGATCTGTTCTATTTCGCGTTTAGCAATAAACTGCCACCACTGCGCTTTGCACGTAATCTGGCGTTGATTGCGGCTGAGAATGCCGGAGCCTTAAAACGCCGGGTGCTGCGTTACGCATTAGGTTTGTGATTTATATCGGGAGCGTGACTTTGCGCTCCCTGATTTCCAGAACGCAGAAAACAATAAAGCCCGCAAAAGCGGGCTTTATTGTGCAATTTGGCTGGGGTGCAGGGATTCGAACCCCGGAATGCTGGTATCAGAAACCAGAGCCTTACCGCTTGGCGACACCCCAATAAATTGGTGCTTAATCAAATTGTCTTTGTATGGCTGGGGTGCAGGGATTCGAACCCCGGAATGCTGGTATCAGAAACCAGAGCCTTACCGCTTGGCGACACCCCAAAAATTTGGTGGCTACGACGGGATTTGAACCTGTGACCCCATCATTATGAGTGATGTGCTCTAACCAGCTGAGCTACGTAGCCAAAATACTGCTTACTGCTATCAACGATGGCTGGGATACCTGGATTCGAACCAGGGAATGCCGGTATCAAAAACCGGTGCCTTACCGCTTGGCGATATCCCATTCGTCGATTTTTATATCCACAACAATAATCGGATTGGCTGGGATACCTGGATTCGAACCAGGGAATGCCGGTATCAAAAACCGGTGCCTTACCGCTTGGCGATATCCCATCCGACTGCCGAAGACTGAAATGGTGCGGGAGGCGAGACTTGAACTCGCACACCTTGCGGCGCTAGAACCTAAATCTAGTGCGTCTACCAATTTCGCCACTCCCGCAAAAGATGGTGGCTACGACGGGATTTGAACCTGTGACCCCATCATTATGAGTGATGTGCTCTAACCAGCTGAGCTACGTAGCCATCTTTTGCGCATAACCTTCATCGGCGTTGCGGGGCGCATTATGCGTATTGAGTCTTGTAGCGTCAACAATTTTTTTGCCGTTTTTCGCCTTAAAACGCCTGTTTGTCTGGCTTGTAACCAGGCTGGCGGTTTATTCAGCAAATTTCATTCAATGTGTGTGATCTTGCACAAAAAAGGGGCTCAATTGAGCCCCTGATCTTATTGAGTATAAACCTTATTTGTAAGCGGACTGATGCACGCCAACGGCACGACCTGAAGGATCATCCATTGATTTAAATGCTTCGTCCCACTCAATCGCTTTAGCCGAAGAACAGGCCACCGATGGACCACCCGGCACACACTCAGCTGCGCTGGCAATTGGGAACAACTCTTCAAAGATTTCGCGATACAAATACGCTTCTTTCGAGTTTGGCGTGTTGTACGGGAAGCGGAAATGCGCCGTCGACAACTGTTGATCGGTGATTTGCTTTGCCGCCACTTCTTTCAGCGTATCGATCCAGCTGTAGCCAACACCGTCAGAGAATTGCTCTTTCTGGCGCCATGCCACGCTTTCCGGCAGATAAGAGGAGAAGCACTCACGCAGGATGTGTTTTTCCATCTTGCCGTTGCTGCCACACAGCTTATCTTCTGGGTTGATGCGCATCGCAACATCAAGGAATTTCTTATCGAGGAACGGCACGCGCGCTTCCACGCCCCACGCCGACATCGCTTTGTTAGCACGCGCACAGTCAAACATGTGCAGCGCCAGCAGCTTACGCACGTTTTCTTCGTGGAATTCTTTGGCGTTAGGCGCCTTATGGAAATAGAGGTAGCCGCCAAACACTTCGTCCGCACCTTCGCCGGACAGCACCATTTTGATGCCCATCGCTTTGATTTTACGTGACATCAAATACATCGGCGTTGAGGCGCGAATGGTGGTCACATCATAGGTTTCGATGTGATAAATCACGTCACGAATCGCATCCAGGCCTTCTTGCACGGTGAAGTGGATTTCGTGGTGCACGGTGCCCAGATGTTCAGCAACAGATTTTGCCGCTTTCAGATCCGGTGAACCTTCCAGGCCAACCGCAAAGGAGTGCAGCTGTGGCCACCACGCATCGCTCTTGTCAGCATCTTCAACGCGCTTAGCGGCAAAACGTTTGGTCACGGCGGAAATGATTGAAGAATCCAGACCGCCAGACAACAGCACGCCATAAGGAACGTCTGACATCAGGTGACTTTTCACTGACTCTTCCAGCGCATGTTTCAGCTCGGCGGCATCAGTGGTGTTGTGCTCAACGGCGGAGAATTCCATCCAGTCACGCTGCCAGTAACGGCGAATTTCACCGTCGGCGCTCGACATGAAGCTTCCCGGCGGGAATTCTTTGATGCTGCGACAAACCGGCACCAGTGCTTTCATCTCAGAAGCCACATACAGGTTGCCGTGTTCATCGTTGCCCATATACAGCGGGATGATGCCGATATGGTCACGGCCAATCAGATATTGCTGTTTTACGCTGTCCCACAAAATGAAGGCGAACATGCCTTGCAGCTCGTCGAGGAAATCAACGCCTTTTTCCTGATACAGCGCCAGGATCACTTCACAGTCAGAACCGGTCTGGAAAGCATAACGATCGCTCAACTCGGCACGCAGCGCCTGATGGTTGTAGATTTCACCGTTTACCGCCAGTACGTGGGTGTGATCGGCGTTGTACAGCGGCTGTGCGCCGTTGTTAACGTCAACAATTGACAGGCGCTCATGCACCAAAATGGCTTTGTCATCGGCATACACACCTGACCAATCTGGGCCGCGGTGACGCATTAAACGAGAACATTCCAGCGCTTTCTTGCGCAGCTCAACCGGATCGCTTTTCAGATCCAACACACCAAAAATTGAACACATAACTGACTCCTGATCTCACCTTGTGGCGAAGTATTTTTTTACGTTTGTCCGGCAGCATTGACTGCGTGATGCATAAGAAAATGCGTTAAAGGGGGGTGTTAACGCAAGCGAAAAAAGAGATTTTTGATAAAAAGGATGTTGGCTACGGATTAAAATTGAATTTTATTTAATTAAATCGCATTTAAATTAGATGTGATCTAATGGATTGGTGGTTTTGATGATTTTGTGCGCAATCATATGAACGTTGAAAATTGATTTTGCGACGTAAAAACAAAAGCCCTGCACGCATTCAATACGAGCAGGGCTATAAGCATAAGTGATGGCTGGAATCAAAACAGGTCGATGTCAGCAACGGAAGGGTAGATCCAATCTGGACGGAATGGCATCGCATCAATATCGCTCAGCGTTGAGACGCCAGACAATACCAGAATGGTTTCCAGACCCGCCTGGAAGCCGGCCAGAATGTCGGTACGCAAATTATCGCCCACAATCACCGTCTCTTCTGAGTGCGCATGCATCTTGTTTAACGCGGCGCGCATGATGTATGGACTCGGTTTACCAACATAAAACGGCTTACGACCGGAGATCGTTTCAATACCAGCACACAATGCGCCGCAGGCAGGTACAAAGCCGCGCGCGTGAGTATCGGGATTAGTCGCGATAAAGCGTGCGCCATTGGCAACGAAGAACGCGGCTTTATGCATCATTTCCCAGTTGAAGGATCGCGTTTCACCGACGATAACGAAGTCAGGATTGACGTCAGTGATAGTGAAGCCGGCTTTGTAAAGTTCGTGAATCAATGCGCCTTCGCCAATCACATAAGCCTTTTTGCCTTCCTGACGACGCAGGAAATCGGCGGTGGCCATCGCCGAGGTGTAAAACACCGAATCTGGCACCTCGACACCGGCGTTGGCAAAGCGGTTAGCCAGATCTAACGCGGTTTGCGAAGGATAGTTGGTCAACACCACCAACGGCATATCTTTCGCCAGGATGCGCTGCAAAAATTCGTTCGCGCCGGGAACGGCGGTGTTGTCGTGCATCAACACGCCGTCGATGTCACAGATTACGCTTTTAATCGTCATAGATTGCATCCGGTCGGGCCTGCTAAACAGCAGGCTGGTGGTTACTCTTCCAGCAGATGTTGCAGCAAAATGCCATTCAGCATAGCGCGTTTTGCCAGGGCGAAAGCGCCAATCGCTGAACGATGGTCAAGCTCAGAACGCACCACGGGCAGATTCTTACGGAAGGCATTGAGCGCTTGGGTATTAATGCAACCTTCAATCGCAGGGAACAGTACTTTGTCAGCCTCGGTGATTTCACCGGCCAACACCACTTTTTGCGGGTTGAAGAGGTTAATCGCAATGGCAATCGCCTTACCCAAATAGCGACCAACATATTCGATCACTTCACACGCCAACGCATCGCCATGATTGGCTGCGCGGCAGATCTGCGGCATCAGGCAATCATTCAACGTTAAGCTGCTTGGATAGCCTTGATTGAGCAGATGGCGTACGCGGTTTTCAATTGCGCCATTGGCGGCAATGGTTTCAAGGCATCCGAAATTACCGCAATGACAGCGTTCGCCTAGCGGATCGACCTGAATGTGGCCGATCTCGCCAACGTTGCCATTGCTGCCGAGGAAAATGTGTCCATTAGCGATGATGCCCGCGCCGGTACCGCGATGTAAACGCACCAGAATGGAGTCTGCGCAGTCTCGACTTGCACCGAAGTAGTGCTCGGCCAACGCCAGACTGCGGATGTCATGGCCGACAAAACTGGTGACGTTGAAGCGTTTTTTCAGGCTGGAAACTAACGGCCAATGGCTCACCGCAATATGCGGCATATAGCGAATAATGCCGTTAATCGGATCGACTAAGCCTGGCAGAATCACCGCGATGGCAATCAGCTCATGAATTTTACGCTGATGCGCCGCCATAAAAGCACTGATAGCGTTGAAGAGGGCGTTTTCCAGCGTCTCCTGAGTGCGCTCTGGCAGCGGATAATCTTCCTGTGCCAGCGACTTTCCGCTCAAATCAAATAGCGTTAGTGTGGCGTCGTTACGCCCTAAGCGCACGCCAATAGTATGGAAATGACGCGTTTCAGTAATGATGGAGATGGCGCGGCGCCCGCCGGTGGAAGCTTGTTGTTCCACCTCTTTAATCAGGCCGCGCTCAATCAGTTGGCGGGTAATTTTGGTGACACTGGCGGGCGCAAGCTGGCTGTGTTCAGCGATTTGAATGCGCGATATCGGCCCTTGTTGATCTATCAGCCGATAGACGGCTGCACTGTTGAGTTGTTTGACAAGATCGACATTTCCTATTTGAGACTGGCCGCCAGTGGTCATTCAATACTTACTCGCTGAGGACGTTGTCTCCATTGACTAACGTCTTAGTGATTTGATAATCGCGGGTAAAGACAGTCAGGTTGGCGATTTTTCCTGCTTCAATCGATCCTAACTGTTTCTCCACACCCATCGCCTGCGCGGGATACAGCGTCGCCATACGCAGCGCTTCATCCAGAGCGATACCACAGTGTTCAACGCTGTTCTGCACCGCTTCAATCATGGTCAATGCAGAACCACTGAGCGTACCGTTTTCGTCAACGCACAGGCCGTCGCGATAGTATATTGTTTTGCCTGCAAAAATGAATTGATCAATCGACGCGCCTGCCGGTGCTGTGGCATCCGTCACTAACACCAGTTTGTCGCCTTTGATGCGTTTTGCATTGCGCACATTAGCGTAATGGACATGTAAACCATCTGCAATGATGCCGCAGTATACATCAGGCGAATCAAACAGCGCACCGATCAGGCCAGGCTCGCGTCCGGCAAAGGTCGGCATGGCGTTATAAAGGTGCGTTGCAAAGCTCACACCAGCGCTAAAGCCGATTTTTGCTTCTTCATAAGTGGCATTTGAATGGCCCGCGGAAACGATGATTCCCGCATCACGCAGTTTGCGAATCACCTCGCTACCCGCATTTTCCGGCGCTAAGGTAATTTTGGTGATGACATCGGCGTTAGCGCACAGGAATTCCACCAGTTCAGCGTCTGGCAGACGAATCAATTCCGGATTGTGCGTGCCTTTTTTCGCCTTGTTCAGCCATGGACCTTCAAGATGCAGACCCAATGCCTGATTCTGATGCTTCGCCAGGTAGGCGCGCATGGTTTCTACCGCGCGCTTCATCAGTTCATCGGTGCTGGTGATCAGCGTCGGTAAATAGCTCGTGCAGCCCGATTTTTCGTTGGCGCGCTGCATGATTTCGAGGGTTTCAACGCTGATAGCATTGATGTCGTCATTGAATTGCACGCCACCGCAGCCGTTGAGCTGTAAATCAATAAAACCAGGAGCGATAAACGCACCAGCTACATCCTGCTGTGCGATTGCCGCGTCCAGGCTATCACGCGGACACACGCGCTCAATCACGCCATTTGCAATGACTACAGCATGATTGTCCAGAATTTCATGACCGGTAAAAATCCGGCCGTTAACTAATGCGTACATCGTTTGTCTCTCCCGGCTAAGCCTGCCGCCTAATAGCAGCAGGTTTTTACAACGTGTTGTTACACACCCTTCATATTTTCCGCTTCCATTTCGCGGAAATATTTCACGGTTTTCACTTTCAGTTCCATGGTGGCTGGCTCATCACACACCACAACAGATTTTGCATGCAATTGCAGGCAGCTGATGGTCCACATGTGATTCACGTTACCTTCAACCGCCGCTTGCAGCGCCTGCGCTTTCAAGTGACCTGTCACCAAAATCATCACTTCTTCTGCATCCAGCAAAGTGCCCACGCCAACGGTCAGCGCATATTTCGGCACCTGATCAACATCGCCATTAAAGAAGCGTGAGTTCGCGATGCGCGTATCGTGCGTCAGGGTTTTGATGCGGGTACGGGATGAGAGTGAAGAAGCCGGTTCGTTGAAGGCAATATGACCATCGTTGCCTACGCCACCCATGAACAGGTTAATTTTGCCATAGGCGCGCATCTTCTCTTCGTATTGACGACATTCTGCGTCAATATCTTCGGCATTGCCATTCAGAAGATTGATGTTTTGCTCTTGAATATCAACGTGATCGAAGAAGTTGCGATACATGAAGCTGTGATAGCTTTCCGGATGCTCTTTCGGCAGGCCAACATACTCATCCATGTTAAAGGTGACAACGTGCTTGAAACTAACCTGGCCCGCTTTGTGCATGTCAATCAGGTGCTTGTAAGCTTCCAGTGGCGTGCCACCGGTTGGCAAACCCAGCACGAAAGGACGTTCTGCGCTAGGCTTAAACGCGTTAATGCGGTTAACAATATGGCGTGCAGCCCATTTACCCACTTGGGTAGTTGTGGCTAAAGGGATCAGTCTCATGTCTTCACCTCAATTAAGATTGGAAATGTGGAGTTGCGGTTTTCTGCCCTTAAGCGTAATGCGTTTAAGCTTAGCCATCCGGGAAAAGTGCGACTCGATATTTTTCATCATAAAATAAGTTTGTGGTGCTGGCTAGCATTTCGCATTCTCAAACCACCATTTTGGTGATTAAAGTCACAGTTGTAGTGGTTTTAATTTGCGAGGCGAATTAATTTGTCTTTACACTGCGCATCGTGGTGAAAAGTGTCATCAAGGTACCGGGCGACGGGATAATAAAATCAACCCGCGCCACGGCAAAACGCCAGTCTCATAGGGGGAGAATAAGGTGAGTATTTTAGGATATCTGCAAAAGGTCGGCCGCGCACTGATGGTGCCGGTAGCGACTCTGCCGGCAGCGGCAATCTTGATGGGGGTCGGGTATTGGATTGATCCAGATAGCTGGGGTGCAGGTAATGCGCTGGCAGCACTGTTGATCAAATCTGGCTCGGCGATCATCGAAAATATGTCTGTGCTGTTTGCCATTGGTGTGGCTTACGGCATGTCAAAAGATAAAGACGGTGCTGCTGCATTAACCGGTTTCGTCGGCTTCCTGGTGGTGACCACTCTGTGTTCACCGGCTGCGGTGGCGATGATTCAGAAAATGCCGGTGGAGCAAGTGCCTGCCGCGTTCGGAAAAATCAATAACCAGTTCGTGGGTATTCTGGTCGGTATTCTCTCCGCAGAAGTGTATAACCGCTTCAGTCACGTTGAGCTGCCAAAAGCGCTGTCGTTCTTCAGCGGCCGCCGTTTGGTGCCGATTCTGGTCTCCTTCCTGATGATCCTGGTTGCGTTCATCCTGATGTATATCTGGCCGATCATCTTTGGTGGCCTGGTTAACTTCGGTGAACACATTCAGAAGCTGGGTTCTGTCGGTGCAGGCGTGTATGCCTTCTTTAACCGCTTGCTGATCCCGGTTGGTCTGCATCACGCGTTGAACTCGGTATTCTGGTTCGACGTAGCGGGCATCAACGATATTCCTAAATTCCTTGGCGGTGCGCAGTCTATCGCCGATGGCTCTGGTATCCCGGGTATCACCGGTCGTTATCAGGCGGGCTTCTTCCCAATCATGATGTTTGGTCTGCCTGGCGCTGCGCTGGCGATTTACCACTGTGCGCGTCCAGAAAACCGCGCCAAAGTGGGCGGTATTATGTTGGCTGCGGCCTTTGCTGCCTTCTTTACCGGTATTACCGAACCGCTGGAATTCTCCTTCATGTTCGTGGCTCCAGTGCTGTATGTGATTCACGCTGCGTTGACCGGTCTGTCCGTGTTCATCGCTGCCAGCATGCAGTGGATTGCGGGCTTCGGCTTCAGCGCCGGTTTAGTGGATATGGTGCTGTCAACGCGTAACCCGCTGGCAGTGCATTGGTGGATGCTGATCCCACAAGGTTTAGTGTTCTTCGTTATCTACTATGTAGTGTTCCGTTTCACCATCAAAAAATTCAACCTGATGACGCCGGGCCGCGAACTCTCAGCGGGCGATGAAACTGACGGTTATGACGTAAACGTTGATAACAGCGGCAATGGCGAAAGCCAAACTGAATCGCTGGCGCGCCGATACATCGCCGCGATCGGTGGTTCAGACAACCTGACTCACATTGATGCTTGTATCACTCGTCTGCGTTTGAATGTAAATGACTCTGCGTTGGTTAATGAAGGTGTTGCCAAACGTCTGGGCGCTTCAGGTGTGATTCGTCTGAACAAGCAAAGTGTGCAGGTGATCGTCGGTACGCAGGCTGAAAGCATTGCTACTGCAATGAAAACGGTTCTGAGCAAAGGCCCAGTTGCTGCCTCTGCAGCAGCGCCAGCCGCGGCTCCGGCAGCAGCAAAACCACAGGCAGTACTGAATAGCGAAAAAGCCGTTATCGCAACGTTGTTGGCTCCGGTCACCGGTGAAGTGGTGGCGCTAGAAAATGTGCCAGATGAAGCATTCGCCAGCAAAGCGGTCGGCGATGGTTTAGCCATCAAGCCAACCGATAAAATCGTGGTGGCGCCAACTGCCGGTACCGTGGTGAAAATCTTCAACACTAACCATGCTTTCTGCCTCGAAGCAGAAAATGGTGTCGAGATCGTGGTTCACATGGGTCTGGATACCGTGGCGCTGGAAGGTAAAGGTTTCACGCGTCTGGTAGAAGAGGGTGCGATAGTAACCGCAGGTCAGCCAATCCTGGAAATGGATCTGGATTTCCTTAACGCCAATGCGCGCTCAATGATCAGCCCGGTTGTGGTGAGCAACAGCGATGATTTTGCCGGTCTGAATTTACTGGCTAGCGGTTCAGTGGTAGCAGGCCAAACCCCGTTGTACGAGGTTAAAGGCTAAGTCCTTGTGATTGACCCAGAAGGCAGGAAGCAATTCCTGCCTTTTTTGTTTTAAAACGACCAACAAACGGTTGTTTCCCTCCTGCGCTTTGTGGATCATACTCCGTTACTTCGTGGTACAAATCACCCGTTATAGTTTTTGAGGATTTTGAGATGAGTGAGGCTGAAGCCCGCCCAACGAACTTTATTCGTCAGATCATCGACGAAGATTTGGCGAGCGGTAAGCACAACAGTGTGCATACCCGTTTCCCGCCTGAGC
>NZ_JBCNNP010000045.1:0-32521 GCF_039594315.1 Pantoea sp.
TGCATGGATACTTTCTCAGTCCAGGGCATAGTGAGTCTCCTCTGCTATGCCGTTTATAACTGTTACCCATGTGCCCGGTCTAAAGTGTTACCCATGTGGCCGGTTTGTACCTAAATGGCGACCCTACGATTCCTCGCGCAGCCGGGCATTAAACGCGGCTAACGGCATTGGGCGGCCAAGAAAATAGCCCTGCCCTTCTTCGCAGGACAGCGCTTTCAGCTCCTGCAGCTGCGCGTCGGTTTCGATGCCTTCGGCGGTGATGGTCAAAGCAAAAGCACGCGCCAAGCCGACAATTCCCGCCACCACCGATTGCGCCTGTTTCGATTCCGGGAACTCTTTCATCCAGGAACGATCAATCTTCAAACCATTAAACGGGAAGGTTTTGAGGTAACCGAGCGCCGCATAGCCGGTGCCAAAATCATCCACCGTCAAGCGCACGCCGAGCGCGCGCAGACCTTGCATGATCTCCAGTGCGCGATCCGGATTCTCAAAGGTGACGTTTTCGGTTATTTCCAACTCCAACTGCGTCGCCGGTAATCCGCTGACCTCTAATGCATGCGCCACGCGCTGCACCAAATCGTGGTTACGAAACTCAACCGGCGAAATATTGACGGAAACATAACGCTGTTCGCCCCAATCGCGCGCATCGAGGCAGGCACGCATTAGCACCCAATCGCTGATCGCGGCGATCAAACCGTTTTCCTCCGCCAGCGGAATAAAGCGATCCGGTGTGATCCATTGGTTATCGGCGACTTGCCAACGAATCAGCGCTTCTGCGCCCGCCAGTTGCCCATTTTGCAGCTGATAACGCGGCTGATAGTGCAGCGTAAAAGCGTGATCGATAAGCGCCTGTTCAATCGCCTGCACCATGTCGCGTTTCGACTGCAAATGGTTGGCCATGTCGGTGGAATACCATACCCATTGATCGCGTCCGGCGCTGCGTGCTTGTGCCAGCGCAATGTCCGCTAATCGCAGCAGCGCTTCCGGTTGCGTGGCATCCTGCGGCGCAGAAACGATGCCCATGCTGGCGGTTAAATTGATTTGATGTGAACCGCTATAAATCGGCTCATAAATGATGCGTTGCAGCGCGCGACAGCGATACTCCACGCCCGCGCGCGAACTTTCACGCAGCAGCAAAATAAAGGCATCGCCGCCGAGTCGCGCCGCCAGTTCATGCGGTGCTAGCAGGCTTTTCAGCCGTTTTGAGACCTCATTCAGCACTTCATCGCCGACCGCGTGGCCCCACGTATCGTTGATCGGTTTGAACTGATCGAGATTGAAGCTAATAACAAATAGCGGATCGTCATCGCGCAGGTTTTCCAGATAGGCGGTGAGATACTCCTGTAACTGGATGCGGTTAGCTAATCCAGTCAGCATGTCATGACGCGACAGGAATTGAATACGCGCTTCGGCATCCACTTCGTGGGTGATATCCGATACCGTGCCGCGAAAACCACTGCGTAAACCGTTGCGGCGAATCGCTTTCGCCATCAATTGCCCAATACGCCGCTCGCCGTTCGCCGACATAAACTGGCAGCGCAACGGCACGTGCTGCACCTCTTCGCCCTGGCGCATCAGCCACGACACCAGTGAATGGCTGGGATGGCTGAGCAACTGATCAAGCGGACGACCGATCCAGCTTTTGACTTCATGCCCGGTCACCGCCGCAAAGCGCGACGAGAGATAGCACAGGCGACCGTGATCGTCGATTTCCCAGATCCAGTCCGATGCCGCTTCCGCCAGATCGCGGAAACGCTCCTCGCTGTTGGCTAATTCACGTTGGCTAATCGCCAGCATTTCAAAACGTCGGTCGGAGATCACCGCATTGTGCAACGCATGACGCTGCACGCGACGCGTCACCAGCGCCACCGCCAATGCGGTGAAAAACAGCAGCGGCATCATCAGCCAAATCACGCCAAAACCGGGATCTTTCGGCTGCCAGCGAATCACCAGCGGTTCACCTTGCAACGCCGGTTCCACCAAACGCGGCTCAAACAGCGCATCGTTAAAACCGCGAGCCAAGCGCGGTTCGATGACATTCAATGATTTACCCAACGCCTCAAGTTTATTGGGCGTCAAAATATTCACGAACACCATCACCGAAGCCGGTCCGGGCATGGTGGGTAGATCCGGCACTTTGCCCGGCGTAATCGGCGCGGCGACCAAAATGGCGGCATTGTTTTCAATCAACGCATTGCGGGCGACAGCATCGTGTAAGGTGCGGGCGGTGTTCAATAACAACGTGCTTTGCGTGCCTAACCAACTCTCCAGCGAGGCATCCGAGAGTTTGCCATTCACCACCGCATAACGCGTTTTGCCGCTGCCATCGACCACGAATACGCCGTCGTAGTGATACTCCTTGTACAGTCCCGGCCCAAAGTTCTCTTCGTTCCACGCCCAAACGGTATTGACGGTGAGATGCAGGTTTTTCCAGGCTTCGCCCCAGTTGGCATAATCGCGTGCATCAACCAACATCTCTTGCTGCTGTTGCTGCCATGCGTGGTGCATCAGATTGGCATCTTGCTGAATTGAATCACGATTTTGGCGATGGGCAATAACCAGCACCATCACTACCGACAGCAGCAGAACACCAAACAGCAGCGAGGTTAAGGTGCGTAAACTGCGTCGCGTCACCCGAACCGTGTGTGCTTCCATATTGGCCCTGGCGGGGAGTGCCGCGTGCCGGTGATACTCAGAATTCATGCGCAATGCTCGCGAAAGACAGGCAGCAAAAAATAGGCGGATGAGGGCGCATCATCCGCCATCTCCACCCTGTAAGGGTTTGAATGGTTATCGGCGCACTGCGCCGCAGATTTAGTCTTAATGGTGGAATATTTGAGCAGCGCAAATGTGTCACACGCCACCTCGACAGCGCTGATCGGCATTGCTACTATGCGCTCTCCTCTGCCCGCTGAGTCGCCTATGGACACCCAATCCGACAAAGTTACGTTAACGCTGTTCTACGTTGGTAGCTTTGTGGCCTATTACCTTGTCACCATGCTGGTTACGCTGTTTCCCAACTACAGCGTACTGATGAGTAATGGCTTGCTGATGCCGGTGCTATGCCTGGTTGAGTTTGCGGTGATCTATCCGCTGTACCGTTTTTATTGTCAACGCCGTACCGATATTCCGCTGGGCTATGTGCGCCCACTGCAAGCGCTGCTGTTTATCGCGTTGTTGTTTGCTTTGATGGTGGCGCAGACGCAGTTTTTGCAACCGGAAGGCTGGCTGATTGCGCAATCGCAGCAGGGCCGCAATTCGATGCTGATTTTGCTGCTGACGGCGGTATTGTTAGCGCCGGTGTTCGAAGAGGTGTTATTCCGCGGATTCTTGCTGCAAGGTTTTCTGCTGTGGGCGCCGAAAAGCCGTTTTGCCTGCATGCTGCTCACTTCGCTGCTGTTCGCCGCGATGCACACGCAATATGTGCATTGGGAAACGTTAGTGGCGTTAACGCTATTTTCCCTGCTGCTTTGCTATGCGCGCCTGCGCAGTAACAGCCTCGCGCTGCCAATTTTCCTGCACACGCTGAATAACCTGATTGCGATTCTTCCTGCGTGGTATTTCGCCTGATGCCATCGGGTCGCCATTGCTGGCGACCGCTGGCGGGAAATTACTCTTTTTCCGCTTCGAAATGGTTTTTGAACTGCTCGTAAATGGAAATCATGTTAGACGCATCACCGTGCAGCGGGCTGAGTTTGCCGGCGCGCACCAGCTCAATCACCAATTGTAGAGCGGCTTGTTTTGGGTTGCTGGCTGGCTGGGCAATTTCATTCGACATGGTTATCTCACTCATCATTTTTATCAAGGCCGCACAGTTTAGCGCAGATTAAGCTGCCGTTGCGTATGGCGTTGCGTATAATCTTGCCTGCCGGACAACAAAGCCGCTCGGGGTGATAATTGCATCCTGACGCGTTTAGCTATACTGGATCAAAAAAAGGGAACAACCAGCCACACATTCCGTACCAACGCGAAGGTGTTAAAGGAGTCTGATTATGCTGATTGGTTTTGTTTTGTTAGTAAGCGCGTGTGGACATGATGCCTGTGACGCGTTGCCGGTATCGGAACGCATCTATCCCACCAAAGCGGTGTGCGAGCAGATGGCCGATCGCATCCACAAAGTCCGGCCCAATGTGGTCCTGCTTTGTGGCGAAGTGCACCGTTAATTCGGTGCCAGTTTTATTACAGTCGCGCAATATTTAGCCAAACGGCATTGCAAGAATAGGTTGTAGCGTTCAAAATATAAGCTGCTTTTCACTATCACCGTTGTGAATCCAATGAAAAAAGCTCGCCCCCGTCGTCCAAACGGACGCTGGGTTTATTACATTTTGTATGACGGTATCATCTGGCCCTGCCCGGTTCGCTGGGAATGGGAAAGCGGCTTTGAAGGCTGGTTACCGTTTTACTTCTCCCCCACCTTTGAGTTTGTGGCGGGCGATCCACGTAAGGCTTATCGCATTGCGCGCAGCAGCGTGCGTAACGTTCGCCAGCAAGATAATCATTACGCCTGATTGATTAGCCCAACTGCCACGGTAACCAAGAGGCGGTGAGCACATAGTGCAGTAGCTCCAACACTAAAATCACCATCACCAACACGCCGAGTTTGTGGCGCCAAAACCAATCCTTCAGCCCCATATCATCGCCGCCCAACGAATCAGCATCAACGCACCGCAGATACACAACAGCACCACAATCATTTTCCAGTGTTTGGTTGCAGCCAGTTTTTTTGCCACGCATCCTCCAGACGACAGAAAGCAACGATGCGCCCTAAGGCGCACCGTTGATTCTAGCGCTGCTCACCCGCAAGGGCGATTAATTATTCAGCGTATAGTCGAGCGTGATTTCGGCATTGAGTACCTGAGAAACCGGGCAACCTGCTTTGGCCTGCTGGATAATCTCATCGAATTTCGCCTTATCAATGCCGGGCAAAGCGATGGTGCTGGTCAGTGCAATTTTGGTAATGGCAAAACCTTCGCCCTTTTTATCGAGCGACACATCCGCAGTGGTATCGATGCTTGTTGGCGGATGACCTGCATTGCCGAGCATCAGTGACAGCGCCATCGAGAAGCAGGCCGCATGTGCCGCACCAATTAACTCTTCCGGATTGGTGCCCTTCTGCCCTTCAAAACGGGTATTGAAGCCGTAAGGCTGCGCGTTTAACACACCACTTTCGGTGCTGACGGTGCCTTTCCCTTTAATGTCGCCTTCCCAATGGGCCGATCCTTTCTTATGAATGGTCATGTCATTCCTCCTGTTGTGTACGACAGGTACTCAGTATAGACAACGCCACTCATCTTGCCCGATTAGCTCACCGCGCGCGGACGCGCCGGACTTAATCCCGCCTCGCTCAACAGCGCGTTAGCCTGCACCAGCGAGTCTTGCGTGATCTCTTTGATCGATTTCGCACCGGTTAATGTCATCGCCACTTTCATCTCTTTCTCAATCAGATTGAGCAAATTCTCGACGCCGCGTTGGCCGTGTGTCGCCAGCGCATAGACAAATGCGCGGCCCAGCAGCACGCTGTCGGCGCCCAAGGCGATCATGCGCACCACGTCCAACCCGCTGCGAATGCCGCTGTCGGCCAGAATGGTGATATCACCTTTCACCGCATCGGCGATGGCAGGCAGCGCACGCGCCGAAGAGAGCACGCCATCTAACTGACGTCCGCCGTGATTCGACACCACAATGCCATCGGCACCAAAACGCACCGCATCGCGTGCATCTTCCGCGTCGAGAATGCCTTTGATCACCATCGGGCCATCCCAGAATTCACGAATCCATTCCAAATCTTTCCAGGAAATCGACGGATCGAAGTTATTCGCCAGCCAGCCGATGTAATCTTCCAGTCCGGTTGGTTTGCCGAGATAGGTTGAGATATTGCCGAGATCGTGTGGACGGCCATGCAAACCCACATCCCACGCCCATTGTGGATGGGTTGCCGCCTGCCAATAACGGCGCATCGCCGCATTCGGCCCGCTCATACCGGAGTGCGCATCGCGATAGCGTGCGCCCGGTGTCGGCATATCAACGGTGAACACCAGCGTGGTACAACCGGCAGCTTTGGCGCGTTCCAGCGCATTGCGCATAAAGCCGCGATCGCGCAGCACATACAGCTGGAACCACATTGGGCGATTGATCGCCGGCGCGACCTCTTCAATCGGACACAATGAAACGGTAGAGAGCGTAAACGGAATCCCTTTTAACGCCGCCGCACGTGCCGCCTGCACTTCACCGCGTCGCGCGTACATACCGCACAAACCGACCGGTGCCAGCGCCACCGGCATCGACAAGGTTTCGTTGAACAGCTTGGTCTCAAGGCTGAGTTCCGACATGTTTTTCAGCACGCGCTGACGCAGCGCCACATCAGAGAGATCGGAGACATTGCGCTTCAGCGTGTGCTCGGCATACGCGCCGCCATCCAGATAGTGAAACAGGAACGGTGGCAAGATGCGTTGCGCCGCGGCGCGATAGTCACTGGCAGCAGAAATGATCATCCGTTTTTTTCCTTATGCTGAGGTAAATCGTGGCCCGGCAAGCGCGTTATGCGCGCCTGGCGTGCCTCATCTTCATGCAGAGTTTTCATCGTGGTGTGAACAAAACCGAGGTGATCCATCGCCGCCTGGCGTGCCGCTTCGGCATCGCCCGCCATCACCGCATCAAACATCGCCTGATGCTGTTCATTGAGGCGATTGAAGATCACCGGTTGGGTGTACATGCGCTGGCGGCTGTGCAGCACTGAGGATTGCAGTAGATCGAAAAAGCCGCGCATGGTTTGCAGCAGCACCACGTTGTGCGAGGCTTCGGCGATTGCCAGATGGAAGCGCAAGTCGGCCTGCGCCGCCAGATCCGGATCGTCGCTTTCATTCATCTTCAGCAGCGCATCAAAGGCATAGCGCAACCGCTCTTTATCGGATTCGGTGGCACGCAACGCCGCGTGCCACGCGGTGCTGGCTTCAATGGCATGGCGCGCTTCGAGAATGTCATAACGATAATCGGGATCGGCGGCCAGCAACTGGCGGATCGGCTCGACAATGCGTTGTTCCGACCACGGCTCCTGCGGCTGACGCAGCCAGGTGCCGCCACCCCGTTTACTGATTAACACGCCGCTGCTGATTAATTGCTGGATCGCTTCGCGCAATGATGAACGCGACACGGCAAATTCCGCCGCCAGTGCGCGCTCAGAGGGCAAACGCATGCCGGGTTCAAGCTGATGTTCGGTGATCCAGACGCACAAGCGCGCCCGCAGCGTGTTTTCAGTCATGGAATCATCCAGGTTAAGACATAGGCCTGAAGCGTGGTGATCACGCCGACCATACAGGTGAAGATCAGGCTATGTTTGACGGTGAAACGGAACAGATCCGACTCTTTGCCCACCAGGCCAACGGCGGCGCAGGCAATGGCAATCGACTGTGGCGAAATCATCTTGCCGGTGACACCGCCGGTAGTATTGGCTGCCACCAGCAGCACATCCGATACACCAATTTGCTGTGCGGTAGTGGCTTGCAGCGCAGCGAACAGCGCATTGGAAGAGGTGTCAGAACCGGTAAGGAATACGCCAAGCCAGCCAAGGAACGGCGAGAAGAAGGTAAAGGCATTGCCAGTATGCGCCAGCGCTAACGCCAGCGTAGCCGACAAACCGGAATAGTTGGAGATAAAGGCAAACGCCAGCACCATGCCGATGGAGTAGATCGGCAGCGCCAGCTCTTTCAGGGTTTCACCGAAGGTTTGAATCGCCGCTTTCGGCTTCATGCGCAGCCAAAGCACCGACAGCACCGCCGCCAGCAGAATTGCGGTGCCGGTCGCCGATAACACATCAAACTTGAACAGCGCCGGATACGGTGTCGCCGCATTCACCACCGGTGGCATGCGCGCCACTAATTCATTCAGTAGCGGCACCGGCACGGTGAATACCCAGTCGTACATCGCGCCGCCTTTAGCGAACAGCGCTTTGAATGGCGGAATGCTCCACAAAGTCACGGTGGCGGTGAGGAACAGGAACGGCATCCACGCACGCACGATTTGTCCCAGACTGTAACGGGGTTGCGTCTGGGTTTTCTCGCTGTTGGCCTGCTCAAAACGGAAGATGCGCACCGGCTGCCAGCGACGCAGGAACAGCGTCAAACACACCAACGACACCAGCGAAGAGATGATGTCCGGCAGTTCCGGGCCAAGGAAGTTGGAGCTGAGGAACTGGGCGATAGCGAACGATCCACCAGCAACGATCACTGCTGGCCACGTCTCTTTCACGCCGCGCCAGCCATCCATGATCGCCATGATCCAGAACAGCACGATCATGGTGAGGAACGGCAACTGGCGGCCCGCCATCTGACCAATCTGGAAGCTATCGAGTCCGGTGACTTGCCCGGCGACGATAATCGGAATGCCCATTGCACCAAACGCCACCGGCGCGGTGTTAACGATCAAACACAGTCCCGCGGCATACAGCGGATTAAAGCCGAGACCCACCAGTAGCGCAGCAGTGATCGCCACCGGCGCACCAAAGCCCGCCGCGCCTTCAAGGAACGCGCCGAAGCAGAAGCCGACAATCAGCATCTGCAAACGTTGATCCGGGGTAATGGTCAGAATCGAGGCGCGAATGATGTCGAACTGGCCGGTTTTCACCGAAATTTTGTAGACGAAAACGGCGGCGACGATGATCCATGCAATCGGCCACAAGCCGTATAAGAAGCCGTACACCACCGAAGCCAGCGCTTGTCCCAGCGGCATGCCGTAGAGAAACAGCGCCACCAGCAGCGCAATCACCACCGTTGCCGTGCCCGCTTGATAGCCTTTGAGCTTGAGCTTAATCAGCGCGAAGAAGAAAAACACAATCGGGATCACCGCCACCAGGCTGGAGAGCCACAAATTGTTGAGCGGATCGTAGTTTTGTTGCCATACCTGCATGCCGTTTACTCCAGAGGTGACCAGAAGGGTGCGGCGCATCGGCTGATGCAGGTGTGCGCCGCCGCTTTGCCCTGTTCTGCGCCAAATTGGTAGGACCACATTTGGCGCGCCGGGCTTTCTGGCTCCAGATAGTTAATGCATTGTTAACCTAAAGCAACGAAGCTGGTGTGATTTTTCGTGTTATGTGACGATACGGCAACATTTCAGGAGGGTGGTAGGACCAATTCAGCCAAAGGCGCGACCATAACTGCGTGGATGGAAGCGAAAATTCAGCAGGATCAACCCAACCGTTACCGTAGCTTGCATCAGCCAGACGCTGGAATAACTGTGGGTGAAGGCCTGCAATTGTCCGGCGATAAACGGCATGCAGCCCGCGATGATAAAACCCGCGCCTTGCATAAACGCCACCAGCCGCGCCCCGGCTTGCGGATGTGGCAGATGATCGAGCGCCAGCACCATCGACAGCGGAAATCCCGCGCCCAAACCGAAACCGGCAATGGCCGCCCATAGCCATGGCGCGAACAACGGTGCGAACAGAAAGCCGCTCATGCCAATCAACTGACACAACAAACTGATGAGCAGCTGGGGTCGACGATCGGCTTTGCGCGCCAGCAGCGGCATCAACAACGCGCCTGCTACCTGACACAAAATCATCGCACCCAGCAGCGATCCTCCCGCCTGCGCCGACCAGCCCAAATGATGATAAGCATCCGGCAGCCAGGCCACGCAGGTGGCGTAGCCGCCATTCATCAGACCGAAGCTGATGGCTAATGTCCAGGCGCGCGACTTGCGCCACAGCGGCGGCACGACGATGCTTTCCGCTTTAGCCGCCAACGGCGCGCGCACCAGCAACCATAAACCGATTGCCAGCAACACCGGCAGCGCCCAACCGGCCAGCGCCAGTGACCAACCGACCTGCGCGCTCAGCCACGGCGACAACGCCGCGCCCAAGCCGCCACCGCCCATCAGCGCGCCCGCCCACAAACCGGTGATCGGCGCACTGCGTTGGGCAAAGCGTTGGCGAATCAAACCCGGCATCGCCATCTGCACCACGCCAACGCCCAAGCCGCCAAACAACGCGCTGATCACCAGCCATTGACCATCGTGAATCACACCGCGTGCCGCCAGCGCCAGCAACAGCAGCGTCAATCCCGCCAACAGCAAACGTTGCAGCGGCACACGCTGCATCAACGAGGCGCTGAGCAAAGCAATCGCGCCCATCATCACCATCGGCACCGCTGGCAGTAGCGACGCCGCCAGCGCAGAAAGGCCCATCGCCTGGCGCAACTGGCCGAGCAACGGGCTGATAGAAGTGAGTAACGGACGCATATTCAGCCCGGCCAGCACTAAAGCGGCGAGCGTCAGTCCGTTGGAATGTCGGTTCATACACAATCCTGCAGAAAAGAGATTGTTAGCATCGCAGCAGCAGTTACTATTTGGAAATGAAATAACACCATAGCGACCAGTGGAAAAATGAATCGTCAGCCGATGTTCACCCCGCAGCAACTGTTGAGCTTTGTTGCGGTGTGCGAAACCGCCAGTTTTACCCGCGCCGCCGACCGCGTGCACCTTTCGCAATCCACCGTGAGCCAGCAAGTGCGCCGCCTGGAAGAGATGATCGGCAAACCGCTGCTGGAACGCACCTCGCATCAGGTGGCGCTGACCGAAGAGGGGGAAAAACTGCTCGGCTACGCACGTAGAATTATCGCCCTAAATGGCGAAGCGCACGACGTGTTGAGTGATAAATGGCGCGATGGCATTTTGCGGCTCGGCGTGCCGGAAGATTTTGCCGCGCCGACCGCCAGTTTGCTGGCCGGGTTCAGCCGCCAGCATCCGCAATTGCGCCTTGATGTGATGAGCGGCATGTATGTCGATCTGCATCGTGCGTGGCAGCGCGAGGAGCTGGATATCATGCTGATCAAGCAGCCCGGCGGCGAGCGGCCTTTAGCCTCACGTCCGGAACCGCTGCTGTGGCTCGACAGCGCCGCGCATCCCTGTTTTGAGCAAACGCCGGTGCCGCTGGTGGTGTTTCCGCAGTTGGGTTTATATCGCGAAGAGATGGCGCAAACGCTGGATAATCTGGGGCGCAGTTGGCGTATCAGCTACAGCAGCGCCAGTTTGGTGGCCCTCGCCAGCGCCAGCGCCGCCGGTTTGGGTTTAACGCTGCTGCCCGCCAGTTGCCGTTTGCCAGAGCATCGCGTAGTAGGCGAAGCCGACGGTTTGCCGAACATCAATCATTTTGAACTGGCGCTGTTTTGCCGCTCGCCACAGGACGAATTACAGCAAGCCCTCGCCGCCGCGCTGGTGACGTTTTGCGGTTTGGCGTGGCAGTGATTTTCCCAATAGTAACCAGTGGGAAATATCGCAGCGTAAACCGAGCGGTTTTGCCAGATTAGGCTTTTCACTTGATTGGAACCTCTGATGCAACTCACTTCTCCCAGCCGTCGCGACTTTCTCACCTTAACCGCTGCGGGCGGTCTAATCGCCGCCGGCATCAGCCATGCCGGACAGAGCTCGCCGTTGTTAGCTGACAACACTCAACCACACACGCCACCGCCGCGCGTTGCCCATTACCAACTGCTCAACGTGCGCCTCGAAGAAGGCTTTGAGCGCGATGGCAACGAGGTGATCGCGACGCGCACCGCGCTGTACGACATCACCATCAAAGATGGTCGCTTTGCGGCGATTGATGCCGCCAGTAAAGCGCGCAACGCCGCGTTGCCGCAATGGGATGCCAACGGCGCCCTGCTGCTGCCGCGCACCCGCGATATGCATATCCATCTGGACAAAACCTTCTACGGCGGCCCGTGGCAAGCGCCGCGTCCGCGTCAGGGCAAAACCATCATGGATATGATTGCGCGTGAACAGGTGCTGATCCCGCAACTGTTACCGACTTCGCAGGCGCGCGCGGAAGCGATCATTGGTTTGCTGCACAGCAAAGGCACCACCGAAGCGCGCAGCCACTGCAATATCGATCCGGTGAGCGGCCTGAAAAGCCTTGAGCACCTGAAGCTGGCGCTGGCCGATCATCCGGAATTCCCGTGTGAAATCGTCGCCTTCCCGCAGCACGGTTTGCTGCATTCGAAAGTCGATGGCTTGATGCGTGAAGCGATGCAAATGGGTGTGCAGTACGTCGGCGGATTGGACCCGACCAATGTTGATGGCGCAATGCAGGCGTCACTGGATGCGATGTTCCAAATCGCGCTCGATTTCCAACGCGGCGTGGATATCCATCTGCACGAAACCTCGCCTTCGGGCGTGGCAGCGATTCAGTACATGATCGATACCATCGCGAAAAATCCGCAGCTGAAAGGCAAAGTGACGCTGAGCCACGGTTTTGCCCTCGGCACGCTGGAAGGCAAAGCGCTGGATCAGATGATTGCGGGCATGGCCGAGCAGCAGATGAGCGTGGCATCGACCATTCCGATTGGCAAATTGACCATGCCATTGCCGCAGTTGCAGGCGGCAGGCATCACGGTGATGACCGGCACCGACAGCGTGATCGATCATTGGTCGCCGTTCGGTACTGGTAGCATGCTGGAAAAAGCCAATTTGTATGCACAGTTGTATCGCGGTTCTGATGAGTTCGGATTAAGCCGTGCGCTGCATATCGCCACCGGCGGGATTTTGCCGCTATCGAACCAGGGCGAACGCCAGTGGCCGAAAGTGCAGGATGAAGCCAGCATGATGTTGGTTGAGGCCAGCTGCTCTGCCGAAGCGGTGGCACGTATTTCTCCGGTGCGCGCCACCTTCCATCGCGGATTGCCGGTGTTTAGCGCCTGATTTTTGCCAAAAGGCTAATAACAAAAAAGCCTCCATGTCGGAGGCTTTATGAACGTAAACGCTGATGCGGCAAGCGCATCATGCGGGTGCTGGATTTTACGACAACATCTGAATCGCCAGCGCATACAAACGCTGGTTTTCATCGTCACTGACAGGCTCTTCTTCCGCGTAACACGCAATCATGGAGCTGACTTTATCTGACGACAAAGTTTCCCCATGCAAATGCAGCGTTAACACGGCGCGGCCGACGATTTTCAGAATGTCTTCGTTTTGTCCCTGGACGTAATGACTCAATGAAATGACCTCTGAATTATTTTGTGTATTGAATAGTTCGCCAAATGGCGCGCCAAATATAAAGCAATTCGCCGCTAACTTTTAATGCCATTTTTAACCTTACTCAGTGACACATAAGCGCAATCTCTGCAAAAAACGCCACCAAATCCCAACAAAAGGCGCTATTTTTTAACTAATTACCAAATTTTCCGATAAAAATAACTTTCATCGGCGGCATGAATTTGTCGCGCAATTCAGAAAAATCATTAAAATTTCGCATCATTTATTGGTCACTAATAAGCCAATTCCTACATATAGCTGATCAATTTACCTGCGTGACTAAATCCATGATTTACGATTGCCGATTATCGCCCTTTCTGCCAGACTGACCGCCGCAATCCTTCCCGCTATTAGAGACATTCCCGTGACTGCTTTTTCTACCCTGACGCAACTGCCTGCCAGCCAACTCGATAACCTGCGCGAGATGGGATTCGACGCAATGACGCCGATTCAGGCCGCTTCCCTGCCCGCTATTCTGGAAGGGCGCGATGTGCGTGCGCAGGCGAAAACCGGCAGCGGCAAAACCGCCGCTTTTGGTATTGGTCTGCTGAACCGCATCGACAACAGCCAATTCCACACGCAAGCGCTGATTCTGTGCCCAACGCGCGAACTGGCCGATCAGGTCAGCAACGTGCTGCGCCAACTGGCCCGCTTCACGCGCAACATTAAAATTCTGACGCTGTGCGGCGGACAACCGATGAGCGCGCAGCGTGATTCGCTGGTGCACGCGCCACACATTGTGGTGGGTACGCCGGGCCGTTTGCTTGATCACCTCAAGCGCGACAACCTCGATCTCAGCCAACTGCAAACGCTGGTGCTGGACGAAGCCGATCGCATGCTGGAGATGGGTTTCCGTGATGATATGGAAGCGATTATTGGCTTCACACCAGAAACCCGCCAAACGCTGCTGTTCTCCGCCACCTGGCCGGACACCATCGCCAGCCTGAGTCAGCGTTTTCAGCGCGATGCATTAGCGGTAGCGACCGAAGATAAAACCGAGCTGCCTACCATCGAACAGCAGTTTATTGAAGCCAGCGCCAAAGAGCGTCATGGCCTGCTCAGTGCGCTGCTAAGCCAGGAGCAACCGGCTTCTTGCGTGGTGTTCTGTAACACCAAACGTGAGTGTGATGACATTGCTGAAGCGCTGAACGAGCGCCAAATCAGCGCATTGGCGTTGCATGGCGATCTGGAGCAGCGCGATCGTGAACGCGTGCTGATTCGCTTCGCCAACGGCAGCATTCGCGTGCTGATCGCTACCGATGTCGCTGCGCGCGGCCTGGATATCAAATCGCTGGCGTTGGTGGTTAACTTCCAACTGGCGTGGGATCCGGAAGTGCACATTCACCGTATCGGCCGTACCGGTCGCGCCGGGGAAAAAGGTCTGGCGGTGAGTTTCGTGGCCTCCGACGAAATGGTGCGCGCCAATGCGCTGGAAGAGTATTTACAGCAAAAACTCAACTGGGTTTCCGCCAGCACGCTGAAAGGTGTCACCGCCAAGCCGCTGCCCGCCACTAAAATGACGTTGTGCATTGATGGCGGCCGTAAAGCCAAAATTCGCCCAGGCGATATTCTGGGTGCACTAACTGGTGAAGCTGGATTCAGTGGCGATCAGATCGGTAAGATCGACATGACAGCCACTCATGCTTATGTCGCTATCGATGCGGCACAGGCGAAGAAAGCGTTGATCAAGCTGAAAGAAGGCAAGATCAAAGGTAAGAGCGTACGCGCGATTTTGCTGAAGTAAGCTGTCTCGGCGTGAGGGCGCCCGCCCTCACGCTAAAATTTCCGTTATCTCCCTTCATTTTTTTCCGCACCTGCCGATAAGTTAATCATTGCCCCTTTTCCCTGCCCAGATTCCACTTCGAGGCCATGATGGATAATTTTCAGAAAGAGATCGATGAACGCGCCAACCTTGCGCTTTCCAATAAATTCGAACTGCTGTTGTTCCGACTGGGTTCCGATCAGCTGAAAGGTAAATCTGAGCTGTACGGCATCAACGTATTTAAGCTACGTGAAATCGTGCCGATGCCAACCATCACCCGCGCAGCAGGCATGCAATCGCCACTGTTGGGCATGGCCAGCATTCGTGGTCAGTTTATTCCAGTCATCGATCTGCCCGCAGTCACCGGCTGCAAACCAGAAACTGGCCTGAATTTGCTGTTGGTAACCGAATATGCACGCAGTACCCAAGCGTTTGCGGTGGAATCGGTTGAGAACATTGTGCGTCTGGACTGGAATCAGGTGCACACCGCTGAAGCGGGCATTGGCAGCCGCAACATCACCAGCATCGCCTGCCTGGATACCGATGGTCAGAGCAACAACCTGGCGATGGTGCTGGACGTAGAGCAGATCCTGTATGACATCATTCCCTCAGTGCGCGGCGTAGAGCCAAGTGCTGAAACCGCTAAAGACTTCAATCTCAAGCCGGGCCAGGTGGCGATTGTGGCGGAAGATTCCAAAGTGGCGCGCCAGTTGCTGGAACAAGGCCTGAAAAGCATGGGCATTCCGGCGATCATGCACAACACCGGTTTGGAAGCGTGGATCAAGATTAATGAGATGCAGAAAGAAGCGGCCGCTAATGGCGAATCGATCCACGATAAGATCGCGCTGGTGTTGACCGATCTCGAAATGCCGGAAATGGATGGCTTTACCTTAACGCGCAACATCAAACGCGATAATAATCTGCGCCAGATTCCGGTGGTGATTCACTCTTCTCTCTCCGGCAGCGCCAACGAAGATCACGTGCGTAAAGTTGGTGCCGATGGTTACGTGGCCAAGTTCGAAATCAACGAACTGAGCACGGTGATTCATGGCGTGTTAAAGAAAAACCGGTAAAATCCTGCACATAACGTAGCGGCGCGATGTATCGCGCTGTTTTGACGTCAATATTCTGAAGAAATTTGCCCGCTTCCGACGTTGCGCAATAAATTGCGCCGCTACGGATTGTGCGGGCATTTTTATGGCTGCAAACCGCCTCGATTTACAACCAAACCAAAATCAACTTTAACGTTTTTAACCTTTCTGTGACCCACCTCTAAAAAATTAAAGATCAAACATTAACAACCGATAACTGTTAGCGCTGGTTGCGGCGCGGCCATCATCGGTTTGTCACGCTGCGTAACCATTTTCACCTTATAAAACATCAACCTGATGCGGGCACGTTTGTCTGCTTTTCCGTCTTGAAAACAACTTAATTTGGCATCACGGGGAGAAACAATGTTGAGCTTAAAGAATATGAAGGTTGGCGTCCGCTTGGGCATCGCCTTTGGTTTAGTGGTGGCACTACTGATCATCGTCGGCGTGACGTCGATTACCAAAATCAACAACATCAAAACCGGCATCACTTCGATTGTCGAAGATCGCTATATGAAAGTGCGCCTCGGCTTTGACGTGCGCGATGGCGTGAACGATCAAATCAAATACATGCGCGGCATCGTGATCGATACCAACCGCCCGCAATATAACGTTAAGCGCTACCAGCAATTAGACGAAGCCACTCAGCACACCAACAACGCGATGAATAAAATCAAAGCGGTGCAGGTGACGGAAATTGGTAAAAAGAAAATTGCTGGCTTGCTGGCCGCCAGCGAGAAGTTTGAGGCCGAGAAGAACCAGTTACTGGAGTTAGTCCGTGCCGGCAAGGCCGATGAAGCCAGCGCCTTTGTATTGCAGACAATCACCGCCACGCAGAATGCCTTCCTCGATGGCGCCATCGCCTTTGCCAACTCGCAATCAGGCCAATTGGAGCAGGAAGGCGCCAACATCATCGAAAATGGTTCATCAGCGATTGAGATCACCTTGATCTTCTCAGCGCTGGCGATTGCCGCCTCGATTGTGTTGGGCTTTATGTTAACGCGCTCAATTGTACGTCCGCTGAATAGCGCGGTAGAAATTGCCGGTAAAGTGGCGGCGGGCGATCTTAGCTCGCACATTGAAGTGAGCGGCAACGATGAAACCGCCAAATTGATGCAAGCCTTGCAGGCGATGAACGACAATCTGTTGACCATCGTTTCCGACGTGCGTGCCGGTTCCGATACCATCGCGGTGGCGTCGAATCAAATCTCCAGCGGCAATATCGATCTCTCTTCACGTACCGAGCAGCAAGCCAGTTCACTGGAAGAAACCGCCTCCGCGATGGAACAGATGACGGCCACCGTGAAGCACAACGCCGAAAACGCACGTGAAGCCAATCAGCTGGTCGCCAATACCTCGAATGTCGCGAAGCAAGGCGGCGCGGTGATGGAACAGGTGATCGAGAAGATGGAAGCCATTACGTTGTCATCGAAGAAGATCGTCGACATTATCAGCGTGATCGATTCCATTGCCTTCCAGACCAACATTCTTTCGCTTAACGCCGCCGTTGAAGCCGCGCGTGCCGGTGAACAAGGTCGCGGCTTTGCCGTGGTGGCAACGGAAGTGCGTAATCTGGCGGCGCGTTCAGCTTCAGCCGCGAAAGAGATTAAGGTGCTGATTGAAGATTCCGTGGCGCAAGTGGATGAAGGCAGTCGTCTGGTGACGCACGCCGGTTCCACCATTGGCGAAGTGGTTAACAGCGTGAAAAGCGTGGCGGATATCATGAGTGAAATTACTATTGCCAGCAGCGAACAGAGCAGCGGCATTAGCGAAATCAATCTGGCGATTACCCAGATGGAAGCGGTGACACAGCAGAACGCCGCGCTAGTGCAGGAAGCGTCAGCGGCCTCGCAGGCGTTGCAGGAACAGGCCGATCGTTTGGCTCAATCGATGAGCGTGTTTAAAACCGCCGCGGTGTAATACACCTACGGGTATACATTCGTAGCGGCGCGATTTATCGCGTTGTTTTGACCTGACGGTGCGCCGTCCCAAAAGAACGCGATAAATCGCGCCGCTACGGTTTAATGCAAATGTTGGTATCTAATTCACCAACGAATACGCAATCGACGAAATTGCCAGCACACCAATCAGCACCACAAATACATTGCTGATTTTGCCGCTGTATTGACGCATCGCCGGCACTTTCTGAATGGCGTACATCGGCATCAGGAACAGAATCATCGCAATAATCGGCCCGCCGAGGGTTTCAATCATCCCCAAAATACTCGGATTCAACGTCGCAACTAACCAGGTGGTCAACAGCATAAAGCCGGTGGTTAGACGATTCAAACGCTGCGGCGTGACGGTTTTGCCACGGCTGCGCAGCGACTTGACCACAATGCCGTTAAAGCCTTCGCGCGCACCAAGATAGTGACCGAGGAAGGATTTTGTAATCGCGACCATCGCCACAATCGGCCCCATCCACGCAATCATCGGCACATTAAAGTGATTGGCGAGATACGACAGAATGGTGATGTTTTGATCTTTTGCCGCCTGCAAATCGGCAGGCGACAGGCTCAGCACGCAGCTAAACACAAAGAACATCACCGTCACCACCATCAACAGATGGGCATTTGCCAGAATGCGTGAGCACTTCTTCTCCGCGCCTGCGCCATATTCGTTGCGCTTGGCGACGGCAAATGAAGAGATGATCGGCGAGTGGTTGAAGGAGAACACCATCACCGGAATAGCCAGCCACAAGGTCATCCAGATACCGCTGCCGTTGATGCTTTGGCTGAACGACAAGGTTTCCAGCGCCGCGCCGTGCCAGTGCGGCACCAGATAGGCGGCCAGCAGCATTAATACCGCCACGAACGGGAATACCAGCACGCTCATGGCTTTCACAATCATCTGCTCACCAAAGCGCACCACTGTCATCATGCCGATGATCAGAATCAGCGACAGCAATACGCGCGGCGGCGACACCAGGCCCAATTGATGCACGATAAAGCTATCAACAGTGTTGGTAATCGCCACGCTGTACATCAATAAGATTGGGTAGATGGCGAAGAAATAGAGCAACGTGATGATCTTGCCCGCGCCGACACCAAAGTGTTCTTCCACCACTTCGGTGATATCTTCGCCGGGATTTTTGCCGGATAACACAAAACGCGTCAGCGCGCGGTGTGCATAGTAGGTCATTGGGAAGGCAAGAATCGCCATGATGATCAGCGGAATCAAACCGCCTGCGCCCGCGTTGATCGGTAAGAACAGTACGCCTGCACCAATCGCCGTGCCATACAGCCCCAGCATCCACACGGTATCGCTCTTACGCCAACCTTTGGCATCCGTTTCAACGCTGCCAAGCGTACCGGTTTGTGAGTTGTCCATCTGTCTCTCCAGAATTGCAAACTTGTCAAAATGCAGCCACCGCATGGCTGCCAATCATGGCGCAGGCTTTCCAACCCTGCCGCGACGCAAAGGATGACGTTTTGAAACGTGAAATTCACGTACCCTGATGCTTTTAATCGCAGTAAATGCACGAAACATGCGCGCAATCGATTGCGAGGGCGCTATTTGACATGAGAGCGGGAGTGAGTGCAAGAAGATGGATGTGAGATGGCGCAGAAAATGAGCGAGGAAGCTGGAAGGCGTGGCAACGATGAGTTGTTGCCACGGGTCGAGCAGAACAACAACGGGTGAAACTCCCCCGGCAATTAGCCTCTAAGCAAAGCTGTAGAGAATAATCCCGGGAGAATTTCAAATCAGAATGCGCGCATCCTGTAGAGAGCATAAAGAAAATAGTACGCTGTGATAGTATTCAAATTCATAATCATGTACTTCAGTTTTTCATTTTTATTCAGCAGAATGAAAATACCTTTTGAGTATTTCCCTCGCTTTATTTCATTAATTTCCTGGGCGATATCCGCAGGTGAAAACGAAGAGTGATACATCGCGGTGACGATTTGCATATCCAACGCCAACACGCGTTTAGAGATGCCTTTGAGGAAGTAATCGAGATCGCTGGTCTGGTATTTATTCACGATCGCATCATACAGCGCGGTCAGAAACTGTTTACGCACTTTCAGTTCACTGTACTGCACTTTACGCTTGGATAATGAACCCTCGACATCTTCATAATGATAAGCCGCGCCTGGCGTCACCAGGAAGTTGCTAATACAGCTGAAGAATTTGAGGTTAAATAACAGGTCCTCACTCATCGAAATGCCTTCCAAAAAGCGCAGATCGAGATCTTCAATAATCTGGCGGCGATAACATTTGTTATGCAGATAACCGATGTTATCACTCATCTCCAACTCGCCCAGCACGTAAGGAATTTCTTCGCTGCTGAAGAACCCCGATTGTGAGACTTTCCCAACGCGGTTGTCATTGAGATTGCCAACAATCAGCTCGACCGATTCCGCAGGCCAGGCATCGAGGTTCTGTTTAAAGATCATCAGGAAGTTATCATCCACCCAATCATCGGCATCGAGAAACAGCACATATTCACCACGCGCCTGTTTAATTCCACTGTTCCTTGCGGCGCTGACACCGGCATTGATTTGGTTAATCACCGTGACCTGTGAATATGCACTGAACTCTGCCACTATATTAGGCGTTAAATCGCTGCTGCCATCATTAACGACAATCACCTCGTGATTGTTATACGTCTGATTAAGCACGCTCAACAAGGTACGTTTAATGGTTTTTTGGGCGTTATAGACGGGAATGATAAGACTAAATAGGGGTTTTTCATTCATGATAAACTCTCTTTACTGTCTGAGGTTTTGTATTGCTAAATAACAGCCATAGTTTCCTGGGGTTGAGAAAGACTTGATGAATACGCATGACAGGACGTGCAGGGAAAAAGTAATTCAGTAAGGTAAAGGATAAGAATTCGGTTAATACCACGCTTATGGCGGCGCCGTTTAAACCAAAATACGGCACCAAACACAGTGATGACGTGATGCAAATAAGCAGCACCACAAAGGTCTTTTTCACTAAATAACGATAACCGTTATATTTGATAATAAAGCGGTCCATTAAACTGCTGAGCACCGCGCACATCGCGCCAATACTGAGCAGCAATGTCGGTGCCACCGCATCGAGATATTCCACACCGTAAAAATCACGAATAAACCAGCCCGACAGCAGCCAAATCGCCATAATCACCAACGATGAAACGCCCAGCACCAGCAGGTGTAACTTCTGCACACGGATGATGGCTTGCTCGTCATCACGCTCAGCAAAGAACGCCGGGAAAAAAGACGCCAGCAACGCATTGGGTAAAAATACCCATGCGGTAGCGAGCGTCAGCGCCACGGAGAATATTCCGGCCTCTTTTACGCCGAGGAAATACGACACGCTCAGTTGATTGACGCGAGTATATATCGCTACCGCAATCACCGAGAACACCAAAGAAATGCCCGACGCCACCATATAACGTGAATACTTCTTCATATGCCGTAATGCGGGAATCGGCACCTGACGATGGTATTTCAGGAAAATAGTGAGTTTGATGGCGAAGGGAATAAAGGTCGCCAGCACAATCGGCACGGCTAAGAATTTCGGGTCCAGCGCGTAATACGAAATAAAGAAACGCACGGTGAGACTGATGGCTAAACCGATCAGGTTGGCAATCACATTCAGGCGCGCATTCAACATCGCTTCGTTGTAGATATTGACCAAATCCAGCGCAGAGAACAGACAAGCAATTGCCGCAGCGCAGATAAAGATCAGTGCATCCGCACTCCACTCTTCTCCCATAATCAACATGCCGCTGACCGCCAGCACGCTATAAATCAGCAGCACCAATAAAAACGTGGCCATCATTAAGCGCATGCCGGAATAGCGATTCTGTGAAATACGTTTTAACAGAATCACATCACTGCCCATCAGCGCGATGCTTTGAATAAACTGGAACACCAGCATTGAGATCGAAATAATGCCGAAGGTGGTTGGCCCGACATACTTAGCCACATACGAAGTGACAAATATTAAACCAAATACCGCGATCAGCTTTTCAGCGATCATCCACATGGAGTTTTTTAATTTATCTTTCACAATTTAGCCTCCGCGTTTATTTCTGTGCCAGACGGCGCAGACGCGATACCAGACGCGGGCTGACAAAAAACAGCGCAAAGTACAGACTCCACGGATTAAGCATTAATCCTGAAGTGAAGTAAGACTTAAAACTGCGGCGATAGAGCGCGATATATTCATCAACAAAGGCACGGCTGAAGCCGTCGCTGTGCAACGCTTTATAGATATAAGATGAGGTAACCTTTAAATAGAGATGGTAATAACAGCGATTATGCTGGCGGGATAAAAACGCCTGCATCTGGCTGAAAGATCGCGCAAACGAGAAATGTTTTTCTCGCAGTGTCGAGCGCGTGGCTGAATTGGGTGATACCACATAGTGATAAACCACTTGCTGAGTAAATATCACCTGACGGTCTTGTTGTAGATGCAGGTAATTAATCACAAACAGCAGATCTTCGAAGTTATAAATATCCTCATTAAAACTGAGTTGATGCTGACGAATCACATCGCCGCGAAACACCTTGTCGCAAATACCGTGGCGCGGATTGAAATACAGCACGTCGTTAATCGCCGCCGATGCTGCCAATGCTCGCGATATGCTGCTATTCGCCGGGAAATCGATCGGCTGACCTTGCGGCGTAAAGTGCTGCGACTCGCCCACCACCATCGCTACCTGCGGCTGCATCAAACGCACATAGGTCGAAAAAGCATTGGGCGGCAGGAAATCATCGGCATCTAAAAAGCACAGTAATTTGCCGCGCGAAGCACGAATGCCCTGATTGCGCGCCGACGAGACGCCGCCATTCGGTTGGTCGATAAGCTGGAAATGTGGGTAATGCGCGTAGTTCTGCAAAATCGCGAGCGAATTATCGCGCGAACCGTCGTTGATGAAGATCACTTCAAAACGGTTTTCGTCCTGCTGTAGCAGGCTATCAATGCATCGCTCCAGATACGCCGCGGCGTTATACACCGGCACGATGACGCTAATTAAAACGTCGTTAACAGGATTTAGCATATGACCTCTGGACTCTGTCGAAGTAAAAGTTGCGGGCGTAAAAAGCGATCGGTGAACGCGACAAGGATTAATCGATAATCCTGGCACTGCGTTTCTTTCGCCCGGCTTAACATTGGTTTGACCGCTATTTCGGAGTTTCCTCAGGCTAAATAAAAATGGCCTATAAATGATTTCTAAACGAATAGTGGAATAAGATAATCGCCAAATTAATCGTGCAGTTTAATTCTATTTTCATGCTTTAAATTAGGCAGGCTACCGCCCCTGGCTTACAGCTACCAGTGCACTAAAATCCCATAAACTCTTATTTTTGGCGTAAAAATGCTGCGCTGCACTCAATCGAGTTCAGTTTATTTTCAGCGAGTTACGTTTTTTCATGTGGCGATTTGACTTAATGGCGACATCGCAACATGCAACACTATTTTTAATTTAAAACTGTCGTTTTCCGTTATAGATGCCAAAAAACGCTGGCGCTTTTAATTCATTCATAACGAAAAACAAGAAATGCCGACCGGGGCTGAGAGGGTGCATCTTCAGACGGGCCTTCTCAACGAACGTCACGACATTAACGATATTTGCTGTATGCCCTGCACTTTTATTATCTCGATGCGTCTTTCGCGAACCGATGCGTGCAAGTGGCGTTAATTCAGTGCGGCTCTCGCAGCCGCACTGCAATAGGCTTTAAGCCAAAATTTTGCGATCTAATTCAAAACTTTCACCGCATTCTCACCAGTCGCCGTTATAAGGTCAATGGTTGCCAGGCCGAAACGGAATTTACTCATGCGGGAAATGGATAAAAGTCAGGCGTATTGATTAGCCGCGATGAATTGGCATTGCACGGATTGATTAACGCAGCGGGAGGGAAAATCCAGGAATAAGGTGGCAATACGGCGTAAGCCCGTGCCAGAAGATATTCACACCTGATAATTCATTAGTTTGTAGCCAGCTCACAACTCTGGCCTGAGCCGATCACCCGGCCTATTTTGCCGTGATAGGCTTCTGTAAATCCTCGGTTAAGTGTTCACCATTACTTTCTCAATCACAGGCCGTATGAAACGCAGATTACCTTTTCAGGTGAAACTCTTTCTCTCGCTGGTGCTGTTTTCTTGCCTGCTGCTGGCGCTGCTGGGCACCATCCTGTTTCATTTTATTGATCGCCAACTGCATCACGATTTGGGGCTGCGCGCGCGGGTGCAGGCCAGTGAAATTGCGCTGATGCCGGGCCTGGCAGAGAAAGTGGCGCAGCGTGATATCGCTGGTATCGCCGCCTTGATCCAGCCGCTGCGCGATCAAAGTGATGCCAGCTATATCGTGATTGGTGATGTGAATGAGCAGCATCTTTATCACTCTGAACGGCCAGAGCGGCTAAATCTGCCGCTGATTGGCGGCGACAACGCCGAAGTGTTGCAGGGGAAAACCATCATTTCGGTGCGTAAAGGCGGCATTGGCGTATCGCTGCGCAGCAAAGCGCCGATCTTCAATCCGCAGCACCAGGTCATCGGCATTGTTTCCGTGGGTTATCTCACCTCTTATATCGCCAACATCAATATCAGCCTGTTGTGGCAAGCCAGTTTGTACGGCATTGCTCTGCTGCTATTGCTGTTTATCTTTTCGTGGATGTTTACCCGCAATCTAAAAAAACAGATGTTCTGGCTCGAACCGAAAGATATCGCGCTGCTGGTGCTGCAACAAAAAGCGCTGCTGGAAGCGATGTACGAAGGGGTTTTTGCCGTGAATGCCGAACGTCAATTGATTTTGATTAACCGCGCGGCACGTGAGTTGCTGGATATCCAGCAGAGTGAAAGTGAGTTGCTGGGCAAGCCGCTGGATGCGGTATTGCAAATCCATCCGACGTTTCTCAGCCACAGCGATCTCGGCGAAAACGGGCGCCATCACGACCATATTACGGTGATGAATCAGCGCCAGGTGATCGTCAACCGCGTGGCGATTGAACTGGCACCGGGCGAGCCCAGCGGCTGGGTGTGCAGCTTCCGCGACAAAAACGACATTAATACCTTGAGCAGCCAATTAAGCCAGGTGAAACGCTATGCGGATAATCTGCGCATCATGCGCCACGAACAGTTGAACTGGACCGCAACTTTGGTGGGATTGCTGCAAATGCAGCGTTATGACGATGCGATGCGTTACATCCAGGCACAATCGGCGGGCGCACAGCAGGTGCTGGATTTCGTCTCAGCGCGCTTCACTTCGCCTGCACTGTGCGGCTTGCTGTTGGGCAAATACGTCAGCGCGCGCGAAAAAGGCGTGGAATTGGTGTTCGATCCGGCATGCCAGTTGACACGTCTACCCGCCGCGCTGAGCGAAACCGCGTTGATGTCGGTGATGGGTAATCTGCTGGATAACGCGGTAGATGCGACCCTCAAAGCCAAAACCCCGGCGAGGCCGATCGAGCTGTATATCTCCGACCGCAATCATGAATTGCTGATCGAAGTGGCCGATCAAGGTTGCGGCGTGGATGACGCCATCAAACCGCATCTGTTTGAACAAGGTGTCACCAGCAAACCGGCCAGCGGCGATGACATTTTAGGCTCGGAACATGGCATCGGGCTCTACTTAGCCGCCGGTTATGTGCAGCAAGCCGGCGGCAGTATTGAGATTGCTGACAATGTGCCGCACGGCACTATTTTCTCGGTATTCATCCCGTTCCAACCGGCTGTTTCAATAGGACAATCCCATGAATAACGCCAAGGCGCTGAGTGTGGTGATCGTGGAAGACGAACCGCATCTTGCCGAGTTGCATCGCGAATATATTGAACAGAACTTCCATCTGCGCGTGGTCGGTATTGCTGCCACGCTGGAACAAGCGCGCCAACTGATTGGTGAGCATCAACCGCGTCTGGTGCTACTCGATAACTATTTGCCGGATGGCCAGGGCGTGACGCTGATTGATGATCCGCTGTTGAAGCGTTTCGAGTGTTCGGTGATTTTCATTACCGCCGCCAGCGATATGCAAACCTGTAGTCACGCGATGCGCAGCGGCGCGTTTGATTATCTGCTCAAGCCGGTATTTTTCCATCGTCTGCAAGCATCACTGGAACGCTTTATGCTGCTGGAGCAGAGTGTGCGCCAGATGAAAACCGTCGATCAGCAGGCGCTGGATAAGTTGTTTAATCTGCCCACCAGCGATCTGCCCTCAGCCCCTTCAACCAAAGGCATTGAAAGCAATACGCTGGAGCGCGTGAAGCGTTTTTTCCTTGATGCGCCGGAGAGCAATTGGGCGGTGGAACACGTGGTGGAGAGCGTCGGCATCAGCAAAACCACCGGTCGGCGTTATCTGGAATATTGCGTGGAGATCGGTTTTATCGGCGTCGAGATGCAGTATGGCAATATCGGTCATCCGCGTAGGTTGTATCGCAAGATCGCAGATGCGAAATAGTGTGATCGCCCGCAAATGCGTGGTGCGTGGTATCTGTGGTTTTAATGGTGTTAATTCGGCAAACAACGCCAACAATCACACTTCGCGAAGATAACGATCTGTCACCTCTTGTCTACAAAATGCGTTCGGCTATGTTGACCATTAGTTCCTCAAATGTAACTAAAAGGTTAATTATAATGTCGAACACATTCCCTCTGTCTCTGCTTGCCGCCACTGTTTTTGTTTCAATGTCTGCTATCGCCGCCCCGCCGCAAGGCTATCCGGCGGATTACCAAGGCGTGATTGATGCCGCCAATAAAGAAGGCAAAGTGGTGGTGTATTCCACCACCGATACCAAAGCCGCCGGGCCACTGATCAAAGGCTTTGAAGAAACCTATCCGGGCATCAAAGTTGAATATAACGATATGAACAGCACCGAGCTGTACAACCGTTTTATCAGCGAACAGGCTTCCGGTGGCACCAGCGGCGATATCGTCTGGAGCTCTTCAATGGATACCGGCTTGAAGCTGGCGACCGACTACGCACAAGAGTACAAATCGCCGGAACTGGCGCAATTGCCGAAGTGGGCAGTGTGGAATAACAAAGCCTACGGCACCACCTACGAGCCGGTGGTGTTCATCTATAACAAGCGTCTGATTCCAGCCGGTGATGTGCCCGATTCCCACGCGGCGCTGGCCAAACTGATTGCCAGCCAGACCGACAAATTCAAAAGCAAAGTCACCACCTACGATATTGAGAAATCTGGCCTCGGCTTCATGCTGTCGGTGCAAGATGCTAAAGCCGATGCCAACTACTTCAAAACGCTGGCGGATGTGGCGAAAGGCGGTTTAGCGGTGCAATCCTCTACCGGCACCATGATGGAAAGGGTGTCATCTGGCGAAAACCTGATTGGTTTCAACATCCTCGGTTCTTACGCCGAAGCGCGTGCCAAAACCGATCCGTCGCTGGGCATCTCCTATCCGAAGGATTACACGCTGGTGCTGTCGCGCGTTTCGTTCATCAGTTCGCAAGCGCAGCACAGCCATGCGGCGCAGCTGTGGCTGGATTATGTGCTGTCGGAGAAAGGACAGAGCATTCTGGCGAATCAATCTGACATCCCTTCCCTGCGTAACGATATTGAAGGCAAAAACGACATTGATGGCATGACCAAAATGTTGGGCAAAGCACTGAAACCGATCCCGGTGGATGAAAGCCTGCTGGAATATCTGCAACCGAAAAAACGTCTGGATTACATCAAACAGTGGCGCGAAGCCGCCGGTAAATAACCGCAGTAATCAAGCGCGGCCGTTGCGTCGCGCTTGGCTCTCTTTTATCTGATTTCACCATTCAGGGTCCGAATATGCGTGCATTGCATAGAAAGTGGCAAAGCCTGCCGCGCGGCATTGTGGTGCTGATAACTGCACTGGTTATCTACGTTCCGCTGTCGTTTATCGTGATACAGAGCTTCTTCTCCGCACCGTTCTTTTCACCGTCGAAAGAGTGGAGCCTTGAAGCCTTTGAATTTATTTTTACCGATCCCGACTTCTATAAAGCATTGAGAAGCGGCTTTATTCTCGCCTTTGGCTTGGTGATCATCGCCATTCCGCTCGGCGGTATTTTGGCGTTCCTGATGGTGCGTACCGATCTGCCCGGCAGACGCCTGATCGAGCCGCTGATCCTGGTGCCAATTTTCGTTTCACCGATGGTGCTGGGCTTTGGTTACGTGGTCGCCGCCGGTCCAGTCGGCTTCTTCTCGCTGTGGGCGCAGCAGTTGCTGGGTTTTGTGCCGTGGAACATCTACGACATGTCGAGCATCGTGGTGATCGCCGGTTTAACCCACGTGCCGCACGCCTATCTGTATATCTCCTCGGCCTTGCGCAGCGTGGGATCGGATGTGGAAGAAGCGGCGCGTATTGCCGGTGCCTCGCCGTTGCAGGTCATGACGGCGGTGAGTTTGCCGATGGTGCGCCCTTCTATTCTCTACGCCATCGTGCTGCTGTTTTTCCTCGGCCTGGAAGTGTTCGGTCTGATGCTGGTGCTGGGCGATCCTGAAGGCAACATGGTGCTGGCAACCTATCTCTACCAGTTGACCAACAAGTTGGGAACGCCGTCCTATCACCTGATGGCCGCCGTGGCGGTGGTGCTGATTTGTATCACCATTCCACTGGTGATGTTGCAGCGCCGTTTAATGCGCACCGCCAACCGCTTCGTTACCGTGAAAGGTAAAGCTTCGCAGGCGCGTGCCTTGCCGCTGGGCAAATGGCGCTGGGTGGCGGGTGCAGTTGTTGCCTTCTGGCTGACCGTCACCATCGGCGTACCGCTGATCGGCGTGGTGCTGCGTGCTTTTATCTCCAACTGGGGCGTTGGCGTCTCGATCTGGGATGAGCTGTCGATCAAAACCTTCCAGACCATCTGGGCACAGCCCAACCTGCTGCGCGCCATCGTCAACTCCATGGCGATCGGCGTGATCGGCGGCGCATTGGCGGTCGGCTGTTATCTGTTTATCGGCATCGCTATGCACCGCAAACCGGACAACACCACGCGCTTCCTCGATTACAGCGTGCTGGTGCCGCGCGCCGTGCCGGGCTTGCTGGCCGGTTTAGCGTTTCTGTGGGTGTTCCTGTTCCTGCCGATGTGGCTGGATAACTCGCTGAAATCTGGCTGGCTGTCTGATTTCGTCTGGTCGCAGTGGATGCGCGACAACCTGATTGTCTGGCTACGTTCGCTGCGCAGCACCATTTTCAGCGTGTGGCTAGCCTATACCGTGGTGTGGATGGCTTACGGCCTGCGTCTGATCTCCTCAACGCTGCTGCAAGTCGGGCCGGAACTGGAAGAAGCGGCACGCAGCACCGGTGCCACGCGTGGACAGATTACTCGCCACGTCACCATTCCGTTATCGCGCTACGGCCTGATCGGTTCGTGGTTGCTGATGTTCCTGATTTTCGAGCGTGAATATTCAACCGGCGTGTACCTGCTTTCGCCTGGCACAGAAACCATCGGTTCGATGCTGGTTTCGCTGTGGGCGGCGGGCGCGATTGATATCGTCGCTGCGCTCTCCTTTATTAACATCCTGCTGGTGGTGGTCGGTTTAGGGATTGCCCTGCGTTTTGGAGTCAAATTACATGATTGAGTTATCGGTCGAAAATCTGCATTTAACTTACGGCGACAACCCGGTACTGAAAGGCGTGTCGATGAATCTGCAACGCGGCGAAGTGGTTTCGCTGCTCGGCCCTTCTGGCAGCGGCAAAACCACGCTATTGCGCGCGGTGGCTGGGCTGGAAAAACCGACGCAGGGCACCATCGTCATCGGTAAAAACCAGGTTTACGCCGGCACCCCGCGCAGTGAAATCCCTGCTGAAGAGCGCAATCTCGGGCTGGTGTTTCAGTCCTACGCGCTGTGGCCGCATAAAACTGTGTTTGAGAACGTGGCGTATCCATTGAAGTTGCGCAAAGTGGCATCGGCGGAAATCACCCAACGTGTGCAGGATGTGCTGACGCAACTGGGCCTGGGTCATCTTGGCAAACGCCATCCGCATCAGCTTTCCGGTGGTCAGCAGCAGCGCGTGGCGATTGGCCGTGCGCTGGTGTACAACCCGCCAGTGATTCTGCTGGATGAACCGTTATCGAATCTGGATGCCAAGCTGCGTGAAGAAGCGCGCGTGTTCCTGCGTGAGTTGATCATCAAACTGGGTTTGTCGGCGCTGATGGTGACGCACGATCAGAATGAAGCGATGGCGATTTCCGATCGCATCCTGCTGCTGAATAACGGCAAGATCGAGCAGCAAGGCACGCCGCAAGAGATGTACGGTTCGCCTAAAACACTGTTCACCGCTGAGTTTATGGGCAGCAACAACCGCCTGAACGGTAAAATCACCGAACTACGCGACGGTAAAGCACGTATCGAAGGCAAAGGTTGGGCGTTGTGGGGATTAGCAGGAGAAGGTGTGCAACAAGGACAGGACGCCACCGCAGTGATCCGCGTTGAGCGCGTGAAGTTGGTGGAGGGACCGGGGGAAAATCAGCTGGAACTGCCGCTGCTCACCAGCATGTATCTTGGCGATCGCTGGGAATATCTGTTCCGCACCACGGGGGATGATTTTGTGATTCGCGCTTACGGCACCGAGGTGCGCGATCCGCAACATTGCCACCTGGCACTGCCGGAAAACCATGTGTGGATATTTCCGAAGGGTTGATTGAATGGGGGCGGCGTTGGTCGCTCCCTTTTCAAAAGGTATTCAACAACTCAATACTGCATCCGGAACGCTTCAGCCATCAGCCCGATCTTGTGCATATGGTTATTATTACGCGCCATCTTATGCGCTTCGGGTTTCAGGATGATAATCAGTAAGTAAGCATTACCATCCATCGCCCCAGAGCAGTACACCAAGTGTGCCTGATCGCTGGTTCTGTTGAACTGACGTAGAAACCTTGGGAAAAGCGTTTCAGCATTGGCAAGATGAATGTGAGAAACCCGCTCTTCTCTCACTAAAGGATAAGTACGATCATCATCATAAGGTGCATCCCGGCCAAAGGTATCGGGTAACTCGCCGTCTCTTTTATAGGACAAAAAATCCGCCGCCAAATCCTCAAGTTCAAACTCAGTCAACTGTTGGCGGATCAAGGCTGATTTAAAAACCCTTATGCTCATTCCGTGAACTCATTGAGATCCTTATCTGAAGCGCTTTGCAGCAGCGCCTGCCCGTTTTCCACAATCTCATTTAAACGGCTCGCTGAAGGCCTGAACCGTGCGGGAGTGTGATTATTTCCTTGCTTCTGTTCCAGCAGATCAATCAGTTCTTCAAACAAATGTGCACTTAACATATAACCCGCCGGTCGATTGTTAGAGAGAACGGCAACCGGCTCATCAATAAAAAATTTTGCCGGATTTTTCCTTAACTCAGTAATGTTAATCGTTTTTTCCGCAAGAATGCGCTCCATACCTCACCCTTAAATACATTTTTATGAACATCATAATGTACATTATAAAGTACACATTAACGCACATCAAATTTGCACCAATAATTTCGTCAACTCTGCTATTAACGATCATTCCCTCGTTAGAAACAAAAAAAGCGAGGCCGAAGCCTCGCTAAAAGGTGCTCGCCCCTAATCGTAATAAGGAAGTTTACGATCGACACCGTTAATGTTGACCAGCACAAAGCCCGTAGGCGTGGTTTTATTGGTCGGCGTACCCGCTGCCGTCGCGACGGTGAGCACCCCTTTCTCATTGGCGCCGACACCCGCCAATCCGTTATGCAGACCAAAACGTGCCGCCGGTTTGAAACCGCCAATTTTGGTGGTGTCGGTGGCGATCGAGAAGTCCTGCTGGAACAGCGAGCAAGAACCGGTATCGAAGCGTGTTGGACCGGTACATTTCAGGTTCAGCATGGTGTCGCCACTGTTGGCGCGCAGTTTCACCCACACCGCCGCGTACGTGGTGCCGACGCGGCTGTAGCGAATATCCAGTACCGCCGGTTGGCCCATGTGATAGGCATCTGCCCACACCGTTTCCAGTCGCTGCAAGTTAACCCAGGTCTTACCGGTGGCCGCCACGTTCACCGGCGTACCGGCAGTGCCGGTGGGCTGGGTGGCATCGGCTTTACCAATAAACTCCATCACCCATTGCTGGTTAGCATTCGGGAAGAACAACTGCCCAACGCGATACCAGTTATCGGTGTCGGTATTGTTGGTGATCTTGTAGCCGCTGAAGTAACCCGCACGCAGCGAGCCGGTCATGAAGGTGCCGTAGTTTTCATCACGGCGATAACCGTACTCAAAGGTGGATAACCAGCGCCCGGCGGCGGCATCGGTACTGATGGACGCGCCGGATTGCAGATTCAGCTGGCGCATGGTCATACGCGTATTGTTGAGATTGAACGGGCTGCCGCAATCCTCAATATTTAGCGTATCGATGGTCCAGCCGCCATCCGAGAGATCGCCAGGATTGCGCGTGTGCTCAATCCACACGTTGCGCAGAATCCCCTGGGTGACGCGCGGCATATAAATGGTGGCGTCGCCATAACCGGTCTGGAAGTTACAGTTACAGATCTCAATCGCGGTGGAGTGATCCCACGCGCCTTTCGGGGAGTTCGACCAGCCGACATCAAACACGCGGCCGTAGGTGTACAAGGTGTAGATTTGGTCGAATTTACTGTCGAGGGTATCCAGCACTTTAATCACCGTACCGCCGTTATTCTGCGCGCGGAAACAGTAGATATTGACGGTGGTGCCTTCGATACAGGTGTTTTCGAAGAACGGCTGCACGTTGCTGCACATATCGG
>NZ_JBCNNP010000046.1:0-31760 GCF_039594315.1 Pantoea sp.
GAGAAGAAGCACTTTGACGAAATCAGCAAAGCAGGTCTGAAATAATGTCAACTGAAACTGCAAAACACCACCACGACGCCCATGCGGAGCATGGGCATCACGATGCAGGAGCCAATAAAGTCTTTGGTTTCTGGATCTACTTGATGAGTGACTGCATTATCTTCGCAACCTTGTTTGCGACCTATGCAGTAATGGTCAATAACACCGCCGGTGGCCCGGCAGGTAAAGACATCTTCGAACTGCCGTTCGTGCTGGTTGAAACCGCGCTGCTGCTGCTTAGCTCCATTACCTATGGTATGGCAGTGATCGCGATGAACAACCAGAACAAAGGTTCGGTCATCAGCTGGTTAGCGTTGACCTTCCTGTTCGGTGCTGGCTTTATCGGCATGGAAATCTATGAATTCCATCACCTGATCAAAGAAGGCTTCGGTCCGGATCGCAGCGGCTTCCTGTCAGCGTTCTTCACGCTGGTTGGTACGCACGGTCTGCACGTGACCTCAGGCCTGATCTGGATGGCTGTGATGATGTTCCAGATTTCTAAACGTGGTCTGACTGCAACCAACCGCACCCGTATCATGTGCCTCAGCTTGTTCTGGCACTTCCTGGATGTGGTGTGGATCTGCGTATTCACCGTTGTCTACCTGATGGGAGCCATGTAATGAGTCATTCTGTTAACGAACATGGCGCTTCGCACGGTAGCGTGAAGTCTTACATGATCGGCTTCATCCTCTCTATCATCCTGACCGGTATTCCGTTCTGGATGGTAATGGATGGCGGCGCTTCACACGGCACTATTCTGGGTGTGGTTCTGGTGTGTGCGGTAGTTCAGGTGCTGGTTCACCTGGTCTACTTCCTGCACTTGGATAGCAAATCAGAAGGTGGCTGGAACATGGTGGCCATTGTCTTCTCAGCACTCATCATCTTGATTGTTGTCGTAGGCTCACTGTGGATTATGTGGAACCTCAACTACAACATGATGGCCCACTAAAGAGTCGCGTAATGATTAAGCAATACCTGCAAGTAACAAAACCAGGAATTATTTTCGGCAATTTAATTTCTGTGATCGGTGGATTCCTGCTGGCTTCAAAAGGCAGCATTGACTACCCCCTGTTTCTCTACGCATTGGTAGGCGTGTCGTTGGTTGTCGCATCAGGTTGTGTATTCAACAACGTGATTGACCGCGATATCGATATCAAAATGGAGAGAACGCGGAATCGTGTTCTGGTCAAAGGCCTGATCTCGGCGAAAGTAAGCCTGGTTTATGCAACCGCATTGGGTATTGCTGGCTTTGCGTTGCTGTATTTCGGCGCAAACCCGCTGGCCATGTGGCTGGCGGTGATGGGTTTCGTGGTCTACGTAGGCGTTTACAGCCTCTATATGAAGCGTAACTCCGTCTACGGCACGCTGATTGGTAGCCTTTCTGGCGCAGCGCCGCCGGTGATTGGCTACTGCGCAGTGACCAACCAGTTTGATGCTGGCGCGTTGATTTTACTGGCTATCTTTAGCCTGTGGCAGATGCCGCACTCCTATGCGATTGCCATCTTCCGCTTTAAAGATTACCAGGCTGCCAACATTCCGGTGCTGCCGGTAGTAAAAGGCATCTCAGTGGCAAAAAATCATATTACGCTGTATATCCTGGCGTTCATGATTGCCACGCTGATGCTGACACTTGGCGGCTACGCGGGCTACAAATATCTGGTTGTCGCTGCTGCGGTAAGCGTGTGGTGGCTCGGGATGGCGCTTTCAGGTTACAAAACCTCAAACGATAAAGTTTGGGCGCGTAAGCTGTTTGTGTTCTCGATTGTCGCTATCACCGCGCTGAGCGTGATGATGTCGGTTGATTTCATGACTCCGGCATCAAAAGACCTGCTGACTTACGTCTGGTAAATTCAGCACGCAACGACTGCAAAGGGCGCGAATTTCGCGCCCTTTCTTTTTGTTACCACTGCTTAAGATCAAATGTTTTACCCGCCCTGCCCTGCTGCCTAAAATGGGCGCAGCAAATTACAGAGGTTGGAATGAACGACAACAAAATGACGCCAGTAGAGCTTCGGGCTACATGGGGTTTAGGCACAGTTTTTTCCCTGCGCATGCTGGGAATGTTTATGGTCCTGCCGGTATTGACCACTTACGGCATGGCATTACAGGGCGCCAGTGAAACCTTAATCGGTCTGGCAATTGGTATTTATGGTCTGGCACAAGCGATATTCCAGATTCCTTTTGGTCTGCTTTCCGATCGCGTCGGCCGCAAGCCGCTGATTGTTGGTGGGCTGTTACTCTTCGTACTCGGTAGTGTGATTGCCGCCCTCTCGACCTCCATTTGGGGCGTCATTTTAGGCCGTGCGCTGCAAGGTTCCGGTGCGATTGCCGCTGCGGTAATGGCGTTATTATCCGATCTCACCCGCGAACAGAACCGTACCAAAGCGATGGCCTTTATCGGCATCAGTTTTGGCGTGACCTTTGCGATTGCGATGGTGGTTGGCCCGATTGTCACCCACGCGCTGGGCTTGCACGCGCTGTTCTGGATGATTGCGATTCTCGCCACGCTCGGCATCGTGATTACATTATTAGTGGTGCCAAACGCCCCCAACCACGTATTGAATCGTGAATCGGGCATGGTGAAAGGCAGCATCCGTGCAGTATTGGCCAATCCAAAATTATTGAAACTCAACATCGGCATTCTGTGTCTGCACATTTTATTGATGTCGAGCTTTGTGGCGTTGCCAGGTCAGTTCGAACAGGCCGGACTCCCAGCGGCGGAACACTGGAAAGTGTATCTGGTCACCATGCTGGTGGCATTTGTTGCGGTGGTGCCGTTCATCATTTATGCCGAAGTCAAACGCCGCATGAAGCGCGTGTTTGTTGGTTGCGTAGCGTTGATTGTGATTGCCGAAATTGTGTTGTGGGGCGCCGCAGGTCATTTCTGGACATTAGTGATCGGCGTGCAGCTGTTCTTCCTCGCCTTCAACCTGATGGAAGCGATTCTGCCTTCATTGATCAGCAAAGAATCGCCGCCAGGCTATAAAGGCACCGCAATGGGTATTTACTCCACCAGCCAATTTATTGGCGTAGCGATTGGCGGCAGCATGGGCGGTTGGATCTTCGGTCATGTTGATGCACAAACGGTATTTTTGGTTGGCGCGTTAGTCGCCGCTGCATGGCTGTTTGTCGCGATGTCGATGCAAGAACCGCCGTATGTCAGCAGCTTGCGCATCATGCTGAGTGATGCGGTTCTGGCGGTGCCAAACCTTGAAAAACGTTTAAAAGCCCAGCCAGGCGTCGCTTCGGTATTTATCGTGCCGGAAGAGAAAAGCGCTTACATCAAAATAGACAGTAAAGTGACGAGCCGCGTCGAACTTGAGGCGCTGCTCGCCAGCAGCTAATTCATGCACAGATTGTAGCGGCGCAATTTATTGCGCGATGAATCGCGCCGCTACAAAATCTGCGATTGTTACAACGACAGATCCACCACAATACGTCCTTCAATCTTGCCGGCATGCATGCGTGCAAAGATGTCATTGATATTGGTCAGCGGCTCCACCGCTACGGTGGCTTTCACTTTATGACGACCGGCGAAATCCAGCGCTTCCTGTAAGTCCTTACGTGTGCCAACGATCGATCCGCGCACCGTAATGCCATCCAGCACCATATTGAAGATCGACAGATCGAATTTGCCAGGTGGCAAGCCGTTCAGCACCATAGTGCCGCCACGACGCAAGGTTCCAATCGCCTGCTCGAAGGCTTTTGGTGATACCGCCGTCACCAGCACGCCATGCGCGCCGCCGAAGCTTTCCTGGAACACTTTGGCCGGATCGACATTCTTAGCATTCGCCACCACGCTGGCGCCGAGACGTTTAGCAAACTCCAGCTTCTCGTCATCAATATCCACCGCCGCCACATTCAGCCCCATCGCTACCGCGTACTGCACCGCCATGTGGCCCAAGCCACCAATACCGGAAATCACCACCCAATCGCCGGGTTTGGTATCGGTCATCTTCAGCCCTTTATACACGGTAACGCCTGCACACAAGATTGGCGCAATTTCATTGTATTCAACGTTATCGGGGATGATGCCAACATAATTGGCGTCAGCCAGGCAATATTCGGCGAAGCTGCCGTTCACTGAGTAGCCAGCATTTTGCTGTGACAGGCACAAGGTTTCCCAGCTATCCAGGCAGTGCTCACAGTGACCGCAAGCGGAATAGAGCCAAGGCACGCCGACGCGATCGCCCAGTTTCAGGTGTTTAACGCCTTCGCCCAGCGCGACAACCTGGCCAACGCCTTCATGCCCAGGAATAAACGGTGGATTGGGTTTAATCGGCCAATCCCCTTCCGCCGCATGTAAATCAGTGTGGCACACGCCGGTGGCGGCAATCTTCACCAAAATCTGTCCCGGCCCCACTTGCGGCACCGGCACCTGCTCAATCACTAACGGCTCGCCAAAGGATTTCACGACTGCGGCTTTCATGGTGGTTTTGATTTGCATATTCATCTTTCACTCTCCATTTGATCGGATGCGGACTCAGAACAGGCCCAAAGGCGCGGTGCCATAGCTGACCAGCAGATTTTTGGTTTGTTGATAGGCGCTGAGCGCCATCTTGTGCGTCTCACGACCAACACCGGATTGCTTGTAGCCGCCGAATGCCGCGTGAGCGGGATAGATGTGATAGCAGTTGGTCCACACGCGACCGGCTTTGATGCCGCGCCCCATGCGATACGCCAGATTGGTATCGCGCGTCCACACGCCCGCGCCGAGACCAAACTGCGTTTCGTTGGCAATCGCCAGCGCTTCGGCCTCATCCTTGAAGGTGGTCACGCCAATTACCGGGCCAAAAATCTCTTCCTGGAAACAGCGCATCTGGTTGGTGCCTTTGATTAAGGTCGGCTGGATATAGAATCCGTTATCGAGTTCGGCAGCGACGCTTGCACGATCGCCACCGGTCAGAATTTGCCCGCCTTCATCACGTGCGATGTTGATATATGACAGGATTTTGTCGAATTGCTGACGTGACGCCTGCGCACCGATCATGGTGTCAGTATCCAGCGGATCGCCACGACGAATATTGGCGACTTTAACCATCACGCGCTCCATAAACGGCTGATAGATCGATTCGTGGATCAGCGCACGCGATGGACAAGTACAGACTTCGCCTTGGTTAAAGAAGCCCAGCACCAAGCCTTCCACCGCTTTTTCGATAAACTCCTCTTCGCCTTCCATCACATCGGCGAAGTAGATGTTTGGCGACTTGCCGCCTAGCTCGACGGTACAAGGAATGATGTTTTCCGCCGCACACGCCATGATGTGGCGGCCCACCGGCGTAGATCCGGTGAATGCGATTTTGGCGATACGCTTGCTGGTCGCCAGCGCTTCACCGGCTTCGCGACCAAATCCTTGCACCACGTTCAGCACGCCAGCCGGGAACAGATCGCCAATCACTTCCATCAACAAGGTGATACCCAACGGCGTTTGTTCCGCTGGTTTCAGCACCACGCAGTTACCCGCCGCCAGTGCCGGGGCCAGTTTCCATGCTGCCATCAGCAGCGGGAAGTTCCACGGGATGATCTGCCCCACCACGCCGAGCGGTTCATGGAAATGATACGCCACGGTGGTTTCATCGATTTCAGCGGTACTGCCTTCCTGAGCGCGCAGGCAACCGGCGAAATAGCGGAAGTGATCGACCGCCAAAGGCAGATCGGCATTCAGGGTTTCACGGATCGGTTTACCGTTATCCCAACTTTCCGCCACTGCCAACATTTCAAGATTGGCTTCAATGCGATCGGCAACTTGCAACAGCAAGTTCGCGCGATGCTGCACACTGGTTTTTCCCCAGGCGTCAGCGGCCTGATGAGCAGCATCCAATGCAGAATCGATATCGCGTGCATCTGAACGCGGGAACTGGCCGATATCGCTGCCATTCACTGGCGAGGTGTTAGTGAAATATTGGCCGCTGAGCGGCTCTACGAATTTGCCCGCAATGTAATTGCCGTAAGTCGCCTGAAGTGAAATCAGTGCGCCGGGCGTGCCGGGATGTGCATAACGCATCGCAAACTCCTTAATGTAGGGTCAGATGTTCTGAACTGGCAGCGGCAACCTGGGATCAACAGGCTGCACAGCCCGCTGCCATGTCTGTTATTGCATCCGGCGTGCCAATTTTTTTTCAGCTGGCGAATTAGCTAAAAATCGTCATATCTATCATTGCATTGCAAAACCAATCGCCCATTGTTCTTGCTTAATCAGCCAGGAAAGATCGGCATCTGTGTTGCGTATCGCAACAGTGCAGAAACGGAACCGCTACAATGTCGCAACACTTTTAGCTGGCATGAGGTCATCAATGCAGGGAAATTCATCCGCTTCTGCTGTTACCGCCAACCCGCTGTTAAGCGACTCCTGGTTCCGTAGCCAGCTGTATGGCCTTGACCGCACCGCCGATGATTTTCCTCGCGTTCGCCAAAGTGAATTGGCTGACTTGCTCGCCAGCAATGCCGGATTGCAGCAGTTCGCTCAGCCGGTAATCAAACAACTGGCGCAGAAATTGGCCGAGAAACAATCGGTGCTGATCCTCTCCGACGCCACCGGTTTGGTGCTGAATACCTTTGGCGATATGCCGTCAATGGAGAAAGCGCAACGCTATGCGCTGGCACCCGGCAATTTATGGAGTGAATGCGGTCGTGGCACTAATGCGATTGGTACCGCGTTGGCGATTGATGATGGCTGTGAAATCGATGGGCATCAGCACTTCCTGACGCTCAATCAAGGGCTGTATTGCGCCGCCATGCCTCTGCAAATGCCGAATGGTCAGATTGCGGGCGTGCTGGATATTTCTGGCCCGGCACACTTCCCGCATCCGCACACCTTTAGCTGGGTGAAAGCCGCCGCGAAGCAAATTGAATATTTGTGGGTGAAGCAGAGCCTGCATCCGCAACAATGGTTAATGAGCCTGCACGCCCAGCCGCAAGGCATTGATACCAGTGATGAACTGCTGCTGGTGTTTTCCGATAACGTGCTCACTGCCGCGAATCGATTGGCGATGCGTGAACTGTCGCTCAGCGTTGAGCAACTTGGCACTCTTACCTTTCAACAACTGTTCCCGCAACAGCAGCAACAAGCCAATACCGTGCCGGTTCCACTGGATTACGCCGCGCAACGCTTCTATTTCCGCCTGCGCGCCCCCAATCGCAGCCATTTCGCCACGCCGGGCGAACCCGCCAGTGATTTGCCGTTCTCGTTGCGTCGCGATGGCGAAAAGATGGTGCGATTGCTCAATGCTGGCGTATCGCTGTGCATTCACGGCGAAACCGGCAGCGGCAAAGAGTACGTCAGCCGCGCGCTGCATCAGCAAAGCCGCTGGCGCGAAGGCAAATTCGTGGCGATTAACTGTGCGGCGATTCCCGAAGCGCTGATCGAATCTGAACTGTTTGGTTATCAACCCGGCGCGTTTACCGGAGCCAGTAAGAACGGCTACATCGGCAAAATTCGTGAAGCCGATGGCGGCGTATTGTTCCTGGATGAAATTGGCGATATGCCGCTGGCGCTGCAAACCCGCTTGCTGCGCGTATTGCAGGAAAAAGAGGTTGCACCTTTAGGATCAAGCCGCAGTTGGCCGGTGAATTTTGCGGTGATTTGCGCCACGCACCGCGATTTAGCTCTACGCGTTGCTGAAGGGGATTTCCGCGAGGATTTACTTTATCGCTTGCAAGAGTTCTCGATGACCATTCCGCCATTGCGCGACTGGCCAGACGTAGAAGGCTTTATCAGCCGCTTATGGCTGGAATTAGGTGGAGCCGATCGTAATATTCAGCTCGCGCCTACGCTGCTGACAGCTTTAGCGCAGCTGCCGTGGCCGGGCAATGTGCGGCAATTACGCAGTTTGTTGCGCGTGTTGCTGGCGCTGGCTGATGAAGGCGAAGAAGTAACAGAAGTGCATTTACCGGCGGAATATCGTCGTGCGGCACTGCAACCGATTGAGGATCGGCAAAGTCATGATGAGCGGTTGATTAGCGAAACGCTCCAGCGCTTCAATGGCAATGTGAGTAAAACAGCGGAAGCATTGGGTGTCGCGCGCAGCACGCTGTATCGCCGTGCGGCGCGCGACAAACGCGATTAATCGCGGAAGTTTTTGAACTGGAATGGCTGACCGAGGTTACCACCGCGCACCAGCGCCATCGCACCTTGCAGGTCATCGCGTGACTTACCGGTCACACGCAGCTCTTCGCCCTGAATCTGCGTCTGCACTTTCAGCTTGCTGTCTTTAATCAGCTTCACCAGCTTTTTAGCGATATCGCTTTCGATACCTTTTTTCAGCTTGGCTTCCACCGTCCAGCTTTTACCGCTGTGCACGATCTCTTCAGGCACTTCAATCGCTGCGCCTTCAATGCCACGCTTCAGCAGCTTTTCACGCAGAATATCCACCAGCTGTTTTACCTGGAAATCAGATTCGCTGCTGATTTTGATGGTCTCATTCTTTTCGTTGAGCTCAATAGTTGCACTCACGTTACGGAAATCGAAACGGGTTGAGATCTCACGGCTGGCATTCTCCACCGCATTTCGCACTTCCGGCAATTCGACTTCTGAAACGATATCGAAAGATGGCATCTTTTCTTCTCCTGATACTAAAGTGACATGCATAATACGCGTCTTGTGGCGCTAATTAAACACGAGACGCGGAAGCTATACTTACAAATCAGACCGGCCAGCGGGAGGCAAAATGAAAATTACCGTGTTGGGTTGTGGCGCTTTGGGTCAGATTTGGCTCGCCGCACTCGCTCGCCAGGGACATGAAGTACAAGGTTGGCTTCGCGTGCCGCAGCCGTATTGCTCGGTCAATGTGATCGATACACAAGGCAACGTCAGCAATAACACTTTTATTGCCAACGATCCGCTGTTCCTCGCTGAGAGCCAGTTATTACTGGTGACGCTCAAAGCGCCGCAAGTCTCACCCGCAGTGAAAAACTTACAAAGCGTGCTACCGGCCCATACGCCGATTTTGCTGCTGCATAACGGCATGGGCACCTTGGATGAACTCAAAGAGTTGCGCCAACCAGTGTTACGCGGCATCACCACGCACGCCGCAATGCGTGATGGCACGGTGATCAAACATGTCGCGCAAGGCATGACACACATTGGCCCCGCCAGCCGCGAAGGTGCTGCGCTGAGCGATATCGCCGACATTCTGCATCAGGCGCTGCCGGATGTGGCATGGCACGACAACATCGCTGCCGCTAGCTGGCGCAAATTGGCCATCAACTGCGTGATTAATCCGTTAACCATCGAGCATAACTGCCAAAACGGTGCGCTGCGCGCCTGGCCGCAGCAAATCGCCACCTTATGTGAAGAGATTGCCTGGGTGATGGAACGTGAAGGCCAGCATATTGCGGTCGATAACTTGCAGGACATTATCTACGACGTGATCGACAACACCGCCGCCAATACTTCATCGATGTTGCAGGATGTGCGCGCGCAACGTTTGACCGAGATTGATTACATCAACGGTTACCTGCTGCGTCGTGCCCGCGCGCAAGGGATTTTACTGCCGGAAAACACCCGTTTGTACGACCTGATTAAACAAAAGGAGTCCCACTATGAGCGCGAACGTATCGGTGCTGGTTTGCCTGGCACATGGCAGTGAGGAGACCGAAGCGGTCACCACTATCGATCTGTTGGTGCGCGGCGGGATAAGCGTTACCACCGCCAGCGTCGAGAGCGATGGCACACGTGAAATCGTCTGTTCACGCGGCGTGCGCCTGCTGGCAGATGCGCCGCTGGTTGAAGTCGCTGACAATGATTACGACGCGATTGTGTTGCCCGGCGGATTAAAAGGCGCGGAAACCTTTCGCGACAGCCCACTTCTGGTCGAAACCGTGCGCCAGTTTCATCTCTCCAGCAAAATTGTGGCGGCGATTTGTGCCGCGCCGGGCACGGTTTTAGTGCCGCATGACTTATTCCCCGTCGGCAACATGACCGGATTTCCCGGCCTGCGTGAAACCATTCCCGACAATAAATGGATGGAACGCCGTGTAGTGTGGGATCCGCGCGTCAATCTGCTCACCAGCCAGGGACCGGGCACCGCGATAGATTTCGCCTTGAAACTGATTGATTTGCTAATAGATAAAGAGAAAGCGCGCGAAGTGGCATCGCAGTTGGTGCTGGCGGCAGGAATTTATAATTATCTGGAATTTGAAGAGCGCTAATTGTCGAAGCGGCCCCAACGGGCCGCTCGCACGCTTTTACGGACGATAAACCTTCACGTTTTTAAAGCCTTGCTCATGCAGATACAACGCCTGCAAACGGCTCATCACACCACGATCGCAATACAGCAACCAGGTTTTGCTCTGGTCCAAATCGCCAAACTGAGTGCCGAGCTTGTAGAACGACAGCAGTTTCACCTCAACGCCTTCAACGATCAGCGGCTTGGCATCTTGCTCATCGGCGGAACGGATATCCAGCACCACATCGTTGGCGGTGAAGGAATCCACAGTTTCCACTTCAACCACTTCTTCTTGCGTCTGCTCGGCGATTTCACGGATATCGACGTTGCTGGCTTCTTGCACCACACGATTGAGGATCTCAAAATCGAAATTCAATTCTTCTGCTTCGATTTTGGCTTTCACCGCTTTCACGGTTGGGCTTTTCGAAATCACACCGCAATATTCCGGCATAGTACGGGCAAAATCTTCGGTGCCGATCTGGCGTGCCACGTTGATGATGTGCTCTTTATCGTGCGAAATCAGCGGACGCAGAATCAAGGTATCAGAGGCGTTATCGATCAAACGCAGGTTGGTCAGCGTCTGGCTGGAAACCTGGCCCAGCGCTTCGCCGGTCACCAACGCTTGCACGCCGTAGCGCTCGGCGACCATCGATGCTGCACGCACCATCATGCGCTTCAGCACCACGCCCATTTGGCCGTCATCCACTTTCTCCAGAATCTCGCCAACCACCGGTTCGAAATTGATCGCCACAAAGCGTACGCGATGCGAGCGGCCAAAACGCTGCCACAGGTAATGCGCAACCTGGCGCACACCAATCTCATGCGCAGCACCGCCAAGATTGAAGAAGCAGTAATGCACACGGCAACCGCGACGCATCAACATATAGCTGGAAACGCCGGAGTCGAAGCCGCCGGAAATCAGCGACAACACATCTTCTTGCGTACCAATTGGGAAGCCGCCCAAACCTTCGTAACGCGCGGTGATCAGCAATAGGCGATCGTCTTCGATCTCCAGATTCACCGTTTCATCCGGGCGATTAAGCTGCACACGCGCCGTTTCGATATGCTGATTCAGGCCGCCGCCAACGTAACGCTCCACATCCTGCGAGCTGAAGCTGTGCTTACCGCGACGCTTCACGCGTACGCAGAAGCTTTTCCCTTGCAGACGATCGCGGTTCAACGCCAGCGTCTGCTCGAAGATGTCGTGCATATCGGTGTACGCGCGATCTTCGACCGCCAGCACATGGTGAATGCCGGGAATACGCGTCAGCTCCGCCACGATGGTTTCGCGCAGCGACTCATTTTTGGAACGCACTTCAACGTGATCCCAGTGACGCACCACCGCGATATCTTCATCGACGGTGCGCAGGATATTGCGAATGCTGCTGGTCAGAATTTTGATAAAACGCAGACGCACCGACTGACTTTTGATGGTGATTTCTGGGAACAGCTTGATGATAAACTTCATGGCGACAGGGATTCGTTTGGGCAAATAAGTGCTAAAAGCATCAGCACTTAGCTGGTAAAATCATATAATTGCGGGTTGAATCAGGTTCTCCCGCATCCGAGGCGCAAAAGTATATCACCTTTGGCGGGTGACTGCTTCTGCAACCGCTGTCACATTGATTATTTTGCTAATTAATTCCTGTCGGCTACCATGACCGATTGCAAGATAATGTCTTAACCTGTGAGTCGACACTGATATGCCGAAAAAAGCCGAAGCGCCAGTGAGTTTTGAAAGCGCATTGCAGCAGCTGGAACAGATTGTCAGCCGTCTGGAGAGTGGCGAACTGCCGCTGGAACAGGCGCTGAATGAATTTGAACGCGGCGTACAATTGGCACGTACCGGTCAGCAAACCCTGCAACAGGCAGAACAGCGGGTACAAATCCTGCTGAGCGATGAGAAAAATGCCCCACTTGCCCCCTTTACGCCGGAAAATGAGTAATGGATTTCGCTAAATTACTGAGCGCGTATCACGAACGCGTTAATCTGGCGTTGACACGCTTAATAGATCCACTTCCTTTTCAGAGTTCTCCTCTGGTTAATGCCATGGAATATGGGGCATTATTAGGTGGTAAGCGTCTGCGCCCATTTCTGGTATACGCCACGGGCGAAATGTTAAAGGCCGATGCGGCCAGTCTGGATGTTCCGGCAGCGGCCGTTGAATGCATCCATGCTTACTCCCTGATTCATGACGATCTGCCGGCGATGGATGACGATGCGTTACGCCGCGGGCAGCCAACCTGCCATATTAAATATGGCGAAGACACGGCCATTCTTGCCGGCGATGCGCTGCAAACGTTGGCCTTCTCAATTCTGGCCGATCAGCCGATGCCCGGTGTGACTGCCGAAGCACGTATTGCGATGATTTCCGAACTGGCGCAAGCCAGCGGTGTGGCCGGTATGTGCGGTGGCCAGGCGCTGGATTTAGCCGCTGAAGGCAAGCAGATTGATTTGGCGCAGCTCGAACAGATTCATCGCCACAAAACGGGCGCGCTAATTCGCGCCGCGGTGCGTCTTGGCGCCTTAACGGCGGGCGAGCGTGGCCGCGCCGCGTTGCCGATTTTGGATACCTACGCCAACGCCATCGGATTGGCGTTTCAGGTGCAGGATGACATCCTCGATGTGGTCGGCGACACAGCCGTATTAGGCAAAACCCAGGGATCGGATCAAGCGTTAGGTAAAAGCACCTATCCAGCCCTGATGGGACTGGAAAACGCCCGCAGCAAAGCCTGGGATCTTTATCAAGAGGCGCTTGGCGCGCTCGATATTCTGGCGGCGCAGTCTTACAACACAATCGCTTTACAAGCGCTGGCAAGCTTCATAATTGAACGCGATAAATAACTTTCATAATGAGTCTCTGATGAGTTTTGACACTGCAAAATACCCGACACTGGCGTTAGCAAGCACGGTTCAGGAATTACGGTTATTACCGAAAGATAAACTTCCGGAGTTGTGCGACGAGTTGCGTCAATATTTGCTGGATAGCGTGAGCCGTTCATCCGGTCACTTTGCGTCAGGTTTGGGCGTGGTCGAGCTAACAGTGGCGCTGCATTATGTCTACAACACGCCCTTCGATCATCTGGTGTGGGACGTGGGCCATCAGGCTTATCCGCATAAAATTCTGACCGGACGCCGCGATCGCATCGGCACCATTCGCCAGAAAAATGGTCTGCATCCGTTCCCGTGGCGCGGTGAGAGTGAATATGACGTGCTGAGCGTCGGTCACTCTTCCACTTCGATTAGCGCCGGTCTTGGTATGGCGGTAGCGGCAGAACGCGAAGGTAAAGGTCGTCGTACGGCCTGTATCATCGGCGATGGCGCGATCACTGCGGGTATGGCATTTGAAGCCATGAACCACGCAGGCGACATCAAACCGGATATGCTGGTGATTCTCAACGACAACGAAATGTCGATCTCCGAGAACGTCGGTGCGCTCAATAATCGTCTGGCACAGATTCTCTCCGGCAAAACTTACTCGCGTCTGCGCGAAGGCGGCAAGCGCGTGCTGGATGGCTTACCGCCGATTAAAGAGCTGGTGAAACGCACCGAAGAGCACCTGAAAGGCATGGTGGTGCCGGGTACGCTGTTCGAAGAGTTGGGCTTCAACTATATCGGCCCCGTCGATGGCCATGATGTGCTGACGTTGGTGAGCACCCTGAAGAACATGCGCGACCTAAAAGGCCCGCAGTTCCTGCACATCATGACCAAAAAGGGCAAAGGCTATGCCCCGGCGGAAGAAGATCCGATCACTTGGCATGCGGTGCCGAAATTCGATCCGGCTAGCGGATCGTTACCGAAAAGCGCGCCTGGGTTGCCGAGCTACTCGAAGATTTTCGGCAACTGGCTGAGCGAAATGGCTGCCGACGATCCGCGCCTGATGGCGGTAACGCCAGCGATGCGTGAAGGTTCAGGCATGGTGAGCTATTCGCGTGATTATCCGCAGCAATATTTTGATGTGGCGATTGCCGAACAGCACGCGGTGACCTTTGCTGCGGGCATGGCTATCGGTGGCTACAAACCGATTGTGGCGATCTACTCGACCTTCCTGCAACGCGCCTACGATCAGCTGATCCATGACGTCGCCATCCAGAAATTGCCGGTGCTGTTTGCTATCGATCGCGGCGGCATTGTTGGCGCGGACGGGCAAACCCATCAGGGCGCATTTGATATCGCCTTCCTGCGTTGTGTACCAGAAATGGTGATCATGACGCCAAGCGACGAAAACGAATGCCGCTTGATGTTGTATACCGGTTATCACTATCAGGATGGCCCAAGTGCGGTGCGTTATCCGCGCGGCACCGGCACCGGTGCGACGCTTGAGCCGCTTGCAAGTTTGCCGCTCGGTAAAGGCATCGTGAAACGTCGCGGTGAAAAACTGGCAATCCTCAACTTCGGCACCTTGTTGCCGGAAGCCACAGCAGCGGCTGAAGCGCTCAACGCTACGCTGGTAGATATGCGTTTTGTGAAACCGCTCGACGAAGCATTGATTGCTGAACTGGCCGCCAGCCATGATTCACTGGTGACATTGGAAGAAGGTGCCATCAAAGGCGGCGCGGGAAGCGGCGTTAACGAGTATGTGATGGCAAAACGCCTGCGCGTACACGTGTTGAACCTTGGTCTGCCAGATGAATTTATCCCGCAAGGCACGCAGGATGAAGTTCGCCAGGATTATCAGTTGGATGCCGCCGGTATTCAACAGCAAATCAGCACCTGGCTGGCACAGTAATTTGCCCAACTCGCTCACCGCCCGGTGAGCGAGCCTGCTGCTATGCTTAGGGAACATTTTCCCTCAAGCATAAGAGCAGGAGCCCCAATGAAAACCATCCGTTTAGGCCAAACCGACTTACAGGTTTCGCGTCTCTGTTTAGGCTGCATGACTTATGGCGATCCCACGCGCGGCAATCACGCCTGGACGCTGCCGGAAGAGAGCAGTCGACCGTTGATCAAGCAGGCGCTGGAAGCGGGCATCAACTTTTTTGATACCGCCAACAGCTATTCCGACGGCAGTAGCGAAGAGATTGTGGGTCGCGCACTGAAAGATTTCGCGCAGCGCGATCAGGTGGTGGTCGCGACTAAGGTTTATTTCCCGCTGAGCAATCTCTCACAAGGCTTATCACGCCAAAACATCCTGCAATCGATAGACGATAGCCTGACGCGCCTTGGCATGGAGTATGTCGACTTGCTGCAAATTCACCGTTGGGATTACGACACGCCTATTGAAGAGACGCTAGCAGCACTGGATGAGGTGGTTAAATCCGGTAAAGCACGTTACATCGGCGCATCGTCCATGCACGCAGCACAGTTTGCTCAGGCGCTGGATTTGCAGCAGCAAAACGGTTGGGCACGCTTTGTCAGCATGCAGGATCAGTACAATCTGATTCAGCGTGAGGAAGAGAACGAAATGCATCCGCTGTGCCAGCGAGAAGGCATTGCGGTGCTGCCGTGGAGCCCGCTGGCGCGCGGCAAATTGACGCGTCCATGGGGCGAAACCACGGCGCGTTCGGTGTCGGATAATGTGATGGAGAAACTGTACACCGGCACCGAAGAGAACGATGCGGCGATTGCCGAACGACTTGCCAACGTTGCCGCCGATAAAGGCGTGACGCGTGCACAGGTAGCGCTAGCGTGGTTGCTGCATAAACCCGCGGTGACCGCGCCGATTATTGGCGCTTCGCGTGAGCAGCAGTTTGCCGAATTGGTGAAAGCGGTGGATGTTGAGTTGAGTACTAATGAGGTTGCCGAGCTGGAATCGGTGTATCAACCGCATCCGGCAGTGGGGTTTGAGTGAGGCAGACGCTTTCCCTCACCCTAACCCTCTCCCACAAGTGGGAGAGAAAATGATTAGGTTAAAAACCGCACGGTCTGCTCCCTCTCCCGCTTGCGGGAGAGGGCTGGGGTGAGGGACAAACGGCTCATAACTTACTTCGCAGCGAAATGATCAAACCCTTTAAGATCCACGCTACGCGGCTTACCGTTTTCCAGCAGCGTCAATCCATCTGATTCCGGGGCAATCTGGCCGATGCAGGTATAAGGCACACCGAAATGCCCCAACGCCACATCCAGCGCGCCACGATTCACTTCCGGCACCGTGAAGCACAGTTCGTAATCTTCGCCACCGCTTAGCGCCCATTTCAGTACCAGCTCAGGCTCAAAATGGTCGCGCAGTGCAGCTGAAAGCGGCAGCGCATCAAGATTAAGTCGCGCACCGACACGGCTGGCAGTCAGCACATGGCCGAGATCGGAAATCAATCCATCGGAAATATCGATCGCCGACGTCGCCAAACCACGCAGAGCCTGGCCTTGCAGCACACGCGGCATTGGGCGCAAATGACGCTTAATCAACGCCTCATGCACCGCTGGATCGTTCAGACGATGGCGATGTTGCAGCAACGATAATCCTGCTGCGCTATCACCCAGCGTGCCGGTAACGAAAATCCAGTCACCGGGTTTGGCGCCAGAACGTTTCAGCGCCCTGCCCACCGGCACTAAACCGTGAATGCCAAGCGTCATGCTCAGCGGTCCACGCGTGGTATCGCCGCCAATCAGCTGCATATCGTAATAATCCAGCAGCTCAAACAGGCTATCGCTAAATGCAGCGACCCAAGGTTCATCAATTTCCGGCAGCGTTAAGGCCAGCGTCAACCACGCCGGATCGGCACCCATCGCAGCTAAATCGCTCAGGTTAACCGCCACGGCTTTGTAACCGAGATCGGCAGGATGAATGTCACGCAAGAAGTGCACTCCCGCCACCAAGGTATCGGTGCTGATGGCGAGAGTTTGTTTTTCTGGCACGTTGAGTAACGCGCAGTCGTCACCAATTCCTTTCTCCACATCGCGGCGGGAGCTGGTGACGCGGTTAAAGTAACGTGCGATCAGTTCGAATTCACCACAAGACATAGTCAGGTCTCAATGAAGAAAAGGCCGGTAAACCGGCCTTCAATGCTATTTTTTATTCGGTCGAATTTGCGGGGCAGCTTTGTCGAGAACACCATTGACGAATTTGTGGCTGTCTTCAGCACCAAATACTTTGGCCAATTCAATGCCTTCGTTGATGGCCACTTTATATGGCACATCAGAACGCTTGCTCAGCTCATACAGCGAGATACGCAGGATGGCTTTTTCTACCTGGCCCAGCTCTTCCAGCTGACGCGACAGGTAAGGCTTCATCAGACCGTCCAGGTACGCGCTGTTAGTCGCCACACCGGCCAGCAATTCGCGGAAATAGCTAATATCGACGTCTTTGACGTCTTGTTCCGCCAGAAACTGGTATTCCACATCGGCAATGTCGTTCTTGGACAGCTGCCAGGAGTAAAGCGCCTGGACAGCGCACTCACGGGCGCGACGACGAGCAGCAGGTTTCACAAAATTCCCCTTACAAAAATCAGGCTTTGATGGCTTTCAATACGTTGATCATTTCGAGTGCAGTCAGGGCCGCTTCGGCACCTTTATTCCCTGCTTTCGTGCCGGCGCGTTCAATCGCCTGCTCGATATTTTCAGTGGTCAACACGCCGAAGGTCACCGGGATTTCGCTGGTCATGGCGACGTGCGCAATGCCCGAGCTGGCTTCACCGGCCACATATTCGAAGTGTGCGGTGCCGCCACGGATCACGGTGCCCAACGCCACAATGGCGTCGTGCTTACCGGCTTTCGCCAGCGCGCGTGCTGCCAACGGCAGTTCGTATGCACCCGGAACCCAGACAACGGTGATGTTATCTGCTTTCACCTGGCCGATGCGCTTTAAAGCGTCAATCGCGCCGTCCAGCAGGCTGTCATTAATGAAGTTGTTAAAACGCGCAATTACGATGGCAATGTTTGCATCAGGCGTGGCAACAGGAGCTTCGATAACTTTCATACATATCCTTTGGGTTATTTAATGGCCCCGCAGAAGGGGGCGGATTCTATCATACTCTTTGGCGACGCGCTCAGGCTTTTCCGCGCTTTCAACGCGGTGTCAGCGTGAGTCGCAGGTCTTCGCCGACCCGGCGAACATCGCTAAAATTCAGGGCCGGTGCATCAGCCAGTTGTTGTAGTCCCGGTAACTCGCACAAACCGCGTGCCGCATTGCCCAACAGCTTCGGCGCGACGTAAACGATCAGTTCATCGACCAATCCCGCTTGCAGCAAAGCACCGGCTAAACCGGCTCCGGCTTCCACCCACACGCTGTTGATCTGGCGCTGGCCGAGCAGCATCATCATCGCCACTAAATCAAGTTGCTCACCACGCTGTGGCACCGCAATCTGGCTGACGTTTTCCGGCCAGCTTTGCTGATCGGGCTCGCTGCGCATCAACCAGGTTTCGCCCGCTTGATCGATTAAACGATGCTGCGGCGTGACACGCTGCTGGCTGTCGATAATGACCCGCACCGGCTGGCGCAACTGCGTTTCATCCAGTTGCGCACGCACCTCGTCACTCAATTCATTCCAGCGCAAGGTTAAAGAGGGATTATCTGCTAACACCGTGGCGCTGGTGCTAAGGATAGCTGAACTCTGGGCGCGCAAACGTTGCACATCGCGCCTTGCCGCCGCAGAAGTGATCCACTGACTTTCGCCGCTGGCCATCGCGGTACGCCCATCAAGGGATGCGCCGAGTTTTAGCTGAATCCACGGGAAGCCAGTACGCATGCGTTTCAGAAAACCACGATTCAATGCTTCAGCATCGTTCATCATTACACCGTGACTGACATCGATGCCCGCCTGCTGTAAACGATACAAGCCACGTCCCGCCACTTGCGGATTGGGATCTTGCATCGCCGCCACCACGCGACTGACGCCAGCCGCAATCAGCGCATCGCAACACGGCGGCGTGCGTCCATGATGACTGCATGGTTCCAGCGTGACATAGGCCGTTGCGCCCTGCGCGCGTTCACCCGCCATGCGCAGTGCATGCACTTCGGCATGCGGTTCACCGGCGCGCTGATGCCAGCCTTCGCCGACAATCTCTCCATCGCGCACAATCACGCAGCCGACGTTGGGATTGGGTGTCGTGGTAAAGCGTCCGCGGCGAGCCAGTTCCAGCGCGCGCGCCATGTAGCGTTCGTCAGTCATGGATTAGTCCTGTAAGCGGGCGATCTCTTCACCAAAATCACGAATATCTTCAAAGCTGCGGTAAACCGAGGCAAAGCGGATGTAGGCGACTTTATCCAGCTTTTTCAGCTCATCCATCACCAGATTACCAATCAACGCGCTCGGCACTTCGCGTTCGCCGGTTGCACGCAGTTGGGTTTTGATGTGATTCACGGCGCTTTCAACCGCATCGGCACTCACTGGGCGCTTTTCCAGTGCCTTAATCATGCCGCTGCTGAGTTTATCTTCGTTGAACGGTTCACGCACATCGTTGCTTTTTACCACGCGCGGCATCACCAGCTCGGCCACTTCAAAGGTGGTAAAACGCTCGTGACACACCAAACACTGGCGGCGACGGCGCACCGAAGAGCCTTCACTCACCAGACGCGAATCAATCACTTTGGTGTCCACAGCGGAGCAGAATGGGCAATGCATGACGTTTCCTGTCGCGAGATAAATTGGGCACATAGTGTAGCGCGATCAAAGTAAAACTGAACACAAACCGTGTTTAAAAGATGCATTTGCTGTAAAGCGCATTTACGCCGCCCGGCTCACAAGCAGGACGCTGCTTAAAGAGCCACTGCGATAAACCCACTATGCTTATAGAGCTGCCATCAAGGCGGCCAACACCAATAATTGGAGGATGTATGGGTCTGTTTGATTTCGTCAAAGAAGCGGGTGAAAAACTGTGGGACGCCGTGAGCGGCGGCGATGATGCCAGTAAAAAGCTGCAAGAACACATCAACAAACTCGGCTTGCCCGATAGCGATAAGGTCAAAGTGGATGTCAAAGGCGATACCGTTACGGTAACCGGCGACGGTATTTCGCAGGAATTGAAGGAGAAGATTCTGGTGGCGGCCGGTAATGTCGCGGGGATCACCAAGGTGGATGATAAAGTTACGGTGACGGATGCAGCGCCAGAAGCCACCTTCTACACGGTGAAAAAAGGCGATACTTTGAGTGCGGTATCGAAAGAAGTGTACGGAAATCCTAATCAATACAACAAGATTTTCGAGGCAAACAAGCCAATGCTGACGCATCCTGATAAGATCTATCCAGGCCAGGTTTTACGTATTCCCAAATAATTGAAAGGACAATGCATGACGATCAGGACGTTATGGGCACCGGCAGCAGTCTCTTTGCTGGTTCTGAGTGGTTGCAGTTCAACGCCGGTTTCACCGCAGGTCAAAGAGTTGCATCAGGAAGTGAGTCAGCTGAATCAGCAGATGCGCAAACTGACTAATCAGGCAACGGCGCTGGAAATTCAGGGGCAGCTCAACAGCCAATCAACGCAAGGCGCATGGTTGTTGCCGCAGGCCAATACGCCAGTGGAGCTACAGACGCAGCTGGGTAAATTGCGTTTGTCGCTGTCGCAAGTGGCGGGTGAAGCCAATGGCACGCGCGCCAACCTGAATATCCGCTCCACCGATGACCAGCCGATTCCGGCCCTGCGCGCCACCGTGGTATGGGGCGAAATGGATCCGGCGAGCGGTAAGCCACTCAATGCTGGCAGCCTCAGCCAAACTCTCGACGTACCGGCTGAGTTGATGCCACGCAGCTCCGTCACCGTTCCGCTGCGCTTGAGCGGTTTAGCACCGGAGCAACTCGGTTATGTGCGTGTACATGATGTAGAAGGCACGGCGGCAAGCAAAACCGCGCCCTGAACTCTACATCAATAGCGTAGGGTCGCCATTTATGGTGACCGCCAACATGATGTCCTGATCGACAGGCATAAAAAAGGGCTGCCAGTGGCAGCCCTTTTTTTCAACTAGTACGTTCCAGTTTAAATTTCATCAAACAGTAGCGTTTTTTAATTGGATATTACCATAAGAAAATAATCGCAACCCATTGATAAATATAATAATAAAAATTAACTTATATTTACATATTTAAATTTAATTATTCATTGTGATTTTCACTTGAACATTACAAACATATCCGTACACTTCTCATCGACAATTAATTACGTGAGATAATTATTGCGCAACATTATTATCCGCAACCAAAAAAACACCATCCCTCTAATAATTACCAACATGTAATTCCTGAATCACTTTAATGATTGAGCCTAATATTAAATTACCAATAAGATAAACAACACAATAATATGCCAATAATATTTGACGAAAATAACATGAGAATTGGTAGAAATGGCCAGTTCGTCACTCTCAATGAAAACAATCTGCGCTGCCTAGCGATATTACTCCAATTTGAGGGGGAAGTTGTTCCGCGAGATATGATTATGGCTGCATGTTGGGGCGACAAAGGAAGAGTCGTTACCGATGCATCTCTTAGAAAAGTCATCAATAATCTACGTCAACTATTTATTAACATGGATTGTAAAAAAGAAATTATAATAACGAGACCGCGGCATGGATATTGGCTGAGAAATGGCTATATAAAGCGTCTGGAAAACGAACCTCTGTTGCTCGTAGAAGAGACAAAGGCTATTCCTGTTTCCAGATCGAAAACCATCAAACCTGACTTTTTTTATCATAAAAAAAAATGTTTTCTTAACAGCCCCGTTTTATTGGTGCTGAGATTATTTTCAGTTATTTTCTGCATATTTGTCACATTTACGATGAGTAATCATTTATTGAAACACTTAGATCATTTTTTGATCGCCAATGTGAATGGACATAATTATTCTACTCAGCATGGAGAGAAAACATCACAATCTCATGATAAATTGGTTACCAAGCTAGAAAAATATGAAGTTATCAATACGCAAGAATATAGGCACATCTATCTGAATCGGACTTTCACACCGAATAATTACGCTGCTTTTATTTGCCAAGACTCTTTGAGTTTTTTCAAACCTGAATGCCTATCTCTTCTTATAACTAATTGAATGCACGAAGTGTACTATCTTAGTTATTTTTCATTTTATCTCCATGCTTACTATTTTTTAGTAAAAAAACCATACACTATTTCCCTGGCAATGTTGCAAGTTCAATTCAAATTCACCGTGCATAAAATCCAGTAGTGATTGATCACTAGATTAGCAGGCACACAAAACGCTATCAATTTCCGTGCTAACAAGTGAAAGGGAGATAAGATCGTTGAGCACTTTTCTGTTGAAGTAACCTCTCTTATAAAATGTGAATAACTGTGACTTAATGCGAATTTAACTACTCAGGCATTTAATCTTGAAAATTAATTATTAAAATCAATCTACACACTCACTTTATATTGCACACCAAAATACCAGGCAGCAACGGAAATCACCTAATATGATTCTGAATAAATGGTCTTTTTCATTTATAACTATCGCCATAAGTTTATCTGCCGCAAATGCAGAAACGGATACCAATCTGGCTGTTAAAGGCACGCTATTACCTTTAGCCTGTGACATTAATATTGAAGGCAGCGCAGATTATGGAGTAATACGAAAAGATATGCTTAAAGAAGACGCATATACACTTTTAGATACTAAAGAGGTTGGATTAAAAATCCATTGCCCTGCTAGTATCAAAGTTGCTTTCAGAGCGGTGAACGGACGAGATGGTTCTCTCGCCGGTCCATTTACTCGAGAACCCGCTATGCCGCCATCCGATATGCTACCAGGATTGCAACCCACTTTTTTAGTTGGAATGGGAAAAATCAGCGAGAATAAGATTGGTGGTTATAATCTGCAGCTAATTTCTGGTAGTTTCAATGACTACGGTGACAGAATAGAGCCACTGACGCTGCTTCAAGGTAGTGGTAGTAGCGGTAGTGAAGTCACAGATTGGCGTATTGTAAATGGCCCCAGTTACAGTTACAGCCTTTTCGGTGCAAATGATAAACGTTATTTGAGCTTCAGTAAGCAAGGCAATACCAAACCCGCAGCGATTCAAAATGTCTCTGGAAGGATAACTATTCAGGCTTTCATTAATAAACTTTCAGAGTTAGATATCACCCATGACTTTCAGTTGAATGGCCTCACTACTTTAGAGGTTCATTACCTGTAAAGTCTGTATACACCTGCCCACCTGATTTTGCATTTTCGCCTTTAGAGTACTGGCAATAAGCGCAAAGTCAGTGTGGCTTCATGGGTAGTCAAACTTGCAACACGCAACTCATCTGAAGGGAGTAATGGTTCAATTTCTAATTGCATGAACAGTTTTTTTCCTGTCACTACATGCCCAAACTCCATCGCTTTCAGGCGATCCCCGGATAGAAGCGATAATGTTTTATTCTCACTCATTGGAATCATTGTTTCTCCTCGCTGTAGCATGAGTTCGACAGGCTTTCCATCCAGATGCGCATCACGAACCTTCACCTGTAATATGCCCTTTTTGCCAAATAGCAGCGTTTGATATTGACCTGATGTGCCAAGTATTTGCAGGTCGATTGCCTGAGATTCAGAGCAGTTCGCCATCAATAAAACATTTTGTGTTCCGAAACTGCGTTGCATGCCCGCCGCCTGTTGCTGCAATTGCCAACGAGATTGCAGAGGATAATCAATTCGATGCTGGCTTAAAGAAAGAGAACAAAAGGTGCTCCCTGCTAACCCATATGTGCTGAATAGTAGAGATATGAGTGCCAGATAATTAGGTAATTTCACTTAGCTCTCCATGTTGTTACAGTAAGTATTGGTATGCTCATAAAGTTCATCCTTAGGTAAGGTCGGCGACTCAGGAAGTGTTAGTGAAAATTCGCACAGCGGGCGGCCGTTAGTCGAAATGCTGTAGGAGCTCTGTGACACCGCATCAGGTAAAAATAAGCTGCCATCAGCCCCAACGACAGTTACCAGTTTATCTTCATGATCGAAAACAGCAGCACCTTCAGGCAACCGGCCTCCACCCTGCATCAACACGTTAACCAGTACACGCCGGGTGTGAACCATGTTGAACGTTATCTCTTCTACTGTTCCACGTGCTGGCCAACTCTCCTGATAAGCGTTAGGCATATCGACATTACGTGACAATGCTCGGGTTTCCACCTGAATCCCATTGCGGCTAAAAGCGTTGAGTGTGGGAATAACTGCGTACCCCCTGCTATCGCTCCATGCCGTACCTGAAGGGGTAATTAGAGGAACATCTGGCTCAAATCCAACTTTAGCAATGCCAAAGGTGTCGCTAATTTGGCCGGATGAAAGTGTTAACCCCCCTTTGTGCAATGCCAGTCCACCTGAAGCTGAAGCCGTCATACTGTGGCGATTATTTGGGGCAATACCCACACTGCCATTAAGATGTGAAACGCGGGTTCGAATATCACCGCTGAGTGTTCCGCTAAACCGGTTATCACTGAGCTCATGTTCGGCTGAAAGCCCCCAGCTCGCCGTATCTGAAAGACGCTGGCTGAATCGTGTACCTTGACGTCGATGTCTCTGGTCACTTAGCAAATAGCTACTTATCTGACTACTGCGCCCAATTGGTAAGCTCAATGATAACCAACCACGTTTTTCAGCTTCACTCGCTTTACCACTCACGCTTTGTTCAAAGCTCAATGAAAAGGATACGTTGTCCCACTGTCGTCCCCAGCCGGTACGGAGGTAATCGATGTGCTTTCCGCGCGAAAACTCACTACGCGCCCATGAAAGAGAAAATGAGCCAATAAAGCGGTCATTCCAGTTAGTGGTTAGGCTGTGTTGGCGGCGAGTATAGGCGGCGTCATTTTCTCTTGACTGGAGTGCGTCATTTAACTCGCGGTAATTTCTAGTCTGTTCGCTAAAATTTACCCCTAAGCTAAATTTTTCTGTCAAAGCCTGTGAAAGTTGAAGGCTGAATTGGCTTCCTTCACGAAATGGTTCAACCTGCTGCCCAATTGTAATTTGAAAACCCAATTGAGTACCGGGATTAGGCTGCATTTCAACGGATGCTGCCAAAGCACGCCACGGTGCGGATGCAAATGCGCCACCAGTTAGTAGGCTATTTTCGCCAAGTCTGTAACCTTTGGCTGCTGTTGCGACGATAGGTGTATGGAGACTCCCCCAACCGTATATTTTGCCAATGCCGATTGACAACCCAGCCCCTTTTGATAATGGTGCGGTCCTAAGTGAAGCTGCTGGCACTTTAAAATGCTTAACTTTCCCACTGCTGCTAGTTATCGTCAAATCTAAGTCAGTGCGTGTATTTACTAACGGTAACCCTCTTAAACTAAAGGGTCCTGCGGGCGCTTGGGTTGAATAAATCATTAGTCCCGCCTGACGTACCTCAATTAATGAAGTTTCATCAGCAATCCCTTCGGCCTGTATCGGGGCATCTGTATCTGAATTCAGTGCATTTTCCGGCTGCATTTGAATGCCGTAGACTTGGCCCGTGCCAAATAGGGAATTACTGAGGCTTATCTGACCCGCCTGCATCACTTTATTCAGATCGGTAAAGGTGTGTTGTACCCATGCAGCTTGGTGAGTGAAGCTATCGTTTCCATTAAAGGAATTAATACTTTGGCGGCTTCTAAATATCCAGTTGTTGTTGTTGATTCCAGTTTCACTAGCCAAATTTATGAAATTTGAGCTGGTGCCAGGACCTGACGCCGTCATTGCCTGTAAACGATAGTTAAGCATCCCGGCCGTACCTCCTGACTGCCACTGTCCAGTCACCGAAGAACCATCGCTAATTGTTTGAGGAGGAACCAGTAGTGCTATCTGCCCTAAAGCAGGATCATTATTAGCCTGTGCATCTGGCCACAATGAACTGATTGATGGACAGGGCACAGTGTTGTCGTAATTCGCAGGAACTGTTAGTCCAGCGCGCTGCAAAAAAGCTGAAGTGATGCAAAGCATTCCGCTTTCATCAAAGAGTGCATCGACACTTCCTTTCTTTTTGCCATTTAGAATCAGTGTTACATATGTATTTCCTGGCGCGAAACGGGCGGCTTCATGAAATTGCCGCGCGACACTTTCATCCACTTGTGCAGCACGAAGCATCTGTGGATCGAATTCTAAAGCACCTCCAGCAAGCGCTGAGCTAATTTGTATGCAGAATAAAACATGCGCCGATATGTGCCGGCGCAGGAAGAATGTAAACATAATTAGTGGGTTAGTGGCATTTCGTAGGGTTGGCTGGTATATCCCCAACTGCTCGCAGGCATAAACCGCACCTTCTCAGCATTAACTGATTTTCCGTTTCTCTCAACAGCGATATGAAGTGATTCACCAGGTAGTATGTAGGCTTTAGGCAATGACCATACGGTTTTATCTGGCAACGTCTCAATGCTTTGCATAAGTCGCACAATATAAGGTGAAGGATTAATCACACTGAGCCCAGATTTATCATGTCGCCATTCCAGATGGCGCCACGGAGCATTGTCCACCGGCAAATTAGCTGGCCGGATTATCATAGGCAGATTTTGCCTCACGCTGACACGAACAGAATTTTCCCCCTTCATCTGAGGAGGAATGCCATGAAAAGTAACTCTCTTGAGCTTTTCCGTCTGCAATGCCTTATCACCGGTGATAAGAAATCTTACCCGTTGGATCTGACCCGGCTCTACTCGTGACACTGGAGGAGAAACAATGATGTTGTGGCTGTCATCACCGGGAAGATTTTCAATCGCTGTTACCAGCAGCGCAGGCCAACTGTCGCTGTTTTGAAGATTTATAGCTCCTTCACCATTTGATGCTTCTACGATCACCACAGAGGTTTCAGGTACCATCCCCGTCGCGTTTGCATCTGGTTGAAACAATATTTGGCCAATCAAGAATGCGCTTAAGCTGGCCAGTAAAAAGAGCGCCGAGGATAATCTCATCATTATTTAGAGATAGACCACTTCGAAGGTGACCAAGCCATCAAGTTCAATAGCCCGGGTAAGGGACAAATTACTGGCCTTATCAAGATAGGGTTGCACTTCCATATTTCCGGTGAGTTGAGTGAATGGAACCGGCGTTTGTGAACCTGCGGTTCCCCAAGAAGTAAGCCCGTCATTTAAAAGCAGAGGTGCGCCAGCGGTTGCAGCGGTCCAACTGGCGCCATTGTTGTTTGACACAAGCTGAGAGACCTGCTTCGAGTCAGCCTGGGTATCTGCTGAAATCAACCTTGCAGCCAAGCCACCAATTTTTTTATTGGTATCATAATAGCCTAAGCCTGCTGCAGGGATTGTTCCCGCTGCCTGACCAAATAAAGCAATAGGCGCGGGCGCGAAACCGCGGCTCCCCTCGCTTCCTTCAGTGACAGTAGAGCCTATTCGCGCACTAATCGCACGAAGCGCTACGGCAGCAGGTGCGCTACATGTCAGCGTAAATGCCAACTGTCTAGACTCTAAAAGATTGTAATTATTCTGATCCAAAGCATCGCCCTTAATCTGACCGTAATTAATTTCCCCATTACTAGCCAAAAGAGGAGTACAGGATGCTGGTGCGATAGTGCCTGATACAGCCAAATCTACTGATTCTGCTGCCATAGAGCAGGCACTTGACAGCGAGAAGATCACTGCAATTATGGTAGGTAATTGAAATTTTTTATGCATTAGAGCGATTCCTTTACGGCCAAAGTTCAGTTTTCGTAGAGGGCGTATTTTGTTAAGCAGAATCTGTAATGACAATGGTTCACTGGCAGGTTTCACACTTAGTCACACCGGGTAACACGATGGCTTGTATGAATTTAGTAGCAGGTGACTTTGAGCTACGTCTAAAAATTTGACGTGATGAAATTGTTCATAAAACACACTTTTCAATGACTGAATCGGCGAGAGTTATTCAAAGAGGCTAACTGCTGCAGTGACAATAAAGCTTTGATGGCAACCGAGCATGAAGCTGGGTTAAAAGCATGAGAGGAGATGAGAAAATTAATGCTGGGAGTGATATGAAGTTAACGCAGTGAGCCGCCAGCCATTTAAATACAAAAACCCCCAATGCATCACACTGGGGGTTTTAACTAGAAAGGGTCAAGCAATCTCTAAATTACTCAATCAACTCAGAATTACGGCAGAATCGAAGGCTGGTCTGCGCCCTCTTTTTCCACTTTCTGCACCAGCATATGTTCACGCTTCATGCCGAGTTTCAGCGCCAGCGCTGAAGAGACATAAATCGATGAAATCGTACCGATGGTGACACCGATCAGCATGGTCAGTGAGAAGCCTTTCAGCAACGCACCACCAAAGATGAACAGGATCAAAATCATCGCCAGCGTGGTCAATGAGGTGATCAAGGTACGGCTTAACGTTTGAGTCAGAGACACGTTGGTAATGTCGTAAGAAGAACCGCGACGGATTTTGCGGAAGTTCTCACGAATACGGTCGGAAACCACGATTTTATCGTTAAGCGAGTAACCAATCACCGACATCAGCGAGGCGACAATCGTCAGGTCAATTTCAACCCGTGACAGCGCCAGGATGCCGCAGGTGATGATCACATCGTGCGCCAGTGCCAGTACGGTACCCAGCGCCAAACGCCACTCAAAGCGGAAGCCGATGTAGATCAGAATCGCAATCAACGCTGACAGCAGCGCCATTGCACCCGCCTGCGCCAAATCGCTACCCACGCTTGGGCCAACGAACTCGATACGCTTCACGGTGGCATTCTGTTGGGTCGTCTGGTTAATCGAAGCCAGAACTTTATTGCCCAACTCGGTGCCCGCGTTGCCGGTGGCTGGTGGCATACGCACCATCACATCGCGGCTGCTACCAAAGTTTTGTACCAGCGGCTCTTCAAAGCCCGCTTTGACCAAACCTTCGCGCAGCGCATCAAGATCCGCCGGTTTTTCTAGGTTAATTTCAATCACCGTTCCGCCGGTAAAGTCGAGGCCCCAGTTGAAGCCTTTGACGCCAACGATGGCGATCGACGCCACAATCAACAAACCGGAGATGATGAAAGCCAGCTTATCCCAGCGCATAAAGTCGATGACTTTACGCCCGTGGTTTAGCTGCTCAATACTATATTCCTGTGCCACAACGCACTCCTCAGATAGACAGCTTGTTGATGCGTTTGCCGCCGTACAACAGGTTAACGATGGCACGGGTGCCGACGATAGCGGTAAACATTGAGGTCGCGATACCGATAGCGGTGGTAATCGCAAAGCCTTTGATGGAACCGGTACCGACCGCATAAAGAATGATAACTTTGATCAGCGTAGTAACGTTGGCGTCGACGATACTGGAGAAGGCGCCTTTATAGCCTTCATGAATCGCCTGCTGTACCGAGCGTCCGTTACGCAACTCTTCTTTAATACGTTCGTTAATCAACACGTTAGCATCGACTGCCACCGCCAGCGTCAACACAATACCAGCAATACCTGGCATGGTGAGCGTCGCGCCTGGCAGCAGTGACATGATGCCGACAATCAGCACCAGGTTACACAGCAGTGCGCTGGTCGCAATAAGACCAAACTTCTTGTAGAACACCACCATAAACAGAATCGACGCGATCAAGCCCCACAAGCAGGCTTCGAGACCTTGTGTAATGTTCTGCTGACCCATAGTTGGGCCGATGGTACGCTCTTCAACAATCTGGATTGGCGCAATCAACGCACCCGCGCGCAGCAGCAGCGACAGCTGACGTGCTTCGTTTGGATTATTGATGCCAGTGATACGGAAGCTGTTACCGAGGCGCGACTGAATGTTCGCCACGTTAATCACTTCTTCCTGCTTCACCAGAATCGAACGGCCGTTGGCGTCTTTCTTGCCGCTGTCTTTGTACTCCACAAACAGGGTCGCCATCGGCTTGCCGATGTTGTCCTTGGTGAAGTTCGACATCATGTTGCCGCCCGCGCCATCCAGTGAAATGTTCACCTGCGGCTGGTTGTACTCATCCATGCTCGAGGTGGAATCGGTGATGTGGTCACCGGTCAGAATCACACGCTTGTACAGCACCACTGGCTGGCCTTCACGCGTTTTCTTCACTTCCGAATCGCCCGGCACACGGCCGCTGGCCGCTGCACTTGGATCCACGCTGGTGTTTACCAGACGGAATTCCAGCGTGGCGGTTGCACCCAAAATTTCTTTGGCACGCGCAGTGTCCTGAATACCCGGCAGCTCAACCACGATGCGGTCAGAACCTTGACGCTGCACCAATGGTTCGGCCACACCCAGCTGGTTCACACGGTTACGCAAGATAGTGATGTTTTGCTGCACCGCATATTCACGCGCTTCACTCAGACGCGCATCGCTCATCACCGCACGCAGCGTATCGCTGCCCTGGCTTGAGATCACCAGATCGCGGTGACGTGATGACAAGTAGCTGATTGCCGCGTCACGGCTTGCGCCATCACGGAAACGCACTTCTACGCCATAGTTCGCGATTTTATTAACGGTGGTATACGGAATGCTTTTGTCGCGCAGATCGCTGCGCAGGCTGTCGGCATTCTGCTCTTGCAGTTTGCCCAACGCGGTATCCATATCCACTTCCATCAGGAAGTGTACGCCGCCGCGCAGATCAAGACCGAGTTTCATCGGCTCCGCGGCCAGCATGCTCAGCCAGCGTGGCGTTGCCGGCGCGAGGTTGAGTGCCACAATGTAGTCTTCGCCCAGCGCCGTGGTGATAGCATCACGAGCGCGCAGCTGCACGTCCTGGTTCTCAAAGCGAGCCAGGATAGCGCCATTTTCCAAAGCCAGGGATTTGCTCTGGATGTTGTCTTGTTTTAATACGTTCTGGATCTGATCCAACGTTTGCTCACTGGCGGCGCCACCGCGCGCACCAGTGATCTGAACGGCCGGATCCTCACCATAGAGGTTAGGAAGCGCATAGAGCAGGCCGACGAGAATCACGGCGACCAGCATGATGTACTTCCACAAAGGATAACGGTTTAACACGGCAGTTCCCTTCGGGAAGAAAAAATTAAAGCGCCTTCATAGTACCTTTCGGCAGAACGGCGGCCACGAAATCACGTTTAACAACTACTTCAGTGGTGTCGTTCAGAGCAATAGAAACATAGCCAGTTTCTGCCACTTTGGTCACACGACCAACCAAGCCACCGCTGGTCAGCACTTCATCACCTTTAGAGATGGAATCCATCAGCTTCTTGTGATCTTTCGCACGCTTCTGCTGCGGACGCAGAATCATGAAGTAGAAAATCAGACCAAATACCACCAGCATGATCACCAGAGAATACGGACTTCCCTGCGACGGTGCGCCTGCTGCGGCTACGGCGTCAGAAATGAAAAAGCTCATTAAATTTCCCTCATTGATGAATTATCAGACGTTCAGCGGAGGAACCGCTTTACCCGTCCTTTGGTAGAACTCGCTAACAAAGTGCTCTAATTTACCCTCTTCGATAGCCTTACGTAAACCGGCCATCAAACGTTGGTAATAGCGCAAATTGTGAATTGTATTCAGGCGTGCGCCCAGTATTTCGTTACAACGATCAAGATGATGCAAGTAAGCGCGGCTGTAATTGCGACAGGTGTAACAATCACACTCCGCATCCAGCGTGGCGGTATCATCTTTATATTTGGCATTACGGATTTTCACCACGCCATCGGTAACAAACAGATGACCGTTACGCGCATTGCGCGTTGGCATAACGCAGTCAAACATATCGATACCGCGGCGAACGCCTTCCACCAGATCTTCTGGCTTGCCGACGCCCATCAAATAACGCGGTTTGTCTTGCGGAATTTGCGGACAGA
>NZ_JBCNNP010000047.1:0-31653 GCF_039594315.1 Pantoea sp.
ACATGCAGACCCCGCACATTCTTATCGTTGAAGACGAACTGGTCACGCGTAACACCCTCAAAAGTATCTTTGAGGCAGAAGGTTACGTGGTCTATGAAGCCACCGACGGCGCCGAGATGCATCAGGTATTGACGGAAAACGACGTCAATCTGGTGATTATGGATATTAACCTGCCAGGTAAAAACGGTTTGCTGCTGGCGCGCGAATTGCGTGAACAAGCAAACGTTGCGCTGATGTTCCTGACGGGTCGTGATAATGAAGTAGATAAAATCCTCGGTCTGGAAATCGGCGCCGATGATTACATCACCAAACCTTTCAACCCACGTGAATTAACCATTCGTGCACGTAACTTGCTGTCGCGCACCATGAATTTGGCGATGCCAAGCGAAGAGCGTCGTTCGGTTGAAAGCTATCGCTTCAACGGCTGGGAATTGGATATCAATAGCCGTTCATTAATCAGCCCGAACGGTGATCAGTACAAACTGCCGCGCAGTGAATTCCGCGCCATGCTGCACTTCTGCGAAAACCCAGGCAAAATTCAAACACGTGGCGATTTGCTGAAGAAGATGACCGGCCGCGAGCTGAAGCCGCATGACCGCACCGTGGATGTTACCATCCGCCGTATCCGTAAGCACTTCGAATCCACGCCAGATACGCCAGAAATCATCGCCACCATTCACGGCGAAGGTTACCGTTTCTGCGGCGAATTGCAGGACTAAGATTGCAAGAAAAAACGCCCGCGAGGGCGTTTTTTTATGCCTGCATCAATGCCACGGCATAATCGGCACCGCACTTAACGCATTCTTCGGCGAACCATCAACCACCTTATCTGAGTAGCTCAGATAGACCAGCGCATGACGTTTTTGGTCAAAGAAGCGCACCACCTGCAATTTCTTGAACACCAGCGATGTGCGTTTGCGGAACACCACTTCACCTTGCGCCTTGCCTTGTGCGATTTTATCGCTAAGCTCTACCGGCCCAACCTGTTGGCACGAAATGGCTGCGTCGGAAGTGTCTTCCGCCAAACCCAATCCGCCTTTAATCCCGCCGGTTTTAGCCCGGCTGATATAACAGGTTACATTTTTTACGTCGGGGTCATCGAAGGCTTCCACCACGATCTTATGATCGGGGCCAAACATCTTGAAAACGGTGTCAACAGAGCCGATTTCCTCGGCCTGAACGCCCACGCTAAACACATAAGTTGCCAGCGTGACTATAAGAATACGAGCTATTGTCATTGAGTTACCATTGCCAATCGAATAGATGAGAATGTAATGTACTGTCAATCGAACCAAGAACCAAACCTAACGGGCTCCAACCCGCATTGACTTAGCACATTCGATAAATAAACCGCCCCCACGCTTTTGTGCATTTCGTGCTATTATTCGACGACTTCATAGTTGCGCCACCAGAGAGTTATGAGGATGTTTTATGGACCAAGCCGGTATCATTCGCGATTTGCTTGTCTGGCTGGAGAGCCATCTGGACCAACCGCTTTCATTAGATAACGTTGCGCAGAAAGCAGGCTATTCCAAATGGCATCTGCAGCGAATGTTCAAGGAAGTAACCAGCCACGCGATTGGTGCGTACATTCGCGCGCGTCGGCTGTCGAAAGCCGCGGTGGCTTTGCGCTTGACCAGCCGCCCCATCCTCGACATCGCTTTACAATATCGCTTCGATTCACAACAGACCTTCACCCGCGCATTTAAAAAGCAGTTCAACCAAACGCCTGCCTGGTATCGTCGTTCGTCAGAGTGGAATTCTTACGGCATTCGCCCGCCGATTCGCCTCGATGACAACAGCATTCCAGAAGCACAGTTTGTCACGCTGCCTGAAACGGTGTTGGTCGGCCAAACGCAGAGTTATTCCTGCACGCTGGAACAGATTTCCAGCTATCGCGATGAAATGCGCATCCACTTCTGGAAGCAGTTCCTGCTGGAAACCGACACGGTGCCGCCGGTGCTGTACGGCTTGCATCAGGTACGCGCCAGCCATGAAAAGGATGATGAGCAAGAGATTCTTTACACCACTGCGGTGCCTGCCGATCAGCTGGCGAAAAGCATGCAGTCGAATCAGAGTGTGGTGCTGGAAGCCGGAGATTACGTGCAGTTCACCTATAACGGTGCCCGCAGCGCGTTAGGTGAATTTATTCTGTTGCTGTACGGCACCTGCATGCCGACACTGGGATTGGTGCGCCGCCAGGGTCAGGATATCGAACGTTTCTTCACCCACGGTGGTAAGAAACGCAGCGAGCCGCCAGCGGAAATCCGTTGCGAATACCTGATTCCGATTCGCCCACAAGCGAACCGTTAATAACAAAATGCCGTCGCTACGACGGCATTTTTGTTTTGGCTTAACGCTGAAGTTCGTCTAACGCAGGCGCATCCAGATGCGACACATCGCCTGCGGTCTCAACCACCCAACCCGCCGCCAACCACGCGCTTTGTTGATGATCGACGCGTGAAATCGAGCAGTTGCGCAGACGCAAACGGCGCTCCGCATGTGCTGGCAATCCAAGAATGGTGCTTACCAACACGCCCAGTGCCATACCGTGGCTGACGATCAGCGGACGGCTTCCGGCGGGCAATTCAAGCAGCGCATTCAACGCTTCATGCATGCGCGCCGCCATCTCCGCCATGGATTCACCGCCTGGAATACGTCCGGCGGTGGTGCCATCCACCAGCGTTTTACGCCAGTTTTCCTCTTCTTCGGTCAAACCATCCAGCGGACGCTGTTCCAGGCAGCCCATATTCAGCTCGCGCAATCGCGCATCGAGCGTCACAGTGCAGCCACAAGCATCGGCGATGATTTCTGCCGTGCGGCGAGTACGTCCTAAATCGCTGGCAATCACGTGGGTAATACCCAGCGATTTCACGCGTTCGCCCACTTGATGAGCCTGCTGCTCACCTTTTTCCGTTAACGGGCTGTCCGACTGCCCTTGAATGCGTCGAGCCGCATTCCATACCGTTTCGCCGTGTCGAACAAGATAGACCTGTAGCATGCTTAATTTCCGTTATACTGCGACAAATTTGCCTTGAGGGTTCAAACAATTATGTACCATGTTGTCGCAGCCACCATCAACCCGGCAAAAATTCGCGCGATTGCTCAGGCGTTCAACGACGTTTTCGGCGAAGGATCCTGCCACATTGAAGGGGTCGAGGTCGAGAGCGGCGTCGCAGCCCAGCCACTTAGTGATGTTGAAACGCGAACTGGCGCACGCCAACGCGTAGCAAATGCGCGTCAGGAACGTCCACAAGCCGATTATTGGGTGGCGATTGAAGCCGGCATTGAAGGCGATTGCGCCTTTGCCTGGATGGTGGTGGAAAACGCGCAGCAGCGCGGTGAATCGCGTTCTGCCAGCTTTACGCTGCCGCCGGTTGTGCTGGCGGGTCTGGCAGAAGGACGTGAATTGGGTGATGAAATGGCACGCTTAACCGGCGTGGAGAATATCAAACAGAAAGGTGGCGCGATTGGTGCGTTCACGCACGGCTTATTGAGCCGCTCCAGCGTCTATCATCAGGCATTGATTCTGGCGCTGTGCCCGTTCACGCATTCGTTATATCAACAATAATTAGCGTCCGAGTTGCGCTTCCAGCCAGCGTTTCAGCTCTGGTGGCGCTTCCTTAAGACTGTTCGAGCCACGCGTAATGGTGGCGATGCCAACGCCTAACTCATTCTTCAATTCGCGCTGACTCATTTCACCGTTCATCAACTCTTCGATAATACGCAAGCGCGTGCCATAAGATTCGCGCTCATCGGGCGTCATCATCAGCTGTAGCAACGGCAGCGCCACACCATCGGCAAACGCGTTTTGCATCAATTCGATAAAACGCAGCCAGTTATCTTCAACAGGCTGAGCCGATTGTGGCTGGGAAGAAAGGGGTTGGCTCATGAAGGGCTTCCGTACTCATTAGCGAGTACGGAAGCATAGCACAGTCAATACTGGCGATTCCACTCACTGTCGGCGAGAATCTTGTCCGGCTTGCCCATGAAGTAGCGATAGTAGGCATCGTAAGCTAATACGTTCTTCACGTAGCCACGCGTTTCTGAGAACGGAATGGTCTCAATAAACGCCACCGCATCCAGCTTACCGCCGCTGTTGTTGAGCCAGCTTCGTACCCGTCCCGGACCGGCATTGTAGGCCGCCGACGAGAAAATACGGTTCTGACCAAACTGCTGATAGACATACTCCAGATATTGCGTGCCGATCTGGATATTGGTCTGCGGATCAAGCAACTGCGCGCTGTTCACATAACCGGGGATGTTATACATTTTCACGGTATGCGTGGCGGTGCCCGGCATCACCTGCATCAATCCGCTGGCACCCACCGGTGAACGCGCTTTGGGATTCCACGCACTTTCCTGGCGGGAAATCGCCATCGCATAGCTCTGCGGAATGCCTTTGTCGCTGGTGTATTGCTGGTACAGATTTTTCCACGCCAGCGGGAAGCGCTCTTTCAGGCTATCCCACATTTTGGCGGTGATGGTGGCCTGCACGCTGAGATCCCACCAATCCTGCTCGTTGGCATAACGCGCCAGCATCTGCTGCTGTGAACGGGTTTTGCTGGAGATCAGATTGGCCCACTCGCTGCGCGCCAGGTTATCCAATCCCCAATACATCAGCTCACGCACGCGTGCCATTTCCGCGCCCTGCACCACGCTGTTATCGGCAGAAGGCGCTTGATCGACCTGCAACGGATATTCCACACCAAGACGTTGCGCCGCCACCATCGGATAGAAGCCGCGCGCCTGCATCAGCTTGCGCAGAATCTCATTGGCTTCGTCTTTGCGGCCCTGCGAAATCAGCAAATCCGCCTGCCAGTATTGCCACTCATCTTTCTCTTTGGCTTCAACCGGCAAACGCGCGATCCAGGTATTGAGACCACGACGATCGTTCTGGCTCAGCGCCAAACGCACGCGACGTTCCACCAGCGCGGTGGATTCGCTGTTCATCACCACCGCATCACGCCAGCGCGCCTGCTCGCTGGTGAGATCTGCGCCCATCATGCGCCACACCACGGTTTCTTTTAGATCCTGCTCTTCGGCTTGGCTCATTTTCTGCGCCTGCACCAACTGCGGAATCATCATGCGCGCGTTGTCCATATCTTCACGCGCCACGCGGGCAAAGGCGTAGCTGGTTGCCATGCGGGTAAAATCGGTTGGCCCCATGGTGCTGGCAAAGGTGGTGACGGTTTGCGGATTCTGCTGCAAGGCAATCAAGGCGCTGGCGGTGGTTTGATAATCCGCTGGCAGCATTTTCGCCAGATAGTTGACCAAACTGTCGTTACCGGCTTTCATCGCCAGACGAATGCGCTCAAGAATGGTGATTGGCGAAAGTTGCCCGCTGGCTTGCCATACTGAAAACAGCTTGTCGCAGTCATTCGGTAATGCGGTGCCGCGCAGCCAAATCTCTTTCGCCCCTTCGAACGCCGCTTGCTGCTGGCCGGTGGACCATTTGGCGTAATACCAGTTACAGCGCGCCTGCACCGGTTTAGGTTCTTCCGGGCTAAAGCTCAGCACGCCGGGCCAATCCTGACGATTCGCCAGCACATTGACAAAGCGCGTCGACAGCGAACGCGCCGGGGGCAGCGTCGGATACTGTTGAATAAAGTTTTTCACCGCCAGCGGCGTCTCTTGATCGAGATCCTGCGCCAGCAAGCGATATTGCAAATACGGGTAGAGCGGATAATCCTGCAACGTTGGCATCAGTTGCGTCACCTGGTCCATCTGTTTGTTATCCCAGGCTTGCTTGATTTGCGCATAGCGCTGTCGCTGTTGATCCAATGAGTCAGCCCACGCGCTGCCGGCCGTGCTGACAAGACAAATCCCTATCATCCAGTTACGCCACTTCTCCACTCTGCTCTCCTCTCACTGCTACGGTCCAGCTCATGCCAGACTTCCTTCATGCTAACCAGGCCAACCGCCTCTTGCCATGTTCTTCACAAAATTTACGCTGGCGCACGAGATTTTCCGCGAGACAGAAATGTTCTTTCCAGGAAGAGAATCGACGCGATAAGTGGAGAATAAATTGTGCTATATAACAATTTTATTAGGCACTCACTAATGTGGAGAACTGAAAACCCGTGGCGTGAACCACGCTGCGTAGTGTTTTCAGGGTTGGATTCCCGGTCGGAGAAAGCGTGCGATACAGTGATTCACGCGACACACCGGCTTTTTGCGCCACGAGCGCCATGCCGCCGCGCGCTTCAACAATATGTCGCAGCGCGAGGAGAAAGGCTTCCTGACCGCCATCTTCGTCGATATCAAGGAATGCCTGATGCAGATAAGCCTGCGCAAAAGCCGGATCTTCTCTGAGCGCCTCCACCATGACATCATCATACAAACGTGCTTTCGCCATACATCACCTCTTTAAATAATCGTTAAGGCAAGCAACAGCCTGATTTATATCGGCATCCTGAGTACGTTTGTCGCCCGCAAGCAGCAGCAACACCACTTCTCCCGCGATCAGGCTGTAGTAAACACGGTAACCAGCGCCCTGATCGATGCGAAGTTCCCACACGCCGCTGCGGCACGGCTTATGGTCGCCAAAATTTTCACAAGCCAGTCGGTTAACCCGGGAAGCAATTTTCGCTTTCGCAATTGGGTCACGTAATTTTTTGAAAAACTCAGCGTAAAGATCCCGCCCATCTACGCCTATGTAGGTCTTTAACGTTCTCATTTTTAGTCATAGTAGCTTAAAGGTTACAATGTAGCCACAAACTTTATCTTTTAAGCTACAGACAGGAAAGTTTCGGCGCCGTATTCCTGTTGTATCTGAGAGGCACATTCCAATATGGCGTCCTGCGCACCGCCATTGAACACTCTTTGCGCCGCGATTGTGCAATTTATCATCAGAAAAACTTATTACATATCAAATAATTAATTATATTCAACTACTTACAAAAATGGCACGCGCCTTGCTCTGTTGAATTCCATCTTGTATACCAGTTGGAATTCACTCATGGCATCGACCTTTGGCTTCACGCTGCAGGATTGGCAACGCAGCTACCAGCAAGATCCACAGCAAATCACCTCACTGTTGGCGGCACATCTTGACGCAATCGACGCGCAGGATAACGCCTGGCTGTATCTCGCCACGCCCGCGCAGTTGCAGGCACAAATCGAACCGTTATTGGCGAGTTATCTGCGTAATCCGGCTGCGTTGCCGCTGTTCGGCGTGCCGTTTGCCGTCAAAGACAACATTGATGTGGCCGGTTGGCCGACCAGCGCCGCTTGCCCGGCCTTCACTTATACCGCCGAGGCCGATGCCTTTGTAGTCGCGCAATTGAAAGCCGCTGGTGCAGTAGTGATTGGCAAAACCAACCTCGATCAATACGCCACCGGTTTAGTCGGCACACGCTCACCGTTTGGTGCGGTGTGCAACACCTTCAATCCAGACTATGTTAGCGGCGGATCGAGCTCCGGTTCAGCGTCGGTATTAGCGCGCGGCCTGGTGGGCTTCTCGCTGGGTACAGATACCGCCGGATCGGGCCGCGTACCTGCCGGTTTCAACAACATTGTGGGCCTGAAACCGACCAAAGGTTGGTTCTCTGCCAGCGGCGTGGTTCCGGCTTGCCGTCTCAATGACACCATTTCGGTATTCGCATTAACGGTAGAAGATGCTTTCGCGGTCGCGACTGCCGCCGGTGGATACGATGCAGGCGATGCCTATTCACGCAGCAATCCGCACAGCGCACCCGCCAGTTTCAAAGCACAACCCGATTTCGCCATTCCAGCAACGCCAGAATTCTTTGGCGATAAGCAAGCAGAAGGCGCGTGGCTGGCGGCGCTGGAACAACTGCAAGCGGGCGGCGCGACGCTGCATCCGATTGATTTCAGTGTGTTCCACCAATTAGCTGAACAACTCTATTACGGGCCGTGGGTTGCCGAGCGCACCGTGGCGGTGGGCGAGATGATTAATCGCCCAGAAGAGATGGATCCGGTGGTGTACGGCATTGTTAGCAGCGGCCTGAAATACACCGCAGTAGAAGCCTATCAGGCGGAATATCTACGCGCCGAACTGACACGCCAGATTCAGCAAACGCTGGCGCAGTTTGATGCGCTGGTAGTGCCGACTTCGCCGACCATTCACACGCTGGCCGAAATGCAGCAGGAGCCGGTGCACTACAACTCGCAATTCGGCACTTACACCAACTTCACCAACCTCGCCGATCTCAGCGCATTGGCACTGCCAGCGCCGTTCCGCGCAGACGGTTTGCCTGCTGGCATCACGCTGATCGCGCCGGCCTGGCAAGATCGCGCATTGGCCGGTTTTGGCCTGCGCTGGCAGCAACAGATGGCGCTGCCGCTCGGCGCGACCGGCAAAGCCGCTCCTACAAAAGCGGAGGCGCTGCCGATTTCACCGGATCATGTACGCGTCGCAGTGGTCGGCGCGCATCTCACCGGCATGCCGCTCAACTTCCAGCTCACCACACGCCAGGCGGTACTGGTGGAAGAGACGCTAACCGCCAGCCATTACCGCCTGTTCGCCCTGCTCGATGGCCCGATCAAAAAGCCGGGTCTGCTGCGTGGCGAAAGCGGTGCGGCGATCACCGTGGAGTTGTGGGATATCCCGCTGGCGCGCTTTGGCGAATTCGTGGCGGAAATCCCGGCACCGCTCGGCATTGGTTCCCTGACGCTGGCCGATGGACGCGTAGTAAAGGGCTTTATCTGTGAACCGGCGGTGCTCGCGCAGGCGCTGGAAATTACCGAATTTGGCGGCTGGCGCAACTGGCTGGCCTCTCTGGGGAGTAAATAACCATGTTCAGCACCGTTCTGATTGCTAACCGTGGCGAAATTGCCTGCCGCGCCATCCGCACCCTGAAACGACTAGGCGTGAAAAGCGTTGCCGTCTATTCCGATGCTGATCGCAACGCGCGTCACGTCAAAGAAGCCGATGTGGCGATTGCGCTCGGCGGCGACAAGGCCAGCGACAGCTACTTGCGCATCGATAAAATCCTCGCCGCCGCACAGGAAACCGGCGCCGAAGCGATTTGGCCAGGTTACGGCTTTCTGTCGGAAAGCCTGCCGTTTGCCGATGCCTGTGAAAAAGCCGGTATTGCCTTTGTCGGTCCAACCGCGCAGCAGATTGGCGAGTTTGGCCTGAAACACCGCGCGCGTGAATTAGCCGCCAGCGCTGGCGTGCCGATGACACCAGGCACGCCGCTGTTGAGTTCACTGGAAGAAGCCTTAAGTGCCGCCGACAACATCGGTTATCCGGTGATGCTGAAAAGCACCGCGGGCGGCGGCGGCATTGGCCTGACGCGTTGCGCCGATGCCGATGCGCTCAGCAATGCATGGGAGAGCGTGCGTCGTCTCGGCGAGCAGTTCTTCAGCGATGCGGGCGTGTTTCTGGAGCGCTGCATCGATCGCGCCCGTCACGTTGAAGTGCAGATTTTTGGCGACGGCAGCGGCAAAGTGATCGCCCTTGGCGAACGCGATTGCTCGTTGCAGCGCCGTAACCAGAAAGTGGTGGAAGAAACCCCGGCACCGAATCTGCCGCAAGCCACGCGTGAAGCCTTGCTCTCTTCTGCGGTACGTCTCGGCGAACTGGTCAACTATCGCAGCGCCGGCACCGTGGAATACATCTACGATGCCGAGCAAGATGCGTTTTACTTCCTCGAAGTCAACACCCGCTTGCAGGTGGAACATCCGGTGACCGAATGCGTTACTGGCCTCGATTTGGTCGAGTGCATGCTGAAAGTGGCGGCGGGCGATGCGATTGACTGGCCGCGTCTGCAACAAGCGCCGCAAGGTGCCTCGATTGAAGTGCGTATTTACGCCGAAGATCCGCTGAAAAACTTCCAGCCAAGTCCCGGCGTATTAACCGGCGTCAGTTTCCCGGACGATGTGCGCGTCGATGGCTGGATTGATACCGGCACCGAAGTGTCGGCGTATTACGATCCGATGGTCGCCAAACTGATTGTGCATGCTGATACGCGTGAAGCGGCGCTGGAAAAAATGCAGCAAGCGTTAGGCGCCACCCAATTGCACGGCATCGCCACCAACCTCGACTATCTGCGTCAGATCGTCGCTACCGACGCCTTCCACAGCGGCAAAGTATGGACGCGCTTCCTCGACAGCTTTACGCCGTCCGCCAGCGTGATTGAAGTGCTGCAACCCGGCACGTTCAGCAGCATTCAGGATTTCCCCGGCCGCCTTGGCTACTGGGACATCGGCGTGCCGCCATCCGGCCCGATGGACGATTTCGCCTTCCGTCTGGCGAATCGCATCGTTGGTAACCACGACAGCGCTGCCGGTCTGGAATTCACCCTGCAAGGTCCAACGTTGCGCTTCCACAGCGATGCGGTGATCGCGCTAACTGGTGCAGACTGCCCGGCTGATGTTGATGGTGAAAGCATCGAATATTGGCAGCCGATCAACGTCAAAGCGGGCCAAACCCTGACGCTTGGCCGTGCGCAAAGCGGTTGCCGCACCTATTTAGCGGTGCGCAACGGTTTCGATGTGCCGGAATATCTCGGCAGCCGCGCCACCTTCTCGCTCGGTCAGTTTGGCGGCCACGCCGGACGCACCTTGCGTGTGGCTGACATGCTACCGATTTCCCAGCCGCAACTGGCGGCCTGCACTACGCCAGCACCGGTCAGCGAGCCGCAGGCGCTTGATTACGCCTTGGTGCCGCATTACGGCAACGAATGGCGCATCGGCGTGCTGTACGGGCCGCATGGCGCACCGGACTTCTTCACCCAGGCGGCGATTGACGAGTTCTTCGCTAGCGACTGGCAAGTGCATTACAACTCCAACCGCCTCGGCGTGCGTTTGGTCGGTCCAAAACCCACCTGGACACGCGCCAACGGCGGCGAAGCGGGCTTGCATCCTTCTAACGTGCACGACTGCGAATACGCGATTGGCGCGGTGAACTTCACCGGCGACTTCCCGGTGATCCTGACGCATGACGGCCCAAGCCTCGGCGGCTTCGTCTGCCCGGTGACCATCGCCAAAGCGGAACTGTGGAAAGTTGGTCAGGTAAAACCGGGCGATAAAATCCGTTTCCATCCAATCAGTGCCGAAGAAGCGGTTGCGCTGGAAAAAGCCCAAGCGCACAGCGTGGAAAGCCTGCGCAGCACCCATGCGGCAGCCTTTGAGGTGCCATCACTAGCCGCCAGCGACATCGGTTCCGCCACCTTGTTAGCGGCGTTACCAGCCAGCGCTACCACGCCAGCGGCGGTATATCGCCAGGCCGGCGACAAATATGTGCTGATTGAATATGGCGACAACGTGCTGGATCTGGCGCTACGTCTGCGCGTGCATCTGCTGATGAATGCGCTGCGCGAACGCGCAGTGCCGGGCGTGGAAGAGTTATCGCCGGGCGTACGTTCATTGCAGGTGCGCTATGACAGCCTGATTCTCAGCCAAAAACAGTTGATGAACCTGCTGCTGGAAATCGAAGCCGGACTCGGCGATGTCAGCCAATTAAAAGTGCCATCACGCATTGTCTGGATGCCAATGGCCTTCGAAGACAGCGCCACGCTCGGCGCGGTTGAGCGTTACCAGGAAACGGTGCGCGCCACTGCGCCGTGGCTGCCAAACAACGTCGATTTCATCCAGCGCATTAACGGCTTAGAAAGCCGCGAAGCGGTGCGCGACACCATTTTTGATGCCAGCTATCTGATTCTCGGTCTCGGCGATGTCTATCTCGGCGCGCCGTGCGCAGTGCCAATCGATCCGCGCCATCGCTTGCTCAGTTCGAAATACAGCCCGGCGCGTACCTTTACCGCTGAAGGCACCGTCGGCATTGGCGGCATGTACATGTGCATCTACGGCATGGATTCGCCGGGCGGCTATCAGTTGGTCGGCCGTACGCTGCCGATCTGGAACAAGTTCCTGAAGAACGATCAATTCGCTGCCGACGAACCATGGCTGCTGCACTTCTTCGATCAGGTGCGCTTCTATCCGGTCACCGAAGATGAGCTGACGCAACTGCGCGATGACTTCCGCGAAGGCCGCGCTCGCGTGCGCATCGAAGAAACGGTATTCGACTTCGCCGCGCATCACCAATTCCTCGCCGAAAACGCCGATTCGATCAGCGATTTCCGCCAACGCCAATCCGCCGCCTTCGAGCAAGAAGTAACGCTGTGGGCGCAGGAAGAGCAGAACGCCCCGCTGACCAGCGAGGAAACGCTCGACGTGGTTGAGGCCGACGACGATGCGCTGGCAGTGTGCGCCGATATGAACGGCAACATCTGGAAAGTGTTGGTGCAGCCGGGCGATACGGTGGAAGCCGGTCAAACGCTGATCATCGTTGAAGCGATGAAAATGGAACTGGCGATTGTCGCGCCGCAGAGCGGCACGGTGAAACGCATTGCCTGCCAGGCAGGACGTCCGGTGAGTCCGGGCGATGCCCTGCTGTGGCTGGAATAAGGAGTCGCTATGAACACCAGTCCTCGCAGCAAAGGTCGTCCAGAAGCGCTGGCCGAAAAGGTTTATCAGGCGCTCAAGCAGGACATTTTTGAGTTCCGCCTGATGCCGGGCGACCGTTTCAGCGAAAACGAAATCGCCGATCGGCTAGAGGTCAGCCGTACGCCGGTACGTCAGGCGCTGTTTTGGCTGGAGCGTGAGGGCTACGTCGAAGTGTGGTTCCGCAGCGGCTGGCAGGTGAAGCCGTTCGACTTCGAATATTTCGAAGAGTTGTACGACTTCCGCACCGTGCTGGAGTGCGAAGCGGTGCGGCGTCTGTGCGCGCAGCCCACTGCGCAATGTGCAGAAACCTTAACCGCGCTGAAAAGCTTCTGGATCGATGCCGCGCCGTTGGACGACGGCAAAGCGGTATCCGCGCAGGACGAAGCCTTTCACATGGCGCTGGTAGCCGCCGCGGGCAATCAGGAGATGGCACGGATTCACGCCGAGTTAACCGAAAAAATTCGCATCATTCGCCGTCTCGATTTCACCCGTGACGACCGGATGGAGGCGACGTACCGCGAGCACGCCCAGATTCTACGGGCGATTTTCCAGCAACAAACCGAGGAGGCGCAGCACATTTTAACCGACCACATTGCCGTGAGTAAGGCAGAGGTCAGAAAGATCACATTGCATATGTTACAGCAGGCCCGACTTCAACCTATTGAATAACAACACAAACATAGTTAGAGGTTTACTGATGAAAAGACGTTCATTGCTCAAGGCTTTCGCGCTCTCTGCCTCGGTGGCCAGCATGGGCTTTGCCTTTGCGGCCCAGGCTGCTGACACCATTAAGGTCGGCATTATGTCCTCGCTCTCCGGCACCATGGCGATCTCGGAAACGCCATTGAAGGATGTGGCGCTGATGACCATCGATGAGATCAACGCCAAGGGCGGCGTGCTGGGCAAAAAGCTCGAACCGGTGGTGGTCGATCCGGCCTCTAACTGGCCGCTGTTCGCCGAGAAAGCGCGCCAACTGCTGACGCAAGATAAAGTCGCGGCAGTATTTGGCTGCTGGACGTCGGTATCGCGTAAATCGGTGCTGCCGGTGTTTGAGGAACTGAACGGTCTGCTGTTCTATCCGGTGCAATATGAAGGCGAAGAGATGTCGCCAAATGTGTTCTACACCGGCGCCGCGCCCAACCAACAGGCCATTCCGGCGGTGGAATACTTGATGAGCGAAGATGGCGGCAGCGCCAAACGCTTCTTCCTGCTGGGTACCGATTACGTCTATCCGCGTACCACCAACAAGATTCTGCGCGCCTTCCTGCACAGCAAAGGCGTGCAGGATAAAGACATCGAAGAAGTGTATACGCCGTTTGGTTACAGCGATTACCAGACCATCGTTTCTAACATTAAGAAGTTCTCTGCCGGTGGCAAAACCGCGGTGATCTCCACCATCAACGGCGACTCCAACGTACCGTTCTACAAAGAGCTGGCTAACCAGGGCATCAAAGCCACCGATATTCCAGTGATCGCCTTCTCGGTCGGCGAGGAAGAACTGCGCGGTATTGATACCAAACCGTTGGTCGGACAGTTGGCAGCGTGGAACTACTTTGAGTCGGTGGATAACCCAACTAACGCCAAGTTTGTCGCCGATTACCGTGCGTACGCCAAGGCGCACAACCTGCCGAACGCCAACACCGTGGTGACCAACGATCCGATGGAAGCGACCTATGTGGGCTTGCATATGTGGGCGCAGGCGGTCGAGAAAGCCGGCACCACCGACGTGGATAAAGTGCGTGCGGCGATGGCCGGACAAACCTTCAAAGCGCCGGACGGTTTCACGCTGACCATGGATAAAACCAACCACCATCTGCATAAGCCAGTGATGATTGGCGAAGTGGAAGAAAACGGCCAGTTCAACGTGGTGTGGCAGACCGAGCAGCCAGTACGCGCGCAGCCGTGGAGCCCGTACATCGCCGGTAACGATAAGAAGCCGGATCATCCTGTGAAATCAACGCAGTAATGTTGGGAGGGTGCTCGCTGTCCCCCATCCCGGCCTTCCCCCACAAGTGGGGGAAGGAGAAGTGCCAAATGTAGGTTCGGAATACCGTATTTGCTCGATCAGTCCCCTCTCCCGCTTGCGGGAGAGGGTTAGGGTGAGGGCCAGCGCGCACCATCCCAAAATAATCAACAGGGCCAGAACCATGACAATCCGCCGTTATCTCTGCTGTCTGCTGTTACTGCTGCCCTGGCTCGCCCAGGCGGGCGATGGCGCAGACTTCGCGGCCGCCAACCGCACGCAACAAGCCACCTTTCTACAACAATGGGCTGCCGCGCCGCAGGCCAGTCGCTTGCCGCTGCTGCAAGCATTGCGCGACGAAAGCGTGGTCATCGACCAAAACAAACAGCCGTTTAGCAAACAAGACGACAAATTCCTACCGCTCGACAGCGCCCAACAGCCGAGCGGTGAAACCAAAAAAGTATTCATGAATAATCGCCTGCGCGTGTTGATCGCCAGCGCCCTCGCCGCTCACCAATTAGTAAGTGACGATGCGGCAATCCGCCTGCGCGCCGCACAGCAACTGCAAAATGACGGCGTGGCCGATTTGCTGCCGCTAATCGAACAGCGCCTGGCGGTGGAAAAAGACACGCAGGTGCACGCGGTGCTGGCGATGGCCGCCGCTAACCTGCAACTCGCCAGCCCGGATGCCGCGCTGCGCCTGAAAGCGGTGCAACTGCTCGGCGAATCCAGCGATCCGAATATGCAGGCCAGCCTCAATCGCCTCACCCAAGCCAGCAATGAACCCGATGCCAACGTGCGCGCCGCCGCTGCCGCCAGCCTGAAACAGATTAAGCAGCGCCTGATGTGGGGCGATCTGCTGGGGCAAGCATTTACCGGTTTGTCGCTCGGTTCGATCCTGCTGCTGGCGGCGCTCGGTCTCGCCATCACTTACGGCTTGCTCGGCGTGATCAACATGGCGCACGGCGAAATGTTGATGCTCGGCGCTTACGCAACCTGGTTCGTGCAGAGCCTGTTCCAGCAGTTCGCCCCGCAGTGGCTGGCGTGGTATCCGCTGCTGGCGCTGCCGGTGGCATTTCTGGTCACCGCCTGCATGGGCATGTTGCTGGAGCGCACCATCATCCGCCATTTGTATGGCCGTCCGCTGGAAACCCTGCTGGCGACCTGGGGCATCAGCCTGATGCTGATCCAACTGGTGCGCATGCTGTTTGGCGCGCAAAACCTCGAAGTCGCCAACCCAAGCTGGCTCTCCGGCGGGATGCAGGTGCTGCCCAATCTGGTGCTGCCGTACAATCGCATCGCGGTGATCCTGTTTGTATTCGCGGTACTGGGCCTCACCTGGCTGCTGCTGAATAAAACCCGTCTCGGCCTCAGCGTGCGCGCGGTAACGCAAAACCGCGCGATGGCGGATTGCTGCGGCGTGCCAACCGGACGCATTGATATGCTGGCGTTTGGCCTCGGATCTGGCATCGCCGGACTCGGCGGCGTGGCGCTGTCGCAACTCGGCAACGTTGGGCCAGAGCTCGGTCAGGGCTACATCATCGATTCATTCCTTGTGGTGGTGCTGGGCGGCGTCGGCCAACTGGCGGGCACGGTGGTCGCCGCGTTTGGTCTCGGCATTCTCAACAAAGTGCTGGAGCCACAAATTGGCGCGGTGCTTGGCAAAATTCTGATCCTCGTGCTGATCGTGCTATTTATCCAGAAACGTCCACAAGGCCTGTTCGCCTTCAAAGGGAGGGTGATTGACTGATGAGCCAGCCACTGACCTTAACCGCCGCGCGCAAAGCGCCGCGCCTCACTCTGAGCTTAGGTGTGGTGATCACCGCGCTGCTGCTGGTGCTGCCGTTTTGCGCCCTGTTGCCCGCCACGCATCCGCTGGCGATCTCCACTTACACGCTGACGCTGGTCGGCAAAATTCTCTGTTACGCCATCGTCGCGGTGGCGCTGGATCTGGTGTGGGGTTACGCCGGATTGCTGTCGCTCGGCCACGGTTTGTTCTTCGCGCTCGGTGGTTATGCGATGGGCATGTACTTGATGCGTCAAGCATCCGGCGACGGCTTACCGGCGTTTATGTCGTTTCTGTCATGGAATGAGCTGCCGTGGTTTTGGGCCGGAACCCAGCATTTTGCCTGGGCGCTGTGCCTGATCATGCTGGTGCCAGGTTTGCTGGCGTTGGTGTTCGGCTTTTTCGCCTTCCGCTCCAAAATCAAAGGCGTGTATTTTTCGATCATGACGCAAGCGCTGACCTACGCGGGCATGCTGCTGTTTTTCCGCAACGAAACCGGCTTTGGCGGCAATAACGGCTTTACCGGCTTCACCACCTTGCTCGGCTTTAACGTCACCGCCACCGGCACGCGCATCGGGCTGTTTGTTGCCACTGTGCTGCTGTTGCTGCTGAGCCTCGGCATTGGCTTCGCGCTGGCACGCAGCAAGTTTGGCCGCGTGTTAACTGCGGTACGCGATGCGGAAAACCGCCTGATGTTCGTCGGTTATGATCCCAAAGGTTTCAAGCTGTTTGTCTGGACGCTATCGGCGGTGCTGTGTGGGTTAGCCGGCGCGCTGTATGTGCCGCAAGTCGGCATCATCAATCCCAGCGAAATGTCGCCCACCGACTCGATTGAAGCAGCGATTTGGGTGGCGTTAGGCGGACGCGGCACCTTGATTGGCCCGCTGCTTGGTGCCGCGATTGTCAACGGCGCGAAGAGCTGGTTCACCGTGGCATTTCCGGAATATTGGCTGTTCTTCCTTGGCCTGATGTTCATCCTGGTCACGCTGTTCCTGCCGCGTGGCGTGATTGGCCTGCTGCGCCGGAGGCGTGATGACTGAACAATTGTTTACCCAACCTCATCCGGCGGATCGCCATCGTGATCAGAGCGATCCGGTGTTGCAGCTTGAGAAGATCAACGTGTCGTTTGACGGCTTTCGCGCGCTGACCGATCTGTCACTGAAGATCGGCGTTGGCGAACTGCGCTGCGTGATCGGCCCGAACGGCGCAGGAAAAACTACGTTGATGGATGTGATCACCGGCAAAACCCGGCCGGATAATGGTCAGGTGATCTACGACCAGGATACCGATCTCAGCAAAATGTCGCCGGTGGAGATCGCTCGCGCCGGGATTGGCCGCAAGTTCCAAAAACCCACGGTGTTCGAAGCGTTGACGGTGTTTGAGAATCTGGAAATTGCGCTGAAAAATGACAAATCGGTGTGGGCCAGCTTGCGCGCGCGCTTGAATGGCGAGCAGCAAGATCGCATCGATGAGGTATTGAAATTACTGCGCTTAGGCGGCGAGCGTCAGCGCAAAGCCGGTTTGCTGTCGCACGGCCAAAAGCAGTTTCTGGAAATCGGCATGCTGCTGGTGCAAGACCCGCATCTGCTGCTGCTGGACGAACCCGCGGCGGGCATGACCGATGCTGAAACTGAATACACCGCCGAGCTGTTCCGCAGCCTGGCGGGCAAGCATTCGCTGATGGTGGTTGAGCACGACATGGGCTTTGTCGAAACCATAGCCGATCACGTCACCGTGCTGCATCAAGGCCAGGTTCTGGCGGAGGGATCGTTACGCGAAGTGCAGGCGGACGATCGCGTTATCGACGTTTATCTGGGGCGCTAACATGCTGCAAGTCGCGGAACTGAATCAATATTACGGTGGCAGCCACATTCTGCGTGGGCTGTCGTTTGAAGCCAAACCGGGTGAAATCACCTGTTTGCTCGGCCGTAACGGCGTGGGCAAAACCACGCTGCTGAAATGTTTGATGGGGCTGATCCCGGCCAAATCCGGCGAGATCCGCTGGCAGGATAAAGTGATCAACAGCCGCAAGCCGCACCAGCGCGTGCAGGCCGGAATCGCTTATGTGCCGCAGGGGCGCGAAATCTTTCCGCGTTTAACGGTGGAAGAGAACTTGCTAATGGGTTTGGCACGCTTTTCTGGCGCGCAGAGCAAAGCCGTGCCGGAGGAGATTTATCAGCTGTTTCCGGTGCTGCGCGAGATGAAGGCGCGACGCGGCGGCGATTTGTCGGGTGGACAGCAGCAGCAATTGGCGATTGGTCGCGCCCTCGCCTGCAAACCGCAGTTGTTGATCCTCGATGAACCAACCGAAGGGATCCAGCCATCGGTGATCAAAGAGATCGGCGCAGTGATTCGCCAGCTGGCGCAGCGCGGTGATATGGCGATCCTGTTGGTCGAGCAGTTCTACGATTTCGCCGCCGAACTGGCCGACAGCTATCTGGTGATGTCACGCGGCGAGATCGTGCAACGCGGACGCGGCGAGGCCATGGAAGCCGACGGCGTAAGGGGATTGGTGGCGATTTAAAGAGACGGGCGGCTTAATAACCGCCCGTGCAAATATTCAAACTGCGCGATGAATATCGTGATTATAAGCCGCTTTGGATTTCAAAATCGGCTTTGCTAATTTTACTGCTCACGGAGAATACTTTTCCACTCCAACTAAACGTCACCTTGCCATTGTCAGAGATATTCAATGAACGCACACTGCCAGCACCTTCAATAAGAGGCTCCAGCGTATTTAGCTTTTCGACAATTTGTTTATCATTACCAGAAACTTCACTAGTCAGATAATACCGATAAATGATAGGAACAGTCGCACCACCAGCACTATATTCCGTCATATAAAGCCAATTCGATGAATTGATTTTCTGGCTACGTTTTAAGACACTCTTATCACGAAAATCCTCAGGCTTAATAATTAAAAAAATAACAATAATGAGTAGGAAGAGAGTAATAACACAGTGAAGTATTTTAATAACCTTGCTGTTTAGCATATTCAATCCCTTCGCGAATATTACGCTGATCTGTCGGGTCGTCTCCATAGGGTGGCACATCATACCATTTCCCCCAATAAGACTTTGAAGTTCCGGAGATCGCTTGTGCAAATCCTGCCCCCATCAGCAGTATATCATCAGGTATGCCAGCAGCCCTGCCTGCAGCGCCAAAATTGAAGTTTCCAAAAGCCGCCCAATTATAATCAAATTGTTTGTAATCCCAAGGGCCGCGATTGCGTACTTTTTGGTAAAACCAGTAATAAGTTGCAGGTGTTGCCAAATTTCCCGGTGTTCCCTTACGTCTGGCTTCACGCATATTATTCTGAATAATTATTGCTCCAGGACCAACCGGTACAGATGCCATTTTTATTCCTGAGAATGAGTACAAGAGTGGTTAACCATCATGCATTTTCTCTGACTTTACTTTTTGATCTTAATCACTGGAATTTATCTCTGACTTATAATGATAATTAATCGAATGCTTAAAGCGTTTCAGTAATTAATTTCAAATACGCCTTTTGGCGCAACTGAAATCAGGTCACCATAAATGGCGACCCGATAGGATTTACGTAGGTTGCGTATTTTTGCACACCTGAGGTTTACCGCGCGGTATCTAACTGGAACACGCTGATATTATCCACCAGCGAACCCACCTGCTGATTCAGCGCACGTGCTGATTGCGCGGACTGCTGCGACAAGGTGGCGTTTTGCTGGGTGGCGGCATCCATGTGCGTCACCGCCAGATTCACCTGCTCAATGCCGACGCTCTGTTCAGCACTGGCCGCCGAGATGTTCTCCATCAACTCGCACAGCTGCTTGACGCTTTCGACAATTTCCTGCATCGACGATCCCGCGCCTTTCACCAGCGAGTTGCCTTGTGCGATCAAGGTGACGGAACGATCGGTGAGGCCGCGAATGTCGCGTGCCGCCGCAGCGGAACGTTGTGCCAGCGCGCGCACTTCCGAGGCTACCACGGCAAAGCCGCGACCATCATTGCCTGCTCGCGCCGCTTCAACCGCCGCATTAAGCGCCAGGATATTGGTCTGGAAGGCGATACCATCGATCACCGTGACGATCTCGTTGATCTCGCGCGAGAACTGGTGAATTTCGCCCATCGCCACCACCACTTTTTCCACCACTTCGCCACCGTCGCCCGCTCGTTGACGCGTATCACGTGCGATGTCGCTGGCATGGCGCGCATTCTCGGCGTTGTTTTTCACCACCGAGGTTAGCTGCTCCATCGATGCCGCTGTTTCTTCCAGCGCGCTGGCCTGTGCTTCGTTACGCGCCGACAACTCGCGGCTGCCGTGCGCTACTTGATCGGTGGTATCGGCAATCGCCTCAGTACCCGAACGCACGCCGGTAACGATGCGCGTCAGGTTGTGGTTCATGTCGCGTAGCGCCGCCATCAGTTGCGCGGTTTCATCGCGTCCCACCACCTGAATCTGGGTGCGCAAATCGCCAGCCGCCACAGTTTTCGCCACATTAATCGCCTGCTTCAATGGACGCGTAATGCTCTGCACCAGCCAGGCAGTGATGCACACGCCTACCAGCAAAATGCAGCCCATCGCCACCAGCAGCAACAACTTCGTTTTTTGGTAATGCGCGAGGTTATGCGCTGCGATTTCCTGATGCATCTGCTGCGCACGTTGCAAGGTGGCGCTGACCAGATCATCGATCTGCTGAGTCGGCGCGCGATCGATCCCCGTTACCAAACGATCCACCTTCGAGGCGCTGTTGATATCGCTGATCGCATAGTTATCCAGCGCCGCCAGATATTTGCTCTCCAGCCCCGCATGCACCGCGCGCGCCTGCTCAACCGGCGCGGTTGGTAAACCTAACGCGGTTTGAATCTGGCTGAGTTTGGTCAGCAGCGCCTGCGTTTGCTGGCTCTCTTTGAGGAAGGCGTTTTTGTATTTGTTAAAGGTATCCTGCCCTTGGGTGCCACGCAGCAAGGTGTTTTTCCACTCCTGCACCTGAATTTTGAACTGCACCTGCGCACTGCGCGCGGTATCGATGCTTTCGGCAATCAGCACTTCACGTGCCATCACCTGCTGGTTGTTGTCGAGTGCTTGCAGGTTGACTTGCAATCCGTGCAGCCCCATCAGCAGCGTGGTGAACAGTAATAGCGTGGCGAGAAATCCAAGCCGCTGGCCAATTTTAAAATGGTTGAGCTTCATAGAACGTAACCCTGGTGGAGAGAGATAAAAACCAATGTGACGAATGTCGCAGTGGTTATCGTCCCTGGGATGCCGCTCTTTATGCATTCGGCGAGGATATTTGGTGGCAGTTTTGTGACAGAGGATGTCAATGAGGGCAACGTATTGTCGCGGCGTGAATAATACGCCGCGACACGTTTTACAAAATGCCAGTTTCGACGCTGAAATGGCGTTGCTCGCCGGGCGCTAACTCAATCAGCGTGCCGGCACGTTGTGCGGCGTTGAAGCCTTCCGGGCGACAAGTGGCGGGTAGCACATAGGCGGCGACTTGCTGATCGCGATTGTGCAGCATCCAGCGCGTGGCATGCGGGAATTGCTGGCTGGAAAAGCGCGTCATCAACGCGAATCCCTGCGGCGAATGCAGTTCAAACTGCACTTCATCGCCGTACTGCGCCAAATCGTCAGCAAAGAACACGATCTCCGGATCGCACATCTCCGGCTGATCCAACTGCTGGAACACTAACGGATCGCGCGCCAGTTGATCGGTGTAAGCGCGCCACTGCGGTGTCGGTTTGACATGCGCCGGGATCGAGGTGCGCAACTGGAACGCATCGTTGGGGATCGATTGCTGGAAACGGCCCTGCTCCAGCCACGCACTGTTGAGGTGGCACATGTACTGCAACGGCATCGGTGCGCCAGCCAGATTGGTGACGTTCATCTCAATGTGCAAACGTGCTGCATTGGCCTCGACGCGCACCGCTGGCGACGCCAGATAGTGATGGCCAAAGCCCTTCACATATTCGGTTTCGCCTTCTAGCGACAGGCGATCGTCCTCTAACACCATCCAGGCACTGTCCATGCGCGCGCAGGCCATTTCGCCGTGCAGCGGATGAGCGTCATCTGCCGTCGGACAACCGTTCGCCAGCAAGCCAGAGTGGAAGGCGAAGCAGCCGTAAGTATCGACAATCGAACTGCCGAGCAGCGGTTGCTTGAAGCTGTGCCCCATGGTCAACGAATGCCCGTCAAACGTGGCATCCCACACCATTTGGCCGTAGAACGGCAGCACGATCACTGAACCGCGTGGATTGCTGATGCGCACCGCTTCCACGCCAGCCGGATAGCGAAACAGTTCAACGTGAAATGTCTCATTGCGCAGCAGCGTGCCTGGCGTTTGCAGGAACTGTTCGCGACGTAACGGTAAACGGGTTTTCATGGCATCTCCTCGACTAAACGGCCAGCGGCTTCAGCCTGTTTTTTGTGGCGCAGTTCGCCCCAGAAGAAGAAGCCAACCCAGGCAAAGCACAGCAGAGACACGCCAAACGCCAACTGCATCGATCCTAGATGATCGGAAACGAAGCCCTGAATCGCCGGAATGAAGGCGGCTCCGACAATCGACATCACGATAAACGCACCTGCCACTTCGGTATATTTGTTATCCACCGTCGCCAGCGTACCGGCATAAATGGTGGCCCAGCACGGCCCGAACAGCGCACTGACCAGGATGGCGGCGTACACCGCAGTGAAGTTCGGCACAAACATCACCCACGCCAGCGCAATCACGCCCAGCACCGAATAGGCGATCAACACTTTCTCGGCGCGGAAACGTGCCATCAGGAAGTTAGCGACAAACTTGCCGATGAAGAAGCCAATAAAGCTATAAATCATAAAGTTCGAAGCGTGACGTTCGTTGGTCGCACCCAGGGTTAACGCCAGACGAATGGTGAATGACCACACCGCCACTTGCATGCCGACGTACAGGAACTGCGCCAGAATCCCGCGCTTAAAGTGACGATTACCGGCCAGATAGCGGAAGGTTTCACCCAGCGATGGCAACGATTTTTCATTGCTTTCCGGTTTGCAGCGCGGATAGCGGGTGAACAGGAACAGCAGCATCACCACCACCAAAACCATTACCAGATATTTGTACGGCTCCAGCGTATGCTCCAGCATGCTGAGACGGAAAGCGTGCGCCTGTTCGGCGTTCATTCCCGCCAGCTGGCTTTCCAGGCTTTCGCCATCCTGGAACACCAGATATTTGCCCAGCACGATGCCCATTAACGCGCCAACCGGATAGAACGTCTGGCTGATGTTGAGGCGCAGCGTAGCGTGATCGCGGTGACCAATCATCGAGCTGTACGTGTTGGCAGCGGTTTCCAGGAAGCTCAAACCAATGGCGATAGCGAAAATCGCCGCAAGGAACATGGTGTACGTCGCCATGTGCGAAGCGGGATAAAACAGCACGCAACCGGCGATATACAGCGCCAATCCCATTAAAATCGCCAGTTTGTAGCTGGCTTTGCGAATCACCAGCGAAGCCGGAATCGCAATCAGGAAATAGCCGCCGTAGAACGCACTCTGCACCAGCGCGCTGGCGAAATCGCTCAAGGCAAACACGCTTTTAAACTGGGTGATCAGAATGTCATTCAGACTCGCCGCACAGCCCCACAACGGGAACAGGCACGAGAGCAAGATGAACTGGAACAGCGGCGTTTTATTCAAATAGCCATCAGATTGCTGAACAATGTTCGTTTGCATAACTCGTCCTCAGTGAACGTTGAGAAAACGCTGGAAGGTTTCCGCGTCGGGATAGGAGCGCTGCGTGCCGCGCCCGGTGACGCTGCATGCGGCATACGCCGACGCTTGCGCCATCGCGGCAGGAATGTCGCCGGTTTTGACTAATGCTTGCGCGAAACAGCCGATGAAGGCATCGCCCGCGCCACTGGTATCGACCGCTTTTACCGCTGTTGGCGCAACGTGATGCAGTGTGTCGCCGGCCATCCACAGCGAACCGCGGCCACCGAGCGTGATAATCAGGTTTTTCAGCCCGCGCTTAAGCAGCGATTGCCCCGCCAGCTTTACTTCTTCATCGCTGTTCACCGGCATGCCGGTAAGGATCTCCAGTTCGGTTTCATTCGGCATGAAGAAATCGCATTGGCAGGCGTAATCGATGTTGAGATCCGCGACCGCCGGAGCCGGATTGAGGATCACTTTGATGTTGTGGTGACGGGCAAAGTCGATGGCGTAATACACCGTTTCCAGCGGCACTTCGAGTTGCAGGATGATCAATTTGCACGCTTTCAGCGCCTCAGCCGCGGCATCAATATCCGCTGGCTTGAGCTGCTGGTTGGCGCCTTTAATAATCAGAATACGGTTCTGCGATTGGTCATCGACAAAGATCGGTGCCACGCCGCTGGAGGTACCCGGCGCGGTGGTAACAAAGCGCGTATCCACGCCCTGCTGTTGCAGGTTGGCCACGGTATTTGGCGCGAACAAGTCATCACCGACTTTACTGACCATCATCACGCTGCCGCCCATTTTTGCCGCTGCAACCGCCTGATTCGCCCCTTTGCCGCCACAACCAATGGCGAAATCGGGTGCTTCCAGCGTTTCGCCCGCTTTTGGTAGCTGATTGGTGTAGGTAATGAGGTCAACCATGTTTGACCCAATAACCGCGATATCCATTGTTCTCTCCCGGTGAATTTTTAGCCTTAAAATGTTATTAAAATCACAATACCAAGTTAACAAAGTTAATTATGTGATAAATTTCACAGCTCTGAAGGGTTGTTAAAGCCGATTTCATTGCTGTTGCGGGATGAGTAAATGTTATTATATTAACAACGCAACATCATTGAACGTGGAGTGACGTGATGAGAACGAAGCGGTGAGAACGGCATTGCACGGCGTTTGCGGGCCGATCTCATTACAGGTAAGATTAAAAACTGGCCTGCTGAAAACCTCGCAAATCATTAAAATCTGTGAGATTTATCGCGATTTCTCGCCCCAGCAGCTTCGACTTCAGGATTAATGACGCAGAGATGATCATGGAAACCCGCCGCGACGAACGCATTCACAAGTTGGCTCAGGCGCTGAAACGCACCGATAAATTGCACCTGAAAGATGCGGCGCAGTTACTTGGCGTTTCAGAAATGACCATTCGCCGCGATCTCACTGAACCCGCTTCCACCGTGGTGCTGCTGGGCGGCTACATCGTCAGCGATCCCAAAAGCCATGCTGGGCACTACTTCGTTTCGGATCAGCATGGGCAAAATGCCGCGCGTAAACAGCGTTTGGCGCAGGCTGCGGCGGGATTGATCAGTGAAAATGACACGGTATTTTTCGATTGTGGCACCACGCTGCCGTACATCGTTGATGCGATTCCCGATAGCTTGCCGTTCACCGCCATCTGTTGCGCGATGAACACCTTCCTGGCGCTGAAAGAGAAACCGGCCTGCAACGTGATTCTCAGCGGCGGCGAATTCCACGCCGATAACGCCCTGTTCACACCGATTGGCGCGCATTCGATCCTCGACGATCTCTGCCCGACGTTAGCATTTATTTCTGCCGCGGGTATCGATCAGGAACAGGGCGCGACTTGCTACAACATCAATGAGTTAGCCATGAAGCATCACGCCATGCTGCGCGCGCGCCAACGCGTGTTGGTGGCTGACAGCAGTAAATTCGGCAAAGTGCTGCCCGCGCGCATTGGCGAGCTGCGCCGTTTTGATTTACTGGTGAGTGACAGCGCGCCAGAACCGGCGCTGAAGAGCTGGCTGGCGCAACAAAACATCCCGCTGCGTTTGCCGTAAGTTGATGATATTGCATGTTGGTCACCATAAATGGCGACCCTACAAAAGCGTGCAGATGTGTTGTACGGTCGCCATTTATGGTGACCGATAAAGACCGCGGCAAGCCAATGTATGACGGGTATGAATAAAGGGTGAAAACAGCTAAACTTCTGTACCTAAAGTTCATATCACACAGACCAAAAGGCTCAATACAACGTGGCTCAATTCGTCTATAGCATGCATCGCGTCGGCAAGGTTGTTCCGCCGAAGCGTCACATCCTGAAGAATATTTCTCTTAGCTTCTTCCCTGGAGCAAAAATCGGTGTACTCGGCCTGAACGGTTCGGGTAAATCAACGCTGCTGCGCATCATGGCCGGTATCGATAAAGATATTGAAGGGGAAGCGCGCCCACAGCCGGGCATCAATGTCGGTTATCTGCCGCAGGAACCACAGCTGAATCCAGAGCACACCGTGCGCGAATCCGTGGAAGAAGCGGTTTCTGAAGTGGTTGGTGCATTGAAGCGTCTCGACGAAGTTTATGCGCTGTACGCCGATCCGGATGCGGATTTCGACAAGCTGGCCGCAGAACAAGGTCGTCTGGAAGAGGTGATTCAGGCGCACGATGGTCACAACCTTGATACCCAACTGAACCGTGCTGCTGATGCCATGCGTCTGCCAGATTGGGATGCGAAAATCGCTACCCTTTCCGGTGGTGAACGCCGCCGCGTAGCGCTGTGCCGCTTGTTGCTGGAAAAGCCAGACATGCTGCTGCTCGACGAACCAACCAACCACCTGGATGCAGAATCCGTGGCATGGCTTGAGCGCTTCCTGCACGACTTCGAAGGCACAGTGGTGGCAATCACGCACGACCGTTACTTCCTTGATAACGTTGCTGGCTGGATTTTGGAACTGGACCGCGGCGAAGGTATTCCGTGGGAAGGCAACTACTCTTCCTGGCTGGAGCAGAAAGATCAGCGTCTGGCGCAGGAAGCGTCTTCTGAAGCGGCGCGTCGTAAGTCGATTGAGAAAGAGCTGGAGTGGGTACGTCAAGGCGCGAAAGGCCGTCAGTCTAAGGGCAAAGCCCGTCTGGCACGCTTTGAAGAGCTGAACAACACCGATTACCAGAAGCGTAACGAAACCAACGAATTGTTCATTCCACCTGGTGCGCGCCTCGGCGACAAAGTGCTGGAAGTGACCAATCTGAAGAAATCGTATGGCGATCGCGTATTGATCGACGATCTGACTTTCTCAGTACCAAAAGGCGCGATTGTCGGCATCATCGGCCCGAACGGCGCGGGTAAATCTACGCTGTTCCGCATGATGTCAGGTCAGGAACAACCGGATTCAGGCACCATCGAGCTGGGCGAAACCGTCAAGCTGGCGTCGGTTGATCAGTTCCGTGACGCGATGGACAACTCGAAAACCGTGTTCGAAGAAGTCTCTGGCGGTCAGGACATCATGCGCGTCGGCAACACTGAAATGCCAAGCCGTGCCTATGTCGGTCGCTTCAACTTCAAAGGCACCGATCAGGGCAAACGCGTCGGCGAATTGTCCGGTGGTGAGCGCGGTCGTCTGCACCTGGCGAAACTGCTGCAAGTTGGCGGCAACCTGCTGCTGCTCGATGAACCCACCAACGACCTCGACATCGAAACCCTGCGCGCGCTGGAAAACGCCCTGCTGGAATTCCCTGGCTGCGCTATGGTGATCTCGCATGACCGTTGGTTCCTCGACCGTATCGCCACCCACATCATTGATTATCAAGATGAAGGTAAGGTGGAGTTCTTCGAAGGTAACTTTACCGAGTACGAAGAGTACAAGAAACGCACCCTCGGCGCCGATGCGCTGGAGCCAAAGCGTATCAAGTACAAGCGTATGGCGAAGTAATTGTTTTAGATGTGAAAAAGGCGCCGGGTTGGCGCCTTTTTTATGTCGATTTAACTACCCAGCATCTGCTTTACCAACTCGACACAGCGCAAGAAGCGCGCGTCGTAGTCGTCCTCTTTCACATGCACAAACTCGATATTGTTTTCACGCAGCATCGTCACCAGCATCGACTGGAATTCACGGCGGTCCATTGAGCTACCAAGGCTGCGCAAACCATCCGCCACCCACGGCACGTTGTTCTCGAGCAAAATCACCAGATCGAAACGGTATTCATCAATCAGCGCCTGCACGAATGGATGTTCACGCCCTTCATACTTAAGGCAAAAAGCCTGCGTAGTGATGAAATCGGTATCGATAAACGCCACTTTGCTGGCGTATTTCACCGCAAAATCAATGTACTGCGCTTGGCCGAGCGCGATTTTGTCGTAATCGGAATATTGCAGTGCCATCTCATCACCACCGAGGTGCGAGAACACATAATCACGGCCATATTCCCACGCGCTGGTGGTGTTGAAGATGTTGGCTAGCTTGTTTACCAGCGTCGATTTTCCACTGGATTCACCGCCCAATACCGCCACGGTGCGCACAAAGAACGGCTTCACTTCGGTGGGAATGTATTCCCAATAGCGGAACGGATCCTGTCGAATCTGGCCGCCGCTGATGTTCATAAACGATCGATTAGGATCGATCACCACCGCCGGAATGCCGAGGTGCTGCTCATACATCGCCGCATCGGGTTCCTCGCTGGTGTAGACACAATTCGGTTCGATGCCCTGCTCGGCCAAAAACGCTTTTACGCCGCCGCTCCACACATCCCAACCATGCGGATAGGGTTCAATCCCTTCTTCATCAAACGAATGGATGCGGATGTTTTTCTGGTATTTGAAGGTTTGCAGCAACCAGCGCAGACGATCGCTGATGGTCGGTTGTTGCGACATGGCGCTGTTTTCAAACAGTTCACGATCGCGCGGATCGTCGTGGCCCATGATGATGTGCAGTTCATCAACCTGGCTACAGGCGCGTTGAATCAAATAGATGTGGCCGGTATGCAGCGGATAAAACTTGCCGAACACCACGCCAACGGTTTTGTCGCGGCGCGGGAATTCAAGACCAAGGAAACGGTGCAGCGCTTCCAGCTTCTGCGCGCTGGGGCTTTTGATTTTGGCGTTGAGCAGTTGGCTTAAATAGCCTTTGGTCATTCCGCTGGCATCGGCAACCTGCTGCAGCGTGTGGCCTTGCTGGCGAATGGCTGTTTTCAGGTAGTCAAACGATGACATTTAGTGCCTCCTGCGTGGAATAAAATAGGGGTCGGTGCGCGCTGGCCCTCACCCCGGCCCTCTCCCGCAAGCGGGCGAGGGAGAAAACAAGTGCTGCCTATCAATCCCTTCTCCCACTTGTGGGAGAGGGTTAGGGTGAGGGAAATCAGTTACAGCTCATCCAAGATCGCCAGCGCATCGGCCAGCTTTTTGGCGCTGTAAACTTTCATCCCGTCTACTGGCTTCTTCGGGGCGTTACCCGCTGGCACAATCGCGCGTTTGAAACCGTGCTTGGCCGCTTCCGAAATACGCTCTTGCCCGCTTGGCACCGGGCGAATTTCTCCGGCCAAACCGACTTCGCCGAAGATCACCAGATCCTGCGGCAACGGCCGATCGCGGAAGCTGGAGACCATCGCCATCAGCAGCGCCAAATCGACGCTGGTTTCAGTGACTTTCACACCGCCGACCACGTTGACGAACACATCCTGATCCGCCATCTGCAATCCGCCGTGGCGATGCAGTACCGCGAGCAGGATCGCCAGACGATTCTGCTCCAGACCCACCGCTACGCGGCGCGGATTGCCCATCATCGAGTGATCGACCAGCGCCTGAATCTCCACTAGCAGCGGACGCGTGCCTTCCCACAACACCATCACCGAGCTGCCCGAGGTGATCTCATCGCCGCGTGACAGGAAAATGGCCGACGGATTGCTGACTTCGCGCATGCCTTGCTCGGTCATGGCAAACACGCCCAGCTCATTCACCGCGCCAAAGCGGTTTTTGTGGCTACGCAAGGTACGGAAACGCGAATCGGCATCGCCATCCAGCATCACCGAACAGTCGATGCAGTGTTCCAGCACTTTCGGGCCAGCCAGCGAGCCGTCTTTGGTGACGTGGCCGACCATAATGATCGCCACGCCGCGCGTTTTGGCGAAGCGCGTCAGGTAAGCAGCCGTTTCACGCACCTGCGCCACGCTGCCAGGCGAAGATTGGATCTCCGCCATGTGCATCACCTGGATCGAGTCGATCACCATCAGTTTCGGCTGTTCCTGCTCAGCGATCAGGCAGATCTGCTCGATGCTGGTTTCCGACAACATGTTGAGGTTTTCAGTCGGTAATCCCAGACGATGGGCACGCATCGCCACCTGTTGCAACGATTCTTCGCCAGTGACGTACAGGGTTTTCATCCCTTCCGCCAGCTTGCACATCACCTGCAATAGCAGCGTCGATTTACCCGCGCCCGGATTACCGCCAATCAAAATGGCGCTGCCCGGCACTACGCCGCCGCCCAATACGCGGTCAAACTCTTTAAAACTGGTGGAGAAACGCGGCAGCGCTTCCAGGCTGATTTCCGACAGTTTTTGCACCCGGCTGACGCCCGCGTTACCGCCGGCATAGCCGCTCAGGCGCTCGTTACGTGCCGCTGCTGGCGAGGCGGCAATGCGCACCTCGGTGATGGTGTTCCACGCATGGCAGGCGCTGCATTGCCCCTGCCAGCGCGGATAATCTGCGCCGCATTCGTTACAAACGAAGGCGCGTTTTGCCGCTTTGGCCAAATCAAATCCTCAATTAACGCTCTTCGTGAATCAGGCTGCCGGTCAGGATGCAGAACACCCCCATCAAATCGGCGTGACGGATGATGATTTCCGTCTGCTCATTCACTTTCGGTTTAGCATGATAGGCGATACCCAGCGCCGCGGTTTTAATCATCGGCAGATCGTTCGCACCATCGCCAATCGCCACGGTTTGTTCCGGTGCGATATCAAAGCGTTGTGCAAGGTTGTTCAGGGTATCGGCTTTAAATTGGGCATCAACAATCTGTCCCAGCACCTGGCCGGTCAGCTTGCCGTCGCGAATTTCCAGTTCGTTGGCAACGGCCGCAGCCAGATGCAAACTTTGACGCAGATAATCGGCGTAGAAAGTGAAACCACCTGAAGCGATCGCCACCTGCCAGCCCAGCGCTTGCAGTTTCTGCACCAGCGTGGTCAATCCCGGCATCAGCGGCAGTGTATCGCGCACTTGCATCAGGATATTGGCATCGGCATCAGCCAGTTTACCCACGCGCTCGCGCAGGCTGGCTTTGAAATCCAGTTCGCCGCGCATCGCGCGTTCAGTGACTTCCGCCACCTGCTCACCACAACCCGCCAGTTTGGCGATTTCATCAATGCATTCAATCTGAATGGCGGTGGAATCCATGTCCATCACCAGCAAACCTGGCGTTTTCAGATGCGGGATTTTGCCGAGCGGTGCAACATCGAAACCAGCGTCATGCGCCAGTTTGCTGGCACGCGGCGTCAGCGAGCCGGCTAACCGTACCACCTGATACTCATCGACATTCCAGGCGCTGACGATCACCATCGCCGCACCCAGCTTGTGCTGGTAATCGGTCAGTTTTTGTTTATCGAGCCCGCGCCCATACAGCAACCAGCCAGTTCGACCGGCACGGTAATCCAGCGGCATCACTTCATCACCGCTGAGGGAAAGGGGTAAACCCGGCCAAAGTGAGACATCGGCGGGCAGATCGCACCAGGTAAGACGATTTGGCATTACAGCTCCTGTAGGGACAACAAAACCACGCAAGAGGCTACCTTGTCTGCGCGGGTTCTGGCAACATAATTGCCAGCCTTTCT
>NZ_JBCNNP010000048.1:0-29848 GCF_039594315.1 Pantoea sp.
TACTGCACTAGACTGCGACGTTGTGTTGTCGCACTACAGCGTTGACGATCTTACTGCGGGATATCGTTGCCCGGCGTTGCCGGTTTAGCTGGCTGAGTCTGCTGTTCAGACTGCGCCGGCGCAGTGAGGTTATCCCACTCACTACCTTTGGCTGTTTTATTACTGTTCAGGTTACCCAGAACCAAGCTGATGATGAAGAACAGCGTAGCCAGTACTGCGGTCATGCGAGTCATAAAGTTGCCAGACCCATTTGAACCGAACAGTGTACCAGAAGCGCCCGCACCGAATGAGGCTCCCATATCAGCGCCTTTGCCTTGCTGCAGCATGATCAAACCCACGAGGCCAATCGCTACAATAAGGAAAACAACTAACAGAGCTTCGTACATAATCAACCTGTTTCCTTGCGCGTTATCTGCACAGTTAAAGCTTCAACCAATATCGATGGGGAGTTTCGTCATCACCCATCAGAAGCGGGTGTGAATACTAACCAATGGCACATACCTCTGCAAGTGCAATTTTCACCAACGCTTTCGATTGCGGAAAAAAGCACCATCACGGTGATTTTGCAGGCGGAAAGGCGAAAACCCCGCCGCCTTTTATGCCTTAAACCGCTTTTACCGCATCGGCAATTTTATGGGCCAATTCGGTCACTTGCGTCTCATCTTCCCCTTCCACCATCACACGGATCAGCGGTTCAGTGCCTGATTTGCGCAGCAACACGCGGCCTCGTCCCGCGAGGGCTTTTTCCGCTTCGGCAGTCACTGCTTTCACGCTGTCGCTTTCCAGTGGATCATGTTCACCCGCAAACCGCACGTTGACCAAAATCTGCGGCAGCATTTTCATACCGCTGCACAAATCATGCAGTGTCATGTGGTTGCGTACAATTGCAGTAAGTACTTGCAAACTTGCAACGATACCATCGCCAGTGCTGATTTTGTCTAACAGGATGACGTGCCCGGAATTCTCCGCGCCCATGCGCCATCCCTTCTCCTGCATTTTCTCCAGCACATAACGATCGCCCACTTTCGCGCGCGTAAAGGGAATACCCAACTGCTTCAACGCCAGCTCAAGTCCCATATTGCTCATCAGTGTCCCGACCACACCGCCGCGCAGCTGGCCCTGGCGCAATGCTTCACGCGCAATGATGTAGAGGATCTGGTCGCCATCAACTTTCTGGCCCAGGTGATCAACCATCATGATGCGGTCGCCATCACCATCGTAAGCCAAACCCAGATCGGCTTTTTCTTCCAGCACGCGCGCCTGAAGCATACGCAAATCAGTCGCGCCGCACTCTTTATTGATGTTCATGCCATCTGGCTGAACGCCAATCGCAATCACTTTCGCGCCCAGTTCACGCAGCACATTTGGCGCAATGTGGTAGGTCGCGCCGTTCGCGCAATCCACCACAATTTTTAAGCCGTTGAGGCTCAGTTCGCTGGGGAATGTGCCTTTGCAAAACTCAATGTAACGTCCCGCCGCATCGACAATACGACTGGCACGGCCCAGTTCTGCCGATTCAACGCAGGTCAGCGGCTTTTCCAACTCGAGTTCGATAGCTTCTTCCACTTCGTCCGGCAATTTAGTGCCTTCTGCAGAGAAGAATTTAATGCCATTGTCATCAAACGGATTGTGCGAAGCCGAGATTACGATGCCGGCTTCGGCGCGGAAAGTGCGCGTCAGATAAGCAATTGCTGGGGTTGGCATCGGTCCGGTGAACGCCGCAGATAAGCCCGCCGCCGCTAAACCCGCTTCCAGCGCCGATTCCAGCATGTAGCCAGAAATACGTGTATCTTTGCCAATCAACACTTTCCTGGAGCCAGAACGCGCCAGCACTTTACCGGCGGCGAAACCCAGTTTGAGAACAAAATCAGGGGTAATCGGTGCTTCACCGACTTTGCCGCGAATACCATCTGTACCGAAATATTTACGATTACTCATGCCTTTATCCTTTTGCTCTCCGTGTCGCTTCGACAACGCGCATCGCTTCGACAGTCTCTTTCACATCATGCACGCGAATAATTTGTGCCCCTTGCATAGCGGCAATCACCGCACAGCTCAGGCTTCCGGTCAGGCGTTGCCCCGGACCGACATTTAACAGTTGGCCAATCATCGACTTACGCGACATCCCCACCAGCAACGGCAAGCCGTAATGATGGAAGTGACTCAGATGTGCCAACAGTTCATAGTTGTGGCTGAGATTCTTACCGAAACCAAAGCCAGGATCGAGCAGCAGATTATCTTTTTTTATCCCGGCGGCTTCGCAACGGGCGATCTGTGCAGCGAAGTAAGCATCCACTTCGCTAACTATGTTCTGATATTCCGGCGCTTGCTGCATGGTGCGCGGTTCACCTTGCATATGCATCAAACATACGGGCAAGCCGGTTTCTGCGGCTGCAACCAGCGCGCCCGGTTCAGACAGGGAACGAATATCATTAATGATGTGAGCGCCCACTCGCGCCGCTTCCTTAATCACCTCAGCTTTAGACGTATCGACAGAAATCCACACTTCAAAACGCTGCGCAATGGCTTCCACCACTGGAATTACGCGCTCCAGCTCCTCTTCTACGCTGACTTCATCCGCGCCCGGACGAGTTGATTCACCACCAACATCAATGATAGTGGCACCTGCATTTACCATCTCGTTGGTATGTGTCAGCGCATCAACCAGTGTGTTGTGGGTTCCACCATCAGAAAAGGAGTCTGGCGTGACATTTAAAATGCCCATCACATGGGGAAAAGAGAGATCGAGATGGGAATCACGGGCAAACAACTTCATGGTGAAAATCTCCTGCAGGGATCGCTAAATCTAAATATGAAAAACCCCGGACTTGCCGGGGTTTGCATTATAACCATCAGTGCGGGCTGCAACGCTAGCGGATGCATGCACATCACGCTAGCTTGCCATCACATAACCTTGTCAGAACCCGGTGTTTTCGGGTCATCAACAGGACGTGGAGCCTGCGTAGAGTCACCGTTACCCACAGCAACTTTCGCTTCTTCCCAACCTGCTGGCGGACGCACTTCACGGCGTGCCATCAGATCGCTGATTTGCGGCGCATCAATGGTTTCATACTTCATCAGCGCGTCTTTCATCGCGTGAAGGATGTCCATGTTTTCATTCAGAATACGGCGAGCACGCTGGTAGTTCGTATCGATAAGGTGTTTAACTTCCTGGTCGATAATACGCGCCGTTTCATCAGACATGTGTTTCGCTTTAGCCACTGAACGGCCGAGGAACACTTCGCCCTCTTCTTCAGCGTAAAGCAATGGACCCAGCTTCTCAGAGAAGCCCCACTGCGTAACCATGTTGCGTGCTACGCTGGTTGCCATTTTGATGTCAGAAGAAGCACCGGTTGAAACATAATCCGGACCGTAAATGATCTCTTCTGCCAAACGTCCACCGTAAGCCACCGAAATACGGCTTTCCAGTTTCTGACGATTAGCACTGATTTCATCACCAACCGGCAAGAAGAACGCCACACCCAACGCACGACCGCGTGGGATAATCGTCACTTTGTGCACCGGATCGTAACCTGGCACCAAAGTACCGACGATCGCGTGACCGGCTTCATGGTACGCCGTAGATTCTTTCTGCTCTTCGGTCATCACCATGGAGCGACGTTCCGCACCCATCATGATTTTGTCTTTGGCTTTTTCAAACTCAACCATCGAAACCACGCGCTTATTGCCGCGAGCAGCAAACAAGGCAGCTTCGTTGACTAAGTTCGCCAGATCCGCACCAGAGAAGCCCGGCGTACCACGTGCGATAACAGAAGGATCCATATCGGTTGCCAATGGCACGCGACGCATATGCACTTTCAGGATCTGCTCACGACCACGCACATCTGGCAAGCCAACCACAACCTGACGGTCAAAACGACCTGGACGCAGCAGCGCTGGGTCAAGTACGTCAGGACGGTTAGTTGCGGCGATAACGATGATGCCTTCATTACCTTCAAAGCCATCCATCTCAACCAGCATCTGGTTCAACGTTTGTTCACGTTCATCGTGACCACCGCCTAAACCGGCACCACGTTGACGACCAACCGCATCGATTTCATCGATAAAGATGATGCACGGTGCCGCTTTCTTCGCTTGTTCGAACATGTCGCGCACACGAGATGCACCAACACCGACGAACATTTCTACGAAGTCAGAACCTGAAATGGTGAAGAACGGTACTTTCGCTTCGCCAGCAATCGCTTTCGCCAGCAAGGTTTTACCGGTACCAGGAGGGCCGACCATCAGGACGCCTTTCGGGATTTTACCGCCCAGTTTCTGGAAACGGCTCGGCTCACGTAAGTACTCAACCAGCTCACCGACTTCTTCTTTGGCCTCATCACAACCGGCCACATCAGCAAACGTGGTTTTGATCTGATCTTCGGTCAACATGCGGGCTTTGCTCTTGCCGAAGGACATCGCGCCCTTGCCGCCGCCGCCCTGCATCTGCCGCATAAAGAAGATCCACACGCCAATCAGCAGCAGCATTGGGAACCAGGAGATGAAGATTGAAGCCAACAGGCTTGGTTCTTCCGGCGGTTCGCCCACTACTTTGACGTTTTTGGTCAACAGGTTATCGAGTAACTTAGGATCGTTGACGGGGATATAGGTGGTGTATTTATTGCTGTCTTTTTTGACAACGTTAATCTCACGCCCGTTAATTCGTGCCTCGCGGACCTGATCTTGGTTCACTTCCGATAGGAAAGTTGAATAATCAACCCTACGGCCATTCGACTCGCTGGGCCCAAAGCTCTGGAATACAGACATCAGCACGACCGCGATGACTAACCAGAGAATCAGGTTTTTCGCCATGTCACTCAAGGGATTAACCTCATATTACAACGATGTTAACAGACAGCGTAGGGTACTATAGATCCTTCATACCTGGAATCGCAGTGAGGATGATTTTGCTTGTTTACTCTTAATTCAGAATTAGACATCAGAGTAAACGCATTGGTCGTCTTGCTTTGATTCCAGTCATTCGGGCTACAGTTTGCGCCCCGTCGCCACAATGTACACTTCGCGCGAACGTAATCGCGAAGCGTCCGGCTTACGAATTTTCACTTTCGTAAACAGGGAGCGAATTTCCCGCAGGTATTCATCGAAGCCATCTCCCTGAAACACTTTCACTACAAAACTGCCGCCTGGTGCCAGGATATCCCGGCACATTTCCAGCGCCAATTCTACCAAATACATCGAACGTGGAATATCAACCGCCGGTGTACCGCTCATGTTCGGCGCCATGTCAGACATGACCACCTGCACCTTTTGGTCGCCTACGCGCTCCAGCAAGGCATTGAGCACTGCTTCGTCACGAAAATCGCCCTGCAAAAAATCAACGCCAACAATCGGGTCCATTGGTAACAGATCGCAGGCAATGATACGACCACTTGATCCAATAAGCTGTACCACATATTGCGACCAACCGCCGGGTGCAGCACCCAAGTCGACAACCGTCATACCGGGTTTGAAAATCTTGTCACCCTGCTGAATTTCTTCAAGTTTAAACCAGGCACGCGAACGTAACCCTTTTTTCTGTGCTTGCAGCACATATTTATCGCTAAAGTGTTCCTGAAGCCAGCGACTGGAACTGGCCGAACGCTTTTTACCCGTCATAATTTTTCCAATTAAATCGTCATCGTAGCGATAAATCAGCACGCAATGGTCGCGCTGATTTGGCGATATACCCGAGATGGCGGTAGAATGAACCGTTTTCAATCCCTGAGTAAGCAAAAAATACGATGAATCTGAGTACCAAACAAAAACAGCACCTGAAAAGCCTTGCCCATCCGCTTAAGCCGGTTGTCATGCTGGGCGGTAATGGCCTGACCGAAGGCGTGCTCGCCGAAATCGAACTGGCGCTCGAGCATCACGAATTGATCAAGGTAAAAATTGCCTCGGAAGATCGTGAAACCAAGCAGCTGATCGTTGACGCTATCGTACGTGAAACCAAAGCAAGCAACGTACAGGTCATCGGCAACACGCTGGTGCTGTATCGCCCTGCTAAAGAGCGCAAAATCACTCTTCCGCGTTAATCATGCCTTTAAAGGCGGCGACGGGCAAAGAAAGTGCCACGCTCCTGCATGGGATAAAAGGCCGCAATGCGGCCTTTTTCCTTTCTTTACAATATGCAGCGACATATTTCAAAGCGTAGCAATATCTTAAAGGTATTCCACCTTCAGGACTTCATATTCCACTTTCCCGCCAGGCGTATTCACGATAGCGATATCATCGGCTTCTTTACCGATCAAACCACGCGCCATCGGCGAATTCACTGAAATCAGGTTCTGTTTGAAGTCAGCTTCATCGTCACCCACGATGCGGTAGGTGAACTCTTCATCCGTATCCAGATTGAGCACGCTCACCGTTGCGCCAAAAATCACGCGGCCGGTTTTCGGCATTGCAGTAACATCAATCACTTGCGCATTGGAGAGCTTTGCTTCGATCTCCTGAATACGACCCTCGCAAAAACCTTGTTCCTCGCGAGCCGCATGATATTCGGCATTCTCTTTCAAATCGCCGTGCTCACGGGCTGTGGCGATGGAGGCGATAATGCGCGGACGCTTCACGGATTTCAGTTCGTTCAGCTCTTCGCGCAGCTTCTCAGCGCCTTTCAACGTCATCGGAATCTGATTCATTTTTGGCTCCTCGTCATCTATCCTGGTTAACGGCGTCATCCTGACCGGTGACAGCAGAAAACAGCTTCTGCGGCGCGTTACCTCTTTTCACAAGCAAAAGAAGCCTGACCCGGAAAGCTTTCCGGGTCAGGTTCGGTTTTGCATTTTGATACGTATTTTACCCCAGAGTTCCCTGTGGGTCATCGTTTACTTTGCACCGTCCGGGGACGTAGTATTGACGCCTTCACCCGCTAGTTACCGCGAGATTATGCGATTTTCACGACTTGTTACCGGATTAACCTGTGCGTTTATGCTGCAGGCACAAGCAGCTCCCGTTGAAGAATACATGCAGTATTTGCCCGACGGCGCAAACCTGGCGCTGATGGTACAAAAAGTCGGCGCATCCACTCCGATCATCGATTACCACGGCAAACAAATGGCGCTACCGGCCAGTACCATGAAAGTGGTCACGGCATTGGCAGCATTACTGGAACTCGGCCCTGACTTCCGTTTTCAGACCACCATGGAAACCAAAGGCGCGATCAGTGATGGCACGCTGAATGGCGATTTGGTGGCGCGCTTTGGCGGCGATCCAACCCTAAGCCGCCAGGATCTACGCAATATGGTCGCCGCGCTGAAAAAACAAGGCATCAACCATATCAAAGGCAATTTGGTGGTCGACACCTCAGTATTTGCTAGCCACGATGCGGCACCCGGCTGGCCGTGGAACGATATGACGCAGTGCTTTAGTGCACCGCCAGGTGCGGCCATCGTCGATAAAAACTGCTTCTCGGTTTCGCTTTACAGCGCCAACACGCCGGGCGAAAACGCCTTTGTGCGCATCGCGTCCTATTATCCGGCGCACATGTTCAGTCAGGTGCGCACCATTGGCCGTAACAGTGGCGATGGACAATATTGCGAGCTGGATGTCGTGCCTGGTGAACTTAATCGCTACACCTTAACCGGCTGTATGCGTCAACGTGCAGAGCCGTTGCCGCTGGCGTTTGCGGTACAAGATGGTGCGGCGTGGGCCGGTGAGATTCTCAAAGCCGAGCTGCGTGCCGCCGATATCGATTACAGCGGACATCTTGTTCGCCAATCGCAAGTGACCTCTCCGGGCACGGTGCTTGCTTCAACGCAATCGCAGCCACTGCATAATCTGCTGCACACCATGTTGAAAAAATCGGACAACATGATCGCCGATACCGTGTTCCGCACCATTGGCCATCACTATTTCAACGTTCCGGGCACCTTCCGTGCTGGTTCTGATGCGGTGCGGCGTATCCTGCGTGAAAAAGCCGGCGTTGATCTCGGCAACAGCATTCAGGTTGATGGTTCTGGTTTGTCGCGCCACGATTTGATCGCGCCGGACACCATGATGCAAGTGCTGCAATACATCGCCAAAAACGATGCAACGCTCGACTACATCTCGATGCTGCCGCTGGCCGGTTACAACGGCACGCTGCAATATCGCGGCGGTCTGCACGAAGCCGGATTGGATGGTAAAGTGTCGGCGAAAACCGGTTCACTGCAAGGCGTCTATAATCTGGCTGGATTCATCACTACTTCGAGCGGCGCGCGCGTGGCTTTCGTGCAGTTCCTGTCCGGTTACGCTGTGCCACCGGAAGATCAGAAAACGCGCCGCATTCCGCTGGTACGTTTTGAAAGCCGCCTCTATACGGATATCAACAAGAACAACTAATGAAACTGCTGATAGTTGAAGATGATGCACTGTTGCAATCGGGCCTTGCGCAAGCGTTAACTGCGCAAGGTTACGCCATTGACTGCGCCAGCACCGCGGCGGAAAGCAACGCGTTGCTGCGCAGCGGCCAATACAGTTTGATCGTGCTCGATCTGGGTCTGCCGGATCGTGATGGCGCATCATTGCTGCGTCAATGGCGCCGCGATGGCATCGCCGTACCGGTATTGATCCTCACGGCGCGCGATGCGCTCGAGGATCGCGTCGATGGTTTAGATGCCGGCGCCGATGATTATCTGGTGAAGCCGTTTGCGCTGGTTGAGTTGCAGGCGCGCGTGCGGGCGCTGATTCGTCGCTATCAAGGTCACAGCGATAACCTGTTGCAACAAGGCGATCTGACGCTCAACCTGAGTTCGCAGCAGGTGTTGCTGGAAAGCATTCCGCTGGAAATCACGCCGAAAGAGTTCGCGCTGTTGACGCGTTTGCTGATGCGCGTGGGTCAAAACGTGCACCGTGAAACCTTGCAACAAGATCTGTATAGCTGGAACGACGATCCCGGATCCAACACACTGGAAGTTCACATCCACAATCTGCGCCGCAAACTGGGTAAAGATCGTATCAAAACCGTGCGCGGCGTCGGCTACCGTTTGGAAATTCGCGAATGAACAGCATGCGTCAGCGGTTACTGATCATGCTGGCGCTGATTCTCCTCACCTGTCAGGTGATGAGCGCCGTGTGGCTATGGCACGAAAGCCGCGAACAGATCAGCTTTTTAGTCAATGAAACCCTCTCTGCGCAGGCGCGCAATGAACGCGTGGAAGGCGAAATTCGTGAGGCCATCGCCTCGCTGTTATTGCCTTCACTTGTGATGGTCGCGCTGACCTTGCTGCTGTCATTCTGGGCGATCAACTGGATCATCCGTCCTCTGCGATCGCTGCAAGATAGCCTGGCACATCGTTCAGCCGATAATTTAACGCCGCTGCCGATCTACTCTGAAATGGATGAGATCGTGGCGGTAACGTCGTCGATCAACCAACTTTTCTCGCGACTTGATCACACGCTCCAGCAAGAACGCTTATTCACTGCTGATGCGGCGCATGAACTGCGCACCCCGCTGGCAGGATTGCGCCTGCACCTTGAGTTGCTGCATCAACAAAATGTGCCGCAAAGTGAAATGCTGATTGAACGCATCGATCAGTTGATGCACACCGTTGAGCAATTGCTGATGCTATCGCGCGCCGGACAGGCGCTGGCGGGCGGTCATTACCAGCAGTTGTTGTGGCAAAAAGACATCATGCAGCCGCTGAAACCAGAAATGGCCGAGCTGTATCAGCAGCGCCAGCAAACGCTGCATTGGCCGCAGAGCAAAGATGTGCCGCAGCAAGGCGAAGCGGTGTTACTGCGTTTGATGCTGCGCAACTTGCTGGAAAACGCCTCGCGTTACAGCCCGGAAGGCAGCGAAGTGACGGTGAAAATGCAGCAGGATAAGCAACAAACCATCATCGAAGTATGGGATCACGGGCCAGGCATTGATGCTTCGGCGGCAGAAGAGTTAACTCAGGCGTTTCGTCGGCGCGATCAACGCTATGGTGGCAGTGGCTTAGGTTTGAATATTGTGCTGCGCATCGTGCAGATGCATCGCGGCAGGTTAGAACTGATTAATCGCGAAGAGTGCAGCGGACTGATTGCCCGCTGCACGTTACCGCATCAACTGATTGGCTAAACGCCGTTAGAAGTGGGTATTCAGGCTCATGTAATAAGTACGGCCTGATTCGTTGTAGGTATTGGCACCCGCACCATACAAATAGGCGCCGGTCGTCGCATTGCCGGTGGTTTGCGCATTGCCTTCGCGGAAATGACGCTTATCGAACAGGTTATCAATCCCCAAGGTCACGCTGGCGTACTTATTGATATCGTAGGTACCACTCATGCCAATAATCGAGTAAGGACTGACTTTATCCGCCGCGCTGCCGGTTACCGGCTGACCTTTGTAATCATACTTCTTCGGCGTTTGCGTGCCGTACCAGGTCAAGGTGGTTTGCAGCGACAGATCCTGCGTCGCCTGCCAGCTCAGCGTCGAGTTCAGCGTATATTCAGGAATCACCGATAAACGATCGCCGGTCTCTTTGTTCTTGCTTTGCAGCATATAGGTGAAGTTGTTATTCCACGTCACGCTGTCTGAGAACGGGACGTTTACAGTACCTTCCAGCCCTTCCACCACCGCTTTCGGTACGTTTTCCCACTTATAAATATCGGTGGTGCCATTCGAGGCTTTGCCCGATGGCGCATAACCCGCTTCGATCTTGTTGCGATAATCATTGCGGAACCAGGTCACGCCAGCCTGATAACCTTCATGCTTCCACTCCAGCCCAACTTCTTTGTTGATGCTGTTTTCGCCTTTCAAGTCTGAGTTGCCTTGCAGATAACACGCGCCGGTGCTGGCAGCACAACCCTGGCCGTTGCTGTACAGCAAATAGTTCGGGTTGGTTTGATACAGACTTGGCGCTTTATAAGCACGTCCGATGCCCATCTTCAGCGTGAAGTCATCGCCCAAACCTTGCGACAAGTTGAGCGACGGACTCCAGTTGTTGCCAACAATCGAGTGATGATCGAAACGCAGGCTCGGCGTCAGCATGGTGCTGTCGGTCAGCTCCATATTGTCTTCAGCAAACAGCGAGAAGATTTCCGCCTGTGAATACGGACTGCGGCCGGTATTCGAGATGCCCGGCACCGCACCGTAAATGGCTGCCTGAGTCGTCGATGAAGGATCTTTCATCTGCTGCTGGTTCCATTCGGTGCCCAGCGTAGCGGTTTGGTTGATCAGCCATTCGAACGGAATGCTGACTTCGCTGTGCAGCAGCAGATCATCCAATTGAATGGTGTTGAAACCGCTGTTGGAGAAGATGCCTTCGGTACCGCCCGCCAATCCTTCGTTAATGCGGGTGTTACGGGTTTTCTCGTAGCGAGCGTAAGTGTTGGTGCTGACGCCGTTATCCCATGCACCGGTCCACTTCAGCGCCACGTTTTGACGATACAGGCGGTTGGTTTCATCGCCATACAGACTTTTCACCAGCGCACTGGTGTTGGTGTTCTGGGTATCGCCGGCATACAAGTTGCCCTGGCGGCTGTAACCCGCTTGCAGCTCCAACGTTTGCATCGGCGCAAATGCCCAGCTGAGTAAGGCATTGATATCTTTATTTACCGAACCTTCGCGGCCCGACGGATAACTGCCCGCATAGCTGCCGGTACGCGCGGCAGCATGTCCTTCATTAATGTCATACGCATCGGCTTGGGTTTTGGCTAAACCGCCGTACAAACGGAAATTGAAATCATCGCCCAGCGGACCTTCGAGGCTGAAGTTGGTGCGTTTGGTCGCCCCTTCCGCCTTGTGTTCTGGCACGTTGTAGTAGGTGTTCCACGAACCGTGCCACTGCTGATCGGTCTGTTTTTTGGTGATGATATTCACCACGCCGCCCGCCGCGCCGTTACCGTATCGCACTGCGGCCGGTCCACGAATCACGTCGATGTGATCGATCATCTCCGGCGGCACCCAGTTGGTATCGCCACGCGTATCACGCTCGCCACGCCAGCCTAAACGCACCGAGTTGCGGCTGGTGATTGGCATGCCATCCACCATAATCAAGGTGTTTTCCGGCCCCATACCACGAATATCGATTTGGCGATTGTTGCCGCGTTGGCCGCTGGTCGAGTTACCGGTTAGGTTCACGCCCGGCATAGTACGGATGATTTCCGACACATCGCGTGCAGGCGGATGCTTTTTAATTTCGTCGGCGGTAATGGTCGAGACGCCCGGCGCTTGCAGGTTTTGCTGCTGCGCGGTGACCATCAACGTGCCGCCGTCGGTGGAGGATGTTTCGCTGCTGGCTGAAGTCTTGCTGGAAGAAGTGTCTGCTGCCCAAGCGCTGCTGGAAAGCAGTGAGGCGCTGAGCCCCAGTTCAATCAGAATGGCTAATGATAAGCGTGAATAATTTTTCATTTTTGCGTTCCTGGATGGCCAGTTGAAGCGGTTGGATGCGTAGCTGGCGAGCCGGTAAGAAGATCCCTGTCCATATCGCGCCGCGTTCCAAACCCTTCAAACCATCCGTAGCGCAACCTTACCGAATGGGTAAGTGTTGGGCGGAACAGGCGTGCTCTTTTGAGCGCAGCCACCCTATTGCAAATGCAAATAATTATCAATAGTATTATCCATCAAGCTTATGTAAATCTCCGCGACAACCGCAACTGGCAGCCCTATGACCTGGCGAAATGATGTAACCGGCAGTGAAGCCTGGTGGCAGGCGCAACAATCCCAAGGCATTCCCCGTATTGAGTTAGCTGAAGATGGCCAATGTCAGGTCACCTTCTTCTGGCGCGACCCGCAGGGTGATGAAAGGCAATCGACGACGCAGCGCGTATGGATCAACATCACCGGCGTGACCGATCACCACCAGCGCCGTCCGCCGCAATCGTTGATGCGCGTCTCCGGTACCAACGTGTGGTATTGGCACACCTCGCTGCCTGCGGATTGGCGCGGCAGCTACTGCTTGATGCCCGATGAACAAGCCACGGATTTCTCCGGCGAAGCCGACATGCACAACTTGCGTAACTGGTGGCGCGACAAATTCCCCACCGCGCAAGCCGATGCGCTTAATCCCTTACGCGGCTGGTCCGGCGGACGCGGCATGAACGTATCGCCGCTGCATCTGCCGCAGGCACCCGATCAACAGATCTGGCAAGCGATCGACAACGGCAGCGCACCGACGATGCCATTACAGGAAATTCAGTGGCATAGCGCGATTCTCGGCAATAGCCGCAAGGTATGGATCTACACCAGCGGCGAAGCGGATGCTACGCAGCGCCCGCTGGCAATTTTGCTCGATGGGCAATTCTGGGCGCACAGCATGCCGATCGCTGGACCGTTGCAGCAGCTCACTGATGCAGGCCAGTTGCCGCCCGCGGTGTACGTGTTTATCGACATCATTGACCGCGAACATCGCAGCCGTGAACTGCCGTGCCATGCGCCATTCTGGCAAGCAGTGCAGCAAGAATTGCTGCCGCAGATTGCGCGCTCCACGCCTTATCGCCAGCAGGCCGACAGCACCGTGGTTGCCGGGCAAAGTTTTGGCGGCCTGGCGTCAGTCTTTGCCGCGCTGCACTGGCCGGAAACCTTCGGCAATGCGCTCAGCCTTTCTGGTTCTTTCTGGTGGCCGGAACGCGGCAATCCGCACGGCTGGCTTTTACAGGCGCTGGAGAGCGGCCTCGCACCGCGTTATCCGCTGCGTTTCTGGCTGGAAGCCGGAAAACGCGAGGGCTTGATTTTGCAAGCCAATCAACAGCTGCAACAGCAACTGCACGCGGCCGGTTATCAGGTGAATTACCTGCCGGTTGAAGGCGGCCACGACGCGCTCTGCTGGCGCGGCGGCCTGCTCAGTGGCTTACAAGCGCTGTGGCACACAACGGAGCAACCATGTCCGAATCTTTGATGAATCCTCTTATGACTGACCAACAAACCCTGCCATTAGTGGCGGCACAGCCCGGCATCTGGATCGCCGATCAATTGACGCCGCATCACAACGCCTATGCGGTGGCGCATTATGTTGAATTGCGTGGCGAGATCGACACCGCCTTGCTGGCTGAGGCCATCGTCGCGGGCATGCAGGAAGCCGATACGCTCAACATGGCGTTTGGCGAGATTGAAGGCGAAGCGGTGCAGTGGCCACAGCCACAAAATTTTAATCCGCCGCAGATTATCGATCTGCGTGGCGAAATGGATGCCGCCGCCACCGCGCGCAACATGATGCGCGACGACATGAATGGCGATCTACGCGTACTCAGCGGCGCAAAACTTTGGCATCACCGCTTATTCCGTCTCGATGATCAACATTGGTTCTGGTATCAGCGTTATCACCATTTGGTGGTGGACGGCTTCAGCTTTACCGCGCTGACACGCCGCATCGCCAATTTGTATAGCGCGGCGCTACGTAGTCAACCTGCGGAGCCGACACCGTTTATTCCGTTTAGCGAAGTGGTTGAAGAATATCAACGTTATCGCGAGTCCTCTTCGTATGCACGTGACAGCCAATTCTGGCGAGACAAAGGCGCAGCGCTGCCCTCACCGGCTTCGATTTCGCCACTGCCGCTGGCAGGACAACATGCCAGCACCGATTTGCTGTGCCATAGCGTCACGTTGGAGCGCAACACCTTCCACACGCTGACGCAGCAACATCCGCAATTCAGCGCCGCCGATCTGGCTTTTGCGTTGGTCGCTCTGTGGCTGGCGCGTCTCAGCGGTCAAAACGACTTTGCGGCGGGCTTTATCTTTATGCGCCGCATCGGCTCGGCGGCGTTGTGTGCCACCGGCCCGGTGATCAACGTGCTGCCGATGGCGGTGCATTACGATCCGACACAACCGATCAGCGCGCTCGCCGCACAACTGGCGGGCGAAGTGAAAAAGATGCGCCGCCACCAGCGCTATGATGCGGAACAGGTGCAGCGCGATCTGGGGCGTCTCGGCGATGGTGATCCGCTGTATGGTCCGGTGATCAACCTGAAGATGTTTGATTATCAGCTTGATTTCGCTGGCGTCGAAGGCATCACCCATCAGCTGGCTTCCGGGCCAGTGCGCGACCTGGAAATTGCGATTTATATCAGTGAACACGGCGAGTTGACGCTGGAGTTGCTCGCCAATGCCGAGCGCTACAGCGAAGCCACTTTGCAGCGCCATGCCAGCCGCTTTGCACTGTTGCTGAGCCAACTGTCTGAACAGCCACAGCGCCCGTGCGGCGAGCTCGATCTGCTCACCGATGAAGAGCATGCACAAATCGCGGATATCAACCAAACCGCCCATCCGCTGCCGCCGGAGACGTTAGCATCGTTGTTGGCTCAGCAAGCTGAACGCACGCCGGATGCGCCAGCATTGGCCGATGAACATCATCAATTAAGCTATCGCGCAATGCAGCAGCAAGTGTTTGCACTGGCAGCCGATCTGACTGCCGCCGGTGTACAGCGCGGCGATATTGTCGCGGTTGCCCTGCCGCGTTCGGTGCAACTTTCGCTGGCGTTGCAGGCGATTGTGTCGCTCGGCGCTGCGTATTTGCCGTTGGATACCGGTTATCCCGATGAACGTTTGCAGCTGATGCTGGAAGATGCCACACCGAAAACCCTTATTACCAGCAAGGCGCTCAGCGCGCGTTTTCACGCCATTGCAGCGGTGCAGCAACAGCATTTTGATGCGCTGTACAGCAACCTCAACGCCACGCCGCCTGCTAGCGCGCCGACGCCGCAAGATGGCGCCTATATCATTTACACCTCGGGTTCGACCGGTCGGCCAAAAGGCGTGCTGGTCGGGCATGAAGCCATCGTCAACCGCCTGCTATGGATGCAGGATCACTATCCGCTGCGAGCCGACGATGTGGTTCTACAGAAAACCCCGAGCAGTTTCGATGTTTCAGTGTGGGAATTCTTCTGGCCGCTGCTGGTTGGCGCGCAACTGGTGATGGCACCGCCCGAAGCGCATCGCGATCCCGAAGCGCTGCAACAACTGTTTGCCCGCTACAAAGTCACCACCACGCACTTCGTACCTTCGATGCTGGCGGCCTTTGTGGCGGCGCTTGATGATCAACCGGCGATTGCCTGCTGCGCCAGCCTGCGTAACGTATTTTGTAGCGGTGAAGCGCTGCCAACCGACTTGTCACGCGAGTGGGAAAAGCTGACGCAGGTGCCGTTGCACAATCTATACGGCCCAACTGAAGCCGCGGTGGATGTCAGCTGGTATCCGGCCTTTGGTGCAGCGCTAGCCGCCGTTGAAGGTGCCAGCGTGCCGATTGGTTTCCCGGTGTGGAATACCGGCTTGCGCATTCTGGATTCCCGCATGCAGCCGGTGCCGCCTGCCGTTGCGGGCGATCTCTATTTAACCGGCGTGCAACTGGCGCACGGTTATCTCGGGCAGCCCGAGCTGACCGCCAGCCGCTTTATCGCCGATCCGTTCTGTCCCGGCGAACGCATGTATCTTACCGGCGACGTGGCGCGCTGGCTGGATAACGGCGCGGTAGAATATCTTGGCCGCAGCGACGATCAGCTAAAAATTCGCGGCCAACGCATTGAGTTAAATGAAATTGACCATGTACTCTGCGCGCAACCCGGCATTGAGCAAGCGGTGACGCACGCGGTGGTGCTGGGTGGCGCAGCCGCGCAAGGTGATGCGCGCCAGTTGGTCGGTTATGTGATCGCCGCGCAACCGGTTGATGGCGAAGCGCTACGCCATGCATTGGCGCAGTGTTTGCCTGCGCACATGGTGCCGGTGGCGATTGTGCAGTTGGATGCGTTCCCGCTCAGCAGCAATGGCAAGTTGGATCGCAAAGCGCTGCCATTGCCGCAATCACCTGCAACTCACGCCGGACGCGCACCGCATGCCGGGCTGGAAACCCTCTTGGCTAAGGCGTTCTGCCAACTGCTGGCGCGTGAAACCATCAGTGCGCAGGATGACTTTTTCGCTCTCGGTGGCCATTCATTGCTGGCGATGCGTTTAGCCGCGCAATTGCGCCGCGAGTTGCAACTGCCGGTGTCGGTGGGGCAAATCATGGTGGCATCGACGGTGGAAAAACTGGCGACGTTACTCGGTGATGCACAATCGCATCACCAGGCAGGATTCGAAGCGGTGTTGCCGCTGCGCCAGGGTAACGGACCGACGCTGTTCTGCTTCCATCCCGCTTCCGGCTTTGCCTGGCAGTTCAGTATCCTGCAACGCTATCTCGATGCGCGTTGGTCGCTGGTCGGCATTCAATCGCCGAATACCGATAGCCCGCTGAATCAAAGTGCCCATCTGGATGAGGTGTGCGAGGCGCATCTAAAAACCCTGCGCGAAGTGCAGCCGCACGGACCGTATTATTTCCTCGGCTATTCACTCGGCGGCACGCTGGCGCAAGGCATTGCTGCGCGGCTGACTGACGCAGGCGAAGAAGTGGCGTTTTTAGGCCTGCTGGATACGTGGCCACCAGAAACGCAGAATTGGGATGAAAAGCGCGGTGAGAATGTGCTGGATCCTGCGGTGCTGGCAGAGGTGAATCGCGAACGTGAACAGTTTGTTGCTGCTCAGCGTCATCAAGCCGGCGAAGAGATGCGCGCGATGTTCGATACTATTGAAGCCAACTACGCCAGCTCCGTACGCTTGTTAGCCACGGCGCGCAGTGCGCGTTTCAAAGGGCGCGCCACGCTGTTCCTCGCCGAGCAAACGCAGCAGCCAGGACAAGATGCGCGCCGCGCCTGGGCGCCGTATGTTGATGAGCTGGAGGTGTGGCCGATGGATTGTGCGCACGTAGAGATCATTTCGCCGCAAATGTTCGAGCAGATTGGGCCGTTGTTGCAGCGGTTGCTTGGGTAGCCGTCTTTCCCTCACCCTAACCCTCTCCCGCACGCGGGAGAGGGAATGTTTAGGTGGTGCTCAATGTGGCAATTGGGCTGGATCGGCCCCTTCTCCCGCTTGCGGGAGAAGGTTGGGATGAGGGACAACGCGCACCGAAGTAAATCAGCGCCCGCGCCCCAACGGCACAATCATCGGCGTATGCGCCACCGGATCCTCAACAATCACGCAGCGCAAACCGTATACCTGCTCAATCAACTCAGGCGTAACAATCTCCGCCGGTTTCCCCTCGGCAACAATCTTGCCAGCGCGTATCGCAATCAAATGCGTAGCATAACGACAGGCGTGATTGAGATCATGCAGCACTACCACCAGCGTACGACCATGTTGCTGGTTCAACTCCTGCATCAACTCCAGCAGCTCAATTTGATGGGTGATATCCAGCCAGGTGGTTGGCTCATCCAGCAGCAACAACGGCGTTTGCTGCGCCAGCACCATGGCAATCCACACGCGCTGACGCTGCCCGCCCGATAAGGTATCCACAGCTTGCTGCGCCAAATCTGCCACGCCGGTTGCCTGCATCGCTTGCTGCACCGCCGTTTCATCCTCTTCACGCCAACGACCAAACAGCGCCTGATGCGGATAGCGTCCGCGCGCCACCAACTCCGTCACGCTGATACCCGCTGGGGCATTAGAACTTTGCGGCAGTAAACCCAGACGCCGCGCCACCTCTTTGGTGGGATAACGGGCAATCGCCTCGCCATCCAACAGCACTTCGCCTTTGATTGGCGTGTGTAAACGACTTAACGTTCGTAGCAGCGTCGATTTACCACAGGCGTTGGGGCCAATAATCACCGTGAGCTCACCTTCTGGGATCGCCACCGACAGATTTTCTGCCACCACTTTTTTGTCGTAGCCCAGCGTCAGGTTGTCGCCGCGCAGACGTGAAGGAATATCAATCATTGGCGTCGCGCCTCCCGCACCAGTAAAGCAATCAAGTAAATTCCACCGAGGCTGACGGTAATCACGCCTACCGGTAATTGATAGGGCAAGAACAGATGCTGCGCGGCGAAGTCTGCGGCGATCAGCAACAACGCACCGCACAGTGCCGCCAGCGGCAATCCACCGCCGAGACGACGGGCAATTTGCGGTGCCAGTAGTGCGACAAACGAAATCGGGCCGACCAACGCCGTCGACGCCGCGGTTAACACCACGCCAATCAACATCAGCCACATGCGGCTGCGTTCCACCGGCACGCCAAGCGCGCACGCCGTATCATCGCCCATCTCCAGTAAACGCATGCGTCGCGCCAGTAATGCCGTCAGCGCCAATGCCAGCAACAGCACCACAATCACCGCTGGCGTTTTCGCCCACGTAATGCCGTTGAGCGAGCCGGCGCTCCATAAACCGGCACTTAACGCCGATTCCAGCGATGCGCTGATAATCAGCCATGCATTCAAGGCCATCAGCAACGCACGCACACTGATGCCGACAATGATTAGCCGGAAAGTTTCCACGCCGTTGCGCCAGGCAAACAGATACACCAACGCCGCAGTCGCGATGCCACCGATTAGCGCTGCGCCGGTCATGGCCGTAATACTTTGATTGAACAGCACCAGCGCCACCAGCACACCACTGTAAGCGCCGGTATTGAAGCCGAGAATATCTGGGCTGCCGAGCGGATTTCGCAGCAACGACTGGAAAATGGCCCCGCTGATACCGAGCGCGGCGCCAATCAGCAATGCCATCAACACGCGCGGTAAGCGCCATTCCAGCACGATCAGTTTGACGTTGCTGGCACCTTCGCCAGTCAGCATTTGCCAGATCTGTTCGCCGCTGATCGGCAACGCGCCGCGCGTCATCGCCAGATAAGCCAGCCAGCCGCAGGCAAGCAACAGCCAAAATGCATGTAGCCCGACGCGGCGCGTCATAATCCACCTCGCCCCAATTTGCGCCGCACCAGCACAATCAGCATCGGCGCGCCGAGCATCGCGGTGACGATGGAAACCCGCAACTCGCCTGCCACCAGCAAACGGCCAATAATATCCGCCGCGAGCAACAGAATTGGCGTGATCAGCGCCGTGGCGGGCAGCATCCAGCGGTGATCGTTGCCCACCAGCCAGCGGGCAAAATGCGGCGTCATCAAGCCTATAAAGGCTATCGGGCCAACGGCGGCTGTCGCTGCACCGCACAGCAACGCAATGGCCAGCAATCCCAGCAATTGCGTGCGAGCCACCCGCGTGCCGAGCGCGGTCGCCATATCACCGCCCATGCTCAAACTGTTCAGCGCCTGCGATAGACAAATCGCCAGCACGCTACCGACCAGTACCGCCGGGAACAAGGTGCGCAATACGGCAAAATTGCGGATATCCAGCGAACCGCTGTGCCAGAAACGCAGATGATCATAGATGTCGGGATTGAGCAGTGAGAGACCCGAGGTTAATCCTTCCAGCACCGCACCCAACGCCACGCCCGCTAACGTCAGACGCACCGGATTAACGCGCCCGCAGCCAATCGCACCGGTCATCGCCACCAGCAATGACGCCAGCAGCGCGCCGCCAAAGGCGAAACCCAGCCAATCTGCTGGAGAGTCAGCACCAAATAGCGCAATGCCAATCACCACCGCGAAACCGGCACCGGCGTTGATCCCCAGAATGCCGGGATCGGCCAGCGGGTTGCGCGTCAGGCTTTGCATCAATGCGCCAGCCAAGCCCAGCGCGACGCCCGCCAGCAAACCGGCTAGCGTGCGTGGCAGGCGCGCATCGCGCACAATCACACATTCCGCACTGTGACAGGAGGTGGTAAGCGAATGATAAACATCGGGAAGTGGTATCGATTTTGCCCCCAGCATCAGGCTGAGAGCGATAAGGAGCATTAGCAGAATCCCTGAACCTGCCAATGCGCGGAACTGGCGCATAGCGTCTAAACCTTCACTGTTCAACGTCGTTACCTGGGCAACGCAATTTGATAATGGTTATCGTTATTACTCGCGTTTAGCTATGTTACCATGACTCGCCTCGCGGATGATGAGGAAAATTGGTGTAATAAGGCGACGACATGAACAAATCCTCCCACTTTATCGATCTCACACTGCTGAAAACCCACCCGGCTTTTCGCGCGGTATTTATTGCGCGTTTTATCTCAATCGTTGCGCTCGGCATGCTCGCCGTGGCGGTGCCGGTACAAATTCAGCACCTGACAAATTCGCCGTTATTGGTGGGATTGGCGGTGACATTAGCCGCGTCGGGCATGTTTATCGGCTTATTGGTTGGCGGCGTGCTAGCTGATCGCCATGAACGTAAAAAGCTGATTTTGTTGGCGCGTTCCACCTGCGGCTTGGGCTTTATTGCGCTGGCAATCAACGCTGCGCTGCCAGAACCCTCTTTAATCGCCATCTATTTACTCGGTTTCTGGGATGGCTTCTTCGGCGCGATTGGCGTTACCGCGCTGTTGGCGGCGACTCCGGCCTTGGTCGGACGGGAAAACATCATGCAAGCCGGTGCCATTACCATGCTGACGGTACGCTTCGGCTCAATTTTATCGCCTGCGATTGCCGGGCTGGTGATTGCGCACGGCGGCGTGACCTGGAACTACGCGCTGGCGGCGTTTGGCACGCTGCTAACCGTGTTAACCCTGCTGAAATTACCGACGTTGCCGCCTCCGCCACAGCCGCGCGAGCATCCACTGAAATCGCTGGCGGCCGGCGTGCAGTTTCTGTTTGCCAGCCCGATTGTCGGCATGGTGGCGTTGATTGGCGCGTTGGTGACTTTAGCCAGCGCGGTGCGCGTGCTTTATCCCTCATTAGCACCACATTGGTCAGTCAGCGCTGACCAGCTCGGTTTGATGTACGCCGCGGTGCCGCTCGGAGCCGCTGTCGGCGCATTCACCAGTGGCAAGCTGAAACACGCCGCGCGTCCGGGCCAATTGGTGTTGAGCAGCGCGATAGCAGCATTTATCGCCCTCGGCTTGTTCAGCTTGATGCCCAATCTGCCGCTGGCGCTGCTGTGTTTAGTGGCATTCGGCTACTTCAGCGCCATCAATAGCCTGGTGCAATACGCCATGATTCAGACGCTAACGCCAGACCATTTATTGGGCCGCATCAATGGCTTATGGACCGCGCAGAACGTCACCGGCGATGCGCTGGGTGCAGCGGTGATTGGCGCGATGGGTTCGTGGCTGCTGCCCGCGCAGGCCGCCGCCGTGTTTGGCTTCGCGGCGGCGCTGCTGGGCATCGTGATGTGGTTAGTGATGGGGCGCTTACGTCGTTACGCTCCGCCAGCACCAGAGCTAGCGGAACAGCCATCATGATTTAACGAACAGTTTCTCCAGACGCGCGAGCAAATTGCTGGCGCTGTAGTAATCGAGACGAAACGAATCTACACCCAGCGAGTAAACCTGTTTGCCTTGCACGGCGGCGTTTTGTGCCAGGAACGGATTACTCAGCACCGATTGCGTGGTTTTATCGTCGGCAGCAAACAGCAGGAAGGTTTTACCGGACAGTCCGCTGGCGACGTTTTCGCCCGATAGCTGAATGATGTCTTTACGCTGCCCCATGCTGTGGCCCTGCTGCACGCTAGCTGGTGGCTTCGCCAGCGTGAAACCGAGCTGTTCCAGCAACTTGCCCTGCGCCGATGCGGCGGTCCACAGATTGACCGCGCGCCCGTCACCATTCCACACCATGGCTGAAACCGGCTGCGGCGGCAATGTGATGGTTTTTTTCAGCGCCATTTCGCGATCGTCGAAGGCTTTGATGCGCTGCGCTGCCTGCACTTCGTGACCGGTGGCTTTGCCTAACAGCGTAACGACATCCTGCCAGCTTTTGTCGTCGTAATTGACCACCAGCGTTGGCGCGATAGCAGAGAATTGATCGGCAAGTTTGATCGCTGAATCGTTGCCGGTAGCGCTGACGATAATCAGGTCCGGCGCTTCAGCCGCCACGGCTTCAGCGTTGGGTTCGCCGATGTACAGGCGCTTAAGTTGCTGCTGTTTAGCGACGTCGCTCCATTGGCGGAAGAAACCCTGATCGTCAGCCAAACGGCTGTTGGGCGCGGTGGCGCCAGACGCAATAACCGGCGCATCAATCGCCAGCAGCGATCCGGTCAAGGTGACGCTGGTGGAAACAATGCGCTGCGGCGCTTGGTTTAGCGTGAGGGTTCCGTTGGCACCTTGCAGCGTGCGCGGCCAACCTTGCTCGGCATGCGCCACGCTGGTGAAAGTCTGGAAAACACACAATAGGGCTGCAATGCCCCAAAAACCGCATTTATTCATAAGTTTTGGTCCACTTTTTAGCATATTGCCCTGGTCAGCTTGAGTACCCGATTACGCTTAAACGCGGCGGAAATCCCGCGAATGGATTGACACGTTTGCCCAATCGACGTAGGTTACAGGCCCATAATAAAAATGATAATCATTCTTAATAATCTTATCATTTATAGGTGAAAATTATGGTGGAATCTTCCACGTTTGAAAATGCCTGGCTGAAGGATTATTCCGCGTTATGCCGTGGCTTCCTGTTTACCTCGCCGTGGCGCAGTTTGGCGACGCAAGGCTGCTATACCACGATTACCGCGCCGGTCGATGATGCTGCGTCGCTGCACGGTGAGTTCCAACAACAGTTGCGTCAGCACTTTGCGGCGGCAAAAAAACAGGGCATCGCCAATCCGATTCTGGTCGGCGCCATCCCCTTTGATGTCAGCCAACCGGCAGCGCTGTTTATTCCTGAATCTCATCAGATGTTTAATCGCGCCGACCTGCAAAATGCGCTGCCCGCCAATCTCAACGATTTACCGCAGGTACGTCGACGCGCTGCGGTGCCGGAACACGATGCGTTCGTCAAGATGGTAGCGGATGCGGTGGCCGCCACGCAGTGCGGCGACCTCGACAAAGTGGTGCTGTCGCGCTTGATGGATATCGTTACCGATCAGCCGGTGGATACCGCTGCGCTGATGCAACGCGTGATTGCGCAAAACCCCAATAGCTACCATTTCCATCTGCCGCTGCCGCAAGGCGGTGCGCTGATTGGCGCCAGCCCCGAACTGATGCTGCGCAAGCAAGGACGCGATTTCAGCTCTTGTCCGCTCGCCGGATCGGCACGTCGCGATCATCGCGATGCCCAGCAGGATCGTGCAGCTGGTGAATCGCTGATGAGTTCAGGCAAAGATCGCCACGAACATAAGTTGGTCACCGACGCGATGCGCGACACGCTGCAAGCGCGCAGCCGTGTACTGTCGGTGCCGACCATTCCATCGTTGATCACCACCGCCACCTTGTGGCATTTGGCAACGCAGATCGACGGTGAAGTTCGGGACGAAGCAGAAAATGCGCTGTCACTGGCTTGCTTGCTGCACCCGACACCGGCGCTGAGTGGTTTCCCACATCAACGTGCACAACAGTTGATTCAACAGCTGGAACCCTTTGATCGCCAATTGTTTGGCGGCATCGTCGGCTGGTGCGATAGCGAAGGTAACGGCGAATGGGTGGTGACGATTCGTTGCGGCACCGTGCACGGCTCGCGTGTGCGTCTATTTGCGGGTGCAGGCATTGTGGCCGACTCGCAACCCGAATCTGAGTGGCGCGAGACCGGCGTGAAGCTGGATACCATGTTGCGCGCTTTTGGACTGCAATAAAGGAAACCGCATGAGCATTCCCTATACCCGCTGGCCGGACGATCTGGCTGCGCGCTATCGCGACAAAGGCTATTGGCTAGACGTGCCGATGACCGACATTCTGGCGCGCCATCAACATAACGATGCGATTGCAGTGATTGATGGCGATCGCCAAATCAGCTACCGCGAAATGGATACGCTGAGCAGCAATCTCGCCGCCGCATTGCAACGTCGCGGCCTGCAAAATGGCGATACCGCATTGGTGCAACTGGGCAACGTGGCTGATTTCTATATCACGGTGTTTGCACTGTTTAAGTTAGGTGTGGCATCGGTGTTCGCGCTGTTTAGTCATCAACGCACCGAACTCAGTGCTTATGCCGCACAGATCAAACCGAAATTATTGATCGCCGATCGCAGCCATGCGTTGTTTGCGGATGATGCTTTTATCAGTGCGCTGTGCGCAGCGCAGCCTGCGCTGCAACAGGTGATTCTGCGCAACGACACTCAGCCAGAAAACACCCTGGAATCCTTGATGGCGGAAGTGGCAGGTGATTACCACGCCACGCCAACCGCTGCCGATGAAGTGGCTTTTTTCCAGTTGTCCGGCGGCAGCACTGGCACGCCAAAGCTGATTCCACGCACCCACAACGACTATTACTACAGCATCCGCGCCAGCGATGAGATTTGCCAGGTTACTGCCGAAACGCGCTATCTCATCGCCCTACCCGCACCGCATAACTTCGCCATGAGTTCGCCCGGTTCGCTTGGCGTGTTTTACGCCGGTGGACAAGTGATTTTGGCCGCCGATCCCAGCGCCACGCAGTGTTTCCCGTTAATCGAGCAACATCAGGTCACCGATACCGGTTTGGTACCGCCAGCGGTCAGTTTGTGGCTGCAAGCGATTCAGGAATGGGGCAGCAATAAACAGCTGGCTTCGCTGCAACGCATCCAGGTCGGCGGTGCCAAGTTAGGTGAAACGCTAGCGGCGCGCATTCAATCTGAGATTGGCTGCCAGTTGCAGCAGGTATTTGGCATGGCGGAAGGTCTGGTGAATTACACCCGCTTCGGCGATGACGAGAAAACCATCCTCACCACCCAAGGTCGCCCCATTTCCGAGGATGACGAAGTCTGGGTGGCGGATGAACACGGCAACGCGCTGCCGACCGGCAGTATTGGTCGCCTGATGACGCGCGGCCCGTACACCTTTCGCGGCTATTACAACAGCCCAGAACACAATGCCGCCAGCTTCGATGCCAACGGTTTCTACTGTTCCGGCGATCTGATTGAGATCAACGCGCAAGGCTACATCACCGTACAAGGACGCGAGAAGGATCAGATCAACCGCGGCGGCGAGAAGATCGCCGCGGAAGAGATCGAGAATCTGTTACAGCGCCATCCTGATGTCATCCACGCCGCGCTGGTGTCGATGAACGATGAGTTGATGGGTGAAAAGAGCTGCGCCTTTATTGTCGCCAGCCAACCGATTAAAGCCGTGGCGCTGCGTCGCCATCTACGTGAACTGGGCGTGGCCGAGTTCAAATTACCCGATCGTATTACCTGCGTAGATGCCCTGCCGCTGACGCCCGTCGGCAAGGTGGATAAAAAACGTTTACGCCAACAGCTTGCCGATCAACAAGCGCAAGCCTGACCTGCTCCGGAGATTGTAATGGCTATTCCAAAACTCACTGCTTATGCGCTGCCTGCGGCGACCGAACTGCCTACCAACAAGGTGAAATGGACAGTTGAACCGCAGCGTGCTGCATTGTTAATCCATGATATGCAGGCTTACTTCCTCAATTTCTGGGGCGAAGATAGCCCGCTGGTGAAACAGGTGGTGGAAAACATCGCGCGCCTGCGTGCGTACTGCAAAGCACAAGGCATTCCGGTGTTTTATACCGCTCAGCCCAATGCGCAGAGCGATGCTGACCGTGCGCTGCTCAACGATATGTGGGGACCGGGACTGAATAAACATCCTGATCAGCAAAAGATCGTGGATACGCTCGCGCCGGATCAAGACGATCAAGTGCTGACCAAATGGCGTTACAGTGCCTTTGTGCGTTCGCCGCTGGAGTCGATCCTGCAAGAAATGGGGCGCGATCAGTTGATCATTACCGGTGTTTACGCGCACATCGGCTGCCTGACCACCGCCACTGACGCTTTCATGCGTAACATCCAGCCGTTTATGGTGGCAGATGCGCTCGCCGACTTTACGCGTGAAGAACACATGATGGCGCTGACGTACACCGCTGGTCGCAGCGGCAAAGTAGTGATGACCAACGAGCTAATGCCGTTACCGCTGAGCAAAGACGAGTTGCGCGCGTTGATTCTGCCGCTGCTGGAAGATGACGAGGTGCCGGAAGATGATGAAAATCTGATTGATTACGGCCTGGATTCAGTACGCGTGATGGCGCTGGCAGCGCGCTGGCGTCAGGTGCACCACGATATTGATTTCGTTAGCCTGGCAAAAAATCCAACCATTGATGGCTGGTGGGCTCTGCTTTCACGAGTACCAGCCAAATGAGTGCGACTTTTGATTTCAGTGGAAAGATTGTTTGGGTAACCGGCGCGGGAAAAGGCATTGGTTATCATACCGCGTTGAGTTTTCATCAGGCAGGCGCGCAGGTGATCGGCTTTGATCTGCGTTTTGATCAGGCCGATTACCCATTTACCACCCAGGTTTTGGATGTAGCGAATGCGGTAGAAGTCAAAGCGGTTTGCCAGCGCTTGCTGGCGGATCAACCGCGATTGGACGTGTTGGTGAACGGTGCCGGTATTTTGCGCATTGGCGCCACCGATGCATTATCGTTCGACGACTGGCAAGCGTGCCTGGCGGTGAATGCTGGTGGCGCATTCAACCTGTTTCAGCAGACCTTGCCGGTGTTCCGCCAGCAGCGCGCGGGCGCGATTGTCACTATCGCGTCTAATGCTGCGCACGCGCCGCGTCTCGGCATGTCGGCGTATGGTGCTTCGAAAGCCGCGTTGCGCAGCTTGTGCCTGACGGTGGGTTTGGAAATGGCGCCGTTCGGCGTGCGCTGTAACATCGTGTCGCCAGGTTCAACAGACACCGATATGCAGCGTAGCTTGTGGCATACGCCAGAAGCCGAGCAGGAGATGATCAACGGCTTCCCGGATCAGTATAAGCTGGGGATCCCGCTGCGTAAGATCGCCAAACCACAAGAGATCGTAGCGAATGTGATGTTCCTCGCCTCGGATCTTGCCAGCCACGTGGTGTTGCAGGATATTGTGGTCGATGGTGGCGCAACGCTGGGATCTTAATAGATGGCAATTTGGAAACGTTCGGTCGATCTTGAAACGCTAAATCAGCTTGGTGAAAACTCGCTGGTGTCCCATCTCGGCATCGTGTTTACCGTGATCGGCGAGGATTACCTCGAAGCGACCATGCCGGTGGATGCACGAACGCAGCAGCCGTTTGGCCTGCTGCACGGTGGCGCTTCCGTGGTGCTGGCGGAATCGATGGGTTCGATTGCTGGCTATCTTAGCATTGAGGAAGGCAAAAGCGTGGTCGGCATTGAAGTGAGCGCCAGTCATCATCGCGCAGTGAGCAGCGGAGAAGTGCGCGGGATTTGCCGCCCGCTGCATCTCGGCACTCGCAATCAAAGTTGGCAGATTGAGATTCGTAACGCCCGCGATCAGTTATGCTGTAGTTCGCGATTAACGGTGGCGGTGCTGGGCTAACGGTTCAAATTAGCGCATAAAAAAAGCGGCCATTTGGCCGCTTTCTCGTTGGTAATTAACGCTGGTAAATGATTTCGACGCCTTCGTCGTCCTCTTCGTCCCAATCGTCATCCCAATCATCGTCTTCTTCCACTTCCTGCGCGGTTTCCATCGCTTCACGGTGATAGTCATCCCACATGAAGGCAACTTTCTCCGGCTCTTTCGCTTCTTCTTCGGCTTCTTTCGGATTTTCGATGATAAAGCTCATCACATCCCAGCAAAGATCTTTCACGCCATCATGACTAGCCGCAGAAATCAGGTAGTATTTATCTTCCCAGCCCAATGCTTCCGCTACCGCTTTGGCGCGGCTTTCCGCTTCTTCGCGGCTCAGCAGATCACATTTGTTGAACACCAACCAACGTGGCTTCTGGAACAGTTTGTCGCTGTATTTTTCCAGTTCGCCGAGAATGATGCGGGCATTTTCTACCGGATCAGATTCGTCGATTGGGGCCAGATCGATCAGGTGCAACAGCACGCGGCAACGCTCAAGGTGTTTCAGGAAGCGAATACCCAAGCCTGCGCCATCCGCAGCGCCTTCAATCAGGCCAGGGATATCGGCGACCACAAAGCTCTTTTCGCTGTCCATACGCACCACGCCAAGGCTTGGTACCAAGGTGGTGAACGGATAATCCGCCACTTTTGGTTTCGCGGCAGAGACCGAACGAATAAAGGTCGATTTACCGGCGTTAGGCAAGCCGAGCATGCCCACGTCAGCCAACAGCATCAGTTCCAATTGCAGATCGCGCTTTTCGCCCGGTGTGCCCATGGTTTTCTGGCGCGGTGAACGGTTAACTGATGATTTGAAACGGGTGTTGCCCAAACCATGCCAGCCGCCTTTCGCGACCATTAGCTTCTGCTCATGGCGCGTCATGTCGCCAAGCGTTTCGCCAGTGCCCTGGTCAATAACGCGTGTACCGACCGGCACTTTAACAATGATGTCTTTACCACGTTTACCGGTGCAATCACGGCTCTGGCCATTCTGACCACGTTCTGCGCGGAAAGATTTTTCAAAGCGATAATCGATCAGGGTGTTGAGGTTTTCATCTGCCAACAGATACACGTCGCCGCCGTCGCCGCCGTCGCCGCCATCTGGGCCGCCTCTTGGAATATATTTTTCACGGCGGAAGCTTACGCAACCGTTGCCGCCATCACCCGCGACCGCAAGGATCGTCGCTTCATCTACAAACTTCATTTTATTTCTCCGTCACGCTGTCGTTCGCGGCAGCATGCAGGCTGCGAACGGGTCCGCCAGGGTCTTCTGCGCTGACCGACGGCGGATAATACAAGATTGGCAATGCCAAGAGTACATAAATTGTACAACAACTGCGCTGCAACGTCGCTGTTAACCAGCAGAATGTAAAAAGCCCCGCAAAGCTGCGGGGCCTTTCATTCGTGTATTCAGACGTTAAACGTCTGCAGCACGACAACCTTACTCAGCAACGATGCTGATATATTTACGGTTGTTCGGGCCTTTTACTTCGAATTTAACTTTGCCGTCTGCGGTAGCAAACAAGGTGTGGTCACGACCACAACCTACGTTGCTGCCTGCGTGGAATTTGGTGCCACGCTGACGAACGATGATGCTACCTGCCAGAACAGATTCGCCACCGAAACGTTTTACACCCAGACGTTTTGCGTTGGAGTCGCGACCGTTACGGGTCGAGCCACCAGCCTTCTTATGTGCCATTTGTCAGATCTCCTCTTACGCGCCGATCACAGTGATTTTCACATCTGTGAACCACTGACGGTGACCAGCTTGCTTACGGTAGTGTTTACGACGACGAAACTTAACGATTTTAATTTTCTCGCCACGACCGTGAGCAACAACTTCTGC
>NZ_JBCNNP010000049.1:0-29630 GCF_039594315.1 Pantoea sp.
GAAAAGCGGCAAGCGCGACAGCATCGTGCTGGCAACCAAAGTCGGCATGGAGCTGTCTCCGGAGAAAACCGGCCTCAAGCCGGCTTACATTCGTCAGGCGGTAGAAGATTCGCTGCGCCGCCTGCAGACCGACGTCATCGATCTTTATCAGGCGCACCGCGATGATGACGCGACGCCGCTGCTGGACACGCTGAAAGCCTTTGATTCGCTGATCAAGGAGGGCAAAGTGCGTGCCATTGGCGCGTCCAACTACAACGCTAAACGTCTGCAGGAAGCGCTGGACGTGAGCAAGCAACATGGCCTGGCGCGCTATGAAACCCTGCAGCCGGAATACAATCTCTACGATCGCCAGGAGTATGAAAGCGGTCTGGAGCAGGTTGCGGTGAAAAATGGCCTCGGCGTGATTAACTACTATTCGCTGGCCAGCGGCTTCCTCAGCGGTAAGTACAAAAAGCCAGAGGATGCCAGCAAAAGTCAGCGCGGGCAGGGCATCGTCGACAAGTACCTGAATGAACGCGGTAAGCGCATTGTTGAAGCGCTGGAAGATGTCGCCGCCTCGCACGATGTGTCGGCAACGCAGGTGGCGCTGGCGTGGCAGATTGCCCGTCCGAGCATTACCGCCCCGATTGTCAGCGCCACGTCGCTGGAGCAGTTGGATGAGTTGGTGAAAGCCACCCAGCTCGAGCTCAGCAAGCAAGAGATCGAAGAGCTGGCGAGCGCCAGCAAACTGTAAGGTTTTCAGGGACGCTGCGGCGTCCCGCTATTTTCCAGCTCTGCCTCACAAAAAATGCCATTTCCCACAAAAGATTTTCAATCATCGACAGACGTCACAATTGCGCTAACGCACTATCATCCTGCGGTAAACTGCGCACATATTTGCAAAAACTGACAAATCCTCAGCACTATCCTCTGTTCGATCCATTCCAGTAACTTCATATAAGAATAACCATCATGAACAGAAAAGAAGCAGTGCAGCATTTACCCCGCCTGGCAGCGGGAACTCTGATGTTTGCGATGCTGAGTGCATCTGCGCTGGCCGCTGATGCTTTCAGTTACGACTCTCCCTATATGTTTGGTGATTGGGGCGGTTACCGAACGCAGCTGGAAAATGACGGCATAAAATTCGACGTTAACTACACCATGGAAAGCGGCTCCAATCTGGCGGGCGGCGCCGATACCAACACCTCAATGCGCTACAGCGATCAGTGGGCGTTTGGCGCTAACTTCGACCTGGAAAAACTGCTCAACTGGCAGGATGCGCAATTCCAGATGACGATTACCGATCGTAATGGTCAGAACATTTCCGACCAGGTCGCCGATCGTCGCACCGGCATGTTGTCCTCCACTCAGGAAGTATACGGACGCGGCCAAACCTGGCGTTTAACCCAGTTCTGGTTAAGCAAAGGTCTGTTCGATAACACCGTGAACCTGAAAGCCGGTCGCGTTACCGTCGGTGAAGATTTCGATAACTTTGACAGTAAGTTCCAGAACCTGGCGTTCGGTAGCGGCCAGGCCGGTAACTGGCGTGGCGATCGCTGGTTCAACTGGCCGGTGTCCCAATGGGGCGGCCGCGTGAAGGTGAATATCACACCTGAAGTGTTCTTCCAGGTGGGCTTCTATAACCAGAACCGCGCCAACTACGATCGCGGCGACGGATTCCGTCTTGATACCAGCAACTCCGAAGGCAATCTGGTGCCGGTAGAGTTGGGCTGGAAACCGACGTTAGGCGCCGACAAGCTGCCGGGTAATTACCGTATCGGCTATTACTACTCTTCGGCTAACGGCGATAACTACGGCAGCTGGCGCGATGGGGCTTATCAGAGCCAGGATCACGCTTACGGCGGCTACGTGCTGCTGCAACAGCAACTGACCGCGCAGGGCGGCGATGCCAGCCGTGGTTTGGGCGTCACCGTTCAAGCGGTGATGAACGACCACAAAACCTCGAAAACGGATAATTATCAGTCGGTGAGCTTCACCTGGAAAGGGCCGTTTGATGCGCGTCCGCAGGATGAGATTGGTGTGGGTGCGGCACGTATTCACGTTAACAGCGCTTACACGCGTTCGCAGCGTGAGCAGAACAACGCGAACGGTGAGACTGACTTCAATAGCCCAACCTACCTGCCGATTCAGGATGGCTCAGAGTACAACTATGAGATCTACTACAACGCGCAGCTGACCAAATGGCTGCAATTGCGTCCGAACCTGCAATATGTGGTGGCGCCGGGGGCGGTAAGTGAAGTGAAAGATGCGTTTGTGGGTGGGATCAGTGCGAACGTGAATTTCTAATCTGGCAGAATGTGTGACTTTGCCCTCTCCCTTTGGGAGAGGGCAGGGAGAGGGGATTATCTGAACATCACTTCAGCCCAGCGGGCGAGGCCGGCGGTCACCGAGGCGAAGTCATCGCCGCTGGCGATAGGCGTATCGGGCAGCGCCTGCTGTAACGCCGCACGCAACACCGGAGAACGTGCGCTACCGCCGGTGAGATAAATCACTTCCGGCTTGGTTTCGCAGGTGGCGAGCGCCAGATGCACTTGCTCCAGAATGCGTTCCAGCGGTTGATTAATCGCTTCTTCCAGCTGCGCAGCACTAATTTGCGCCTGCAATTGCGCGGCGATAAACGCCAGCGAGGCATCGGTCTCTTTCACCTCCGACAGCGCAATCTTGCTCTCTTCCGCCGCACGCACCAGACGATAGCTCAGCTTCTGCTGCCACACTTTCAGCAGGTGCGCCACTTTGTCGCTGTGTTCAGCATCGCGAATCAAATCGCGCAGCAGTTTGCCGCTGGCCGCGGAATAGAAGTCGCTTTGTGCCGGAACGTCGTTGATCGCCACCGCATTCCACCACGGCAGCGCGGGCAGCGCGGTGCCTTTCTGCGTATTGCCACCGAGCCCCAGCAGCGGCATCAGGGTTTTAAACGCCAGCATAATGTCGAGATCGTTTCCGCCCACGCGGCATCCGCTGTGGCCAAGTAAACTTTCACGGCGATCGGTTTTATGACGCCATTCCGGCCCCATCAGCAGCATCGAGCAGTCGGTGGTACCACCGCCGATATCGACGACTAATACGCGCGTCTCTTTCTGCAGCGTGGCTTCGAAATCGAGGCCCGCCGCCACCGGCTCAAACTGGAACTCCACATCACGAAAACCGGCGCGCTGTGCCGCACGCAGCAGAATGCCCTGCGCCTGCTGGTTAGCCTCTTCGCCGCCTAAACCCTGGAAGTTAATCGGGCGGCCAATCACCGCTTGCTCAATCGGGCGATCGAGCTGGGTTTCGCCTTGCTGACGAATGTGCAGCATCATCGCGCACACCAAATCTTCAAAGAAGGCGATCTGCTGTGGCTTCAGGCCGTTAGCGCCGAGGAAGGATTTCGGTGACTTCACGAACCACACTTCTTCGGGATCGACCATATATTGCTGCAGCGCGGTCAAACCGAACTGCACGCTGCCCGGCGTGACGTCGATATCTTCTTCGCGGTTATAGCGCAGCGCACGCTGCAATAAGGCGGTGCCTTCGCTGTCCGGCGTTGGGACTTGATGATGGCGATGCAGCCATTCGCTGATCGCTTCACGCGTTGGCGCGCAAATCATGGAGGGAAGCAGGCGCTGACCATTCTCCAGTGTCAGCAGGCGCGGCGTGCCATTATCGCTGACCGCAATTGAGCAGTTTGCTGTGCCGTAATCGAATCCGATAAACATATTTATCCCCCATGCCGGAAAAAAGGGGGCGACTTTAGCGCAGCCAGCGCGGGCTGGCAATGGGCAGACGTGGCAGATTACATCTGCACTTCCTGATAAACGTGATACTGACCACGGCCCGCGTGTTTTGCGCTGTAACAGGCGACATCGGCCTGTGACATCACCACATTGCTGATGCAGTTACGTTGATCAATTTGCGTGATGCCGGCACTCGCGCCGACGTGATAAGTCTGCTCCTGCCACATAAAGCGATATTCGCTCACGGCGGTGACGATACGCTGCACCACGTCGCGCACCTGATCCACTTCGCAATTCGGCATTAGCACGCCAAATTCGTCGCCGCCCAAACGCGCCAGCATATCGCTGCTGCGCAGATGATGCGGCATCAGCTCTGCCAGTTCGCGCAGCAGCGCATCCCCGGCGGCATGCCCGGCGGTATCGTTCACCGCCTTGAATTTATCCAGATCGATAAATACCAAGACGTGATGGGTGTGGTTGGCCGCCGCATCGTTCACCAACTGCTTCAAACGCTGCTCGAAGCTGTGGCGATTTGGCAGGCGCGTCAGCATGTCGTGTGAAGCGCTGTAGCTCAGGCGCTTCATCACCTTGCGCGATTCACTGACGTCCTGAATAACCATCACCGCGCCGATGCTGGCGCCGGTCAGGGTTTTCAGCGGCGTGATGCTGTAGTGGATCTCCACGCGCGTGCCGTCTGGTGTATGCAGCACCAGCTCTTCATCGAGTTCGGGAGAGATTTTTTCGTCCGGCAGCTGGCACAACAGCAAATTATCGACGCGCGGGCCGCTCGCGCCGCGCGTGATGTTAAGCAGTTCGGTAATGGGTACGCCTGCGGCTTTTTCCTGTGGCCAGCCGCTCAGCGTTTCGGCCACCGGATTCATAAAGGTGACGCGCATTTCATCATCGGTACTGATCACCGCTTCACCGATGGAATCGAGGGTGATCGCCATGCGCTCTTTTTCCTGGAACAGCGCTTCATTCAGCGCGCGCAGCGGCGTGATGTCCTGACAGATGCCGAGCATACGTTCAATCTGCCCATCCTGACTCAGAATGCGGTTGGCCTCAGAGCGCACGTAGCGCGGGCCTTCCGGTAAATTAATCCGGTATTCCAGCTGGAAAGCGCTGCGGCGTTCGATGGCCTGCTGCACCGCAAGCGTGGCGGTTTCCCGCTCGGCCGGATCAAGCAGATGCACCCACAGATCGTAGGTGGGCGTCTGGTGCGGACTTAAGCCAAATAGCTCATACATGCGCTTGTCCCACAACATCTCGCCGGTCAGCAGATTCCACTCCCAGACGCCAATGCCGCCAGCTTCATTGGCCAGCGTGATGCGCTCCATCAAGCGGCGATTAACCTGCTCACTCTGCTTCAGTTCGGAGATATCGATAATCTGCGCGATGAAGTAGTGCGGCTGTTGCGCGGCGTCGCGCACCATCGATACCGTCAGGCGCGCCCAGACGATTTCGCCATCCTTGCGGAAATAGCGCTTCTCCATGGTGTAGGTCATGATTTCACCCGCCACCAATCGCTCCAGCTGCTGTAAATCGTTGTTGAGATCGTCGGGATGGGTGATTTGCTGGAAGGTGAGCTTTTTCAGCTCATCGGCCGGGAAACCCAGCGTCTGGCACAGCGAATGATTGACCTGCTGCCAACCGCCATTCGGCGAAACCAGCGCCATGCCAATCGCGGAGTATTCCATAGCGTTACGGAAGCGGGTTTCACTCTCGCTGATATGATGCTTCTCGCGCTGGAAGGCATCCATCACCAGCGCCATCACGTGGCTCGGCAGCAGCACCAACAGAAATGGCAGCCATGTGCTGACCTGGCCGAGCAGCATGCCGTTTTGCGCCAGGTTGACCCAGTTAAAGGCCAGCAGAATCGAGATGAAACTGGCGTTGAGGAAGAACAGCAGAAACGCTTCGAACTTGGGTAGCCGCACCGAGCACCAAAAAAGAATCACCACAATAAAAGTGAAGGGCCACGGCAGAAAACGCAGCGATAAATAGCTGGCGAGCAGCGTGCCGAACAGCGTCAGGCTGGTTTCCAGCTGCCGGCCTGGCGTCAGGATGTGGCGCAGCGGTTTATTTGGCCACAGCAATAACACCGGACCAAACGCCAGCACGCCGATCACCTCAGAAATCACCCACGTCGAGAAGAAGGGCAGTGACGCATTGCTGCCCACATGCAGCATCCACAATGCCACGACGCCACCTAACAGCGGGGCAATCAGTCCGGCGCACAGGGCAAAGCGCACCCAGTCGAGTAACGAATTGAGCGGGGCGCGGCGATCGAGCAGCGCTCGCAGCATCACGCCGCCCAGAATCGCCTGTACCATATTTAAGATGGCGAACTTAATGTTACTGAGTGCGGGACCAATAATGATCAGATTGGCCAACGCGGTACCCAGTACGCAGGCAAGCAGCAGCAAGGGAACGTGTTTGGAGTGGGCGCGAAACACGATCACCGTCATCAGCGCGGTGGAGTACCAAAGCGGCGAAATACGGCCACTGACAACAATCAGTTCCAGGCAAAATAGCGTCAGTAGAAAAGTGAGCCCGCCAATGAGCAAGGCATTGAGCCAGGTTCGCTGTGGCCTTTCCTGTGAAGTTAGTATCTCGAGGGTCATGCAAGAATCCAGCAGCGCGCACCTGATTCACGATGGAAAATGCGCCAATCAATCACTATTTTGCATGCTAGCACATCTGTTTGAGATGTCTGCGGGGAATTCGACTTTAGTCGTTATTCACTGAATTGATTGGCCCTTTGCGCGCAAAGGGCCAAACGGGATTAGCGAAAAAGATCGGCGCGGGTAAACGGCTTTTCTAAGCCGGCAAGATTGGCAGAGAAGCGTTCGAGGAACTGTTGCGTGGTGGCGACGCGGCCGTGGCTCAGCAGCAACAGCGGCACCAGCAGCGCGACGCCAATCTGCGGCAGGCTAAAGCCCTTTAGTGAAGTGCGGCGCTGCGTCAGCAGGAATGCGGTGCTAAGCGTAAAGCCAAGCATCAGGCCCGCCAGCACTTCGCTTTTGGAGTGCGCGTGGATGACCAGGCGCGACAGGCCAACCATCAACGGGATCAGATAGCCGATGCCAATGGTAAACAGGCGCCAGCGCGGCGACCAGCGGCCGGAGATCAGCCACATCATCACCGGCCAGAGCGTGGCCGACATCGCGCTGTGGCCGCTGAAGCCGGTAAAGTTGAATCGGGCGCTACCAATGCCAAAGCCGAGAAACAGGATTTTCGAGACGCTCACCACCAGGCCAGCCAGACCAAACGCCAGCACCCAATACCAGACGGTTTGGCGGTTGTCGCTTTTCCATGGCAAGACCAGCGCGATGATCACCGCGGTCGGGATCAGCAACATGCTGTCGCCAAAATAGGTCAGGGTTTTCCAGCTCATACTTTTCCTTGCGGCTATATTCGGAGTGCCAACGCCGGCTGCAGTGTTGGCAGATGAACAGTGTATCGATTAAGCGTCTGGCTGCAAAAGGGGATATTCTGAAAAGCCGTTGGCCCATTTCTCTGGCATCAACCCGGTGAAATACCTATAATTGCCGCCAACTAACCCTCTCATTCGGCCCGTTGCAGCTTCGGCTTAGGCAGGCTCCAGTTATCAGGTCTTAAAAAAGTATGACTGACAAGTCTCATCAGTGCGTGATCGTTGGCATCGCAGGTGCATCCGCATCCGGAAAAAGTCTTATCGCCAGCACGCTCTATCGTGAAATCCGTGACCAGGTCGGTGACGAGCATATCGGTGTGATCCCCGAAGATGCCTACTACAAAGATCAGAGCCACCTCACCATGGAAGAGAGGGTGAAAACCAACTATGACCATCCAAGCGCAATGGATCATGATTTGCTGCTGCAACATCTGCGCGCCATTAAAGCTGGCCAGGAAATTGAGTTGCCGGTTTACAGCTATGTTGAGCACACGCGCACCAATGACTGCATTCGCCTGCAATCGAAGAAAGTGATCATTCTCGAAGGGATTCTGCTGTTAACCGATGCGCGCCTGCGTCAGGAGATGAACTTCTCGATCTTCGTCGATACGCCGCTGGATATCTGTTTGATGCGCCGCATGAAGCGCGATGTGAATGAGCGCGGTCGTTCCATGGATTCGGTGATGAGTCAGTACCAAAAGACGGTACGCCCGATGTTCCTGCAATTTATCGAACCTTCCAAACAATACGCTGACATCATTGTGCCGCGCGGCGGGAAAAACCGTATCGCGATTGATATCCTTAAGGCCAAGATTAATCAGTATCTTTAACAACAGCGCGTCCGCGTAGACGTGACGCGCTGTTGTCGCCTTTCGCTACACTTAACACATGGAGTACCAGCGATGAGATTATGCGATCGCGATATTGAAGCCTGGCTGGATAACGGAAAACTGGCGATTGATCCGCGTCCGCCGGTGGAACGTATTAATGGCGCCACGGTGGATGTGCGTCTCGGCAACCAGTTCCGCACCTTTAGCGGCCACACGGCACCTTTTATTGATTTGAGTGGTCCAAAACACGAAGTCAGCGCCGCATTGGATCGCGTGATGAGCGATGAAATCGTGTTGCCGGAAGGCGAGGCATTTTTCCTGCATCCCGGCGAATTGGCGCTGGCGGTGACGCTGGAATCGGTGACCATTCCCGATGATTTAGTCGGTTGGCTGGATGGACGTTCTTCGCTGGCGCGTCTGGGATTGATGGTGCACGTAACCGCGCACCGTATCGATCCGGGCTGGCAAGGTCGCATTGTGTTGGAATTCTATAATTCGGGCAAACTGCCGCTGGCGCTGCGCCCTGGCATGTTGATTGGCGCATTGAGTTTTGAGCCGTTGTCGGGCCCGGCTGCACGTCCTTATAACCGCCGCGAAGATGCAAAATATCGTGGTCAACAGGGCGCTGACGCCAGCCGTATCGACAAAGACTGAAGAGGATTTGATGAGAAGAGTGATAACGACGTTGGCCATCCTGTTAGTGGTGGTCGTAGCGGGCATGACGGCATTGGTGTTGCTGGTCAATCCCAACGACTTTCGTACCTACATGGTACAGCAGGTGGAACAACGCAGTGGTTATCAGCTTCAGGTCAGCGGCGATCTGCGTTGGCATGTCTGGCCGCAGCTCAGCATTTTGGCGGGTCGCATGAGTTTGACTGCGCCCGGCGCGGCACAGCCGATGGTGACAGCGGAAAATATGCGTCTGGATGTCAATCTATGGCCGCTGCTTTCCCATCAGCTTAGCGTCAGCCAGGTGATGCTGAAAAACGCCATCATCCGCGCCACGCCAGACAGTGCGCCACAGAAACCGAGCGGCGCGCCGGTGGGGCCAGGCGATGCCGATGCCGATGCCGGAAACAGCATCGATAAAGGCTGGACATTCAACATCGGCAAACTGCGTCTGGCAGATAGCCTGCTGATTTGGCAGCAGCAGGACGGTGATGAGTACAACTTCCGCGATCTCAATCTCAACCTCGATCAGGATGCCAGCAAGCAGGCGAATTTTGACCTCGCCACGCGTGTTTCCCGCAATCAGCGTAATCTCAGCGTGAATCTCAAAGGGCAGATGAATGTGGCGCAATATCCGCATCGTCTGGTCGGTGAAATCGATGAGTTCAACTACACGTTAGATGGCGCCAACCTGCCGCCGCAAGGCATTAAAGGAACGTTGAGTGCGCAGGGTGAATGGAATGCGGATAATCAGCAATTCTCACTGCAAAAGATGCAACTCAGCGCCAACGACAGCACGCTGGATGGCAGCGCGTCGGGGCGTCTCGCCTTGCCGCAACAGCTGAATCTGGCTTTGCATGCCACTACACTCAATATCGACAATTTGATGGCGAGTGCGCCGATTAACGATAGCAGCGCAACACAACATGCCAGCGTGGCGCGCACGCCGGTGATTGCTGAACCGCGTAATCACGACAACAGCGATTCGCCGCTCAATCAGATGGATTTTTCGCTCAATCTCACCGCCGATAGCAGCGTATGGCGCGGTTTGACACTGAATAATTTGCAGATCGATGCCAGTAATCAGCAAGGTTTGATGACGGTGACCAAACTGCAAGGCAAATTTGGCGACGGTCACTTCTCCATTCCCGGTTCGGTGGATATTCGCCAGCCAGTGACGCAAGTGGCGTTGCAACCTGAAATCGATAACATTGCGATTGCGCCATTATTGAAAGCGCTGGAGTTGCCGCAGACGCTGCAAGGTACCGTTTCGCTCAAAGGGGATTTGAGCGGCGCTGGATTGAGCGTTGAAGAAGCCAAACGTAACTGGCAGGGCAGTGCCGATCTGGAAGCCGCTAATTTGCAATTGGCGCAGCTTAACCTGCAACAAATGGTACGCCGTGCGGTGGCGCGAGTGAGTAATCGCGTGAGTAACGATCAGCCCGACGATCAGGGCATTCAGCAACTCAGCGGTCGCGTCAGCCTGAAGCAGGGCAACATCAGTTTGCCGGATCTGCAAGGTGGCAACAGTCGTATGGCGGTGCAAACCAAAGGCAATATCGACATGGTGAAGCAACAGCTTGATGTCACCATCAATATGATGCTGCGCGGTTGGCAGGGCGACAGTAAATTAGCGGGCCTGCTCAATCAGCAGACCATTCCGCTGCGTATGTACGGTGACTGGAATAATTTGCAGTACTCATTGCCGATTGATGATGTGGTGCGTCAGCAACTGCAAAATGAGGCGAAGTCGCGGTTGAATGATTGGCTGGATCGCCAGCAGCCTGCCAAACAGCCATAATCAATGTCGGTCGCCTTTATGGCGACCTGATTACATTGAGGCAAGCGGCAAAATCTCCACCTTCTGCACACGATGGTTCTCCACCTGCAAGGTGCGCAGCATATAATCGCCTATTTGCAACTCTTCGCCTTCCTGCGGCACATGTTGCAGGCTATCCATCAACAATCCCGCCAACGTGTGGTAATTACGCCTCTCATCGAGCGGCAATCGCACATACACCGCCAAATCCTCCAGCGGCATATGCCCATTGGCTATCCAGCCGCCATCGGGCAGCGGCTGAATATCATAGCGCGCATCCACTTTTTCTCCTTCAATCGGCAGATTACCGGCGATAGTTTCCATCAGGTCGCTAAGCGTCACCACGCCCTCTACCGAACCAAATTCATCCACCACAAAGGCGAAGTGGGTGCGCGCGTTGCGGAATTGCTCCAGCGCTTGTAGCAAGGTGACGCGTTCGGGAAAAATCAGCGGCTGACGGATTAGGGCACGCAAATCGAGCGATTTGCTGTGTAGCGATTGATGCAGCAGATCGATAACGTGTACCACGCCGAGCGGATCGCGTCCTTGCTCGGTCACCAAAATGCGTGTGTGCTGATTGCGGTCGAGCTTCGCCATGATGTCTGCGGGATCTTCGCTTAAATCGATATGCTCAACGTCATGGCGCGACGTCATGATGCTGTTAATCTGCCGCTGGCCTAATCCCAGCACGCGCGCAATCATGCGGCGTTCCTGGCGATTAAACAGCGCGCCTTCTTCATTGTTGTCGCTCACCAGCGAGGCGGTGTCTGAATCCAGCTCAGCACGCTGCGCTTCACCGCGTAATATACGCAGCACCGCTTCTGAGGTGCGTTGACGCAGCGGACGACCTGCGTTGAGGAAGCGGCGACGGTTAAACATCGCCAGCTGATTCAGTATCTCAATCAGGATCGAGAAGCCAATCGCCGCATACAGATAGCCTTTCGGGATAATAAAGCCCAAACCTTCAGCCACCAGGCTGAAACCAATCATCAGCAAGAAGCTCAGGCAAAGGATGACAATGGTAGGATGACCGTTGACGAAGCGCGTCAGTGGCTTGCTTGCCAGCAGCATCAGCAGAATGGCGATGGTCACCGCTGCCATCATCACCGGTAATTCATTAACCATGCCAACGGCAGTGATTACCGCATCCAGCGAGAAGATGGCATCCAGCACCACAATTTGCGCAACCACTGGCCAGAATTTAGCACCGTTCTTATTTTGACCATCATCTTCGTCGCCGCCCTCAAGGCGACTGTTCAGTTCGGTGGTGGCTTTATAAAGAAGAAACAAGCCGCCGCATAACAGCAGCAGATCGCGCGCACTGAAGCTGTGCTGCCACAGCGTAAACAGCGGTTGCGTCAGCGTAACCAGCCAGGAAAGTGAGGCCAACAGCGCTAAACGTGAGAAAAGCGCCAACAGCAATCCAATCACGCGCGCGCGATCGCGTTGGGTTGGCGGTAACTTTTCGACGAGGATGGCAATGAAAACCAGGTTATCAATGCCCAAGACCAATTCCAGAACGATTAGCGTTACTAATCCTGCCCAGAGTGACGGATCAACGATCCATTCGAACATGCGTTAATCACCTTAATGTCTATCGATTGAGCTTAATCTGATGATAGTGAAACGTGGCGGTGGGCACAAATAGCTTCCGACTCACTGAATCCGCTGCACAGCTTAATCAGCAAGAATATTCCTAATGGCACGTTTGTATAGACAATATGAAAGTATGGATAAACAACGTAGCGGAATGGGGTTAACTATTTATTCATATCCGCAGCGAACTACGTGCATTTTTAATGCAAAGTAATGACAAGCTGAGTATCGAATTAATCTGAATTTTGCAGCGGAAAGACCTGAAAGGGCTGGCATCAATACTTATGGCTGGTAGTCTTTTTCCTAAAATAGTGCAGGGAAGACGGGGCCTACTTGTAAACAAGCCAGTAATAACTAGTATAGCAACGTGTTAGTAAATGTCTGCGCCAACGTTGTTAATAGCGTGCTCCTAAGCCTTTTAATGTTGTGAATTGTGATCGCACGCGGACCACGGCCAGTAATTAGCTCAGAAATGCCGCATAAAACAGGCTGTAAATAGGATGACGAAAGCGGTATTGGCAGCGACAGCCAAGGGCGGTAGCGTGCCTGAAGCGCTTTTTTCTGGGTTAACACGTCTGTCACTGTGGCAAGGGAAGTCAGACTTATCTGTTGGTATTAATCGTAATTATCTTGCTTACTAAAGCGAGAATTGGTTTTTCCTCCAGAGAATTTGCCGCAGATAGCCTCAAAAAATGCAGCGAATATAACGCTCATTTATTAAACAGGGCCGAGGCGTTAGGGATTAGGGAAATAATATAAAAGAGTTAAATATGCGCGATAACGAAATTACATATAAAAGTCTTCTGACCAAAATTTTACTGGCGTGCTCGGATTTAATTTGTTTCAACGCGGCATTATTTATTGCTATGTCGCTGATTAATTCCTTCACCGCTTCTCCATTGGCAGATATATCTGAAAAATACCTGCATTTAAAAATAGCCACACACATTGCTCTATCGGTTATTTGCGTAGGGTGGTTCTGGGTTCGCCTGCGTCATTATACTTATCGCAAACCATTCTGGTTCGAGCTCAAAGAGATATTTCGTACCATTCTTATTTTCTCTGTCATTGATTTGTCAATTTCAGCACTTTCACAATGGCAGATGTCGCGCTTTGTTTGGGTCACCACCTGGATTTTAGCGTTGATTCTGTTGCCGCTGGCACGCGCTATCTCTAAACGCGTACTGAATCATTACGGCATGTGGAAGAAGCAAACCATCATCATCGGCAGCAGCCGTAACGCGCAGGAAGCCTGGCAGGCACTGCAAAGCGAAGAGGTGATGGGTTTTGATGTAATCGCCTTCTTCGATGTCGATGGCAGTTGCCCGCAAGCCAGCATTTCGGGTGTACCGGTGCTGCACAATGAACAAGAGTTGTGGCAGCTGACCAACAGCGAAACCCAATTCATCGTGGCGGTCGAGTTCGAACAGAGCCAACACCGCGACAACTGGCTAAAAATGTTGGCGATGCACAATTGCCGTTCGGTTTCAGTGATTCCCACATTGCGTGGCGTGCCGCTGTACGGTACTGACATGGCCTACATCTTTAGCCACGAAGTAATGATTCTGCGTGTTAACAACAATCTGGCGAAACGCACTTCGCGCTTCCTGAAACGCGCATTCGATATTGTTGGCGCCTTGAGCATCATCCTGGCGTTGTCACCGGCGTTACTGGTGCTCGGTTTTATGGTCGGACGCGATGGTGGGCCGCCAATCTACGGACACGAACGTGTTGGCCTCAGCGGCCGCAAATTTAAATGCCTTAAATTCCGCTCGATGGTGATCAACTCGAAAGAGGTGCTGGAAGAGGTGCTGCGTACCGATCCGGTCGCACGCGCCGAGTGGGATAAAGACTTCAAACTGAAAAACGATCCGCGTATCACCAAAGTCGGTCACTTCATCCGCAAAACCAGTCTGGATGAGCTGCCGCAGCTGTGGAACGTGGTACGTGGCGACATGAGCCTGGTTGGCCCACGTCCGGTAATTGAAGATGAACTCTGCCGTTATGCCGGTGATGTCGATTATTACCTGATGGCGAAACCAGGCATGACGGGATTGTGGCAGGTTAGCGGTCGTAATGACGTTGACTATGAAACGCGCGTCTATTTCGACTCGTGGTATGTGAAGAATTGGTCGCTGTGGAATGACATCGCGATTCTATTTAAGACGGTTGGCGTTGTGCTTAAACGAGACGGCGCCTATTGATAGACCGCAGGGCAGGGGACGAAATATTGTCCCGGCCTGAAAACGCCGGTGCTGGGTAGGTGGTGATAACAACTGCCCTGAGCCTAAATAGAGTGGGGTATTTGCCGACGAATGAATCACCCACTTTACTTGATGTCGTCTTTTGACACGGTGACAACATAAAACCAAGGGAGCGCATAATAATGACCCACAGTTTCAGTGTTTAACCCGTCACAATATTTTTTGTAAGACGCTTACACAGCGGGCGATTTCGCCTCTATCAATCATTAACTGATAGCGAAGAATCAGATGATAATGAAAATTAAATTGATACCTTTATTGGTATCCGCAGCCTTTCTCTCCGGATGTACCATTGAACCGGGTTCGAGTCTTTCCACCAGTGGAAAAGATGTTATAGAGCAACAGGATAGCAACTATGACATCGACAAATATGTAAACGTCTTCCCGCTGACGCCGCGTCTGGTCGAGCAGATGCGTCCGAAGCCGTTAATCGCGCAAGCTAACCCTGCGCTGCAAACCGAAATTCAAAGCTACGAATACCGCGTTGGCGTGGGTGACGTATTGAACGTTACCGTCTGGGATCACCCAGAGTTGACCACACCGGCCGGTCAGTATCGTAGCGCCAGTGACACCGGTAACTGGGTTCAGGCCGATGGCACTATCTTCTATCCATACATTGGTAAAGTACGCGTCGCCGGTCGTACCGTGACCGAGATCCGTACCGAAGTTGCGCGTCGCCTCGCACAGTTCATTGAGAGCCCGCAGGTTGACGTCAACGTTGCCGCGTTCCGTTCGCAAAAAGCCTACGTGACCGGATCGGTAACCACCTCCGGCCAGCAGGCAATCACCAACGTACCGTTGACCGTGCTTGATGCCGTCAACGCCGCCGGTGGTTTAGCGGCCGACGCTGACTGGCGCAACGTGGTGCTGACGCACAACGGCAAAGAAAACCGTCTCTCGCTGCAGGCGCTGATGCAAAACGGCGACCTGAGCCAGAACCATCTGCTCTATCCGGGCGATATCCTTTACGTGCCACGTAACGATGATCTGAAAGTCTTCGTCATGGGCGAAGTGAAACAGCAGTCAACGCTGAAGATGGACCGTAGCGGCATGACGCTGGCCGAAGCACTGGGCAACTCGCAGGGTATGGATCAAACCACCTCTGATGCCACCGGTGTGTTCGTCATTCGTCCGATTCGCGGCGCGAACCGCACTAAGATTGCCAACATCTATCAGTTGAATACCAAAGATGCGGCATCAATGGTGATGGGTACTGAATTCCAACTGGAGCCGTACGACATTGTCTACGTCACCGCAACGCCTCTTACCCGTTGGAACCGTGTGATTTCAAGCCTGCTGCCGACCATCGTCGGAATTGACGATGCCAGCTCCGCGGCGCTTCGTTTCCGTAACTGGTCGAACTAAGGTTTAGCCATGATTAAGTCCGTGTTAGTCGTCTGCGTTGGCAACATTTGCCGCTCCCCAACCGGGGAGCGTCTGTTTCAGCGTTCACTACCAGAAACCCGGATTGCCTCGGCAGGGCTTGGCGCTCTGAAAGGTTATCCGGCGGATCAAACTGCCCTGGATGTGGCCGCCGAACACGGCGTGTCGCTCGAAGGCCATCAGGCGCAACAGTTAACGGCCAGCATGTGCCGTGACTATGACCTAATTCTGGTAATGGAAAAGCGTCACGTTGAGCAGGTAAATCGCATCGACCCAGCCGCTCGCGGAAAAACCATGCTGCTTGGGCACTGGCTCAACCAACAGGAAATTGCGGATCCGTACAAAAAAAGTCGCGAGGCCTTTGAAGAGGTCTACGGGTTACTGGAAAACGCTACCCAGAAATGGGTCAACGTATTAAGCCGATAGTTGGGAATATCCATGAATATCAAAAACAAGGTTATGACCGCGCCAAAAGAAGATTCGAATGGATGGGATCTGGCGCATCTTGTGGGACAGCTGATTGATCATCGCTGGATCATTGTTGCCGTTACCGCCTTCTTCATGTTGGTGGGGACGCTCTACACACTGTTTGCTACACCGATCTACAGCTCTGATGCGTTAGTACAGGTTGAGCAGAAAAATACCAGCTCGGTTCTGAATGAACTGGACAGTATTATCCCGCAAACCCCGGCTTCCGATACCGAGATCCAGATTCTGGAATCACGTATGGTTATCGGCAAAACCGTGAACGACCTCGGTCTGGATACCGTGGTAACGCAGAACTACTTCCCGGTGATTGGTAAAGGTTTGTCGCGCCTGATGGGCAATAAGCCGTCAGACGTGGCGATCTCACGCCTGGAAATTCCACGCACAATTGATAAGCGTACCGTTCAACTGGAAGTCACTGGCCCGGATTCATATACCGTGTCAGCGGATGGCGACGAGCTGTTCAAAGGTAAAGTTGGCCAGTTGGAGTCGCACGGTGAAGTCACCATGCTGGTGAGCGGCATTAACGCCGATACCGGCACCAGCTTCAGCGTTACCAAATTGAACGATCTGCAAGCGATCAACTCGGTACTGGCGAATCTGACCGTGGCCGATAAAGGTAAAGACACTGGCGTATTAGGCCTGGAATATCTGGGTGAAGACCAGGTTCAGGTCAGCAAAGTGCTGAACCAAATCGTCGACAACTATCTGCTGCAGAACGTGCAACGTAAATCTGAGCAGGCAGAGAAGAGCCTCGAGTTCCTGCGCAATCAGCTGCCAATGGTACGTGGCAAGTTGGATGAAGCAGAAGATAAGCTGAATACCTACCGTCGCCAGAACGAATCGGTTGACCTGTCACTCGAAGCGAAATCTGCACTGGATTCTTCCGTCAGCGTACAAAGTCAGCTGAACGAACTGACTTTCCGTGAAGCTGAAGTGTCTCAGTTGTTCACCAAAGATCACCCGACTTATCGCGCCTTGCTGGAAAAACGCAAAACGTTGGAAGGTGAGCAGGCGCAGTTGAACAAAAAGATTTCTCAGATGCCACAAACGCAGCAAGAGATCTTACGTTTGACGCGTGATGTGCAGTCTGGCCAGGAAATCTACATGCAATTGCTGAACCGTCAGCAAGAGCTGGGTATCAGTAAAGCCAGTACCGTCGGTGATGTGCGTATCATCGATACCGCAGAAACCGGCAACAGCCCGGTTGCACCGAAAAAACTGCTGATCATCGCTGCCAGCTTCATTCTCGGTTTGATGATTTCGGTCGGTGTCGTGCTGATGAAAGCGCTGATGCATCACGGTATCGAGAACCCGGATCAGCTGGAAGAGCTGGGCATGAACGTCTACGCCAGCGTACCGCTGTCAGAGTGGCAGCGTAAGAAAGATACTGAAGCGCTGGCGCGTCGCGGCAACAAGTTGAAAACCGATCCGCACGATACGCTGCTGGCATTGGGTAACCCAACTGACTTGTCCATCGAAGCGATTCGTAGCCTGCGTACCAGCCTGCACTTCGCGATGATGGAAGCCAAAAACAACATCCTGATGATTACCGGTGCCAGCCCAGGAATTGGTAAAACCTTTATCTGTGCCAACCTGGCAACGTTGGTGGCAAAAGCCGGTCAACGCGTGCTGTTCATCGATGGTGACATGCGTCGTGGTTATACCCACGAACTGTTGGCCGCCGAGAACAAATCCGGTCTGTCAAATGTGCTGTCGGGCAAAACTGAATTTAGCCCGGCGCTGATTCAGAAAGGGGCTTACGGTTTTGACTTCCTGCCACGCGGTCAGGTGCCACCAAACCCATCTGAGTTGCTGATGCATCGTCGCATGGGTGAGCTGCTGGATTGGGCGAGCAAGAACTACGACCTGGTGTTAATCGATACGCCTCCGATTCTGGCGGTAACCGATGCATCCATCATCGGTAAACTGGCCGGTACCTCGTTGATGGTGGCGCGTTTCGAAACCAACACCCCGAAAGAGTTGGATGTCAGCTACAAGCGCTTTGCGCAAAACGGCATTGAAATCAAAGGTGTGATTCTGAACGCCGTGGTTCGTAAAGCTGCTAATGCTTATGGTTATGGTTACGACTATTACGATTACGAGTATGGCAAACCAACCAAAAGTTAATTTACCCGTCATTGAGCATCATTAATGACGCTGGGTAATCCGGTGGAAGAGGGGCGGTTTACCGCCCCTTTTTATGGCACCGTTTGAATGACGACACGCAACGATTTGCACAGGTGATTCTCTCTGTGACGCCAAAATAAGCCACTAATGCGCGCGTTAATCAGCAGAATTCATCATCAACATAGCTAATGTCCGCACGCGACTTAAGGTGGCGAATTTGCGCGACACGCTGAAAGGGAAGCACTTCAGCGCCAGCCACTGTTGGCATGAGAACTTGTGGAATTAAGGAATCACACCATGGCTCCATATTGGTATTTATCAGGGTTTTTACTGCTGCTCGCGTTAGTTGAAATCCTGTTGAAAAAAGACGAACGCACTACTCACATTCTGTTTTATCTGCTGTGCATCGCCACCGTGACGCTGATTGTCTTCTCCGGTATTCGCGGGCTGGGCACCGGCATGGACGATTACCAATATCGCAGCTTCTTTGCCGACTTCGTCCGCCGTATTGAGGTCAATGGCTTCTTCAACACTGTGGCCTTCTTCCGTTACGAGCCACTGATTTTTGCTATCGCCTGGATCACCAGTTTGTTCTCGCACAATGCGAGCATTTTCCTGTTTGTGTTCAGTATCCTGGCGGTATCGACCAACGCCGTGTTCTTCAAAAAGATGTCGCCGTACCCGGTATTGGCGATGGCGCTGTACTCCGCGCACATCTTTATCAACAAAGACGTTAACCAGATCCGTTTTGGTTTGAGTTCTGCGCTGTTTCTTGGCGTGATTTGGACGATTTACCTCAAGCAATATTGGTGGGCGTTTGCCTTCTTTATTCTGTCGTTCCTCAGCCACAACACCGCCGTGATGGTGGTGACGATTATTCCGTTCCTGTTCATCCGCGAATCACGCTGGTGGCCGGTGGCGATTATCGTCATGAGTGTGCCGCTGTCGGTGGTGGGCGGAACCGGGTTTATTGCCTTGATTGCCGGACATCTGGGATCGATGGGTGAAAGGGCCGCCGGTTACAGCAACGAAGCCTCGAATGCCGGTGACGGCAGCGTAGTTTCGGTTTCGAACCTGAAAAACATCATGCTGGTGTTCATCTTTGTCTACTTCATGCTCAGCAATCAGCTTAAGCGTGAACAGTACGACGTGTGGCGCCTTAACTACCTGTTAATCCTCACCTTCGCAATTGGCGGCGGTATCAGGATCTTCTTCTATAACTACTCGTCGGGTGCACGTCTGTCGAACTATCTGCTGCAAGTTGAGCCGATTATTTTGACCTCGCTGATTTATCAGTCGAAGCGCGTATTGAAACCCGCGATGTTTGCGATGTTTGCTTTCTTCCTTGTTTATTACCTCTATTACAACACGATCTCACTGAAGCAAGCCGTTGTTGGCTATGAAGTTGCTCGTGAATTCAAATTGTTCCATTAAGCCTTGAGAGGAAATATGCGGAAGACATTGATGGCAGTTTTGTTGAGCGCTGCGCCGTTACTGGCGCAGGCTGACAATCATCCTTTTGTTATCGCGGCCTACGGCGATTCCACCACCGCGGGCGTCACAGGCTCCGGCGGGCGCAACATCATCAGCCAGAACAATGAAGTGAGCTTTTTGCAGCAGATGTTGCGCGCCAAATATGGCAACAACATCGAAGTGAAAAATCACGGCATGCCGGGCGCGCAGGTATCGGTGCTGGTTTACAAGGAAGACAACACGCCAATGGATTGGTCTGATCGCATGGCGAAATCCGACGCCGATATGATCCTGATTAACTACGCGATTAACGATGCGCGCATTAACTTTTTCAAAGACAAAGGTGCGCGCATTGAAACGCCGCAAGAGTACAAACGCATCATGACCGAGCTGGTGCAGGGCGCCAAAGCACATAACAAGCTGGTGGTGTTGCAGGAACCGAATCCGATTTGCGGTAAAGCCGAACAATGGAACGTCTGGCCGTATGTTTATCAATTAAATGAAGTGGCTAAAGAGCAACAGGTTCCAATCGTGAAGCAATTCAGCGTGATTAAGCAAAATCGCGACTGGCAATCTGAGATGTCGCCTGATTGCATTCACCCCAATGAGATGCTTTATAAACAGAAAGCAGAAAGAACCTTCGAAGTCTTGAGCAGCAATTTTGATCACGTCTTTTCGCAGCACAGCAGCTAACCCAACTCAGATTCAGGAGCTGACATGTATGTATTAATCATGGTGCTGTCATTTTGTCTGGCGCTAATCATTCTCCGCGTATTCTCCTTTCACAAAGGGGTTTATAACGAAAGCGGGATTAAAAGTATCTCTGGGATGCGTGCGTTGCTGGCCAGCATCGTGGCGTTTTCACATTTCGCGCACTACATCTATTCTCAGAATGGACAGTGGGTGTTCGATAAAGACTATTTTGCCTGGTTCTCGGAAGGTAATTTCTTCGTCAACTCCGGCAAGTTTGGTGTGCTGCTGTTCTTCATGATCTCCGCCTTCCTGTTCTATCGTTGGCTGGATAACGAAGCCATGACGCCAGGACAATTGACCAGCAAACTGCTGAAAGGGCGTATTCGCCGTATCGTGCCGATGTTCTGGTTCTCTGGTTTTGTCATCATTGTGGTTGGTTTGGTGCAGGGCGATCTGGCGATCAACGGCACGTCGATCAAAGACGCGGTAATGTGGTTGCTGTTCGTCGGCAGCTATCGCATTGGCGATTTCATGACCGCCGACGTCAACGCCGGTGTCGAATGGACGCTGCGCCTGGAATGGCTGCTGTATCTGTCAATTCCGCTGATTTACGTCATCAACCGCGCGACCCAAGGCAAATACAAAACCTGGCTGATTCTCGGCTCAATCGGCGCGATTTTCTGCGTCGCTGTCGGCTTGCGCTTGTGGGGTAAAACCTACACCGATCCGCGTCCGGTGCTAGGCTTCGCCATGGGTTATATGGCCTATAAATATCGCGATCTGTTTGCCCGCTATAAAACCTCGAGCCTCGCCGGTGGCGCAGTCATTCTGCTGTCGCTGTTCGCGCTCTCCTTCACCAGTAACACCTTCTGGTATCTGATTTTCCTCTGCTGCCTGACGGTGATCTTCTTTATTGTTAGCAGCGGCAATTCGGTATTCGGCATTCTGGAAAATAAAACCCTGATGTCGATTGGTGAGGTGAGCTACAGCCTGTATCTGATTCACGGCGTGGTGCTCTATTTCATCAAACAGATCCCGGAATCGCTCTATCCGCATTCATTCCTGTTCTACACCTTACTTTCTACGCTGTTCTTTGTTGCCTCGTTCTATGTGGCGAAATTGACTTACTTGTTCGTCGAAAAACCGTTTATTGGCAGCGGCAGCAAGAAGAAAGTGGCGATGAAGACTTCGCCAACAAATTAGGACATCACCCATTATTCTTTTGAGCCCACGAGTTATATCATTGATTTTGTAACTTTTTAATGAGGTGCTGGTAATGCAGGACATTCGCTTCTCAATTGTCATACCCGCGTATAACGCGTCGAAATCGATTATTACCACGCTGGATTGTGTCAAAGCCCAAAGCTATCGCAATTTTGAAGTCATCATTGTGGATGACAAATCGGCCGACGCCGCCGAGCTGGCCGAAGTGGTTCGCAGTGAGCGCTATCAGGATTTGGCCATCAAACTGGAGCTGTCGGAAGTCAAACTCAACGGTGCCGGCGCGCGTAACAAAGGCATCGAATTGGCGACGGGCGACTTTATCAGCTTTCTCGACGCCGACGATGAGTGGCATCCGGATAAGCTGTTAACCGTCAGCGACACCATCAACAAACTAGAAGCGCAGGGCAAATCGCGTTACGTGATCTTCAGCCAGGTCAACATCCATCAGGATGGCAGCTTCTTGAAAGTGATGCCGATGCAGCCGCCGGGCAAAAATGAAACCGTGGCGGAATATCTGTTTGGTTGTTACGGCTTTATTCAGACCAGCACCATTGTGCTGAAGCGCGAAGATGCCGCGCAGATCAAGTTTGATGCCCGCTACATTCGCCATCAGGATTACGATTTCTGCATCCGTGCTGATCGCATGGGATACGCGTTCGTGATGATCGACAAACCTTTGGCAACCTATCATCTGGTAACCAAATTTGGTTCCAAGCACAAAGGCGAGTCGGTGAAATACTCCTTCTTCTGGCTCGATACCATGAAGCCGCACCTGACCACGCGTGATATTCATACCTACAAAGCCTTCAAGTTGCCGCTGCGCTACAAAATGGACGGTAAATCGCTGCAAGCCAGCCTGAGCTTTGCGCGCTACTTCTTCCTCACCAATCGTGACAATCGCGCCTACTTCATGAATCGCCTGCTCGATAAGGTGAAGTCGCGCTTAGGCGGCAGAGCCGTCTCCTGATTTAACTTTTCGTTTTTCACTTGCTCCCAAACGGGGGCAATTTTTTGGTTCCTGTAACTCCGGGTATAAAAATGACAAATCATGTTGGCACCATCGGTATTGTGATGCCGATGTATAACGCGCGGAACACGGTGCTGCGCGCGGTTGAGTCGATCATCAACCAAACCTACAACGACTGGCATCTTTACCTGATCAACGATAAATCCACCGATGATTCACTCGCTTTTGTGCGTGAGCATTGCCAGGACGCGCGTATCACCATTCTGGACAACGAAGTGAATCAAGGCGCAGCCGAAACGCGCAATGTGGGCTTACGCGCCGCCAAAGAAGAGATCATCGCGTTTCTCGATAGCGATGACGAATGGCACGTGGAAAAGCTGGCAGAGCAGGCGGCAGCGATGGCCGCGGGTGACGATTTTGTTATCACGCAATATCACTACAAAACCCGAACCGCCGACCACGACATCATCTACAGCAAACCCTATCTACAACAGGAAAACTTCGTGAAGAAGCAGTATCGCGTCTGCTTCTCTTCAGTGTGTTTCCGCCGTCCTCCTCAGGGCATCTTCTTCCAGCGCAAAGGCCACGAAGATTTCCTGTTCCTCTACGAATTGTTCCTCCGCTACAAACAAGCCCGCGTGATCCAGAAGATCCTGGTCAACTATTACGAGTTGGGTGATTCGCTGTCGCGTAACAAAAATAAAGCGGCCAAGTGGCACCTCGAATTATTAAGAATTATCTATAAAAACAATCCGTTAAAAGTATATTACTATTACACATGGTATATGGTGAACGGCGTTCTTTTCGCCTTAAAGCATCGGTAAGCGTCAGCCGCGTAATGGGTGTTTTTGATTCTTTTGAGGTGGAAAGCGTTTTATGAAAAAGATTGTTTTAGTAATTAAAGATGCTTACTCGTATGCGGGTACCGAGAACATCTGCAACTTTATGTCGGAGTGCCTCGGCGAGCAGCACGAAGTCACCATTTACTCGCTGGAAGGCAGCGGCAAAACCTTCTATCCGTTTGATCGGGTGAAGAAGATTGTCAGCTTTGAAGGCCACAGCAACCCGATTAAAAGCGCCGTTGCCAGCATCCATCAGGAAGGTTTCGACAGCGTATTTCTGATCAGCATGGGGCGCCTGAGCGTGATGTTCGCCTTCTGGAATCTGATGGCAATGAAGAAAAAACGCTTCAAAGCCTACGCCTGCGAACACATCGCGATTAACTCCTTTAGCAAGCCAATCAAGTTGTTGAAATGGCTGCTATTGCGCTATTACGACCAGGTGATCGTGTTAACTGATAAAGATCATCAGGTTTTCAGCCGCTGGAACATTGCCAGCCAGCAAATCCCTAATCCGGTGGTGTACAAGGCGTTTCAGCGTCAAACGCGCAGCCGCCAGGCATTAGCGGTAGGACGGTTAGATAACCAGAAAGGCTTCGACCTGATGTTGGATGTCTGGGCCGACTTCAGCAAAACCCATCCGGAATGGAAGCTGGTGATTGCCGGTGACGGCGAACTGCGCCAGCAATTGCACGATCAGGCCGCCGCATTGGGCATCACCAATAGCGTCAACTTCGTCGGCAAAGTCAGCAACATCAACGATTACTACCGCGAAAGCGACATGGCGCTGATGACCTCGCGTTATGAAGGTTTGCCGCTGGTGTTGCTGGAAGCCAAATCCTGGTCGCTGCCAGTGGTGGCGTACGATTGCCCAACCGGTCCGCAGGAGATCATCAATCATGGTGAAGATGGCTTCCTGGTGCCAATGAACGACAAAGCCACCTTTATCAAGCGTATGGAACAGCTCGCCAGCGATGACAGCCTGTTCTACGCCATGAGTGCCAAGACCAAAGAAACAGCGCTTAAGTTTGACGGTAATCAGATCAAACAGAGCTGGCTCGCCCTTGTCTAGCGACAATTATCGTGCCTCGGGAATCCTTTTTGGCCGCTTAATCACGGGAATTGAAGCATGAAAAGAAGAGAAGTCTTGCAGACAGCAGCCTCCTCCATTGTTGCCGCGCTCTCGGTGAGCGCATTTTCCAGCTACGCCGCAAAAAGTGGTCAGCCTGCATTGAAAGCGGTTGATCCTGCCAGCGTACCGCCGGGCGACGTACCGATTTTGACGCCGGAAAATGTCTACACCATGCCGCCGCAATTCTGGCAGAACTTTGAAGGCAAATTGTGGATTGGCAAGGCGGGCAGCGATGCCAGCCAAAATGGTAACCAGATTCCGGTTTTCCTGCGTGATGCCAACGGAAAGGTCTCGCAAATCAGCCAGCCAATTGCCTTGAACAAGGGCAACTTTGCGCAATTTATTCACGATAATGCCGCGTTAATCGCCAATCCGTCACACTCGATGGTGGTAGAAGATCAGCAAGGCAATACGCTGTTCTCCATCGATGATGTGTCACGTCCCAACGCCAGCAACTTTAGCCAGCGTCTGGCGCAGCCAAACGGTTATCAGCTGATTGGTGAAATTCCATCGGTGGAAGAGTTGCGTAAAACGCGTCCATTGTTTGCCGGGGCCAAAGTGAAGCTGAAAAGCTGGCACGAAGGCTTTGAAGTGGGCGGCGGCGAGTTCGTTGGCACCTTCGATGAAGCCAAAGACGACGAAGGCGTGATCTTTGCCGGGAAAGGCTTCCATTGGCGTCGCGTGGTGGAGGATTTCAACCGTTTAACACTGTTCGATTTCGGCGCCATTGCCGATGGCAAAACCGATACGGCACCGGCAATCAAAGCGATGTATCAATGGTCGATTGATGCTAGCCAGCAGATCTGCGTGCAGTTCCCGGCAGGCACCTTCTTCGTCTCCGAATGTGATTTTGGCAACGAAGGCCGCCGCTTCTTCCGCATTTCCGGCGCGATGGTCAACTTCGGCTATTTCCCAGCCACCACATTGGTGTCTGATGGCCGCTCAGAATTCCTGTTCCAGGTCAACGCGCGCTGGACCGAAATCTCCAACCTGAATTTCAACGGCAACAACGACAAGCATCCGAACAAGCAAGGTTTGTTCCGCAATACCTGTCCGGGCGGCCAGTTCTTCCGGGGCGCTTGCCTGCGCTTCAATTATGTCGGCGGCGTTTCGCTGAGCCTGCTCGATACGCTGGATTGCAAAATCGACCAGTGGTACGCCAACGCTTGTACCGGCGATGTGATCAAAGCCAGTTGGTCCGGGCAAAAAGCCGGCGCGTGGGATCACAGCACCGCGATTGAGCTGTCGAACTTCAACGCGCAGCACTGTAAAGGCGGCATGGTGTTGAATCTGCCGCGTTGCAGCCAATCGATCATTCATAACGGCTGGATTGAGCACAGTGATTATCCTGGCGATATCTCCAACGGCCAGTGGATTGTCGATGCGCTGAGCATTGAGGATTGTAAGAACCCGCTCAACGCGCGCAACTCGCGTTTGAATATGCGTCAGACTAACTTGCAGTCAGGCAGTTGGATTGATAACTCGCTGGAAGGCGAGCGCTGGCTCAACATCTGGGAAATGGGTTCCACACGCGTGGAATCGTACGGCGTGGCGATTGATGGCAGCCTGAAATACAACTACATCACGTCACGTTTCCGTCTGACCAACAACAGCGATCAGCAAACCTGGTTCGAACTCGGCAACCTCTATTCGCCAACGGTGGGCGATAGCTGGGAAATTGAAGTGTTTGGTCAATCTCAATTCAATAACGGCACCGCCAATGCGCCGTTGATGAATTTGCTTGATGGCAAAGGCACCGGCGGCCGCGCGGTGATCCATGTTCAACGCAAGAAGAACAAAGCGGAAGCCAGTTGGTCGGCAGAAGGCAGTTCGCCAGTGGTGGATGTGCGCATCGAGCCGCGTACCGATACCGACACCAAAGTGTTCGTCAAGCTAGCGGGCTGGACGCCAACCAGCGTGGTGCTGATCAAGAGCACGGCGAAAGACCGCTTCCTCACTGGTCAGTGCGCGCGCGTGGATGCGGTGATGGATAAAGGCACGCCGGGCAGCGGGGCGCAGCAAGCGCCGCAACGTTTCAGTTTGCATAACGGTAAAGCCGGTATTGGCGGCAACGAGCAGGGTGATTTGCTGATGGCATCGCGCGCGCTCAAGCCGGAGCAGGTAGATACCCGCGAGCCAAAAGGTTTTGTTTCTGTGGTGATTAATGGCGAGCAAGTTGCCATGCCGTATTTCGCTGTGAAGTCGTAAGTCATCTTTGTTAAACCGGTCGCCATGAATGGCGGCCCTACGTTTGTAGGGTGCGCGTTCATGCGCGCCGGCGTGCAGTAAAGAGGTTGATTTTAATTAGGAAGTACTTTTGGGGCTTACTCCCATTGCAGTCATTTCAAACAGAGTTCATTTTGCCAGTTAGCTATTGGCGGCTTGTAAAAATTACAAAAATTTTTCCGGAGTTTTTTTATGAAGATTTTATTGGTAGGAAACCATACCTGTGGAAATCGTGGGGATGGCGCGATTTTACGTGGGCTGATTGATTCGCTTAAATCTGCGCGCGAGGATTTAGATATCGATGTAATTAGCCGCTATCCGACCAGTTCGGGTTACCTGTTGCAGCAACATATCCAGCAGGATTCCCTGTTCCTGCACAACAGCAAATCGGGCAAAGGCTTAGTTGGCAGCCTGAAGCGTAAAGTTGCAAATCGTCTGATGCCGGACATTATGATGGCGCACCTTGGTAAAGGTGGCCTGTACAAATCGTTTTCGGTACCACCGCATCTCGCGGCATTCACCAAAAGTTTGGCGCAATATGACGCAATCATTCAGGTTGGCGGTTCGTTCTTCGTCGATCTGTATGGCGTAACCCAGTTCGATCACGCGCTGTGTGCGCTGATGGCGAAGAAGCCACTGCACATGGTCGGGCATTCAGTTGGACCGTTTGAGAACCCACGCGTTAATGCGCTGGCGAACTTCGTGTTTGATCGCGTCGACAGCCTGGTGCTGCGTGAAGAGGTCAGCCACGATCGTCTCAAGCAAGACGGCGTGACCACCAGCAAAGTGAAGAAGGGCGTAGATACCGCGTTTCTGGTGCAGGCGCGTGAAGTGGAAAATCCAAGCCATAACCTGCTGCACTGGCAGGCAATTATCAGCGCACGCAAAACTATCGCCATTACCGTACGTGAACTGGCGCCGTTCGATAAACGTCTCGGCGTTACGCAGAAAGAGTATGAAGCCGCTTTTGGCCGCGTCATCAACGCGATGATTGCCGAAGGCTATCAAGTTGTTGCGTTCTCAACCTGTACCGGCATCGACAGCTACGCCAAAGATGACCGCATGGTGGCGCTGACGCTGCGCGACCACGTTGAGCAACCTGAGCATTACCATGTCATCATGGACGAGTTCAACGACCTCGAACTCGGCATCCTGCTAAGCCATTGTCATCTGACAATCGGCACCCGCCTGCACTCCGCCATTATCTCCATGAACTTCGGCACACCCGCCGTGGCCATCAACTACGAGCACAAATCGCTCGGCGTGATGAAGCAACTCGGCTTGCCGCAAATGGCGACCGATGTGCAGAGCCTAATGGACGGTTCGCTGATCGATAAAGTGCAGACGGTGCTGGCTGATTACGACAACGTAAAACACAAAGTTGATACCGCGGTGGCGCAGGAGCGTGAGATTGGAAACCGCATTACCGCCGAAATTCTCAACGTCCTGGGGTGAAGTGATGAAGCTGACCTTTTTCACCATGCGTTTCCCTGTTGCCTCTGAGACGTTTGTGCTCAATCAGGTAACGCATTTCATCGACGCAGGCTACGACGTGGAGATTATCTCCGTGTTTCCAGGCGATATGATCAATCGCCACGCCGCGTTCGATGACTACAATTTGGCAGCGAAAACCCACTATTTACTGCCGGAAGAGAAAGTCTCGAATCTGGATAAGCTGACGCAACGTATCGCGCTGATGCTGCCGAAAATCGCCAAGCCGGCATTGCTCAAATCGCTCAACGTTGGGCGTTATGGCGCGCAAGCGAAAAAGCTGCTGCTGCCGGCGATTGTCGCCAATGCCAAACAGACCTTCACCGCGGATGTGTTCCTCGTGCATTTTGGTTATGCCGGTGCGCTGGCGAACAAACTGCGCGAATTGGGCGTGCTGAAAGGCAAGCAGGCCACGGTGTTCCACGGCGCGGATATCTCGCGTCGTCACATTCTCGAGGAGCACAAACTCGATTACGTGAACCTGTTCAAACAGAGTGAGCTGATGCTGCCCATCAGCCATTTGTGGGAGAACAAACTGATTGAGATGGGCTGCCCGCGCGAGAAAGTGCATGTTACGCGTATGGGCATCGAGCCGGAGAAGTTTAACTTCAAACCGCGCGCGGCGTTCCATCAACCGTTGCGCATCGTTTCGGTGGCGCGTCTGACCGAGAAAAAAGGTTTGGATGTGGCGGTGAAAGCCAGCGAAATCCTGCGTAATAACGGCGGTCAGTTCCAGTTCACCATCATCGGTAACGGCGAGCAAGACGGCATGATGCGCGAGCACATTGCCCGCGCGGGTCTGGAAGATTGCGTCACCATGCCGGGCTTCAAGCCGCAGGAGGAGATTCGCCAGGCGTTAAACGAGGCGGATATCTTCCTGCTGCCGTCAAAAACCGCAGCAGATGGCGATATGGAAGGTATTCCAGTCGCGCTGATGGAAGCGATGGCGGTGGGCTTGCCGGTGGTTTCGACTTATCACAGCGGCATTCCTGAGCTGATTGAGAACGATGTCAGCGGCTGGCTGGTGCCAGAAGACGATGCCGAGGAACTGGCGGCAACGCTGCTGCGTTTGTCACGCGGTGATATCGATGTTGCGCCGGTTGTGGCAGCGGCACGGCATAAAGTGGAAACCGAGTTCAATCAGCACATCGCTTACGGTGAGCTGGCGAAAATTCTGGAGCGCATGGTGTGAGCGGATTAAAAAAACAGGCCGTTTGGCTGTTTGGTAGTACCTGTTTTGCCGCATTGCTTCAGGTGTT
>NZ_JBCNNP010000005.1:0-169749 GCF_039594315.1 Pantoea sp.
TTCTACTAACACAAGCTGATTGAGTTTTAAACAAACTCGACTCACAGCTTCAATGACCTCACCTACTTATCAAAATGTCTTGCGAGGGAAGTAAAAGCATGGAGACGGGTACAGTAAAATGGTTCAACAACGCCAAAGGCTTCGGGTTTATCTGTCCGATCAGCGGCGGCGACGATATCTTCGCACACTACTCCACGATTCAGATGGAGGGATACAGAACGCTGAAAGCTGGCCAGCAGGTTCAGTTCGATGTCCATGAAGGACCAAAAGGCAATCATGCGAGCTTGATCGTGCCTTGTGAAGCCACGCAAGTCGCGTGACGCGCCTGCCACTTCACTTATTCTGACCACTCCCGAAAAAAAATGCCAGCCGCAGACGCTGGCATTTTTATTTTGCGAATTTTACCTGCGTCTCAATCCGCCCGGCCCCGCGCCAGCCACATTACCCGCGCAAACAGTTCATCCAGCAATGGCGGAATCGCTTCCGGCCCGCGCTCTGCCGCCGCCATTGCGATAGCAATCGCCAATTCAGGTTTCGAGCTGTGATGAATCGCTTGAGTAATAATACGCCGTGCATTCACAGGCGCGTTTAACGGCTGGTGCGCCACCTGATGATAAACCTCGCTAAAACCGTGTTTATAGAGGAAATGCTCGATGTCCGGTGCCGGGAATTGCGTAAGGTGGTCAGCCTCGTGTGCGTGTTCAGGCAATTGGCTACGCGCGGTGGCGGCATATTTGCTGCCCGCCTGATCGCCATCAGTCAGCACATGCCAGGCGATGCCCATGCGGCGAGCAAACTTCAGTAGCGGTTTTAGGCCAGATTGCGCAAACTCGATCACTTTCACGCCTTCCGCGGCAAAATGATAACCACGCTGGCGCGCCAGTTCATTGATAATCCACACTTCGGTTTCGCCTTCTACCAACAGCCAGCAGCGGGCAAACAGTGCCGAAGGACGATTCACCCGGATGTGAAAACCGATACGCCGACTCTCTTCAGCACTCAATCCTTCTGGCCCGATGCGCCAGGCCGCCACACGCTCTGGTTCGCGCACTAAACGGCAGATATTCTCCAGCGGCACCTGCGAAAGCAGTTCACCGGAATTGGTGGTGGCGATTTTTTGCAGCGGCATCAGTTCGAGTAAATTCCACGCCACTGACAACATGATTGGATGCAGGCGCGTTTCGGGATCTTCCACCAGCAGCAGCGGTTGCGCGCCCGCAGGCAACGGTTCATTGCCATGTGCCTGAATCAGTAATGAGAACATCCGTAGCAAGATTACCTGGCGACTGCGCGATTCAGTGCCAGCAATCAAATGGTTGAGCTTATCCAGCGAACGCCAGCCCTCGCTGCTATCGCGCACCTGCGGTGCAACGCGCGCCGCGCTACTGCCGGATTGTTGTACCAGAAAATAGTGTTCCAGCAGTTGCTGCATGGTATGCAATCCCTGACGCAGCAAATCGTCACTCAAGGTTTGCGGTCGCACCACCAAATCGCGCGTCAACTTTTCCACTTCCTGCGCTAACGCGGTCAAGGTTGAGGCGCGGCGATCGGCATCCTCTTCCGCATGGCGAGCGCGGCGACCAAAACGCGCATCGCGTAATCGCAGCACCGGATAATACGCGCGCAAATGCGCCAGCGCCGCTTCAGTGCCCTCCATTGGCAGCACATCGCCTTGTGCATCAATAAAGCGCCAGCTGGTTTTAACGCCACGATCCTGGCGTTTAGCGCGCGTGCTGAAACGGATAAAACGGCCATTCTCATCGTGCTGCCAGAACGGTTTAAACAACGCATGTTGCTCTTCACTCTGCGCACGAAAGCAAAAGATGATTTGCAAATGGCGCATGCGTGCATCCACATCGCCGGGCGGGAAATGAAAATCGTGTTCGGTAAATTGATAAGGTTCAGCGGCAGGCGCCAATAGCAGCGTTAAGGCATCCAGCAAGCTTGATTTGCCCCACGCATTTTCACCAATCAATAGATTAGTGGCGGTCAACGGCAATGCCAGCCGATTGATGCCGCGAAAACCGTGAATATCGATATGTTCCAGAATCATCATACAATCCATCCAGTGCTTTGCCTGAGCATGGTTCGCCACGTTACGTTGGTCAAGTCAGCAACAGGGGAAAAGGTTTACACTTCAACTGTTTTTCGCTAGCGTGGCTGCCCTTTTGCCACGGATGGAATGCCGCCATGTACGGATTGATCATCATCTTATTGCCGTTAATTCTCGGTTATCTGTTGCCTTTACGCAGCGCGGGCCTGCTACGGCTGGTTGCACGCACACTCAGCGCGCTGGTGTATATCATTCTGTTCTTTATGGGCACCAGCCTGGCGTTTCTCGACAATCTCAGTAGCAATTTGCTCGCCATCTTCCATATCGCGCTGGTCAGCATGCTGTGCATTCTCGCCTGCTCGCTGTTGGCGTTTTGGCTGCTGGAGAAGCGCGTGCCGTGGCACCACGCGCACAAAGCGCAAGCGTTGCCATCGCGTCTGCACATGGCGCTGGAATCGCTCAAGCTGTGCGGTTCCGTGTTAGCGGGCTTTTTGCTGGGATTAAGCCAATGGGCGCCGCTGCGTCACGCTTCTACTATCAGCGAATACGCTTTGATGCTGATGCTGTTACTGGTCGGTATTCAGTTACGCAGCAGCGGCATGACGTTGCGTCAAATCACCATTAATCGTCGCGGCATGTTGGTGGCGCTGGTGTCGCTGTGCAGCGCCTTGATCGGCGGCGTATTAGCGGCATTGTGGCTTGATCTGCCGATCAAAACTGGATTGGCCCTCGCCAGCGGTTTCGGCTGGTATTCGCTTTCGGGCATTTTGATGAGCGAATCGTTCGGTCCGGTGATTGGCAGCGCGGCGTTCTTTAACGATCTGCTGCGTGAACTGATTACCATCATGCTGATCCCGCTGCTGATTACTCGCCAGCGCAGCATGACATTGGGCCTAAGCGGCGCCACGTCGATGGATTTCACCTTGCCGATTTTGCAACGCACCGGCGGCATGGAGATCGTGCCGGCGGCGATTGTGCACGGGTTTATTATGAGCCTCTTAGCACCGATTCTTATCGCCCTGTTCTCGGCCTAGCGCATTTTTTCACGGCTGCCCGCCAGCGCTATCGTCTACGCTTTCTGACTGACACGTTTCCGCCATCGGCATGGATGGCTCGACACCAGAAAGGAGCAAACGATGAAGCAAACTGTGGCAGCGATGCTGGCTAAAACCCTTGAAAACGCCGGTGTGAAACGCATTTGGGGCGTCACCGGCGATTCCCTTAACGGGCTAAGTGACAGCCTGAATCGCATGGGCACCATTGAATGGATGCCGACTCGCCATGAAGAAGTGGCGGCCTTTGCGGCGGGCGCAGAAGCGCAAATCAGCGGTGAACTGGCGGTGTGCGCGGGTTCCTGCGGTCCGGGCAATCTGCATTTAATCAATGGCTTGTTTGATTGCCATCGTAACCACGTTCCGGTGCTGGCGATTGCCGCCCATATCCCTTCCAGCGAAATTGGTAGCGGTTACTTCCAGGAAACCCATCCGCAAGAATTGTTCCGCGAATGCAGCCATTACTGCGAGCTGGTCTCCAATCCCGAACAGTTGCCGCAGGTGCTGGGCATCGCGATGCGCAAAGCGATTCTCAATCGCGGCGTGTCGGTGATTGTGATTCCTGGCGATGTGGCGCTGCAACCGGCACCAGAAAGTGCGCGCAGCGAGTGGTATCCGCCGCAATTGCCGCATGTGGTGCCTGCCGCGAATGAAGTGGCGCGATTAGCCGAAACGCTCAATGCTGCCGAAAACATTACCTTGCTGTGCGGCAGCGGTTGTGCCGGAGCGCACGCCGAAGTGGTTAAACTGGCAGAAACATTAAAAGCGCCAGTGGTGCATGCGATGCGCGGTAAAGAGCACATCGAATATGACAATCCGTATGATGTCGGCATGACCGGATTGATTGGCTTCTCATCCGGTTTCCACGCCATGATGAATGCCGACACCTTGGTGCTGCTCGGTACGCAATTCCCTTATCGCGCCTTTTATCCGGCCGATGCCAAAATCATTCAGATCGATATCAATCCGGGCAGTTTGGGTGCGCACAGCCACGTGGACATGGCGCTGGTAGGTGATATCAAAACCACCTTACATGCGCTACAGCCCCAGCTCACCAGCAAAACCGATCGTCAGCATCTGGACAAAGCGCTGGAACATTATGTTGATGCGCGCAAAGGGCTGGATGACTTAGCCACCGCCAACGACAAAATGCCGATTCACCCGCAATATCTGGCGCAACAAATCAGCGCCTACGCCGCAGAAGATGCCATTTTCACCTGCGACGTCGGCACACCCACCGTGTGGGCGGCACGTTACCTGAAAATGAATGGCAAACGCCGTCTGATCGGTTCGTTTAATCACGGCTCGATGGCCAACGCCATGCCACAAGCATTGGGCGCGCAAGCGCTGGATAAGCAGCGTCAGGTGGTCGCGTTATGTGGCGATGGCGGCTTTAGCATGTTGATGGGCGACTTCATTTCGGTCGCGCAGTTGAAGCTTCCGGTGAAACTGGTAATTTTCAATAACAGCGTGCTGGGTTTTGTGGCGATGGAGATGAAAGCCGGCGGTTATCTGACTGACGGCACCGATCTGGAAAACCCGGATTTCGCCGCCATCGCGGCGGCCTGCGGTATCAAAGGCATTCGCGTAGAGAAAGCCTCTGAACTCAATGGCGCATTACAAGAAGCTTTTGCCCACGATGGACCGGTGCTGCTGGACGTGATCACCGCCAAAGAAGAGTTATCGATGCCACCGCAAATCAAAGCCGAGCAGGCCAAAGGTTTCAGCCTGTACATGATGCGCGCGATTCTGAATGGTCGTGGTGACGAGATCGTAGAACTGGCGAAAACTAACTGGCTGAGGTAAAACAATTCTCAGGCCAAACATCATGATAACGCGGGCGCTTTGCCCGCTTTTTTATTTCAGGAGAGCGACGTGATCGATTTACGCAGTGATACCGTAACCCGCCCAAGTGCTGCCATGTTGGATGCCATGATGGCGGCGGAAACCGGCGATGATGTCTACCGCGATGACCCCACCGTCCACGCACTGGAAGTCGAAGCGGCCCGTTTAAGTGGCAAAGCCGCTGCCCTGTTCTTTCCTACCGGCACGCAAGCCAATCTGGTGGCGCTGCTGTGCCACTGCCAGCGCGGCGATGAATATATCGTTGGTCAGCAGGCGCACAACTACAAATACGAAGCCGGCGGCGCGGCGGTACTGGGCAGCATCCAGCCCCAACCGATTTTGCATGCCGAAGATGGTTCGCTGCCGCTGGCTGATATTGCCGCAGCGATTAAACCCGATGATTTCCACTTCGCGCGCACACGATTGTTAAGCCTTGAAAACACTCATCATGGAAAAGTATTGCCGCTTAGTTATCTCGAACAAGCGTGGAAATTAACGCGTGAGCGCAAGCTGGCGCTGCACATTGATGGCGCACGCATTTTCAACGCGGTGGTCGCGCAGAATGTTGAGCTGGAAGCCATTGCACGCTATTGCGATACATTGACTATCTGCTTGTCAAAAGGTCTGGGCACGCCGATTGGTTCGCTGCTGTGTGGCGATGAAGACTACATTGAACAGGCGCGTCGCTGGCGCAAAATGACCGGCGGCGGCATGCGCCAGTCGGGAATTCTCGCGGCAGCAGGTTTGTATGCCTTGAAGCACAACGTGGCGCGTCTGAAAGACGATCATGACAACGCGGCGTGGTTGGGCGAACAGCTCAGCGCGATTGGCGTTGAAGTGCTCAACCAGCACACCAACATGCTGTTTGTGAAAGTGCCAGAACAGCAAGTTGAAGCGCTGAAAAGCTGGATGCAATCTGGAGACGTGCTGATCAGCGTCGGCGCAGTAACACGTATTGTTACGCATCTGGATGTGACGCGTCAGGATCTGCAACGTTTAGTGGCGCACTGGCAGGCGTTCTTGCAGCAATAATTGAAGCGGCGCATTATTGCGCCGCACCGTATTTCGCTAACAACGCGCGCGCAATAGCCAGCGTTTCCGCATCGGCAACACCGCGATAATCGCGTGTACGGAAATGCATCTGAAACGCCGCGATCAGCTTACGCTGCATCTGCGGCGTCGTTGCCGCAGCCACGTCATAGCCATAGTGTTGCAGCGCATCCAGCAATTCCGTCTGATCTACCGCTTCATCCCGCGATCGCCCAGCAAGATAACGCTGTACCGTTGCTGCGTCTGGCCACGCACCTAAACCTTGTTCCGCCAATTGCTGCCACGGAAACAGCGGACCGGGATCCTGTTTGCGCTGCGGCGCGATATCGCTGTGCCCCACCACATTTTCCGGCGTGATGGCGTAACGCTGGGTGATGTCTTTGACCAGCGCCACTAAGCTGCTGATTTGCGCCGGGGTAAACGGCTGCCACTGCAATCCGGTTAAAGTACGGCGATAACCGCTGTTGACGATTTCGATGCCAATTGACGTGTCATTGATGCGTGTGGCGCCGCGCCAAAAACTCGGCCCCGCATGCCAGGCAAGCTGCTGTTCAGGCACCAGTTGCCAAATCACGCCCTGGCCGTTTTTCTGCGGCGGCTGTTGCGGAATTAAATAATGCGCACTGACTTCACGATCGGTGAGCGTGGCCAGTGAACTCGAAAAATCTTCGGCGGTGTAATGGATCACCACCACTTTAATACGGGGCCGCGCGCCTTGTGCCGGATGCGCGGTATCAACCCAATAACCGTGACGCGCTTCGATGGAAGATTGGCAAGCGCTGAGCAGCAACGCCAGCGCCAGCATAACAATGACGCGCATTAACGGATGATCACCGCAGTGCCGGTGACGCTGACCATCAACATGCTGCTGTCCTTGCCCACGGTTTCGTAGTCGATATCAATACCAACCACCGCATTGGCGCCCAACGCTTTGGCCTGCTCTTCCAGCTCTTTAAAGGCGATTTGGCGTGCTTTGCGTAGCTCTTTTTCATAGGCACCGGAACGACCACCGACGATATCGCGAATGCCAGCAAAGAAGTCACGAAAGATGTTGGCACCGAGAATCGCTTCACCGGCAACCACGCCGCAATATTCACTGATGCTGTGTCCTTCCAGCGTTGGGGTAGTGGAAAATTTCATCATTGTCTCCTTTTCTGAATCAGCGCGTTATAGCTCTTACCGCGTAAAAGCAAGGCTATACTCTATGCTAAAAATGGCGCTTTGCCAGTGAACAATAAGGAAATCGAGATGAAAAACAATGCCTTTGCGCTGCTAATTCCCGCTGCGTTACTGCTAAGTGCTTGTACTACCGTTGAGCCAGTGATTAAGGATAATGGCCCGCGCACCGCTGCCTGTGTCGATGGCGGCCCGGATAGCGTGGCGCAGCAGTTCTACGATTTACGCGTCAGCCAACCGACACAAGGTTTGCCCGATAGCAACACGCTGGCGAAATATCGCCCGTACCTCAGCGATCGTCTGTATCAGAAACTGTTGAGCGCCAGCAGCCAGAATCCAAAACCGGCAGTATGGAGCCAGGGCGATCTGTTCTCCAGTAATGCGCAAGGCCCAACGTCGGCGGATGTCGCTAGCGCCTCGACCATCCCGAACCGCGATGCGCGCAACATTCCGCTGCGCGTCGAGTTAAGCCGCGACAACAAAAGCTGGCATGACGAAGTGCTGATGATCCATGAAGGCACCTGCTGGGTGGTGGATGATGTGCGTTACGTCGGTGATGTTCCCCATGTAGGCGGCGGTTCGCTGACCCAGTTGCTGGAAGCGAAGAAATAACCGTTCACTTTTCCAGCACTCAATTTTATTGATAAGCGCGCCGCATCTTTACGGCGCTTTTTGTTAATTTGGCGTGAATTAATTGCGCCTCTTCAGCCCTTCCCCGCCTTGAGTTGCGCGATATTGTGCTACGCTTTAGACGTTTCACTGCTCTTTAATAAATATTAACCCACCACAATTGCATAACTATTCTGGTGACGTTAAAATCCGCGACACTAATTACTATTCATTTTTTGCGCATGAGTATTCAACTAAACGCCATAAACTGTTTTTACGGTGCCCATCAGGCACTGTTCGATATCAACCTGGCTTGTCCGCAGGGTGAAACGCTGGTGTTGCTCGGCCCAAGTGGCGCGGGTAAAAGTTCGCTCCTGCGCGTCCTGAATCTGCTGGAGCAGCCGCGTTCCGGCACCCTGCAGATTGCCGGTAACCAATTCGATTTTACTAAAGCGCCTTCCGATAGTGCGATTCGCGAGTTACGCCAAAATGTCGGCATGGTATTCCAGCAATACAATCTGTGGCCGCACCTTTCTGTGGTGCAAAACCTGATTGAAGCGCCGTGCCGCGTACTGGGTCTCAGCAAAGATGCCGCGCGTGCGCGAGCTGAAAAGCTGCTGGAGCGCCTGCGTCTGACGCCCTACGCCGATCGTTTCCCGCTGCATCTGTCCGGCGGTCAACAGCAGCGCGTGGCGATTGCCCGTGCGCTGATGATGGAGCCGCAGGTGCTACTGTTCGATGAGCCGACCGCCGCGCTGGATCCGGAAATCACCGCCCAAATCGTCAGCATTATTCGTGAACTGGCACAGACCAACATCACGCAAGTGATCGTGACACACGAAGTGGAAGTGGCGCGTAAAACCGCCAGCCGCGTGGTGTACATGGAAAACGGTCATATTGTTGAGCAAGGCGATGCCAGCCACTTTACACAGCCGCAAACCAGAGCGTTTGCTAATTATCTTTCGCATTAAGTCAGGATGCTTCTAATGAAAAAAGTTGTAATTGCTGCATTACTTGCTGGTCTGAGCCTGAGCGCCTCCGCTGCGCAAACCCTGCGTTTTGCTACCGAGGCTTCTTATCCTCCGTTTGAATTTGTCGATTCCGACAACAAAATTCAGGGCTTTGATGTCGATCTGGCCAACGCACTGTGTAAAGAGATGGATGCAACTTGCACCTTCACCAATCAGGCGTTTGATAGCCTGATCCCAAGCCTGAAATTCCGTCGCTTTGATGCGGTAATGGCTGGCATGGACATCACGCCAGATCGTGAGAAGCAGGTGCTGTTCTCCAAGCCGTACTACGACAACTCCGCCATCTTCATCGCGCAGAAAGGCAAGCTGGCTGACGTTGCCGCGCTGAAAGGCAAACGTGTTGGCGTTCAAAACGGCACCACGCACCAGAAATACCTGTCTGATAAACACAGCGACATCACCGTTGTGCCTTACGACAGCTATCAAAATGCGGTACTGGATCTGAAAAATGGCCGTATCGATGCGGTATTTGGTGACACCGCGGTGGTAAACGAGTGGTTGAAGCAAAACACCAACCTCGCGCCGCTGGGTGAGAAAGTGACTGATAAAGATTACTTCGGCACCGGCTTAGGCATCGCGGTTCGCCAGGGCAACACCGATCTGCAAGGCAAGTTCAACGCTGCACTTGAGAAGATCAAAGCCGATGGCACCTACAAAACCATCTACAGCAAATGGTTCCAGCAGTAATTTCTAATGAATGAAATGATTCCACTCGCAAGCGCCGCCGGGATGACCGTCGGCCTTGCCGTTTGTGCTTTGATCGCCGGCCTTGTGCTGGCGATGATTTTTGCTGGCTGGGAATCGCTGCGCTGGAAGCCGCTGGCGTGGCTCGGCACTGCTTTGGTGACCTTGATTCGTGGCCTGCCAGAAATTCTGGTGGTGCTGTTTATCTATTTCGGCGCCTCACAACTGTTGTTAACGCTCTCCGACGGTTTCCACATCAATCTCGGCTTGTTCAATATTCCGGTGCAGGTGCAGATTGAGAACTTTGATGTCAGTCCTTTCCTGTGCGGCGTGATTGCGCTGGCGATGCTCTATTCCGCCTATGCATCGCAAACGCTGCGCGGCGCGCTGAAAGCGGTGCCGGTGGGACAGTGGGAATCAGGTCAGGCGCTCGGCATGAAGAAATCGGCGATTTTCTTGCGCCTGATTATGCCGCAGATGTGGCGTCACGCCTTGCCAGGCTTGGGCAACCAATGGCTGGTGCTGCTAAAAGACACCGCGCTGGTTTCGCTGATCAGCGTGAATGATCTGATGCTGCAAACCAAAAGCATTGCCACGCGCACGCAAGAACCTTTTACCTGGTATCTGGTGGCGGCGGCGATCTACCTGATTATTACGCTGTTCAGTCAGGCAGTGCTGCGCCGTATTGAATTGCGCACCACGCGTTTTGAGCGAGGAGCCTAACGCATGCTTGATTACTTACCCGAGCTGCTTAAAGGCTTGCACACCAGCCTGACGCTGACTGTCGCCTCGTTGATTGCGGCGCTGATTTTGTCGGTGCTGTGCACTATCGTGCTAGCGCTGAAATTGCCAGTGCTGAATTGGCTGGTAAAAGGCTACATCACGCTGTTTACCGGCACGCCGCTGCTGGTGCAAATCTTCCTGATTTATTACGGTCCCGGCCAGTTCCCGAGCATCCAGAGCATTCCGTGGCTGTGGCATTTGCTGTCACAACCGTGGTTATGCGCGTTGCTGGCCCTATCACTGAACAGTGCCGCTTACACCACGCAATTGTTCTACGGTGCAGTGCGCGCCATTCCTTCCGGTCAGTGGCAATCCTGTGCCGCGCTGGGAATGAATCGCAAAGATACGCTGCGCATTCTGCTGCCGTATGCTTTCAAACGCGCCCTATCGTCGTATTCCAACGAAGTGGTGTTGGTGTTCAAAAGCACCTCGCTGGCGTACACCATTACGCTGATGGAAGTGATGGGCCACGGACAGCTGCTGTATGGGCGTACTTACGATATTTCAGTCTACGCGGCAGCAGGCTTAATCTATCTGGTAGTCAACGGTTTGCTGACGTTGATGATGCGTTTGGTTGAGAAGCGTGCCCTCGCGTTTGAGCGCCGTAACTAATCCCCTACACGGGCGATGAACGTATCGCCCGCTTCAAGTTTAATTTTTTAAGCATTTTTATTGAATACAAATTCATTAACTGGCATCTTGTAACCCGTTCTATCTCTGGCATGGTTTACAGGAGTGATATAATGAAAAAATGGATCGTTGCCGCTACATTGGCAACTCTGGCAATGAATGCTTATGCGGCTGAAAAAATCCGCTTCGCCTCTTCCGCAACCTACCCGCCGTTTGAATCACTCGATCACGACAATCAAATTGTCGGCTTTGATATCGATCTGGCCAAAGCGCTGTGCCAGCAGATGAAAGCGGATTGCACCTTCACCAATAACGCTTTCGATAGTCTGATCCCTTCGCTGAAATTCCGTCGCTATGACGCGGTAATTTCCGGCATGGACATCACCGCCGATCGCAGTAAGCAGGTGGATTTCACCCAGCCTTATTACGCCAACTCGGCGATTGTGATTGCGCACAAAGGGAACTATAGCGACTTTAGCCAGCTCAAGGGCAAACGTGTTGGCGTCGAGAACGGCACCACGCACCAGAAGTATCTGCTGGAGAAGCATCCCGAAGTGATTGCCGTGGCGTATGACAGCTACCAGAATGCGATTCTCGATCTGAAAAATGGTCGCCTGAACGGCGTCTTTGGCGACAGCGCGGTGGTGAACCAGTGGCTGAAGGCCAACGATGATCTCAGTGCGGTTGGCGAGCACATCACCGACACCGAATACTTCGGCACCGGTTTAGGGATTGCGGTGCGTAAAGGCAATGAGCCGCTGCTGAAAGAGCTTAACGGCGCATTAGAGGCGCTGAAAGCCAATGGCAGCTGGCAGCAAATCAATCAGAAGTGGTTCCCGGAATAAGCATTATGGAATGGCGTGGCGTCATGCCTGCCAGGTTCTGCACGTCCTCCGTGCAGGTTAGCGCTACGCCGTTCCGCCCTTCCGGGTTAATAAAGTTAACACTTCAAAATGCGCGGTATGCGGGAACATGTCGAAAAGCTGCACGCGGCTAACGTCATAATCCGCCAAACGCGCAACATCCTGCGCCATGCTCGCTGGATTGCAGCTTGAGTAGAGAATGTAATCCGGTGCCATCTGGCTGAGATAAGTACAGAGTTCAGCGCCAATCCCGCGACGCGGCGGGTTTACCAGCACCAGTTGCGGCACCTGTTCACGCGAGGTGGCAAACTGGGTTGAATCCAGCGCGGCAAAACTGACTTTCTCCAGACCCAGCTGCTGCGCCGACTGCTGCGCACAAGCAATCGCTTCGGCACTGATTTCAATACCGGTGAGCTGCATGTCTGGCGTAGCGCAGTGCAAGCCAAAACCGCCCACGCCACAAAACAGATCCCACATGCTACTGACCGGCAACTGCGCCACCCAATCACGCGCAGTGGCATAAAGGTTGGTAGCCACCTGAGGATTGGTCTGGAAGAAGCTTTGCGGACGGATATACAGCGGCACCTGATTAAAGTTCTCTGCCAGCGCCTGATCTGACGTCAACGCGATCTCTTCATCACCTTCTAAAATCGCCATGTGCACCGGCTGAATATTGGCGGAAATCACCTTCAACTGAGGCAACTGCTGTTGCAGCCACGGCAGTGCTGCGCGCAGTTGCTGCAACTTGGTGGTGGAACGCAATACAAAGCGCAGCATCATGCCGCCCTGCGTGCTCTCTGTCAGCAACAGAAATTTCAATTCACCGCGTTTGCGCGCCACGTTATACGGCGTTAATCCCGCGCGAGCGATAAAGGGTTTGAGCACCGCAAATACCGCGCTGAAGCTGTCGGGATACAGCGGGCACGCACACAAATCCACCGGGTCACCATCACGCGCCACCATGCCAAAAATCGGTCGTTCCACGCTGCCACTTACCACCATCTTGGCTTTATTCCGCATCCCTTGCTGCGCAGATTCCACTGGCGGCAGCCATTGCTCGACCGGCTTTTCAGCCAGCAACTGTTCGAGCAACGATTGCTTGTCGTTGAGCTGCTGCGGATAAGGTTTTTCCAGCCACTGGCATGAGCGACAGCGACCGGCATCATAAAGCGCGCAATGCATGGAAAGGCCTGTAATCAGAATCGGGAGAAAAAATGGGGGGCGATTGTATCACCGGCGACGGAAAAAAGCGCGACTGCTGGCGGGCACAAACAGCAGCAACAACACCAGCACATCGGGCAATTTTTGCATCAGTGTGTGATGGATGATCTGCGCGTTACTTTCACCGGGAATGCTGAAGATTTCCGGGTAGATCCAGTCAACCGACGCCATCAGCATGTAGATCAGCACAATAATTTGTGTCGCCACATAACCCCAGCGTCCACGATTGCTGCCGCGCATCAAGGTAAAGGCGCAACGCAGTTCAAACAGGAAGATCAGCTGGCTGGCGATAAATATCAGAGTGGAATCCCAGGCTTGCGCACTGCGATGGACAAAATTGGCGATTTCGTCGTAACCCAGTTCGTTGGCCAGCATCAACACGCTAAGGCAGCGCGTGACGATAATGGCACTACCCGCCACCATCACAGGAACGGGCGCGGCATTAAGTAATGAACTGTTTTTCAAGGTTTCCGACATGGTTTAACTCCGTAACCATAATAAAACGGGCTGATAAAACCAGCCCGTTCTTATATTGGCAAATGCTACGGTGTTTAGCCACGCTGTGCTTTCTGAATATCGCGCAAACGCTGCTTTTCTTCGTGTGCCATAAAACGCCATGCGATAAAGCCGACCAATCCCACCACAAACAGAATCAGCGAGGCTAAGGCGTTGATCTCTGGGTTCACGCCACGACGCACGGTAGCAAAAATCGCCATTGGCAAGGTGGTCGCGCCTGGACCGGTGACAAAGCTGGCAATCACCAAATCGTCGAGCGACAAGGTAAACGCCAACAGCCAGCCGGTAACAATCGCTGGCGCGATCATTGGCACGGTGATGACGAAGAACACTTTTACCGGCGTTGCGCCCAAATCCATCGCCGCCTCTTCAATCGAACGATCTAATTCACGCAAGCGCGAGTTGATCACCACCGCGACATAAGCGGTACAGAACGTCACGTGCGCCAGCCAGATGGTGAGCATGCCGCGATCGCTGGGCCAGCCGAGCGTGTTGCCCATGGCGACAAACAGCAGCAGCAACGACAGGCCGGTGATCACATCAGGCATCACCAGTGGCGCGGTCAGCATGAAAGCAAAGCCGTTATGCCCACGGAAGCGGCCAAAACGCACGATCACTACCGCCGCCATGGTGCCGAGTACCACCGCCATAGTCGCCGACAGCGCCGCAATGGTCAGGCTCAGCCCAACCGCATCCAGCATCGCACTGTCCTGGAACAGCACTTTGTACCAGTGGAACGAGAAGCTCTCCCACACCGTCACCAGCTGCGAACTGTTGAAGGAGTAAACCACCAGCAGCAGCATTGGCGCGTAGAGGAACATAAAGCACAGCACCAGAATCGCGGTGCGCCACGGAGATCGAATGGTCGGTAACTGGCTCATTCCTTCTCCCCCAATTCACGGTTTTGATGTTTGTGGAACCAGATAATCGGCAGAATCAGGATCAACAGAATGATCACCGCCAGCGCGGATGCCACCGGCCAATCGCGGTTATTAAAGAATTCTTGCCACAAAATACGCCCAATCATAATGCTGTCCGGGCCGCCCAACAGTTCCGGGATGACGTATTCGCCCACCGCCGGGATAAATACCAGCATCGAACCGGCGATAATGCCGCCTTTAGTCAACGGCACGATTACGCTGAAGAAGGTCTTCAACGGACGCGCGCCAAGATCCAGCGAAGCTTCCACCAGCGAATAATCTATACGCGTCAACGCGGTATAAATTGGCAGCACCATAAACGGCAGATAGCAGTAAACGATGCCGATATATACCGCCGTGTTGGTGTAGAGAATCACTAATGGATGATCGATCACGCCCAACCACATCAGGAAACGGTTGAGAATACCGTTGTTATTAAGCAATCCCATCCACGCATAAACGCGCACCAGGAACGAGGTCCACGACGGCAAAATCACCAGCAGCAGTAAAATGGTGCGCATCGACGGTTTACTATGCGCCACCGCCCATGCCAGCGGATAACCGATCAGCAAGCAGATGATGGTGGAAATAGCCGCCACTTTTAGCGACGTCAGATACGCATCAACGTAGAGCGGATCGTCGGTCAACGTCAGATAGTTACCGAGATTCAGCACCAAATTGAGCTGATCGTCGGCCCAGGTCACCAAATCGGTATACGGCGGAATTGCGCGCGCAATATCAGCAAAACTGATCTTCAGTACAATCAGGAACGGCAGCAGGAACAGCAGGATCAGCCACAAATAGGGCAAGGCGATCACTAACTTGCGCCCGTGCTGCATTTTGATGCGCGTGCCCCAGCGTTGCAGCGGCGTGCCGACTAATTCCGGCTCGCTGCGTTGAGAAATCTGGCTCATATCGCCCCCTTAAACCGTCAAAACCACACAGCTGTCGGCATCCCAACACAGACGCACTTCGTCGCCCCAGGTTGGCGCGCCTTTGCGGTAGCGATGGGCATTTTGCAACTGCGCACTGATCATCTGCCCGCTGCGCAGGCGCACGTGATAGATCGACAGGTCGCCAAGATAGGCAATGTGCACCACCTCCCCGACGGCGAAGTTGCAGCCATCCTCCGGAACTTCTTCGCACAGCATCACTTTTTCTGGACGCAGCGCCACGTGCACCGGCACGTTATCCACCACCGACACATCGGTTTGTACTTTCAGCGGATGCACCAGGCCCGGCGCATCAATGATCAACGCGTCTTCGCCACGCTCACGCAGCAAACCTTCGAACACATTGACGGAGCCGATAAACTCAGCACTGTAGCGGCTGGTTGGGTGCTCATAAATCTCTTCTGGTTCACCAATCTGCACGAATTTTCCGCGGTTCATGATGGCGATACGCCCCGCCATGGTCATCGCTTCTTCCTGATCGTGCGTCACCATCACGCAGGTAGCACCTACGCGCTCCAGAATATCCACCACTTCGTGCTGCATGCGATCGCGCAACTTTTTGTCCAGCGCGCCCATCGGTTCATCCAGCAACAACAGCTTGGGACGTTTCGCCAGGCTACGCGCCAGCGCCACACGCTGACGTTGGCCGCCAGAGAGTTGATGCGGCTTACGCTTGGCAAACTCCTGCATATGCACCAGCGACAGCATCTCTTCGACGCGGCTGCTGATTTCGCCTTTCGGCAGTTTGTCCTGCTTCAAGCCAAACGCGATATTTTGCTCCACCGTCATGTGCGGGAACAGCGCGTAAGACTGGAACATCATATTGATTGGACGTTGGTACGGCGGCACGTGCGAGAGATCCTGACCATCCAGCACAATCTGGCCGCTGGTTGGCGGTTCAAAGCCCGCTAACATGCGCAACAACGTAGATTTGCCGCAGCCAGATGCGCCAAGTAGCGCAAAAATCTCGCCTTTGTAAATAGTCAGACTGACATCATCCACGGCGTGTTGACCGTCAAAAGATTTGGTCAGATTGCGAATTTCCAGCAGCGGCGTCATCGCCTTAGCCGTTTTATTTGGGGGGCGGGGAATCGCGTCGTTCACTAACATTTCTCCGGCGCTAATCGCGCGGCACAGCCGCTAAAAATGGCACAACAGAGGCCATCACCGCGCCTCTGTTGTCTTCTTCAGGGTGTAATTCGTTCAGAACGAGTTACTTACCACTTTTTACTTTAGTCCATGCACGCGTACGCACACGATCCAGTTTCGGATCCTGGACCTTGAGCACAAACAGTTTGGCCATCACGTCCGCCGGCGGGAAGATGTTTGGATTGTTACGCACATCGGCATTGATCAGCGGCAGTGACGCTTTGTTGCCGTTGGCGTAGTTCATGTTGTTAGAGACATCGGCGATCACTTTTGGATCCATGATGTAGTTCAGCCACTGATAAGCGCCTTCGACGTTTTTAGCATCATGTGGGATTGCCATCATGTCGAAGAACGCCAGTGCACCTTGCTTCGGCACGGTATATCCCAAGTGCACGCCGTTGTTGGCTTTCTCTGCACGATCTTTCGCTTGCAGGATATCGCCCGACCAGCCAATCGCCACGCAGATGTTGCCGTTCGCCAGGTCGTTGATGTACTGCGACGAGTGGAAGTAACGGATGTTTGGACGCAGTTTCAGCAGTAAATCGGTGGCCGCGCCAGAGTAATCTTTCGCATCGGAGCTGTTCGGATCTTTGCCGAGGTAGTTCAGCACGGTGGCGAAGATCTCTTCCGGTGCATCAAGGAAGGAAACACCGCAGCTTTTCAGTTTTTCCAGGTTCTCTGGTTTCAGCACCAGATCCCAGCTATCCAGCGGAGCATCTTTGCCTAAAACCGCTTTCACTTTATCGACGTTGTAACCAATGCCGGTGGTGCCCCACAGGTAAGGAATCGCGTATTTGTTACCCGGATCGTGTTGCGCCACTTTCGCCATCAGATCGGGGTCGAGGTTTTTGTAGTTCGGCAGCTTGCTCTTGTCGAGCTCCTGGAACACGCCCGATTGCAGCTGGCGCGCAAGGAAGCTGGACGACGGCACAACCACGTCGTAGCCAGTGCTGCCCGCCATCAATTTGCCTTCCAACACTTCGTTGGAATCAAAGACGTCATAAACCACTTTATCGCCGGTCTGCTTTTCGAAGTTCGGCACGGTATCAGCCGCGATATAATCGGACCAGTTATACACATGCACGGTACTACCTTCGGCTTGTGCACCTCCGGCCGCAGCCATCAATGCACCAGCAACCACACCTGACAACCATTTTTTACGTTGGTTGAACATGTTTTACTTCCTCCTGAGCGGGTCATCACAACGCTGCATACACGGCGATCCGAACGTTGCGTTTTCTGTTAAATCACAGGCACACAATGAATCAATATTCAGCGGGAGTTTAATAGCAAAAACCTATACCTGCGCTGAGGTTGCACGTCTCAAGCAGCCCCGCAAGAATAGCCCCCCTGCTTCACCTGCACCAGATCCCAGCTTAAAAAACGCCTTTTCGCGATAAGTTATGCATGTTTCTGCTATGGGGTTTGGCACTAGTGGCATAAAGCACGACTAATATCTGGCAATAAAGGGCAAAATGCAGAATAAAAAATGGCGGGGCTAAAATGAAAACTGCCGCAAAAAGCGGCAGTTAGCGAGGCGGGAACTCAGTGCAGCATCGCATGGCTGCTGGAGCTGGGCTGTCGCTCCTCTTCTTCTTCCACCATCAACAAATGATTGGCGAAGGCTTCCATAATCACCATCGAAACGCCCTCTTCACTTTGCTTCATAAAGTGAGAAAACTGACCAAAGGTTAATCCGGCGGTGGTACTGATCGACTGGCAAACAATCAGCTTCGGCAGATTGTCGTCCTGAATATCAACAAAGGCTTTCACCGTCAGCGAACTGGCGTTGATTTGTGACAAATCGCCGACTAACGGAATCAGCGCCGTAGGTTTTACTTCAGCCAGCGCGGAGAAGAGGATGACGTTATCCACCAGGTCAATTTTTGCATCAAACACCCCGTCAAAATTCTGCATATGCGGCAGGTGCAACGCCTGACAGGCATCGCATTCAAACCAGGTGATATTTTGTTGATCCAGCCAACGACGCAGCACGTCAATGTCCGGAACGACCAGTGAATCCATCGTAATATCCTGTGGGGTGAAGAAATGAGCGCCTTAGCTTACGGAAAAACCGCATTGGATGCCACGAAAACCGCTGAAAAGCGCGCTTAGCCGCCGGTTTTCGGACGATAGCCGGGGCAGGCGTGCTGCTCAATCCATTCGATCATCATCGTGGCGATATCCAAACCGGTTTCGCGCTCAATGCCTTCCAGACCGGGCGAGGCATTCACCTCCATCACTAACGGCCCGCGATGCGCACGCAGAATATCCACGCCGGCGACTTCAAGGCCCAAAGTGCTGGCGGCTTTCACTGCGATTTCACGCTCTTTTTCCGTGATTTCCACCGCGCGCGCTTTGCCACCCCGATGCAGGTTTGAACGGAAATCGCCCTCTTTCGCTTCACGCTCAATCGCCGCCACCACTTTGTCGCCAATCACCAGGCAACGAATATCACGGCCTTGCGCTTCCTTGATAAATTCCTGCACCAGAATATGTGCATTAAGACCGCGAAACGCATCGATCACGCTTTCGGCTGCCTGACGCGTTTCCGCCAGCACAACGCCAATCCCCTGCGTGCCTTCCACCAGCTTAACCACCAGCGGCGCGCCGCCGACCATGGCAATCAAATCATCGGTATCATCCGGTGAAGAGGCGAAGCCGGTGATCGGCATATCGATGCCTTCTCGTGCTAAAAGCTGCAACGAACGCAGCTTGTCACGCGCGCGGGTGATCGCCACCGATTCATTAAGTGGATAACTGCCGCGCACCTCAAACTGACGCAGCACCGCGGTGCCGTAAAAGGTGGTGGCGGTGCCGATGCGCGGAATCACCGCATCGAAATGGCCAAGCGCCTCGCCGCGATAATGCACCGCTGGCGAGTCAGAATTGATGTTCATGTAGCAGGAGAGCGGATCGATGATTTGCACCTGATGACCACGCTCTTCCGCGGCGTCTCGCAGACGTTTACACGAAAAGATCGATCCGTCGCGGGTGAGAATGGCCATTTTCATTGCAAAGTTCCTTGTGCTTAGCGCGTGGCCCAACCTTGCTGATGCAGGTAATCCAAAATAAAGGGACGCGTTTCTTTAATGATCAGACGCTGAATCAACTGGCTCCAGGTTTCGGAACGCTGGTTGCTATCACGTTGCTGATAATAGGCAGTAATTTGCTCATCGTACTGCGCCAGCACGCTTTTATCGATGGGTTGATAGCAATTTTCATGCACCAACATCGCCTGCGGCATGCGCGGTTTGACGTCCGGGTTATCCGCCGGGTGACCGATGCAGAAACCAAACAGCGGCAGCACAAATTTCGGCAGATCCAGCAACTCGGTGACTTGCGCAATACTGTTACGAATTCCGCCAATAAACACGCCGCCAAGCCCCAGCGATTCGGCTGCCACCATGGCATTTTGCGCCATCAAGGCGGTATCCACACAGCCGAGCAACAGTTGCTCCGCGCGGCCTAACTGCGCATCCGGACAAATTTGCTGATGACGATTGAAGTCAGCGCAAAACACCCAAAATTCTGCCGCCGCGCTGACCCAAGGTTGTCCACCGGTCAGCTGCACCAGTTGCTCACGTTTTTCCCGATCGGTGATGCGAATAATAGAAGAGCACTGCAAAAAACTGGAGGTGGAAGCCGCTTGTGCCGCTGCAATAATGGCGCTGCGTTGCGCCTCATCAATGCCTTGTTCAGTAAAGGCGCGAATGGAACGGTGGCTGCACAGTAAATCAATAGTCGGCGTCATAATCCTCTCCGGTGGTTACTTCTTTTTATTGGATTGATTGAACAATTGCGGGGCCATCGCCTTGGCGGTTCGCCACATCATCATCCACGCGGCGGGCAGCATCAGCGCAATGCCGAGAAAAAACAGCAGCGTGGCCAGCGGTTTTTTGCTGATGAAATCGGGCGCGTTCATCCAGTCATTGACCAGTAATAGCGCGCCAATCACGGCAAGCACGCCGAGAGCCTCGAGCAGCAACACCGGTTTGGGCAATGTGGCGAGATTACGCATGCGATGTTTCCTTGAGCATTCAATCAGTTTTAGCGTCTGCATAGACAGCGCGTATCAGAATAACAGTTAACTTCTTCTTTCTTTAAGCAGGATGGGCGGGCAATATGTGACGCATTATTCACGCTGTGATGTGAGTTTAGTCACAAAACAGCAGCGGAAGGAGAGAAGCAATGATTGCAGTGATTTTTGGCCGTTCAAGCTGCCCTTACTGCGTACGTGCGAAAGAGTTGGCTACCCGGCTTACCAGCGAGCGCGACGATTTTAATTATCAGTACGTAGATATTCAGGCCACCGGCATTACTAAAGCCGATCTGGAAGCGCGTGCCGGCAAGCCGGTCAACACCGTACCGCAGATTTTCCTCGACGATCAGCATATTGGTGGTTACACCGAATTTGCCGCTTGGACGAAAGAAAACCTGGGTATTGAAGCGTAAACACGCTGATTGAAAAATCCGTCTCGAATTGAGGCGGATTTTAATTTTATGATGTTTTTAATCCCCAGATTCACAATTTATACTGCAGCAATAAATCCCCTCTTAAGTTAAATTGCTCCATGAATACTTCCTACTAGTTTACCCGTTGCGAAGTTCAGCAATGATAATTGATTAAAAATACTGAATTGGTTATAAAAATAACCTTTGCGCCAATTAATGTTCTGGGGTATCCATGTCCACCGTCGATCACTCACACTTACCCGCCGATTTAGTCGCCATTCACGAATCCAAAGGGATGCAATTTTTAAACGAGCAGAAAAAAAGAAGTTTCTCACTGAATATCTTGTATATGAATGGTGAAGAATTGCTTACTGCCTGTGCCAAAATGCATGATCCTGACATTGGCTTTTCGCTAATGGGAATGAATAATAAAGAAGCGAGTGAACAAGCGCATCGGGAAGTAAAGCGTTATCTGCATAACTTCGTGGCTGCAGCAATGACGCTGGTTGATCACACCCGCGTGATGTTGAACGAAAGCTATAAAGATCAGCCCATCCACTTAGTTATCAGCGATAAAATCAAATCGACCGTTGGCAGTTCTCCGATATGCAAATTTATGCAAGATATGCGCAATTATATTGTTCATAAGGGATTACCAAACTCTCAGCGCTATATGCATGCCAATAACAACGGCAATCATGGATTTACCATTAAAACCGGCATCCATATCGAAACAGCGAGTTTATATGATTACAATAACTGGAAAGCGTTGTCTAAGACCTATTTAGAAAATGCATCTGAATTTATTGAAATTCATGAACTTGTTGAACAGTATGTAAAAGAAATAAAAAACTTTAATCAATGGCTCGATGTTACGTTAGAGCAGCATCATGCTGATGAGCTTCGCGAACTATATCAGTTACAAGCCATATACAATGCTAAATACAGTGAGCATGAGCCGCGAAAGCTGGAGACAGTGGCTCAAACAACAAGCCAATCGGCTGAAATGGTGCTTACCGCTGAAGTTAACCAACTTGCAGAGGCAGCAAAAAGTAAAATTGCAGAATATCAGCTGCCAATTGGCAGTGATGCAGTTTTTCACAGTCAACGTCCCCACATCACTTTCTCCGAACAGGATATGCTAGAGGATGCTGTACACCACTTCATTGACGAACAACACGGCGGTATTGTTGTGTTCATGCGTAAGAATGACAAAAGCTATGGCATTGCGACCAAGAATACGTTGGATCTACAAGCGTTGTTCGAAAAAATTTGTAATGAAAATTGGGCAATCAATAAATTTGATTATCACTTTGTATTCGATACTTTTCTAAAATGGAATCGGGAATACTGGCATCAGCCTAATGAAATCTCATTCTATGATTATCTACGAGAACGCTGTCGCAAGGAAATCAATATGCAGACGATTTATTATCCGATTGCTCAAGTTGAGATTGCCTGCGCATTTAATTTTGGACCGGTGATCATCACACCACTAAGTGCCGCACTGTTTGACAGCATTGAACAATCAGTTTCGCCCACAGATGTAGATGCCAGTATTTTTTCAAATTTTAAAAAACAAACTCAAGAGTGGCGAAGAAAATATCAGGGCACTGCCGCAGTACAAATTAACGCGGAAATGCATCCATCGTTCTTCGATAAGAATTTCTATACGCTTGCCACCCATTGCATCGATATCCTGCGATTCTTCTCGCCCTGGTCCAGCAATGCCGAATATAGAACATCAATTGCACTTAAAGGCGCGGATTATCTGCCCACAAGGAGTATTTTCGCCGCTTACGATGGTGGATTTATGATCAATGAGGGATTAAAAGAAGAGTATATTACCCAATGGCAAATGACCGAAGAGGACATCAGCATACTTGTTGAAGATGGTCTGGCTAAAGCAGGGAAATTGATTGACGAGACCAGTCTCACGCCGTTCGAAAGAAATATAAGAACAGCGATGATCCTGTTTAGTAAGGGTTGCAATATGATCGGCGGAATTGACCGTCTGCATTACACGCTTTCAGCGGCTGAAGAAATTTATCTGCGTCATGATACAGAACATGCAGAATCGTTAATCGCCAAACGTATCTCTCACTTGATTGAGAGGAATGCCGCGCGTCATCCACCATTGAAACCTCAAATAGCGAAAGCTTATTTTATGCGCAATGACTATAAATTAAGCTTATCTCCTTCGGAGAGGGAAGCGATCCTAAACTGCACACAGGCTATACATCATTCAATCTTGATTGCATTAGAAAACATGCATACATTTTCGACCAAGGAAGAGTTTATTTATGCTTTGGAAAGCGGGCATTAAACGCTTTTGCCAATAAGCCATCGGCTGATTACCTGATGGCTTATTGAGTCAAAACATGAAGCTGGATAACTACGGATTATTCATCGCCAGCATTATTCGCAACAAGCGCACCAACAACGCGCCACATCCCGCCCAGAACAACGCGCTCAAACTCCAGGCCACAATCAGCAAACCGCTGTGTGTCACTGGCACCGCCAGCATCAACCACAGCATGCCCAGCAACGTGCCCGCTAAAGCCACCCACAACGTCCCGACTAACGGACTTTCCGACTGCATCAAGGCCGTGACGATTCCCGGCAATAAAAACAGCAGTAATTCGGGTTGCCCGCGCACGGTTTGCTCGCTGGCGGCGGCCCAGAAATGATGTGCATAAATAAACACCAGCGTATAAAGCATCACGCCCAAAATCGATGCTGCCCAGCGGTGAATGCGCTGCAACATAATTATCCTCATCTTGGATTTTAACAATTATGAAACTTTTACTGCCCTGATGCGCACGACTGGAAATAAAAAGAAACAGCTGGATGCGGAAGGAATGAGAACTGCCGATAGCTGGGGATATTAATTATGGTTAGAATGATGCCGCTTTAATCTTTACGCTGCTCATCGCGGAAAATAAGCCGTTTCTGCTGGCACAAGATAGCGAAAAAAGCGCCTGTCATCAACCCATTACAAGTTAAGAAGAAGTGAAACCGTGAACATTAACGTCGCAGAATTGTTAAGCGGAAATGACGTTCTGTTATTATTTGTCGTTTTAGCCCTTGGGCTGTGCTTAGGTAAATTACGCTTAGGTTCTGTCCAACTCGGTAATTCCATTGGTGTATTAGTTGTTTCCTTGATTTTAGGTCAGCAGCATTTTGCGATTAATACGGACGCATTAAGTCTTGGCTTTATGTTGTTTATTTTTTGTGTCGGTGTTGAAGCCGGGCCAAACTTTTTCTCGATATTTTTCCGCGACGGCAAAAATTATTTCTTTTTAGCCATTGTCATGGTGGTTAGCGCGCTATTAATCGCCCTAACGCTGGGCAAAGTGTTCGGCTGGGATATTGGTTTAACCGCCGGCATGTTGGCGGGTTCCATGACCTCGACGCCGGTACTGGTGGGTGCTGGAGACACGCTGCGGCAAAGCATCAGCGACAGCCATCAACTCACCTTAATGCAGGACAATCTCAGCCTCGGTTATGCCCTGACCTATTTAGTCGGTTTGGTGAGTCTGATTTTCGGCGCGCGTTATTTGCCGCGCCTGCAACATCAGGATCTGCCGACCTGTGCGCAGCAAATCGCGCGCGAACGCGGTTTGGATGCTGATAGTCAACGCAAAGTGTTTCTGCCGGTGATTCGTGCTTATCGGGTTGGTCCGGAATTGGTGGAATGGAGCGGCGGCAAAAACCTGCGTGAGCTGGGCATTCATCGTCAAACCGGTTGCTACATTGAGCGCCTGCGCCGCAACGGCATTCTCGCCAGCCCGGATGGCGACGCCATGCTACAGCTGGGTGATGACATCTCGCTGGTGGGTTATCCCGATGCACACGCGCGCCTCGATCCCAGCTTCCGCAATGGCAAAGAGGTGTTTGATCGCGACTTACTGGATATGCGCATTGTCACCGAAGAGATCGTGGTGAAGAACCATAATGCGGTGAACAAGCGCCTGAGCCACCTCAAACTCACCGATCACGGCTGCTTCCTTAACCGTGTGATTCGCAGTCAGATTGAAATGCCAATCGATGACAGCATCATGCTGAACAAAGGTGATATTTTGCAGGTCAGCGGTGAGGCGCGTCGGGTAAAAAGTTTGGCTGATCGCATTGGCTTTATTGCCATTCACAGCCAAATCACCGATCTGCTGGCCTTCTGCGCCTTCTTTATTGTCGGCTTGATGATCGGCATGATCACCTTCCAGTTCAGCAACTTCAGTTTCGGCATCGGCAATGCCGCTGGGTTGCTGTTCGCCGGTATCATGCTCGGCTTTATGCGCGCCAACCATCCCACCTTTGGTTACATCCCGCAAGGCGCGTTAACCATGGTGAAAGAGTTCGGCCTGATGGTATTTATGGCCGGTGTTGGCTTGAGTGCCGGTAGCGGTTTGCAGCACGGCTTTGGCAGTGCGGGTGCCTTAATGCTGTTGAGCGGCCTGCTGGTGAGCTTATTGCCGGTTGTGATTTGCTATTTGTTTGGTGCTTACGTGTTACGTATGAACCGCGCGTTGCTGTTTGGCGCGATTATGGGTGCGCGCACCTGTGCGCCGGCGATGGAGATCATCAGCGATACCGCGCGCAGTAGCATTCCGGCATTAGGTTATGCAGGAACTTATGCGATTGCTAACGTTTTGCTGACGCTGGCGGGCACCTTGATCGTGATAATCTGGCCGCTTTTGCCTTTATAAAAATATTTTCACGCTGTCCAGAACTTTCTTTGGGGGGCGCAGTCTGAATAAGTGCCACTGCTTTTCTTTGAAATCCCCAAATTGTGGAGCCCGCCGGTCACTGACTTGCGGGTTTTTTTATGGCTGCGATTCCGGCTATTTCTTGCTTCACCTCATTTTCAAACCTTCATGCAACTTTCATCAAACCTAAACACTCCAACAACCCGCGATAAGTTTAAGAGCGCGACTATGTACTGATCACTGGTCCTCTTTTAGGCTATCCAGCTTATTTTGCAGGCAATTTTGCGCTGCTGCTTTTTGGGTAAACAAGACGAGGACATTAACGGTGATGGAAGCACTCAACCACCAACTGTTTTTATGGATCAACGCCAACGCGGATTCGCCGCAGTGGCTGATTAGCCTGGCGACCTTTATCGCCAAAGATGTGATTGCCATTGTGCCACTGCTGATTGTGGCGCTATGGCTATGGGGACCGCGTGAGCAAGTGCAATCGCAGCGCGCGCTGGTGTTGAAAACCGGCATGGCGCTGATTTATGCATTGAGCATTTCCTGGTGCGTCGGGCAATTACTGCCGCATCCGCGCCCCTTCGCGATCGGTTTCGGCCATCAGTTCTTATCGCATGCCGCTGATGACTCTTATCCTAGCGATCATGGCACCACGATTTTCACCTTTGCACTGGCGTTCATCTTCTGGCATCGCTTATGGTCGGGCGTGATGTTGTTAGTGGTGGGAAGCGCCATTGCCTGGTCACGCGTCTATCTTGGCGTACACTGGCCGCTGGATATGTTGGGCGGATTTTTGGTCGGCTTGCTGGCGTGTCTGGCGTCGCACATGGCGTGGCAGTTGTACGGCGAACGCATGTTGGCATTTACCCATCAGATGTATCGCGCGCTGTTTGCTATGCCGATTAAGAAGGGATGGATTCGCGAGTAAAGTTGTGGGCGCACCTTGGTGCGCCCGCAAGATTAGCTAAACCACTTCCCGAACCAGCCGTTGAATTTCATCATAATGAAATCCCAAATCCGGCCAATAAAGCCGCCTTCAGGCACTGCTTCCATCGCGACCAGCGGACGCTGCTCGATAGTTTTGCCATCCAGTTGGAAATCGATAGTGCCGACCACCTGATTTTTCTCCAGCGGCGCTTCTAACTGCGGTGAATTAAGCGTGAAGCTCGCCTTGAGGTTTTTCATCTGCCCTTTCGGCACGGTAATCGCGGCATCCTTGGCCACGCCGAGATTCACCTGGCTGTGATCGCCAAACCACACGCGCTGCTGGGCAAACGGTTTGTCGGCCTTAATCGGCGTCACGGTTTCATAGAAGCGGAATCCCCACGTCAGCAATTTTTCACTTTCGCGGAAACGCGTGGCATCGGTTGCCGCGCCCAGTACCACGGAAATCAAACGCATATCGCCTTCGGTCGCTGACGCCACCAGGTTATTGCCCGCGCCCGACGTATGACCGGTTTTAATGCCGTCAACCTTGAGGTTGGTGCTCCATAACAGACGATTGCGGTTCATCTGTTTGATTTTATTAAAGGTGAACTCTTTCTCGCTGTTGATGGCGTACTCTTCTGGCACATCGCTTATCAAGCGTTGACCGATGATCGCCATATCGCGCGCGGTGCTGTATTGCCCTTCGGCATCTAATCCGTGCACCGTCATAAAGTGGGTGTTTTGCAGGCCAAAGGCTTTGACGTAGTTGTTCATTAAACCGATGAACGAATCCTGGCTGCCGGCCACGTAATCGGCCAGCGCGATGCAGGCATCGTTGCCGGATTGAATCACCACACCTTTGTTCAGCTCAGAAACCGGAATGCGATCGCCAGGCTTAAGGAACATCAGCGAGGAACCGCGCAGTTTGGGATTGCCGGTGGCCCAGGCATCCTGGCCGATAGTCACCATGTCATCGTTGGTGATCTTGCCGGATTTCAGCGCCTGGCCGACCACATAGCTGGTCATCATTTTGGTCAGGCTGGCAGGATCAAGACGCTGGTCGGCATTGGATTCCGCCAGCACTTTGCCGCTGTTGTAATCCATCAAAATCCAGGCTTTGGCGTCTATCTGCGGAGCGGCGGGTGCTTGTTCTGCCAGCGTTGAAATAGGAATAAAAAGTAATAACAGTGATGATGCAGCCAGAGGCCGCCAGGCAGTCGCGAAGGTGTTTTTTCTCATGAGGATGACCAGATTGTCCTTGTTAAATCATGGTTTTTTGCAGATAAGACATTTCTCATCCCACGCTAACGTTTCACGCCAGCGAAAAAAACCGTCCGATCGTAAAGTTATATAGAGTTTATTAGAGTAACCCTGGCACCAACCGCGGCGCGCTGCCACTTTTACCCATTAAGGTGACGATAAAAAATGCGTGTAATTCCGATTTTTCGCAGAACGGTTAAGCCAGTCACAATTTTCCGCTAACCTGAGTTCAGTCAGCCTGAGGAGAGCCACGATGGACTTAGCCATTTTCGATCTGGACGAAACCCTGATTTGTGAAGACAGCACCAGCCTGTGGCTGCGCTGGCTGGTTTCACAGGGATTTGCCCCCGAAGAGATCATCCGTCAGGAGCAAATCCTGATGGAGAAATATCACACCGGTACGCTATCAATTGAAGAGTATATGAACACCACGCTGGCCCCATTGGCTGGCATGGCAACCTTAACCGTTGAAGGCTGGGTGCGACGCTTTATCCATCGCGACATTATGCCGCGCGTTTTCCCTGCTGCGCGCGCACGCATTGAGTGGCATCAACAACGTGGTGATACGGTCATGATTATCACCGCCAGCGGCGATCATCTGGCGGTGCCGATTGCTGAACGCCTCGGCGTGCACGGCGCGTTAGCGATTGGCGTGGAAGTAGTCGATGAGCGCTACAGCGGTCAAACCTACGGCACCATGACCTATCGTGAAGGCAAAGTCACACGCTTAAGCGACTGGAAAGCGTTGCAGCAAGATCAACGCTTTGATCGCACCTGGGCGTACAGCGATTCAATGAACGATCTGCCGCTGCTGAGTCATGCCGATCACGCTTGGGTAGTGAACCCCAACCCGCTGCTGTTGCAGGAAGCGCAACAACGCGGTTGGGAAGTGTGTAACTGGGTACGTTAAATCAGCCACGCGGGGTGCTGGCGTCATTCGTCAGCCCCACTTTTAACAACTTGCCGTTGGCTTCATCGGTTAGCACATACAGATAACCATCCGGCCCTTGCCGCACATCGCGAATCCGCTCACCACGATTTTCCAGCAAGCGTTGTTCTTCAACCACCTTCTCGCCATTCACCTGTAATCGAATCAGGCTTTTTTCCTTCAACGCGCCGATGAACAGCGAATTTTTCCATTGTGGGAAGCGCGCGCTGTTATAGAACGCCATGCCGCTGATGGCGGGCGATACTTTCCAGTAATGCAACGGTTGTTCGGTGCCGTCGACATGTGTGCCCTGCGCTTCCGGCACTTTTTGCCCGCTGTAATCAATGCCGTAAGTCGCCAGCGGCCAGCCGTAGTTCTTGCCCTTCTCTGGGATGTTCACCTCATCGCCACCGCGCGGGCCGTGTTCGCTTTCCCAGATTTGCTGCGTCCACGGGTTGAGCGCCAAACCTTGTGGATTGCGCATGCCCAACGACCAAATTTCGCCGCGCGCGCCCTGCCGTTTCACAAAGGGATTATCAGCTGGGATGGCGCCATCTTTGGTCAAACGCACGATCTTGCCAGATAGCTTGTCCAACTGTTGCGCGCTGCTGCTAGCAAAGTTGTCACCAAAAGCAACATAGAGATAGCCTTGATGATCAAACGCTAAACGCGTTCCCATGTTAGCGCCGCTGGAGAGCTTCGGCGTTTGCTCCAGCACCACTTTGAAATCACGCAACTGACGATTATCGTCGCTAAGTTGGCCGTAACCCACCACGCCGCCCGCGCGCCCACTGTCATCCGCGGTGGTATAGCTGAGCCACACGCGGCGGCTTTGCGCAAAATCGGGCGCCAGCACCACATCCAACAAGCCCCCTTGTCGATTGGCCCACACTTGCGGTACGCCAGCTATCGGTTGCGACAAACCTTTGCCGGGCTGCCAACTGCGTAATTGGCCGGAACGTTCGGTGATTAACAGCGTTTGGTTGTCGGGCAGAAAAGCCACCGACCACGGGTGGTCGAGCTTGTCCTGCAAAACCTGCACCTGCACATCGGCAGCAAGCGTTGAAAAGGCATAACTTAAAGCGCTAACCAGCAGCGCGGCGGGCAGCAAACGCATGGCATCCTCCTTCAGCACGGTGAGTGATTAAGGATAGTCAGCCAGATCAGCTAAATGGGCAGGATTTACAAAACATTAAGCCCGGCGTGTGGCCGGGCAGCAATTTACTGAGAAGGAAACGCTAGGGTATCGCGCACCATTTCGTCGATGCCAGGACGCAAATCGTTGAGGGTAATCGGCGCGGTGTTGTTCGGCAGATTTTTGCCAAACGCTTTGCGCACCACTTTAATCATCGGTTTGCCGGTTTGGGCATCCACCGCTTCCGTTTCAAGGAACAGCTCGCTGTTTTGCGTGCGATGACCGGTAGCGGCCATAGTGCTAGCGACTACTGCGGCAACCGGCACCACCTCATAGAACTGCACGCCTTCATTTTCCGCCGTGACCGCGGTAATTGCAGTTTTCACCAGCAGCGTATGCGGGCCTTTTTGTGTCACCAGTGTTTTACGCTGGGAAATCGCCTGCTTTAACTGGGTGTCCGTGTAATTGCGGATGCCATCCAGCGTTTGCTGATCGATACGCGCGGTGGGATGCGCAGCCGGATAATAAACCACCGGCGTATACACCACGTTTTTATAATCCGCATCGTGATAATCAGGCGAAATCCAACGCAGCGTGGGTTTGCCGCTCGGTGATTCGGTGGATTTCAACCCGCTGTAATCACCAAGAAAACCGGAATATTGTTGTTTGTCTGTCACATGAGAAGTACAGCCAGCCGCAAGCATCGCCAGCGTTAAAACCGAAGCACAAAGGGGAAATCGCATGAGAAAGCCCTTATCAGAGGTAATTGCTTCTCAAGTGTAGAGGCTGGAAATCGAGACGTTAGGAAATATTATTGAAATGCGAGAAAAAACCACCTGCATTGCAGGTGGTTAGGGGAATTACTCGAAGCAGGTTTCCGGATTTTCAGACAGTGAGATAAACGAGTCGCCGCCCTTAGTCAGCGCAATAATGCCGCCGCTTTCAATATCGTAAACCCACCCGTGCAGACGCAGTTTTTTCTTCCGCAGCGCCACTGAAACAGAAGGATGTGTTTTGATATTGTTGAGCTGGGCAATCACGTTTTCTTTAACCATTTCGTTGAGACGTTTCTCAACCGAATCGTAGTTACGCTCTTCCACCACCGCTTTCGCCGCGTTAGCGTAGTGCAACCAGTGATCCACCGCTGGCATGCTTTCCAGATCGGCATTTGAAGCAATTGCGTTCATGGCACCGCAGTTGGAGTGGCCGCAAATGATAATTTCCGTCACGCCCAATGCCACCACGGCGTATTCGATGGTCGCCGAAACACCGCCTGGTTCAGGACCGAACGGTGGCACGATATTGCCGGCGTTACGGATCACGAACAGTTGGCCTGGCTCTGATTGCGTCACCAACTCAGGCACCAGACGGCTGTCTGAGCAGGAGATAAACAGGGCTTTGGGATTTTGGTTGGATGCCAAACTTTTGAAAAGATCCTTCCTTTCAGGGAACACATTCTGTTGAAAATTCAGAAAACCTTTGACGATCTCTTGCATATGTCTGCTCTCACATTATCCGCTTCGGCCCTGACAGTGAGGATTCACCGACAGCGCGATTAGAAATTTTCAGTGAAGATAATAACTTACATTCACCGACCCAATATTTAAGCAAAACACTCCCACTTACACAACTCGGATCTCAGAGCAGCAGCAGGTTACTTTTACTCAATGCAGCCGCAATTTCGCGCGCCGCCAGCAGAGTTAAGCATATTCACAGCACAATAGTTGCTCGATGAGGAGATTCTTACACAGCCTATACATTTTCCCCTGCAACCTCTGTACAATCGCCCCCCTATCCACACTAATTATGATGAATTTTTAACCTTATGAGCCAAGTCAAAAATCCACCGCGCGTGGGGTTCGTCTCCCTCGGCTGTCCGAAAAACCTCGTTGACTCTGAACGCATCCTGACGGAACTGCGTACTGAGGGTTATGACGTGGTCCCTCGCTACGATGATGCGGAGATCGTCATCGTTAACACCTGTGGATTTATTGATAGCGCCGTACAGGAATCACTGGAAGCGATTGGCGAAGCGCTAAACGAGAACGGCAAAGTGATCGTCACTGGCTGCCTCGGTGCCAAAGTGGATCAGATCCGCGAAGTGCATCCAAAGGTGCTGGAAATTACCGGCCCGCACAGCTACGAACAAGTGCTGTCGCACGTGCATACTTACGTGCCGAAGCCAGAGCACAACCCGTTCCTAAGTTTGGTGCCAGAGCAAGGTGTGAAACTGACGCCGCGTCATTACGCCTATCTGAAAATTTCCGAAGGCTGTAACCATCGCTGCACCTTCTGCATCATTCCTTCAATGCGTGGCGATCTCGATAGCCGCCCAATCGGTTCGGTGCTGGATGAAGCGAAGCGTTTAGTCGAAGCTGGCGTAAAAGAGCTGTTAGTGATCTCGCAAGATACCTCCGCGTACGGCGTGGATGTAAAACATCGCACCGGTTTCTGGAACGGATCGCCGGTGAAAACCAGCATGGTAAGCCTGTGCGAGCAGTTGGCGAAACTCGGCGTGTGGGTGCGTCTGCACTACGTTTACCCGTATCCGCATGTGGATGACGTGATTCCGCTGATGGCTGAAGGCAAAATTCTGCCGTACCTCGATATTCCATTGCAGCACGCCAGCCCGCGCATCCTGAAGTTGATGAAGCGTCCGGGCGCGGTGGAGCGCACGCTGGAGCGCATCAAACGCTGGCGCGAGATCTGCCCAGAGTTGACGCTGCGTTCAACTTTCATCGTCGGATTCCCAGGCGAAACCGAAGAAGATTTCCAGATGCTGCTCGACTTCCTGAAAGAAGCGCGTCTGGATCGCGTTGGCTGCTTCCAGTACAGCCCGGTTGAAGGCGCAACCGCCAACCAACTGCCGGATCAGGTGCCGGAAGAGGTTAAACAGGAACGTTTTGACCGCTTCATGCAGTTGCAGCAGAAAATCTCAAGCGAACGTCTGCAAGAGAAAATTGACCGCGAAGTACTGGTGATCATTGATGAAGTGGATGAAGAAGGCGCAGTGGGCCGCAGCATGGCCGATGCCCCGGAAATCGACGGCGCGGTGTATCTGAATGGCGATCGCCAAGTGAAAGTCGGCGATGTGGTGCGTGTCAAAGTGGAACACGCCGATGAGTACGATCTTTGGGGTACGCGCGTTTAACCATACTTCTGCTGGTGCGCACGTTTGCGCGCCAGATAGTCGGTATCGGTTCTTATGCGATCCCAACACGCTTTAAAAATGGCCGCTGCAGCGGCCTTTTCTTTTTCTGTGGTACGTGGCAATTCTTTACCTTCGGCATCGTATTTGCGCCCGCCTTGATGATTGCTGTAGCGCCGCGCCCGCGTGTAACCCATCTGAATATATTTGCGCGCCATGTCCATGCCGACAAAATCATCCTGCGCGCGATAGGCCTCAAACATCTGCATAATCTGCTGCGAAGATTCCTGCGCCAGTTCCACCGTGCGAAAACGCCAATGCGGCAAAATTTCACTTTTGTAAGGTTCGACCATTAACACACCCTGCTCACCGCGTCCCACCTGATAGCGCTCTGGTTGCTGTCGAAAATCAATGTGCTTGAAATCTTGATCATAATTGAATGCTTTCATCTGTTTTCTTCGCCTTCTCATCATCCCGTAACGGAATTATTTCCTGCTGGCACTTAAGCGATTAGTTTTTTCACCGATAACCTAACTATCAGCCTACTTCCTCAGAGATGCCCCTATGTTTAAACGAATGAAAATTGTGACCGCCATCATGATGATGCTGGTGGTGTTTACCGCAATGCAGGCGATTTCCGGATCGTTATTTTTGTCTTCATTGATTTCCGGGCAACATAACTTCACCACCAGCGACCAGTTATCACGCCAACAGCGTGAGTTGGGTGACGGTTGGCAAACGCTGATAAAAACCCGCGTGATCATTAACCGTGTTGCGATTCGCATCCTGAAAAATCAAACCGATGAAGCCTCGGTTGCCGCCATCAATAAGCTGCTGATCAGCGCAGGCGCTTCTCTGGATGTGGCGCAACAACATTATGACCAGTATAAAAGCTTGCCGCGAATTGCCGGACAAAGTGAAGCATCGGCCAGCGTGGTTGATGCCAAATTCACCGCTTTCGCTGAACTGCTGAAACAGTCGGCTGTATTCCTTAAGGCCAATAACTATGCTGCTTACGGCAACCTGGATGCACAACAAGCGCAGGACGATCTGGAAGCCGCTTACAAGCAATGGCGTGAGCAGAGTGCGCAGCTGCTGGCTGAACGCAGTACGCAAAACGACACCACCTATCAGCATATGCTAGAGATGATGGCTGCGATGGCGATTATTGTCGTGGCGCTGCTCGTCGCCGTTTGGATGCTGGTGCGCCGCATCTTGCTGGCACCAATGAAACAGGTACAGCAGCAGATGGAACGTTTTGCCGAGGGCGACCTTTCGGTGCCTTTGCAGATTGAGGGCCGCAGTGAAATGGCGTCGATTGCCGCCAGCCTGAGCCACATGCAACAAGCGTTACTCAGCACCATCAACAATGTGCGTGACAGCGCTGATGCGATTTTTGGTAGCGCCAGCGAAATTGCTTCTGGCAACAACGATCTTTCCTCGCGTACCGAACAGCAAGCCGCGTCACTGGAAGAAACCGCCGCCAGCATGGAAGAGTTAACCGCGACGGTGAAACAGAACGCCGATAACGCACGCCAGGCGACGCAGTTAGCCAAAACCGCCTCCGAAACCGCCGACAAAGGTGGCAACGTGGTGGATGGCGTAGTGAAAACAATGCGCGATATTGCCGATAGTTCGAAGAAGATCGCCGACATCACCAGCGTGATTGATGGCATTGCCTTCCAGACCAACATTCTTGCGCTGAATGCCGCAGTTGAAGCGGCGCGTGCCGGTGAACAAGGTCGCGGTTTTGCCGTGGTGGCTGGGGAAGTGCGTAATCTGGCGCAACGCAGTGCGCAGGCAGCGAAAGAGATCAAATTGCTGATCGAAGATTCAGCGCAGCGCGTCAACCTTGGCTCACAGCAGGTGAGCAGCGCCGGAGACACCATGCAAGAAATCGTCAGCGCGGTAACGCGTGTAACGGACATCATGGGCGAGATCGCTTCAGCGTCTGATGAACAGAGCCGCGGCATTGATCAAATTGGCCAGGCAGTGAACGAGATGGATCGCGTGACGCAACAGAACGCCACGCTGGTACAGGAATCTGCCAATGCCTCGGCGTCGCTGGAACAACAGGCCAGCAGCCTCTCCTCTGCGGTTGCACGCTTTAATACCGGTAAGCGTCAGGCGATAACGCAGGCAGCAAAAGTAATGAAACCGACGTTAACACCGACTCGCACGCAACCCGCTGTCGCGCACAGCAATGACAATTGGGAAACGTTTTAACTCGGATAACCTTCGCTAATTAAAACGGTCGCCATTTCTGGTGACCGCATTTGTATTACGTCTTCAATTTCGGATCCAGCGCATCACGTAAACCATCGCCGAGCAGATTAAACGCCAGCACGGTAAGGAAAATCGCCAGGCTGGGGAAAATCGCCACATGCGGTGCAATCACCATATCGGCGCGGGCTTCATTCAGCATCGCGCCCCACTCCGGCGTTGGCGGCTGTGCGCCCAGGCCGAGAAATGACAAACTCGCCGCGGTAATAATCGAGGTGCCGATGCGCATGGTGAAATAAACCACAATTGACGACACCGTGCCAGGCAGGATATGGCGCATGATGATGGTCCAATCCGATGCGCCGATGCTGCGCGCCGACTCGATATAGGTTTGATGTTTCAGCACTAAGGTGTTGCCGCGCACTAAACGGGCGAACGCCGGAATACTGAATATCGCCACCGCAACAATCACGTTGCTCATGCCGCTCCCCATGATCGCCACCACGGCAATCGCCAACAGAATGCCGGGAAAGGCAAACAGCACATCGCAGATTCGCATGGTGATGCGATCCCACCAGCCTTCGTAATAGCCCGCCAGCAAGCCCAGCACCGTGCCGATCAATGCGCCAATCGCCACTGAGAAGAAGCCAGCAATCAATGAAATACGCGTGCCGACCAGAACGCGGCTGAAGATATCGCGCCCCAGCGAATCGACACCAAACCAGTGCATCAGCGACGGACCTTCATTCAGCCGGTCGTAATCGAAATAGTTTTCCGCATCAAACGGCGCAATCATCGGCGCGATAAACGCCACCACAATCAGCAACAGCACAAACAATCCCGCCAGCAGCGCCACATGCTGACGACGAAAACGCCGCCAGAATTCGCGCCACGGCGTACGCACCCGGTCTTCCGTTATCATCGGCATGGTTTTCAATGCCGCCGCACGTCGCCAGTTTTTCAATTGCGACTCCTTACTTGTAGCGAATTGCCGGGTTGATTGCCGCGTACAGCACATCGACAATCAGGTTAATCAGGATGAACTCCAGCGAGAACAGTAATACCTCGGCCTGAATCACCGGGTAATCGCGCATCTCCACCGAATCCACTAACAAACGGCCTAAACCGGGCCAGTTAAACACCACTTCCACCACAATCGAGCCGCCAAGCAGGAAACCAAATTGCAGGCCCATCATGGTGACCACCGGAATCATCGCGTTGCGCAGGCCGTGTTTCACCACCACCAGCGATTCACGCACTCCTTTGGCCCGCGCGGTGCGCATGTAATCTTCCTGCATCACTTCCACGAACGAGGCGCGAGTAAAGCGTGCCATCACCGCCGCGACTGCGGCACCTAAGGTGATCGATGGCAGAATGTAGTGTTTCCAGCTATCCGCGCCGACGGTCGGTAACCAACCCAGTTCGACCGAGAACACCTGCATCAGCAGCATGCCGAGCGCAAACGCCGGGAACGAAATGCCCGACACCGCCAAGGTCATGCCAATGCGATCGGGCCAACGATTGCGCCACACCGCCGAGGTGATGCCAATCGCCATGCCGAAAATCACCGCCCACACCATGCTGCTCAGCGTCAGCCACAACGTAGGGAAGAAGCGCGCCGCGATTTCGTCGATCACCGGACGCTTCGATACCAGCGAATGGCCGAAATCGCCCTGCACGGCATTAATCATGAAGTGCCAAAATTGCTTGATCAGCGGCTGATCGAGCCCCAAATCCTGCCGTACCAGCGCCACCACCGACGCATCCGCTTCCGGGCCAGCGATCAAGCGCGCCGGATCGCCTGGCAGCAGATGGACAAACATAAACACCAACACCGCAACAATCAGCAGCGTGGGAATCAAGCCGAGTAATCGTTTGAGAAAATAGTTAAGCATGCGAAGTCCTGCGCAGCATCGGCCAGCCCCGCAAGGCTGGCCGCGTCTGTTACTTCAGATCGGCCTCATCGAAATTGAATGAGGTATCGGGCATGACATAAAAACCGCTGAGGTTTTTATTGTTGGCAGACAGCAGTTGCTCCACCACCAGCGGGATCCACGGATGGTCGTTCCAGATGCGATCCTGCGCGTCTTTGTACAGTTTGGCTTTCTGGTCGCGATCGGTGGTTTTCAGTGCGTCAGCGAGATCTTTATCTACCTGCGGATTGCTGTAGAACGCGGTGTTAAAGATCACTGGCGGCCATGACGCCGTGGCGAACAACGGCGTCAGCGCCCAATCCGCTTCACCGGTTGAAGCTGACCAGCCGGTGTAGAACATGCGCACACCGCTCTCTTTCTGTCCTTTGCTCTCCACTTCCGCAGCACGTTGACCGGCATCCATCGCCGTGACTTTCACTTTCACGCCAACCTGCGCCAGTTGTTGCTGAGTGAACTGCAACACTTTCTGCGCGGTGCTGTGGTTATGCGACGACCACAAAGTAGTTTCGAAACCGTTCGGATACCCCGCTTCTTTCAGCAGTTCGCGTGCTTTAGCCGGATCGTATTTGACCTCCGGATATTTCTGCGCGAAGTCGATAGCCGGCGGTACGATGCCGTTAGCTGGCGTGGCGTAACCGGCAAACGCCACTTTCGCCAACGCCTGACGGTTAATGGCGTACTCCAACGCTTCACGCACTTTCGGGTTATCAAACGGTTTTTGCGTCACGTTCAGGCTGATATAGCGCTGCATGATCGACGGCGTGGTCACCACATCCAGCTTGCTGTTGCCTTCCAGCAGTTTGGCCTGCTCGAACGGCACCGGGAAGGCAAACGTGGCTTCGCCGGTTTGCAGCATCGCCGCGCGGGTGTTGTTATCCACCACCGGACGCCAGGTAATGCTGTCCAGCTTCGGATAGCCCTTCTTCCAGTAACCATCCCACTTCTTCACTTTGACAAAGTCGGTTTGATTCCAGGTTTCAAAGATAAATGGCCCGGTTCCCACCGGATGGAAACCGATGTCTTTACCGTATTTCTTCAGCGCGGTCGGCGAAATCATCACCGCCGCGGGATGCGCCAGGTTGTTGATGAAAGCCGAGAACGGCTGCTTCAGTGTGATTTTCACCGTCGTCGGATCCACCGCTTCGGTGCTGGCGACATATTTGAACAGGTTATAGCGTTTAAGATGATTGTCCGGATTGCTGGCGCGATCGATGTTGGCTTTCACCGCTTCGGCATTGAAATCGGTGCCATCCTGGAATTTCACCCCCGGACGCAACTTGATGGTGTAGGTCAAACCGTCACTGCTGGCCTGATAACTCTCCGCCAGCACGTTAGTCAGCTTCATGTCTTTATCGAAGCCGAACAGGCCTTGATAGAACGACTTCGCCACCGCTTGCGACAGCGTATCGTTGGCATCATAAGGATCGAGCGTGGTGAAAGTTGAAGCCACCGCAATCACCGCATCTTTCGCCGCCCACGCGGGCAGCGCTAACGCCGAACTCAACAAACCGGCAGTGATAACCCCTTTTCGTATCATGTGCTGCATTGTTATCGATCTCCTGTAATCCCTGTCATGCGCGACATCCAAAGATGTGCGGTTGCTTGCTGCTCAGGCGCCGCTAATTGCGTGGCGGGCGACAAAATGGCCCGGTGCCACTTCCAGTAACGGTGCCACTTCCGGCTCATCACCCAACGGGCGAATCGGGCTGGGGATCTCATCCACCATTAACGCCCGCTCACGATGCCGATGGGCCGGATCGGCCACTGGCACCGCGGCCATCAGTTTTTTGGTGTAAGGATGGCGCGGCTGCTCGAACACCGATTGACGCGGCCCCATCTCTACAATCTGTCCGAGATACATCACTGCCACGCGATGGCTGATACGTTCCACCACCGCCATATCGTGCGAGATAAATAAGAAGGCGATGCCAAATTCGCGCTGCAAATCGAGCATCAGATTGATGATCTGCGCCTGAATCGACACATCCAGCGCTGACACTGATTCATCGGCGATCACCACTTTGGGATTGAGCGCCAGCGCGCGCGCAATGCAGATGCGCTGGCGCTGACCGCCAGAAAACTCGTGCGGGTAGCGCTGCGCATGTTCCGGCAGCAAGCCAACGCGCTCCAGCAGCCACGCCACGCGCTTTTCCGCCTGGCGACGATCCATGGTTTTATGCACCAGCAGCGGTTCCATAATGGAAAAACCGACGGTTAAACGTGGATCAAGCGAGGCATACGGATCCTGAAAAATAAACTGGATATCGCGACGTAGCGACGCCAGCGCATTGCCTTGCAAAGCATCAATGCGCTGACCGTCAAAGGTGATGGTGCCACCCTGACTGGCGACCAACCGCAACAGCGAACGCCCGGTAGTGGATTTGCCGCAGCCCGATTCGCCGACCAGCGCCAGCGTTTCACCGGCGTAAAGATCGAAGCTGACCTTTTCCACCGCATGGACGCGACGTTTAACGCGATTGAGCAAGCCGCCGCGAATATCGAAACGGGTCACAAGATCGCGTACCTGCAATATCGGCGGGCGATCATGGCGGACGGTATCTTGCGGTTGCGCCGCCTCTTCGCGGCCGTTGCTGTGCAATAGCGGAAACTTGGCTGGCAACGCCTGGCCGTGCATTGCGCCCAGCTTCGGCACCGCCGCCAACAGCGCGCGGGTATAAGGTTGTTGCGGCTCGGCAAACAGTTGCTGCACCGGCGCGCGTTCCACCACGTCACCGCGATACATCACCTGCACGCGATCCGCCATCTCCGCCACCACGCCCATGTCGTGAGTGATAAAGATCACCCCCATTTGCATCTCTTTTTGCAGCACGCGAATCAGTTGCAGAATCTGCGCCTGGATGGTGACGTCGAGTGCGGTGGTCGGTTCATCGGCAATCAGCAAAGCGGGTTTGCACGACAACGCCATAGCGATCATTACACGCTGGCGCATGCCGCCGGAGAGTTGGTGGGGATAACGTGACAGCACATTGTTTGCTTCGGGAATGCGCACCAGATCCAGCATCCGTCGCGCTTCCGCTAACGCCTGCTGATGACTTTTGCCCTGATGCAAACGAATGGATTCGGCAATCTGCTCGCCCACCGTGAAAACCGGATTGAGCGAAGTCATCGGCTCCTGGAAAATCATCGCCATGTCCGCGCCGCGTACCTTGCGCATTTGGCCGCCAGAAGAGCGCATCACGTCCAGCACTTCACCGTTGCGCCGCCGCAGCTGAATTTCACCGCTAACCTCGCCGCCCGCTTGCTGAATCAAGCGCATTAACGCTAACGACGTGACGGATTTACCCGATCCCGATTCGCCCACCAGCGCCAGCGTTTCACCGCGATGCAGGTCGAGCGACAAATTCCTCACCGCCTCGGTAATACGGCCTTCATGCTCAAAACGTACATTGAGATCGCGCACCGCTAACACTTGTTCAGGCGCAAACTGCAACTGTTGATCCGTCATGCCTGCTCCTTAGCTGTCGCGGTAAATTGCTACCTCAACATCACCATCCACATAGGCGAAACCGCGATACATGCCTTCGCTGTTAAATGGCAGCGCCACGTTGCCTGCGGTATCCACCGCAATCAATCCGCCACTGCCTTCCAGCTCTTGCACTTTGTCATGGATCACATTGGCCGTGGCCTGTTGCAGCGAACGTCCGGCGTAATGCATCTGTGCCGCCACGTCATAAGCCGCCAGCGTGCGGATAAACACTTCGCCGGTACCGGTGCAGGAAACTGCCACGCTGTCGTTGCTGGCGTAGCAGCCCGCGCCGACTAACGGTGAATCGCCGACGCGTCCGGCTTGTTTGTTGGTCATACCGCCGGTTGAAGTGGCGGCAGCCAGATTACCCTGAAGATCGAGCGCCACCGCACCGACCGTGCCGAATTTGCGATCCGGGTCCAGCGGATCATCGCTGTGGCTCTGTGCTTCGCCATCATGATCGAGCACCATCTGCTGGCTGTGCAGTGCGCGCTGTAACTGTTCCCAGCGTTCTGGCGTGGAGAAGTAATCGGCATCGACCGGCGCTAAGCCTTGCTCAACGGCAAAAGCCTCTGCGCCGGCGCCAATAAACAGTACGTGCGGGCTGTTCTCCAGCACTTTACGCGCGGCAAGAATTGGATTGCGAATATGGCTGACACCGGCGACGGCGCCAACATCCAGCGTGCGGCCATCCATAATGCTGGCATCCAACTCGTGGGTCCCTTGATGGGTGAACACCGCGCCCTTACCCGCATTGAACAGCGGACACTCTTCCAGCAGGCGCACCGCTTCGGTAACCGCATCCAGCGCGCTGCCACCGGCGGCCAGAATTTGCTGGCCAGCGGTAACGATTGCGTTGAGTTGCTGAAGATAATGCTGCTCTTTTTCGGCGCTCATTGCCGCACGCGTAATCGCGCCTGCACCGCCGTGAATTGCGATAACTGCTTTAGCCATAACCGATACCCTGTCAAGGAATTAGAACCAAAAACACTGATTTAGAATGGTTTTCATCTTTTTTTGGCAATTTTCGACTATAGAAAGGCCCCACCCGCTTGTAAAGCAGAAACTGCCTGCGCGGTCATAACCTTTTAATGTGGTTTATGCTTTTTAGTTTCGTGCGATTTGCCTGGTTACTCGCTTAACCGCGCTGCATTACCCATAATAGACGGCATCTGAAACTTACCAGGCAGAGATGGACATGGAACCTTTCACCGCAGGATTAATTTCCCTCGAAGACGCGCAGCAAAAAATGCTGCAACAACTCAAGCCAATCAGCGATTCGCTCAGCGTTTCACTGTTTGAAGCCGCTGGACGCATCACCGCCAAGCCAGTTAACTCGCCGTTAGATGTGCCCTCTTTCGATAACTCAGCGATGGATGGTTACGCCGTGCGCCTGGCCGACATTGCCGCCGATCGCGTGTTGCCGGTGGCCGGTAAAGCCTTTGCCGGTGCGCCTTTTAATGGCGCATGGCCGGCGGGCAGCACCATTCGCATTATGACCGGCGCGCCGATTCCCGCCGGTTGTGAAGCGGTGGTGATGCAGGAGCAAACCGAACAGCGCGACGGTGGCATTGTGATTACTGCGCCAGTGCAAAATGGGCAAAACATCCGTCGCATCGGTGAAGATATTCAGGCCGGTAAACAGGTTCTGGATGCCGGTGTACGACTTGGCGCGGCGGAGTTGCCACTGCTGGCTTCGTTGGGCATCGCCGAAGTGAGCGTGCTGCGTAAACTGCGCGTGGCGATTTTCTCAACCGGCGATGAGTTGCAGGCGGTCGGTCAACCGCTAGCCGAAGGCCAGATTTATGACACCAACCGTTTTACCGTGTCGCTGATGCTCAACAAACTGGGTTGTGAAGTGATCGATCTCGGCGTGATTGCCGACGATCAGGATGCGCTGCGCACAGCCTTCACCGAAGCCGATCGTCAGGCCGATGTGGTGATCAGCACTGGCGGCGTGTCCGTCGGGGAAGCCGATTTCACCCGTTCGATGCTGGAAGAACTCGGCGCCATTACCTTCTGGAAATTGGCGATTAAACCCGGCAAACCGTTTGCGTTTGGCCGTCTGGCAAACAGCTGGTTCTGCGGCTTGCCGGGCAATCCGGTTTCTGCGGCCGTGACATTCTATCAATTAGTGCAGCCGTTATTAGCCACGCTGACCGGCCAAACCACGCGCATCATGCCGCTGCGTCAACGCGCGCGCGCCAGCGAACCGTTGAAGAAATCGCCGGGTCGTCTCGATTTCCAACGCGCGATTGTTAGCCGTGGCGACGATGGCGAACTGGAAGTACGCAGCACTGGCGCACAAGGCTCCCATGTATTTAGCTCATTTGCGCTGGCGAACTGCTTTGTGGTGCTGGAGCGCGATCGTGGCAATGTTGCAGCCGGTGAATGGGTGGAAATTGAAGCCTTCAATACGTTGCTGGAGGGCTGATGAGCATTGAGTTAAGCGATGAGGAGATGCTGCGCTACAACCGTCAAATCGTGTTGCGTGGCTTTGATTTTGACGGCCAGGAAAAACTCAAAGCGTCGCGCGTGTTGATTGTCGGCCTCGGTGGACTTGGCTGCGCCGCGGCGCCCTATCTGGCGTCAGCGGGCGTTGGACATCTCACCTTGCTTGATTTCGATACCGTTAGCCTGAGCAATTTGCAGCGCCAGATTTTGCACAGCGATGCGAAAATTGGCATGGCGAAAGTGGCCTCGGCGCAGCAGCAGCTGGCAGCGATTAACCCGCACTGCCACATCGAACCGATTGATGCGCAACTGGATGAAGCGCAACTCAGCGCATTGATCGCGCGCCATGATGCGGTGGTTGATTGCACCGATAACGTGGCAACGCGTGAGCTGATTAACCGCCAGTGTTTTCAGCATAAAGTGCCGCTGATTTCCGGCGCGGCGATTCGCATGGAAGGTCAACTTAGCGTGTTCACCTGGCAATCCGGCGAACCGTGCTATCGCTGCATCAGCCGCTTGTTTGGCGATCAGGTATTGAGTTGTGTCGAAGCGGGCGTGATGGCGCCGTTGGTGGGCGTGGTCGGTGCAATGCAGGCGATGGAAACGCTGAAGGTGCTGACCGCATTTGGCACGCCAGCTAGCTCGCGCTTGCTGATGTACGATGCAATGAGTGCGGAATTTCGCAGCATGAAGGTGGCGCAGGACGCGCATTGTGAGGTGTGTGGGAAATAAAGCGCGCCTCCCTGCGCGCCTTGTAAGGTCGCCATTTATGGTGACCTGGCTAATCCCAGCGTTATTCCTGCGGGAAAATGGTGCCTTTATTCATAATCCCATTTGGGTCAAAGGCGGTTTTCAGCGCCTGCAAAATCGGCCAGGCGCTGCCATGTTCCTGCTTCGCCCACTGCACACGATGCTTACCAATGCCGTGGTGATGCACCATCGAACCGCCGAGTTTCAGCGTCTCTTCCACAATCATGCCATTCAGCGGCACGTGATATTTCGCCATCTCCTCTTCCGGGCGGCAATCCACCACGTTGTAGTCATAGACGAAATACATATTGGTGCCGTTGATGTAGCTGTGCGATGAGTGGCCGCCCAACATGGTGATATCTTTGGCGTGCGGGAACTCGGTGCGAATGCGCTTTAGCACGTTTTCGTAGATGGCGTTGATGGTTGACCAATCGCCGGATACTTCGGTGGTGAAGCCCATGTTGCCAGTGCGCTTGATGTGCTCACGTTCAGCCGCCACTTTGTCCGGTCCCCAGTTGAGGTTTTCGAACCAGGTTTGGATCAGTTTGCTGTCCACCGCTTGGCATTCACGATGCTGCGCCACAATCCCTTCAATCCCTTTGCCGGTAGCTTCGCTGATACCGCGCGTTCCTTCAGCCATAAAGATCAGCACACATTTTCCTTTCGAGAAGTGGCTGAAGTGCTGATTGGCATCTTCTGGATCGTACAAGCGGGCAATCGAGGGGCGATAACCATCGACCATCACTTCACGCAGAATGGCGAAACCGGTTTGCATCGAATCAAGCAGGAAACCGTAGAATCGGTTGTTTTCTGGCTGATATTTAAAGATCTTCACCGTTACTTCAGTGATGTAGCACAGCGCGCCTTCGTTACCGATGATCACATGGCGAATATCCGGACCTGCCGCACGACGTGGCACGTTTTTAATGCGAGTGATTTCACCGTTCGGGAATACCGCTTCCAAACCGACCACCATGTCTTCAATCGCACCGTACAGCGTTGAGAATTGGCCGATGCTGCGCGTTGCCACTAAACCGCCCATCTGCGCCAGTGGCTTAGACTGCGGTGAATGCCCGGTGGTATAACCTTGCGCACGCAATTGATTTTCCAGCACTTCCAGTGTGACGCCGCACTGCGCCGTTACCTGCATGTTCTCGATATCAATCTTGATGACCTGCTTCATCTCCGAGCCATCCAGCACTACCGAATCACGCGCGGCGGTTTCCAGCCCGCCTTCAGTTGCCGATGCACCGGTGCGCGGCACACCATTGATCTGGTGCTTATTCATAAAGGCCAGCACATCAGAAACTTGTTGGGTACTTTGTAATTTCACCACAGCCGCGGGAATCGGCAGCGTATAAACACCGTGAATGTCGGCATATTTACGGAAACGATCGTGGCTGCTGCGTTTTAATTCCGCTTCGTCAGTGATGACATGCTGCGGACCAACGATCTCTTTTAACTGTTCGACAATGGCTTCACGTGAAAGCGTCATATTCTATTCCTCTATATTAAATTAAATACTAGCGGACTCGATATCCACCATCGACAACGAGCAAATGGCCGTTGACATAATCAGAAGCGCGACTGGCTAAATAAACCATCGCCCCCATTAAATCCTGGGTATTTCCCCAACGATTAGCTGGAATATGATCCAATACGCGTTGATTGGTTTCGGGATTGCTACGGGTGTTTAAGGTGATGGGCGTGGCGTAATATCCCGGCGCAATACCGTTGACCTGAATATTGTGTTGGCCTAACTCATCGCAATACGCTTTGGTTAAACCGGCAATCGCATGTTTGGTGGCGGCATAAGCTGGCGATCCTTGTCCACCGAGCCAGGAAAACAGTGAACAAATATTAATAATCTTGCCGTGTTTCTGCGGCACCATTATTTTCGCTGCCTGATGGCTCATCTCAAAGGCGGCGGTGAGGTTCACCTGGATCATTGGGTCCCAATCCTGGCGATCAAACTCCAGCACAGAATTTAGCTTACAGATCCCGGCGTTATTCACCAGAATATCCAGTTGGCCAAAGCGCTCCAGACACTCGGCAACAATGCGCGCCGGTTCGCCGGGTTGGGTGATGTCGGCCTGCATAAATTCAGCGCGAACGCCACAACTTTCAATCAGTTGGCGGGTTTCTGGATTGGCTGGCGCCAGATCCGGAATAAACACATTGGCTCCCGCTTTGGCTAAAGCCACGGCAAAAGCCTGGCCGAGACCACTGTTGCCACCGGTAACAATCGCGCTTTTACCGTGCAGTCCAAAGAAGTCGAGAGAAAAACTCTCTAGCGCTTCCGTCGTCATAATTGCACCTCCTGACTGAATAACGGGCAATAAAAAAGGAGAAAAGCAAGCTCCTTCGCAGTGAAGCGAAGAAGTTACTTTTCTCCTAATCTCGAGTAACTGTTAATTACGCTAACATGCGTGTTTTAAAATAAAAAGCCAATAAAAAGCGATCACAGTCACAAATACACACCTTGAAAAATCGTTCTGAATTTCGCCGATAAATAAATAGGAAAATACCGAGTGATTATATAAAACTCATTTTGTGAGTATCTTCACAGCGTCTGTACTTTACGCCGTGATAGAAATGTCGTCCGTTACTGTCTGAGACGAAGAGAAAAGTAACTTTCCGCCAACGCGGAGAGGACACTTTTCTCTTTTTTTTGTTTCTAATTTGGGGTTCTGAGATGCAAACCAATAATATCACCCGCTGGTTAACGCTTGCGGTAATTAGCATCAGCGGAGGCATTAGTTTCGACTTAGCCTATTTACGCTATATCTATCAGATTCCGATGGCGAAATTTATGGGCTTTACCAATACTGAAATCGGCTTAATCATGAGCACTTTCGGTATTACGGCGATTTTACTTTATGCACCGGGTGGGATTATTTCTGACAAATTCTCGCACCGCAAAGTGATGTCGGGCGCGATGATCGCCACCGGATTATTGGGGTTGATTATGGCAACCTATCCGCCATTGTGGGCGATGCTGCTAATCCAGGTGGCGTTCGCCATCACCACCATTTTGCTGCTGTGGGCGGTGTCGATCAAAGCCGCTTCGCTGCTCGGCACGCGTGAAGAGCAAGGCAAAATCATGGGCTGGATGGAAGGCTTGCGCGGCGTCGGCGTTATGGGGCTAGCGCTGTTCACCGTGTGGGTGTTTGCGCAGTTCCACCCTGACGATCCTAACAGCCTGAAAGCGGTGATTCTGATCTACAGCGGCACCTACATTGCTTTGGGCATCGCCTGCTGGTTTTTGGTCAGTGATGGCTTCGCACAACATCATGACGACGAGCCTTCCGCTTTTAGCCTGCAACACGCCATTCGCGTACTGAAAATGCCGACCACCTGGTATTGCAGCATGATCATTTTCGGCGTGTATACGCTGTATGCCATTCTGAGTTATTCCACTAATTATCTCTCTGAGATTTATGGCATGTCGCTGGTCGCGGCCAGTTACATGGGCATTATCATCAATAAAGTGTTCCGCGCCATTTGTGGCCCGATGGGCGGCATGCTGACCAGCTACAGCCGCTGGCGTTCGCCAACTCGCGTGATTCAGGTGTTTGCGTTAGTCAGTTTCACCACGCTGATTTTGTTGTGGTTGGTGACGCGTCAACCGGTGAGTTTAGTGCTGGCGATTGGCTTGATTCTGCTGATGGCGTTCACCTGTTACGCCTCACGCGGCCTCTATTTTGCCTGCATCGGCGAAGTGAATACGCCGAAACAAATTCTTGGCACCACCATCGGCATTTGCTCAGTGATTGGCTTCTTGCCGGATGTGTTTGTCTATCCGGTGATTGGCTACTGGCAGGATACGCTGCCGCCCGTCCTCGCCTATCGCAATATGTGGATGATGGGCGCGACGGCCAGCGTGTTGGTGCTGGTGTTTACCGCCTTGTTAATGGGACAAATCAAGCGCGTCGCTGCCACGACTGCGCTCGCAAAAGGAGTCTGAAATGTCTGCACGTTATTTGATGGGCATTGATGTCGGCACGCAAAGCGCCAAAGTGGTGATTTTCCGTACCGATGGAGAAGTATTGTGCAGCGCGCAACAGCCGCTGCGACCGCTCGCCATTCCGCAGCCGAATCGGGCGGAACATCCCGACGATGATCTCTGGACTTCGGTGCAGCAGGCGTGTCGCGCGGCAATGGCACGCTTTTATCAGCTCGGAGGTCAACAGCATCAATTACTGGCGGCGGGATTGTGTGTGATCCGCTGCTGTCGCGTATTGATGCGCGGCGACGGCGAGCTGGCATGGCCAGTGATTAACTGGATGGATGCGCGCCTGAATCAGGCTTATCAACACGAAGCCGCTTACGGCGAGGTACGTTGGATCACCACCACCTCGGGTTATATCACTCACCGTTTAACCGGTCAGACGCGCGATACCAGCGCGAATTACATCGGCTGTTGGCCGATGGACGACGCGCGCCAGGATTGGGATGAGGCACAGATGTCCGCCTGCAATCTACGCCGCGAACAACTGTTTGATGTGGTGCGTCCCGGTGAAGCGCTCGGCAATGTCACGCCAGCCGCGGCACAAGCGTGCGGTTTACCGGATGGTTTGCCGATCATCGCGACCGCGCATGATAAAGCCGTTGAAGCCTTGGGCGCAGGTGCACTACAGAGTGATGAAGCGCTGATCTCGCTTGGCACCTACATTGGCGCGATGGTGCATGGCGATGAAACGCCGCGCAGTAGCGACCACTTCTGGCCGTTCCAGGCCGCGCTGCCAAAACGATTTCTCTATGAATGCATGGGCGTGCGTCGCGGCATGTGGACCATCAGTTGGTTCCGCGATCAGTTTGGTGCGGCGGCGGTTAAGGATGCACAGGATCACGGCATCGATATCGAGAGTTTGTTGAGTGATGAAGCCAGCCGTGTGCCAGCAGGCAGTGATGGATTGATCACCTTGCATGATTGGGCCGCGCCCGCACAGGCACCGTGGCGCAAAGGGGCAATCATCGGTTTTGATGGCCGCCACACGCGCGCACACCTGTTCCGCTCGCTGCTGGAAGGCATTGTCTTCACCATGAAGAACCACATGGATCCGATGATGGTGGCGCTGGATCGTCCACTGGCGCAGTTGGTGATTTCCGGCGGCGGCGCTAACAGCGATCTGTTTATGCAGCTGTTTGCCGACATCTTTGGTGTGCCCGCCCGACGCAATGCGATGCGCAGTTCAGCGGCGATCGGTTGTGCCATTAGCGCCGGTATGGCGGTAGGTGTGTGGCAGGATTATCGTGCGGCGGTGGCGGCGTTGGTCAAAACCGGCGAAACCTTTATGCCCAACGCCGCGCATCATGCGCATTATCAACAACTCAATCAGCAGGTTTATCAACAGCTGCATGCGGCGCTCGATCCGCTGTTGCAGCGTTTAAGCCCGCTGGCTGAAATTCCTGCCCGTTAACGCGTTTGCGCCAACGGCCAGACGCCCGCGTTGGTGGTGGACACTGCCAACGCGCCTGCCGCCAGCGCCAGGCGCGCATCTTCTTCATCACACACTAAACCGCCAGCAATGATCGGCTGGCTGATACGTTCGGTGATCCATCCCAGCACTTTTGGCATGCAGCCGGGCAGGATTTCCACGATATCTGGCGCGGATTGCGCCACTTGTTTTTCGATGTTGTTGAAGGAGATGGAATCAAGCACAAACAGGCGATGAATGGCCCAGAAACCGTGCTGGCGTGCGGCTTTCAGCATCGCCGGTTTGGTGCTGATGATGCCATCGGCTTGCGTGACAATTTTCAGAAATTGGATCACCACTTCCTGGCGCGAGCTGCCTTCCAGCAAATCAACATGGACGAAGGCGATTTTACCGGCCTGTTTTATTTGTCCGACGATGCGCCCGATGTTGCAAATGTTGCCGTACAACACCGAAACCACCTGACAGGGCGAATCGATCGCCTGTTGCAGGCTCTGCGCATCTTTCACCGCTGCCACCACCGGCGAGCTCTTTAACAAATCAACTAAATCCACGACAAACCATCCTTTCCATTACAACGTAAGACTGGCGAGCGGTGCGGCGGCATTGAAGCGCTGCATCTCCGTCATCAGCCAGTCGCGAAAAACCGTCACGCGCGGCAGTGTTTGCTTGCCGCCCGGCACTTCCAGCCAATAACCATTGGCGCTGGCGAGCATCTGCGGTGCTATCTGCATCAACACACCGTTGTTGAGTTCATTGCGCACCATCGCACGATCCAGCACCGCATAGCCAGCGCCGGTGACGCAGGCGTTGATCACCTGATCCTGGGTGCTAAACGCCAACCCATTGTCCTCCAGCGATGGCGCTTCACCACAGGCTTGATACCAGCGTGTCCAGTTATCCAGCCGGCTGTCGCCATTAAGGATATGCAGTTGCGGCATCAGATTGATATCGGGCCAGACGCCGTCCAGCATCAATAACGGACTGCCCACCAGCACCAACGTTTCATGGCATAACCATTCCCCTTCCGCGCCTGCTAACTGCGCCTCTTCCTGCGATCCAAAGCGGATGGCGCAATCGAAATCGCTGTATTTCTGCCGCGCTTCACTGATCAACATGATTTGCAGTTGGCGATGCTGCTGGCGCAGCGTGACGAGACGAGGTGCCAGCCAACGGGTGGCAAAGGTGGGAGCGACTTGCAAACGCAGGTGCTGGCGCGGGTTGTGCTGCTGCACGCCGCGCACGCCCTCTTCCAGCAAATCCAGCGATTGACGTACCACCGGCAGCAGTTGAATCGCTTCCGGTGTGAGCAGTAAACCGCTGTGGCTGCGCACGAACAGATCTTTGCCGAGAAAAGTTTCCAACTGACGCATCTGGCGACTGGCGGCGCTTTGCGTCATGAACAACGCATCGGCGGCTTTGCTGAAACTCAAGGTGCGGCAAGTCTCTTCGAACAGCCGCAACATATTGAGAGAAGGCAATTTTCTCATCCCTGCCTCCGGCAGACATGGCATTAAATCAAGTCGCCAATCTAACCTCAGCCGATTCACACAAGGAGGAGCAAACATCAAATTTATGAGAGCAATCACAGGAAATTGCGGAATAGGGGTATGACTTTTTCGCACTCGCCTATGCCGCAGTCAAATGTCACAGTAATTTCTCATCCAGATAACAATAAAATAACAATCATCTCTCCAACCCAGAAGGAAGGAACATGAATCAAACAACACTGATGGATGATGTACCCTTAAATCGCTTTCACCTCAAAATCACCGGTTTGACCTTCGGAGCGCATCTTACCGACGGCTACATCCTCGGTTCTGTTGGCTTCGCGCTGACGCAAATGACGCCACAAATGGCGTTATCACCGTTCTGGCAAGGCATGATTGGCAGCTCAGCGCTGATCGGCTTGTTCCTCGGCAGTTTGGTGCTGGGCTGGATCGCCGATACCGTCGGCCGCCAGAAAATCTTCTGCTTCAGCTTCATCCTGATCACCCTCGCCTCCGGCATGCAGTTCTTCGCGCAATCTGCTGAGCAACTGTTCCTGTTGCGTGTGTTGATCGGCTTTGGACTCGGCGGCGACTTCGCGGTCGGCCATACCATTCTGGCGGAGTTCGCACCGCGCAAGCATCGCGGAGTGTTACTCGGCGCCTTCAGCGTGTTGTGGACCGTCGGCTACGTGGCAGCGAGCTTTGCCGGACATCTGGCGCTTAACGCGCATGAAGATGGCTGGCGCTGGTTACTGGCTTCTTCCGCACTGCCCGCGCTGGCGATTTTGCTGCTGCGTATTGGTACGCCGGAATCACCGCGCTGGCTACTGCGTAAAGGACGCCGTGAGGAAGCGCTGGCGATCGTTACACGCCTGTTTGGCCCGAACGTAACGTTGCCTGAAGAGCGCGAACAAGCGCCCGATGGCGGCTTAGGTGCACTGTTCCGCCCACGTTATCGCCGCCGCACCGCGTTCAACTGCTTGTTCTTTGTCTGTCTGGTGATCCCGTATTTTGCCATTTACACCTTCCTGCCCGCGATTCTGAAACAGATGGGGTTGGATCAGGGCTTCGCCACCGACTTGCTGTTGAGCGGCCTGTTATTGGTCGGTGCGGTATTGGGCATTGTGCTCACCGCCATGTGTTCACGTCGCGGCTTCCTGATTGGCTCGTTCATCTTCCTCGCTGCCTGCTTAATTCTGCTCAGCGTGCTGCACAACAGCGCGGGCATCTGGCTGATTTTGCTGTTCGCTGCTTTCACGCTGGTGATGTCAGCAGTCAGCAATTTGGTGGGCGTGTTCCCGGCGGAGAGTTTCCCGACAGATGTACGCTCACGTGGCGTCGGTTTCGCCACCTCAATGAGCCGTCTCGGTTCGGCGGTCGGCACGTTATTGCTGCCGCTGGCGATCGTTAATTACGGCATCGGCGGCACCATGGCTTTGCTGGCAGCCATTCTGGTACTCGGCGCGCTGGTCTCTATCGCCTGGGCACCGGAAACCAAAGGATTGACGCTGACCGATGCGTCACAAGACACACCGCAGGCTGATAAAACCCTCAGCCCGCACGCTTCAACTTCAACTTCAACGCAACAGCTGTAACTGGAGGCAGTAATGGAAATGTATATCGGTGAAGGTTTTGCAGGCGACGGCGTTAATGCCTCGCACATCAATATCATGATTGGGCCGCGTGACGGCGTAGTGGGTCAGGCATTCTCCACCAGCCTGGCGACCCCGTCGCAAGGACACTGTCCATTTATGGTGGTGATCAAACCTAACGTGCCAGCCAAACCGATGACGCTGTACGTGAACAAAGCCGCGATTGCTGGCGATTTGCACGGCAATGCCACCTGGGGCGCATCGCAGGCGGCGATTGCCAAAGCCGTCACCGAAGCGCTGTTGAAAGGCACTTTACCTGCCGAAGCCGAAGATGAGTGGTGCATCGTGACAGCCAACTGGGTCAATCCCGGCTGTACCGATTTGGACGAAGTGTTCGCCAATAACTATCGCGCCTGCACGGTAGCGATTGAGGCAGCAATGGAAAAATTACCGGGCCGCCAGCAGTTGCAGCAGGCGTTACCTGAATTGGGCAATCCGTTCTATTCCCCGAAGTAACAGGAGTTGCAGCATGGAATACATCAATCTCGGCCACAGCGGTTTGCGTGTCTCCCGTCTTTGCCTTGGCACCATGAATATGGGCAGCAAGAGTTGGAAACCGTGGATTTTTGATGAGGCGCAAAGTGAGCCGATCATTCGTCATGCGCTGGAAAACGGCATTAACTTTATCGATCTTGCCGATTTCTATTCCAGCGGTGCCGGTGAAGAAGTGGTGGGTCGCGTGCTGAAACGCGTGGCGCAGCGTGACGAATTGGTACTGACCACCAAAGTCGGTTATCCGCTCGGCGGTGGCCAAAATAATCAGGGCCATTCGCGCAAACATATTCTCGATAGCATTAATGGCAGCTTGCGCCGCCTCGGCACCGATTATGTCGATATGTACATGCTGCACTACTTCGATGTGAACACGCCGATCGAAGAGACGTGGGAAGCGATGAACAGCATCGTGCGCAGCGGTAAAGCGCGTTATGTCGGCGTCTCAACCATGTATTGCTGGCAACTGGCTAAGATTTTGTGGTGCTGTGAGCGCAACAACTTCGTTAAGCCGATCAACATGCAGCTACAGCTCAACTGCGCCTACCGCGAAGAAGAGCGTGAAATGCTGCCGTTCTGCCGCGATCAAGGTTTGGGCGTGTCGGTATTCAGCCCGCTAGCGCGCGGCTTACTCAGCGGCGACGGGCAATCGGTGCGTAATCAAACCGACTTCTTTACCCGCGAAATGTATGGCGATGAAGCGTCATTACAGATTGCTGAATCGGTCGCTCGCGTAGCGGCCGCGCGTGGACTTTCCAGTGCACAAATCGCCCAAGCCTGGGTGCTGTCCCATCCGGGCGTGGATTCGATGCTGGTAGGCGCCGACAGCGTGGCGCAGCTGGATAGCGCCATTGCCGCTATGAGCACACAACTGGATAGCGAAGAACGCTTCGAATTGGAACGCAATTACACGCCATGCGATGTGATTAATGACTATACCGCCGGCAAACGCATTGCCCGCCACAGTCGCGCAGCACGTACCGTGTTTGCCGATCAGATTCAACCTGCGAGGAATATTGCATGACAACTTCACTGCTACGGACCGGCTGGTACTGTAATGGACAATGGCTGGAGAGCGATCGCACTTATGACGTCACCAATCCCGCCGATGAAAGTGTAGTGGCGCGCGTGGCTAACGTGGGTGAAGCCGAAACCACACGCGCCATTGCCGCGGCGTCTGCTGCCCTGCCCGCCTGGCGTGCCTTAACCGCCAAAGCGCGTGCGGTGATTTTGCAGCGCTGGTATCAATTGATCATCGAAAATCAGGAAGATTTGGCGCAGTTGGTGGTGCAGGAACAGGGCAAAGTGCTGGCCGAAGCGCGCGGCGAAGTGCTGTACGCCGCCAGCTTTATCGAATGGTTCGCCGAAGAAGGCAAACGCGCCAACGGCAAAACCATTCCTTCGACCAAAGCCGGTAACCTGATCCTGACGCTGAAACAGCCGGTTGGTGTGGTCGCGGCTATCACGCCGTGGAATTTCCCACTGGCAATGTTGACGCGCAAACTGGGCCCGGCGCTGGCGGCAGGTTGTACCGCCATCGTTAAACCGGCCAATGAAACGCCGCTGTCCGCTTTTGCCTTGCTGGTGCTGGCGGAGCAAGCCGGTGTGCCTGCTGGCGTGCTGAATGCGGTGAGCGGCCAAACCGTGGAGATTGGTCGTACGCTGACGCATGACGATCGCGTGCGTAAAATCTCCTTCACCGGTTCCACTGCGGTCGGCAAATTGCTGATGCGTGACGCCGCCAGCTCGGTAAAAAAACTGTCGCTGGAACTGGGCGGCAACGCACCGTTTATCGTGTTTGACGATGCTGATATTGATGCGGCAGTAGAAAGCGCGATGGCCGCAAAATTCCGCAATAGCGGGCAAACCTGTATCTGCGTAAATCGATTTTATGTGCAGGACGGCGTGTACGATCGCTTCGTCAACAAGCTGGCCGATACGGCGCGTGCCTTAAAAGTAGCGCCAGGATTGACGCCGGGCGCACAGCAAGGTCCGTTGATTCACCAGCGCGCGATGCAGAAAGTGGAAGCGCATGTGCAGGATGCAGTGCAACGTGGCGCACGTTTGCTTTGTGGCGGCGAACGTCACGCATTGGGCGGCAGTTTCTATCAACCGACGGTGCTGGCTGATGCCAATGAGCAGATGCTGCTGGCGCAGGAAGAGACCTTTGGCCCGGTGGCGGCGTGCTTCCGCTTTAGCAGCGAAGACGAAGTGATCCAGCGCGCTAACGATACGCCATACGGATTGGCGGCCTATTTGTGGACACGCGATCTGGCACGTGCGCTGCGCGTGACGCCACAACTGGAGAGCGGCATGGTCGGCGTGAACGAAGGGATCATTTCAACCGAAGTGGCACCGTTTGGCGGCGTGAAGGCATCAGGTTTGGGTCGCGAAGGGGCAGATATTGGGTTGGAAGAGTATCTGGAAACCCAGTATGTGAATATTGGGCAGATTGGTTAAAAAAGTAAGGGCGGCTATCAAGCCGCCCTTTTTGATCTTAAACGATGCCCTGACTGCGCAGGTAATCTTCGTAATTGCCGGTGAAGTCGACAATGCGATCGCCTTTCATCTCCATCACACGCGTGGCCAGCGAGCTAACAAACTCACGGTCATGCGAGACGAAGATCAAGGTGCCTTCATACATTTCCAGCGCCATGTTCAGCGATTCAATCGATTCCATATCTAAGTGGTTGGTCGGTTCATCCATAATCAGGATGTTCGGCTTCTGCATCATCAGCTTGCCAAACAGCATGCGGCCCTTCTCACCACCCGACAGCACTTTCGCTGGCTTATTGATCTCATCGTGACCAAACAGCAGACGGCCAAGAATACTGCGCACCGCTTGTTCGTCGTCGCCTTCCTGCTTCCATTGGCTCATCCAATCGAATACGGTCAGATCGTCGGCAAAATCTTCGGCATGATCCTGCGCGTAATAACCAATGCGCGCATTCTCCGACCATTTCACCGTGCCGCTATCCGGTGCCAGTTCACCGACCAGTGTTTTCAGTAATGTGGTTTTACCAATACCGTTGGCACCAAGAATCGCCAATTTCTCGCCGACTTCTAACATCAGGTTGAGTTTATTAAACAGCGGACCGTTATCGAAACCTTTGGTTAATGCTTCCACTTCCAGCGCATTACGGAACAGTTTCTTATCCTGGTCAAAACGAATAAACGGGTTTTGACGGCTAGAAGCTTTAACCTCTTCCAGCTTAATTTTATCAATCTGCTTAGCACGTGACGTCGCCTGACGCGATTTAGAGGCGTTGGCGCTGAAGCGGCTCACGAATGATTGCAGATCGGCAATTTGCGCTTTCTTCTTAGCGTTATCCGATAATAAACGCTCGCGTGATTGTGTCGCCGCGGTCATATATTCGTCATAATTACCCGGATAGACGCGCAGTTCGCCGTAATCCAAATCCGCCATGTGCGTGCACACCATATTCAGGAAGTGACGGTCATGCGAAATGATGATCATGGTGCTGTTACGTTCGTTGAGCACTTGCTCCAACCAACGAATGGTATCGATATCCAGGTTGTTGGTCGGTTCATCGAGCAACAAAATATCTGGATTGGCAAATAATGCCTGGGCTAACAGCACGCGCAATTTCCAACCCGGCGCAATTTCGCTCATCGGGCCGTAATGCTGCTCCACTGGAATGCCAACACCCAGTAATAATTCACCGGCACGTGATTCCGAGCTGTAACCATCCATTTCACCGTATTCAACTTCAAGGTCAGCCACTTTATAGCCTTCCTCTTCGCTCATTTCCGGCAATGCATATATACGATCACGCTCTTGCTTCACGGCCCACAATTCATTGTGGCCCATGATCACGGTGTCCAGCACACTATATTGCTCAAAGGCAAATTGGTCCTGACGTAACTTACCGATACGTTCATTTGGGTCGAGGGAAACATTTCCTCCCGTCGGCACCAAATCGCCGCCCAGTATTTTCATAAAGGTAGATTTACCGCTGCCGTTCGCACCGATTAAACCGTAACGATTACCGCCGCCAAATTTAACGGAGATATTTTCGAACAGCGGCTTACTGCCGAACTGCATGGTGATATTGCTGGAAACTAACACGGCTTTACCTTTGTTACGCAGTGGAGGAAAAAACAGCGGGCATTATGCCAGAAGCAAGGCCCCGGACGCCACCTCTGCGCCGAGGGCAGACGCGGTTACTCCGAGAACATGTTGTTGCTAAAACAGAAATAAAAAAGCCGAAGGTCTAAACCTTCGGCTCCCACTGACAAGGATTGTGCGGATTATTTGATCAGGAAAGTATCGAGGCTTTTACCTGAGTCCAGCGCTTTCTTAATCGCAGCTGGGGTACGGCCTTGACCGGTCCATGATTTCTGCTCACCGTTTTCGTCGGTGTAAGAATATTTAGCTGGACGCGGAGCACGCTTGGCGCGCTTTTTACCCACTTCCAATGCACCCAGTAATTCGTTCGGGTCAATACCGTCAGCCAACAGCATTTCGCGATATTTAGACAGCTTCTCTTCTTTTTCGCGATTCTGCGCTTCTTCAGCGTTTACTTCGTCACGACGTTCAGTCACAACAACAGTTAATTTCTCCAGAATTTCTTCCAGATCGGTCAATGGCAGTTCACGAGCCTGCGCACGTAATGTGCGAATGTTGTTCAGAACTTTAAATGCGTCACTCATCACAATGTCCTTGCTTAAGGGGGTTAATTAAAACTGTAGTGGCAAGATTACCTAATTCAAATAAAAAAATAAATTAATTTTCGAGCCTGGATTAATCTGAAGTCGCTTACCTATTTCTTACATTGCGCTTAAAAGCGACAGAAGCACTTTAATTAACCATGAATTAACAAGCAAGGATTGTTACTAATGTGACTAAAGGAATCGATTTCAACGCGATATTCTCGAGGTATAAACAATCATTTAGCGACTAATGCGCGGTGCTGCGAAAGTGCACGTAAAGGTAAGCAAGGATTAATGGTGTAAGGGAAAACCTATTTTCAGTGGTGATTATTATATTGTTGAGGATGAGAGAGAAATCTCATTTTTTTACTGTATCGATAAAAAAAGCCGCTGTTCAGGCGGCTTGTTTAACGTTAATTAACGCACTTCCGTTGCCGGGCCAAACACAGAATAGTCTGGCAGGTTGACGTTTTGATAAGGTTCCCAGCCGCCGCCCAGCGCTTTATATAATGCCACTAAGTCCAATGCACTTTGCATCCGCGCTTGGGTTGATTGCGCTTTTGCTTGCGCCAGCTGGCGTTGTGCATCTAGCACATCAAGGAAGGTCGAAATCCCCTGACGATAACTGTCGCTGGCCAAATCAAAGGTGCGTTGTAATGCGCCGGTGGTTTCATCAAGTGCAATAACTTGCTGCTGATCGGCGCGATAACTCACCAAGGCATTTTCCACATCCTGCAATGCGGTTAATACGGTTTGACGATAATCCAGCGCCGCGCTCGCCTGCTGCGCGCGTGCCAATTTCACGCTGGAAACTAAACGTCCACCCTGAAATATCGGAATCGACAACGATGGACCGATGCTAAAGAAGTGGCTGCTCCAGTCATCCAAATAACTGGCATCGGTATTTCGTACCCCCAATTGTCCAGTCAGAGACAAGCTGGGGAATAAATCGGCGACTGAAACACCAATATTGGCAGTTTGGGCATGCAGCGTGGCTTCAGCCTGACGAATATCCGGGCGACGTCGCGCCAGCGTGGATGGAATGCCGACCGGCACCAGCTTCGGTAACGCCGGTAGCGCTTTATTATTCATCAACTCGTTATCCAGCGCGCCAGGGGTTTTCCCCAGCAACACCGCTAAACCATTCATCGCCTGTAATTGCTGCGCCTGGTATTGCGGCAATTGCGCATTGAGTGACGCCAATTGCGCGCGCGCATTTTCCACATCGGTAGTTGGCGCCAGACCATTGCGCTGCTGACTTTGGGTTAATTCCCAGGTTTGCTGCGCCACATCGATTTGTTGTTGCAAGGTATTCAGCACCGCTTGCGCGCCACGCAGTTGCAAATAGGCACGCGCCACTTCCGCTTCCAGTGACACCAGCGCATCGTTGCGTTGCTCAATAGCCGCTTGCTGTTGCGCGTCGGCGGCTTCCATCTGGCGGCGCACTTTGCCCCACAAATCTAATTCCCAGCTGGCATCGAAACTGCCTTGATACAGCGTGACCGAATGATCCAAACCGTTTAGCTGGCTGGCCACATCACTATCAACCTGGTCGTAAACGCCATTGGATTTTAGCAATCCTTTTAAACCGAGTTGCTGCCGGGTGACTTTAGCGGAGCCATTCAGAGAGGGAAATAAGCCGCCGCGGGCTTGCGCCAGTTGTTCACGCGCGCCAGCAATGCGCAATACCGATTGTTGCAGCGTTAAATTACCGGCAATGGCGCGTTCAATCAGGCTATCTAATTGCGGATCGTTAAAACTTTTCCACCACAGGGGATTGGTGGCCGCCGCCAGCGGTTTTGACGCCTGCTGCGACGGTAAATCATGATAAGCACCCGGCGTATGCGCTTGTGGCGGTTGATAATCAGGCCCAACGGCACAGCCCGCCAGCAATAATGACAGCGCAAGCAATGTCAGCTTATAGCGCGAAATGGGGTTCATTTTAATGTGCTCCTGCACCGCCTTCGCTCTTAATCGGCGAAAGCAACCAACAAAATGGAATCAATAGCAGAGCCACGATACTCAGGCCCATAAAGACGTCGATGTACGCCAGAATACGCGATTGCGCGATCATCTCCTGATACAGCTGCCCGCTCGCCAACGTCAGCGGATCGCCCACCGCCGTGGTGTAATTACGAATCGCATCGGCCCAATGCTGCAAGGTGATATTAAACGGCTCATTCAGCGGCGACATGTTGTGCACCATATTGGCCGACCGTGTCTGCATGCGTTCGGTAATCCCCGCAGTGGAAAGCGAGATGCCAATCGATCCAGCGACGTTACGGAACATGGTAAACAGCGCCGAAGCATCAGCGTTCAAGCGCTGCGGCACGGTAATAAAAGCAATGGTGGTGAGCGGCACGAACAGGAAGCCAAGTCCGATCGACTGCGCGCTGCGCATCATTACCAGCGTGGTGAAATCGACGTTCGGCGTTAAAGAGGTGGAATAGAAGAACGCGCACGCCAGGCAGGTAAAGCCAAAGGCGATGATGTAGCGCGTTTGCACCAGCGGCATCAACTTCAATACCAGCGGAATGGTCAGCACTATTAATATCGCGCCGGGCGACAGCACCAATCCGGACCAGGTGGCGGTGTACCCCAAATCCTGTTGCGCCAGTTGTGGAAGCACCACCGAGCTGCCGTAAAGAATCATTGCCATGCCCGCCATCAGCAAACCGGCAACCCAGAAGTTGCGGTCTTTCATCACCGTGAGATCAACCACCGGCTTACGCGCGTACAGCAACCAGTAAATCGCCCCGATAATACCGATCACCGCCAGCATGGCGAACAGGCGGATAAAGTGCGAGGCAAACCAATCTTCATCTTCGCCGCGATCGAGAAATACCTGCAAACAGCCCAAGCCAAGCGTGATCAGACTAATGCCGATGTAGTCGATTTTCAGTTTGCCTTTGGCCCACTTGCGCTCCCACGGCGGATCTTCCAGCAATTGATAAATTGCCATCACGGTAAGAATGCCGACCGGGATATTAATAAAGAACACCCAGCGCCAGCTGTAGTTATCGGTGATCCAACCGCCAAGCGTCGGGCCAATCACCGGCGCGACGATAATCGCAATTGAGGAAAGCCCAAACGCTTTGCCGCGATCTTCCGGTTTGAAGTAATCGAGTAATACCGATTGCTGCACCGGTTGCAAACCGCCACCGAAAAAGCCCTGCAACACGCGGAACAAGATGATTTGCCACAGTTCAGTCGCGATGCCGCACAGGAATGAGCAGATGGTGAACATCACGATGCAGATTAAGAAGAACTGCTTGCGACCAAACAGGCGGCTGAAGAACGCTGAAATCGGCAATACGATGCCGTTGGCGACCAAATACGAGGTGAGAACCCAGGTTGATTCGTCGTAGCTCGAAGAGAGTGAACCGGCAATGTGCGGCAGCGCCACGTTAACGATGGTGGTGTCGAGGATCTCCATAAACACCGCCAACGTTACCGTGATAGCGACCAGCCACGGATTGCTGGCCGGACGCCAGCTTTCGCTCGCACTCATTCCACGGTTACCTTCGGCTCAACCGACAAGCCGAGCGGCAGCGGATGATTAGGATCGAGCCCTTTATCAATGACGATTTTCACCGGCACGCGCTGCACAATTTTCACGTAGTTACCGGTGGCATTTTCCGCCGGGAAGGTGGAGAAGCGCGAGCCAGAACCCATTTGCACGCTATCAACATGCCCTTCCAGCTTCATATCCGGCCAGGCATCAATGCTGATTTCCACTTTGTCGCCCGGATTCATGCGCGCCAGCTGCGACTCTTTGAAGTTGGCATTGATCCAGATGTCCGGTGACACCAGCGAGAACAGCGCTGAGCCCGCTTGCACCAAGGTGCCGAGCTGCACATTACGCTTGGTGACAAAACCATCGTAAGGCGCGCGCACTTGGGTGTAAGACAGGTTCAGTTCGGCGGTATTGAGTTGCGCCTGCGCCTGCTCAACTTGTTGCTGACGCGCCTCAACATTGGTTTCCTGCTGACGAATTTGCAGCTTCACCTGCGAAGCCACTTCAACCTGCGCTTTAGCACTTTGCAATTGCGCTTCGGCTGAACGCAGCTGCGCGGCAGCGGTATCAATATTACGTTGCGAGGTGGCACGCGGATCAACACCGCGTTGGCGACGGTAATCCGCCTGCGCGTTGAGCAAATTCGCCTGTGCTTTGGCTTGATCGGCTAACGCCTGATCGCGCTGCGCCGGATATTGCACGCGTGATAAGGCAAGTTGTGCCTCGGCTTGATGCAGCTGCGCCTGCGCCAGTCCGAGCTGCGCTTTGGCCTGATCGCGCTGCGCTTCAGTATCGCGTGCGTCGATTTCCACCAGCAGATCGCCCTGCTTAACGCGCTGGTTATCTTTCACCAGCAGCTTGACCACGTAACCGGAGGCTTTCGGCGCAATCGTCACCGCATTGCCTTCGGTAAAGGCATCATCAGTGGTTTCAACATTGCGTGTGGTGAACCAGAACCACAATCCCACCAACAGCATGATCATCACCACAATGGCGAGGAAGATCAGCGGCTTTTTGCCGGGTCGCTTACGTTCAGGTTGGTTGTCGTCTTGATCGGAATTTGAAGTGTGGTGCGCATCCTGCTCATCGCGTGCAGGCGACTGATTGTGGTTTTCACTCATAATTTTTCATCATAGGCAGTTGTCCCGATTCTCGGGCAAAAACGGTCAACCTAACCTTAGATGGGAAACTGACAAATGCCAATGCAACTTTACATAAGCCGACACAGGCAGCTAACTAACGCAATAAATGCAAAAGCAGCCAACCGCCGAGCATCGACCAGGCCAGCATCGGAATGGAAAATAGATGGAAGCGCCACCACACGCGCGCATCTTGCGCCATACGCAGAGCAATTAAGTTAGCCAGCGATCCCGGTAATAAACCAAAACCGCCAATATTCACTGCCCACGCCAGCACGTCGGACGGCGGGACTTTCTGCAACAGTAGAATCGTTGCTGGCACGTTACTGATAATTTGTGACAAGCCAATCGCCAGCAAATAAAGTCCGCCCTCGCCCATCTGACCAATTGCGGAAAAATGCGGTTGCAGCCACGGTAAATGCATCAGCAAATAGACGTCGATAAACATCGCGACAAATACCAGCAATAAACTCCAGTCGATACTGATTAATACGCTGCGCGCCATGATCAAGAAACAAGCGGCGACCAGCAACAAAGCCCAGCCGGTGAGTTTTAGTTCAAGCGCCACAATAAACACGATATACAGCAATACGCTGACGACGAATAACGGTTTACGCCAGGCCTGCGTTTCGCTTTGCTCATGCTTTTGAATGGTTCGTGCCGGGAAACTCCACCACGTTAACACCATCAACGTCAGCATTAAAAACGCCGCCAAAGGTGCCATTTGCAAAATAAAAGCCGGAACGCTCAGCGTGCCGTGGCTCCACAATAAGATATTTTGCGGATTGCCGACCGGCGTTAATAACGATCCGGCATTCACCGCCAGCGCTTCAAAAATAATTAAACGCGAAATCGGCAAGCGCGAGAATTTGCGTAAGGTTAAGGTCAGCGGCACCAAAATAAACAGCGCGACATCATTGGTAAGAAAAGTGGAGAGCAACGCGGCGGCGCACACCATAAACAGCGCCAACGCACGTTCATGGTGGAATCGCTGGATCAGTCGTGCGCCAAGCACATCAAAATAGCCGCTGTTTTCCAGCCCTTTGGTCAACATCAATAAGCCGGTCAGCGTCATGATGGTGTGCCAGTCAACCGCGCTCGGCAGTTGCGACCAGTGGAAATCCGCCAGCGGCAGCATCACCACACCCAACAGCAACAACAAATGCAAAATACGATCACGCATTAAGGAACGAAGCACGATGGGCATGGTGGCGGAAGCCTTTAAAGGTTAGCGACTCTCGTAAAATTTCTGGAACACGGCCAGCGTTTCATCACTGACGTGATGCTCAAGGCCTTCAGAATCTCGGCGCGCGGTTTCCGGGCTGACGCCCAGCGCTAACAGGAAGGTTTCAACAATGTGGTGACGTACGCGGCTCGCCTCAGCCAGCTTCTCGCCTTCAGCAGTGAGAAACACGCCGCGATAAGGCACTTGCTCTACCAAGCCGGTGGTGCCCAAACGCTTCAGCATTTTCGCCACGGTTGGCTGTGAAACACCCAAACGCGCGGCCATATCCACCTGACGTGCTTCACCAAATTCACGAATTAAATCAGAGATTAACTCAACGTAGTCATCGATCAGCTCACGACGATGCGCTTCGCGCACCTGACGAAATCCTTCGACATGCTCCTCTATCTCTTTCAGCGGCCCCTGGGGCATGTTGGTGGCGATTTTTGCACGACGACTCATTCAACTTCCTCTTTATTATCTGCCGCACTATACCTGCGGTGCGGGCTGGCTGCGCTCATTGTAAACCAGGCACAAATAAGCACAAATTTTTCCTAAATAGTGTTGGCTAAAGAGTATAGCCAGTGCTATCTTTGTTCGTAATGTAAGCGAATAGCTTATAAAGGATGCAAAGCTGATCGCTCCTTGTGTTTAAGTCGTCAATCACTCGGGAGGTGAACATGACTACCATGAAAAACTGCCTCGACTGTGGCAAATGCTTCCAGGCTGAACAGAGCAAACCGGCTTTTGAGCTGAAATCGCTGCTGTGCCTGTTTAGCCGCTCGCCGTTTGCGCTGCGTTTGATGCTGATTGAAAAGCTCACCGGCAAACAGCTCGTTGAGCGTCCGTGCCCTAACCTGATCTGGCGCGGCTAAACTTCTCCCCATTCCAGTAAAAGGTGGCCCGCAAAGCCGCCTTTTTCATTTCTGCATCATCCCTACATATTTTGTTACCTTTTTATCCCCTCTGCTTCGTATTGTTATTGAACTAAAGCACATCGCTTATCCCACTTGAGGCTGAATCGCTTCAACTCGGCACGACTTTTGTAACTTACGTAACCATCAAACCATTAGGCTGCTAACTTTTTTGTTGCAACCTCTTATCAACATTGATTAATTTCCATATAACAAAATTCACATCGATATAACAAATCACGCAGAAAAAGCCCCAGAACGATAAAAAACATTCTGCGATCAACAAATTCGCTGTGACAGAGATAAAAAAAGAATCAACCCAGGGTGGGTTTTTCGTAAGGAAAATTAGCAATGTCAGAAAAAATGCCTGAAGAGCAACCATCGGGCCGGAGACGATTTTTACAAAAATCGCTCTCGCTCATTCCTCTCGCCGCCGCAGTCAGTACCGGTGTGGTCTCACTCTCCTCCCCCGCAGCAGACAAGCCGCAAGGCGTGTTATCCGATTACGTTCCGGCCTACTTCAATGATAAAGAGTGGAAATTTCTGCTCGCCGCACTCGATCGTCTGATCCCTGCTGATGCCAATGGCCCCGGCGCAGTCAGCGAAGGCGTGCAGGTCTTTATCGATAAGCAGATGGAACTGCCGTATGGCTACGGCCGTTTGTGGTACATGCAGGGCCCATTTGCTGAAGCCGCGCCAGAGATGGGTTATCAGTCGCATTTAGTGCCGCGTGAAACCTATCGTTTAGGTATTGCGCTGGCCGATCAGCACTGCCAACAGCAATATCAAAAAGATTTCTATCAGCTGGAAACTGCGCAACAGGAAGAGGTTTTACGCGCGTTGGATGCCGACAAACTGCGTAACGACGCCATTCACGGCAAGCAGTTTTTCGAGCAACTGCTGGAAAACGCCAAAGAGGGTTATCTCGCCGATCCGATTCACGGCGGCAACCAAACGCTGGCGTCGTGGAAAATGATTGGTTTTCCCGGCGCCCGCGCGGACTTTGTCGATACCGTGCAACAGCCGAATAAACCCTATCCGTTTGGCCCAGTCAGTATTTCCAGCAAAAGGAGCGTGTAATGGCGGCAGTAAAAAAAGCGCCCGTCGATGTGGTGATCGTCGGGTTTGGCTGGACCGGTTCGCTGATGGCAATGGAATTAGCCAGTTCAGGATTGAACATTGTGGCGCTGGAACGCGGTGAAAATCGCGATACCTATCCTGATTTCTCCTATCCGCGCATTGCCGATGAACTCACTTACGGCATTCGTCTCAAGCTGTTTCAGAATGCCTCGAAAGAGACCGTCACCGTGCGTCACACCACGCAGGAAACCGCGTTGCCTTATCGCCGCTTTGGTTCATTCCTGCCAGGCGATGGCGTGGGCGGTGCGGGTACGCACTGGAATGGTCAGCTGTGGCGTCCGCTGGAAGCCGACCTTAAAATGCGCAGCACGGTGATTGAGAAATACGGCGCCGACTTCATCCCGAAAGACATGACGGTGCAGGATTATCCGTTCACCTACGCGGAGATGGAACCGTACTTCGACAAGTTCGAAAAAATCTGCGGTGCAGCCGGTCAGGTCGGCAACCTCGACGGCAAAACCGTTGAAGGTGGCAACCCCTTCGAATCACCGCGTAAAAATCCCTATCCCACCAAGCCATTACAAACGTTGTATGCCGGTGAACTGTTCTCGAAAGCCGTTACGCAGCTCGGTTATCACCCGTTCGAATGCCCGGCCGCCAACTGTACCGAAGCCTGGACCAACCCGTACAACGTGCAACTTGGCGTGTGTAACTACTGCGGCTACTGCGAACGTTTTGGCTGCTTCAACTATTCGAAAGGTTCACCGCAAAGCTGCGTGATCCCGGCGCTGCGTCCGTTCAGTAACTTTGAACTTCGTACCCAGGCGCACGTGATTCGCGTCAATACCGACAGCAGCGGTAAAAAAGCCACCGGCGTGACCTATATCGATGCGCAAGGCAACGAAGTGGAACAACCGGCCGATCTGGTGATCCTCAGTGCCTTCCAGCTGCACAATGTGCGTTTGCTGCTGCTGTCGAAAATCGGTAAACCGTACGACCCACAAACCGGCGACGGCGTAGTCGGCAGAAACTACGCCTATCAGATGACCGGCGGCATCAAGCTTTTCTACGACAACGACAACTGGTTCAATCCATTCGCCGCCACTGGCGCAACCTCCACCGTGATTGACGATTTTAACGCCGAAAACTTCGACCACAGCAAACTCGGTTTTGTTGGCGGCGCCACCATCTCGGCAGCGTTCTCCGGCGGTCGTCCGATTCAGCAAATGGGCATCCCAAAAGATGCGCCGCGTTGGGGTTCCGGCTGGAAACAAGCGATCAAAGATAACTATCTGCACAACATGAACGTGGGATCGTCCGGTTCAGTGATGCCGTACAAACAGTGCTATCTCGATCTCGATCCAACTTACCGCGATATCTACGGCCAACCGCTGCTGCGCATGACCTTTGACTGGCAGCAGAACGAGCTGAAGATGACCAACTTCATCAAAGGGAAAGCGGAAGAGATCGTCAAAGTGATGAATCCGAAGCATTACGAATTGGGCTTCAAAACGCTGGATAGCCATTACGATGTACGTCCTTATCAATCAACGCACACCACGGGCGGCGCGGTGATGGGTGACGATCCGCGCACCAGCGTGGTGAACAAGTATTTGCAAAGCTGGGATGTGCCGAATGTGTTTGTTACCGGTGCGTGTTGCTTCCCGCAGAACCTGGCTTACAACCCAACCGGCATTGTCTGCGCCACGGCGCTTTTCGCGGCGGAGGCTATTCGCAGCCGCTATCTCGCTAACCCTGGCCCACTGGTTCAAGCCTGATAAGGAGTGTCAACGTGAAACTTTCCGCACTTTTTCTCGCGCTGAGCGGTGCGCTCGTGAGCCACGCGGCATTCGCCGCCAGCAATGCCTCAATCAAGCAAGGCGAATATCTGGCGAAAGCTGGGGATTGCGCCGCTTGCCACACTGCCGCGGGCGGGCAGCCTTTTGCTGGCGGATTGAAAATGAGCACGCCGATTGGCGCTATCTATTCAACCAATATCACGCCGGATAAAACCCACGGCATTGGCGACTGGAGCTATGACGATTTCGCTAAAGCAGTGCGCGGCGGCGTAGCGAAAGATGGCAAATCGCTCTATCCGGCGATGCCCTTCCCGTCCTACGCCAAAATCAACGACAACGACATGCACGCGCTGTATGACTATTTCATGCAAGGTGTGAAGCCGGTTGCACAGGCGAATCGCGACAGCGACATTCCGTGGCCGCTGAGCATGCGCTGGCCGCTGACGATTTGGCGCTGGACCTTTGCCGATGATGCCACGTACGCGCCAGTTGCTGATAAATCGGAGCAGTGGCAACGCGGCGCTTATCTGGTGCAGGGTTTAGGTCACTGTGGATCTTGTCATACGCCACGCGGCATTGGCTTCCAGGAAAAAGCCATGGACCAAAGCGGCAAAAGCTATCTAACCGGCGGCACGCTGGAAGGCTGGCACGCACCGGATCTCACCGCCAGCCCGACAGCCGGTTTGGGTAGTTGGTCGCAGCAGGATATCGCCACTTTCCTGAAAACCGGTGCCAATCAGCAAGGCGCAGCCTTTGGTTCGATGACCGATGTCATCGCACACAGCACGCAATATCTGACCGATGACGATCTCAACGCGATTGCGGTCTATCTGAAGTCGTTGCCTGCTGCTGATAACACGCCAGCGCCACAGACCAGTGATGCCACCGCGCAAGCGCTGTTCAAAGGCGATGTCAGCAAACCTGGTGCGCAGGTATATGTCGATAACTGCGCCGCGTGCCACCGCACCGATGGCAAAGGCTATGCCAGTACTTTCCCGGCGTTGGCACACAACCCGGCATTGCTGAGTGACGATCCCTCTTCGGTGATCAGTGTGATCCTGAAAGGCGGTCAACGCGCGATTACCCAACAAGCGCCAACCGGCTTTACCATGCCAGACTTCGCATGGCGTCTGGACGATCAGCAAGTGGCTGATGTCGCTACCTTTATCCGTAACGGTTGGGGGAATAAAGCGGCGCCGGTGACTGCCGATCAGGTGAAGAAGATTCGCGCTACCTTGCCTGAACCCGCCAAACCGTAAGCATAAAAAAACGGCCCTGCAAGGGGCCGTTTCTAGTGCAACTCTGGTCTAAGCAAAAACTTAGAAGCTGTAACCTACGCCAGCAATCCAGGTGCCCACATCGACGCTGCGGATGCGGCTCTTCTCGTAGCCCACGTCCAGAGCGACGTTTTCGATTGGGTTGAACTGCATACCCGCACCGTAAGAGAAGCCGTAGTCGCTGGTGTCAGATTTCTGACGGTCAGCGCCGTTATCCTGGAATTTACCGTAGCCCACACCTACAACACCGTAGATGCTTGCCCAGTCGTTCAGACGGTAAGCAGGACCACCGGTGATGCCGTAGTAAGAACCTTTTTCATACACGCCCGCGTCAGTGCGGTCTTTTTCGGTGTAAGTGAATGAACCGATCCAACCCAGTGGGTTAGAACCGTCTTCGTAACGGTATTTCAGGTTGAAGCCGTTAGCTTTGTTCTGAACGCCTTGATAATCGCTCTGAGCGTAACCACCGGTAACGGTGCTCTGCGCCATGGCTGAACCTGCGGCAACGGCCAGTACACAAGCTAAAGCTGAAAGACATGCAATTTTTTTCATAACCACCTCAAATGTGAATATACTTATCTCCTGACAACGCTGAAAATATAACAAAAAACAGCCTGAAACTCTGCCCGCATTTTGTTGTCCAATACATTGTTTGGTGTAACAGAAAGTTAATGAAGTTTCCTATGTCATTCATTTTACTTATAAAATCCGTCATATTCCTGCAACATAAATCCGCTCAATAAAAAATGCCTTTAAGTAAATTCCTAAACTAATCTGACATTTCTTTACGTAAATGGTCCTAATTGTGGTGATTTTATGACCTGTCGCACTTTTTATTTCCCGCGCACACGCCTCCTTATTTGCTGAAGATTCCTTTACACTGGGCGCTTGTTGCTCTGTTGTTAATAAATAAAGGATTGGATTACAGGATGTCTGCGCCTCTCAACTCCAAAAATATGGCTCCGGTAGTGTTCCCGATTGCCGTGCTGCTGATTGCCATGCTCTCGCTGCAAGGTGGCGCTTCTCTGGCAAAATCGTTGTTTTCCACCGTTGGCGCGCCAGGTATTACCGCTTTGCGCCTTGGCCTCGGCACCATCATCCTGTGCGTGATCTTTAAACCGTGGCGTTTACGTTTTACGCGTGAACAGCGCAAGCCGCTGTTGATGTATGGATTAGCGCTTGGCTGCATGAATTACCTGTTCTATTTAGCAATTCGTACCGTGCCGCTGGGCGTGGCGGTTGGCCTGGAGTTTCTCGGCCCGCTCACGCTGGCGTTGATTGGTGCACGTCGCCCGCTGGATTTTGTTTGGGTGCTATTGGCGGTAGCCGGATTGTGGTTCTTGTTGCCGATTGGCGAGGGTATGAGCCATATCGATCCGCTTGGCGCGTTGCTCGCGGTGGGCGCAGGTGCCTGTTGGGCTGTGTATATTCTGGCCGGACAACGCGCTGGAGCCGAACACGGCCCGGCCACGGTGGCAATGGGTTCGCTGATTGCGTCAGTGATCTTTGTGCCGTTGGGACTGACCTTCGCCGCGCCGGGTATTTGGCATTGGGAAGTGCTGCCGCTGGCGCTGTTAATCGCCCTGCTCTCCAGCGCCATTCCTTATTCTTTAGAGATGATGGCGCTCACCCGTTTGCCGGCGCGCATTTTCGGCACCTTAATGAGCCTGGAACCGGCGATGGCAGCGCTTTCCGGCATGCTATTCCTCGGTGAGCTGTTAACGTTGACGCAGTGGCTGGCTTTATTAGCGATTATTATCGCTTCGGCGGGCTCAACGCTAACAATGAAACAAAAAAGCGCGAAAATAAGCGAAGTGGATATTAACAACCCGCAATAAATAACCGGTTATTTAGCCTGCATTAAAGCAGGCTAAATAGTTAAAAAGACTCATTATCATTTTTATCGCTCATCACAGTGTTTTTTCGTTATTATTTTGCAACACGATTAATAAATATTTAACACCAACCATAACCATCTGATTCATATCAATAAATACCAAAATTACTGCATACTCATCTTTTATTCGGATTTATCTATCCCTGACATCGTCTGAATCAATCCTGCAGGTTATAAAACTGCTGCTATACTTATTTCCGTGCTTGATTAGGACAACCATCAATAAGAGGACATTAATGATGAGTACCGCAAAACTGGTTAAAACTAAATCGTCTGATCTGATTTTCACCCGAAATGACGTCGCTGACAGCGATAAGAAAGCGACCATCGAGGTGCTCAACCGTCTGGTAGTGGAATTTATTGACCTGTCGCTGATCACCAAACAGGCGCACTGGAACATGCGTGGCGCCAACTTTATTGCCGTACATGAAATGCTGGATGGTTTCCGTACCGCAATTACCGATCATCAGGACACTATCGCTGAACGTGTGGTTCAGCTAGGCGGTGTGGCGCTGGGTACCACTCAGATCGTCAACGATAAAACCCCACTGAAAAGTTATCCGCTCAATATTCACAGCGTGCAGGATCACCTGAAAGCGCTAGCCGATCGTTACGCCATTGTGGCGAATGATGTGCGCAAAGCGATTAGCGAAGTCAGCGACGAAGATACTGCTGATATCTTCACTGCCGCTTCGCGCGACCTGGATAAATTCCTGTGGTTTATCGAATCGAATATCGAATAATTTTTAGCATCAACAAGGCGGGTTATCCCGCCTTTTTTTACGTTTGTAACATTGTGGTGCTTTTTTTGACGTTGTTAACAATTCCTTCATCCCTTCTTTCCCTTGCCACTCCCATGATGCACACTGTGCCCGCACCACAGCAGCACATTGCACCAATATGGCGCACAATAATGGTGCAGCCTGTTCATTTTCAGCAAAATCGTGTCAGCCAATACCTACAAGTGATTGATTTTGTCCGAATTGAAAAGTTGGCATAATTTTTTCATATGATACGCCGAACATCAGGCCACAAGGCTTGAGGGTAATAAGGAAAAAAATGATGAAGTCATTGATTAAAGTCTCCGTGGCCGCGCTGGCGCTGGCCTTCTCGCTTTCCTCCACCGCAGCAGAAAAGAAACTGATCGTCGCTACCGACACCGCATTCGTTCCCTTCGAGTTCAAGCAAGGCGATAAATACGTCGGCTTTGATATCGATCTGTGGGATGCCGTCGCTAAAGAGCTGAAGCTGGATTACACCTTCAAGCCAATGGATTTCAGCGGCATCATCCCTGCGCTGCAAACCAAAAACGTTGATTTGGCGCTGGCGGGTATCACCATCACCGAAGAACGTAAAAAAGCCATCGAGTTCTCAGACGGCTACTACAAAAGCGGCCTGCTGGTGATGGTGCGCGAGAACGAAAAAGACGTTAAGAGCATCGACGATCTGAACGGCAAAGTGGTGGCAGTGAAAAGCGGCACCGGTTCGGTTGATTACGCTAAAGCACACATCAAATCGAAAGATCTGCGTCAGTTCCCGAACATCGACAACGCGTACATGGAGTTAGGCACCAACCGTGCTGACGCCGTGCTGCACGATACCCCGAACATCCTGTACTTCATCAACACCGCCGGCAAAGGCCGCTTCAAAGCGGTAGGCGAGTCAATTGAAGCACAGCAATACGGCATCGCTTTCCCGAAAGGCAGCGACGACCTGCGTGAAAAAGTGAACGGTGCACTGAAAACCCTGCGCGATAACGGCACTTACAACACCATCTATAAAAAATGGTTCGGTACTGAACCAAAATAATTTGGCTTAAGCCACTTTTGCAGCAGGGAAACTTTTTTCCCTGCTTTTACCTTTTCCACGCAACATATTTTGGAGTTTCACCATGGAGTTTGACTGGAGCGTCATTTGGCCAGCCCTGCCGATTTTAATCGAAGGCGCCAAAATGACCCTACTGATCTCGGTCCTCGGCCTGGTCGGCGGTTTAATCATCGGTTTAGTCGCCGGTTTTGCCCGCGCTTACGGCGGCTGGATCACCAACAACATCGCACTGGTGTTCATCGAACTGATTCGCGGCACGCCGATTGTGGTGCAGGTGATGTTCATTTACTTCGCCCTGCCAATGGCCTTCCCTGACCTGCGTATCGATCCGTTCAGCGCGGCGGTGGTGACCATCATGATCAACTCCGGCGCGTATATCGCCGAGATCACCCGTGGTGCGGTGCTGTCAATCAATAAAGGCTTCCGTGAAGCAGGTTTAGCGCTGGGTTTGTCGCGCCGTGAAACCCTGCGTTACGTGATCATGCCGCTGGCCCTGCGCCGTATGCTGCCGCCGTTGGGTAACCAATGGATTGTCAGTATCAAAGATACCTCGCTGTTTATCGTGATTGGCGTGGCCGAACTGACGCGTCAGGGTCAAGAGATCATCGCCGGTAACTTCCGCGCCCTGGAGATCTGGAGCGCCGTTGCCATCATCTATTTGGTTATTACGTTGGTGTTGAGCTTTGTGCTGCGCCGTATTGAGAAAAGGGTGAAAATCCTGTGATTGAATTTAAAAACGTCTCGAAGAATTTCGGCCAGACTCAGGTACTGCACGACATCAACCTGAAAATTAACCAGGGTGAAGTGGTGGTGATTATTGGACCATCCGGTTCCGGTAAATCCACCCTGCTGCGCTGCATCAACAAGCTGGAAGAGATCACCACGGGCGATCTGATTGTCGATGGCATGAAGGTCAACGACCCGAAAGTTGATGAGCGCCTGATTCGTCAGGAAGCCGGCATGGTGTTCCAGCAGTTCCATCTGTTCCCGCAGATGAGTGCGTTGGATAACGTCGCTTTTGGTCCGATCCGCGTGCGCGGTGCGAAAAAAGAAGAAGCACACAAGCTGGCGCGTGAACTGCTGGGCAAAGTCGGTCTGGCTGAGCGTGCACACCACTTCCCGTCGGAGCTTTCCGGTGGTCAGCAGCAGCGCGTGGCAATTGCCCGTGCGCTGGCGGTGAAACCGAAAATGATGCTGTTTGATGAGCCAACCTCAGCGCTGGATCCAGAACTGCGTCACGAAGTACTGAAAGTGATGCAAGATTTGGCGGAAGAAGGCATGACCATGGTCATCGTCACCCACGAAGTGGGCTTCGCACAGAAAGTGGCTTCGCGTTTGATCTTCATCGACAAAGGCACCATCGCCGAAGATGGCAACCCGGACGAGTTGATCACCAACCCACCGAGCGATCGTCTGCGCGAGTTCTTGCAGCACGTATCCTAAGCACTACCATGAAACCGTCGCCCATTTTCGGCGACGGTTTTTTTATATGCACAATTTGTAGCGGCGCGATTTATCGCGTTCTTTTACCGCAACATCGCTGCTAAACAACGCGATAAATCGCGCCGCTACAGTTGGTGCCTCGATTCGATTTTCCTTTCAGAATCTTCACCTTCCATCACTGACTATACTTCTCACTTGTGCCGCTGCGCGAAGCTCAAGGAGAAAGCGATGTTGTCTGCCAGCCCACCAAAGCGTCTGGCTTTGGGGTTACTCTTCAGTTTGCTCACGCTGTTTTTCATTTCCTCGGCGCAAGCCGTCAACCTTCCGCAAGCTGCCGTTGCGGCTCAACAGACACAAACACCTGCCGCAAACAACAATGATGCAGCACCCAGCATCGAAGATAAAAAAGCCGCCTATGCTGCACTGGCTAATATTCTGGATAACAACGCCTCGCGCCAGGAATTGATCGATCAACTCCGTCAGGCGGCGAACAGTCCTTCCACCAGCGAACAACCGGTGTTAGCGCCGCCACAAGCCGATCAGGAAGATCCTACGGTGCTGGAGAGCGTGACTAATGTGACACGCGAATACGGCGGCGAAGTGGCCTCGCAGTTTGCCAAACTGCACAACAACATCACCAGCGCGCCACATAAAGCCTTTAACCAGCAAACCTTTCTCAACGCGCTGAAATACTTCGCCGCCCTCGCCGCTGCGGTGTTTGCCTTTTACTGGCTGACGCGACGCTTGATGTACCCGATCTGGCAGCGCATGGGGCGCTGGGGACGCAATCACAACTTAGAACGCACCAAGTGGTTGCACTTGCCTGCCACCATTCTCGCCGCCTTTATCATCGATCTGTTGTTGCTGGCGTTAACGCTGTTTGTCGGCCAAATCATCAGCGACAATTATCACAACGGCAATCGCACCATCGCCTATCAACAAGGATTGTTCCTCAACGCCTTTGCGCTGATTGAATTTTTCAAAGCGGTGCTGCGCCTGATCTTCTGTCCGCGCTTCGCCACGCTACGCTTTTTCCATTTAGCCGATGAACGTGCCAGCTACTGGAACACGCGTCTCAGTTGGCTGAGCGGCATTATTGGTTATGGCTTATTGGTGGTGGTGCCAATTGTCTCCAATCAGGTGAATGTGCAGGTTGCCGCGCTGCTCAACGTGTTGATTATGGGCATTATGACGGTTTGGGCGCTGTGGCTGATTTTCCGCAACAAGCGCAACATCCATCAGGAATTGTCGCGCCTTGCCGATCGCAGCATGAGCTTCTTTGCGCTGTTTATTCGCGCCTTCGGCATGGTGTGGCATTGGCTGGCGAGCGCCTATTTTATCGCGCTGTTCTTGTTCTCGATCTTCAATCCTGGCAACAGCTTGAAGTTTATGATGTCCGCCACGGTACGCAGCCTGGCAATTGTGGTGATTGCCGCACTGATTTCCGGCATGCTGACGCGCTGGATTGGCAAAACCGTCACGCTATCGCCTGATCTGCGTCGCAACTATCCGGAGTTGCAAAAGCGCGTCAACGATTGGGTCAAAGCGCTGCTGAAGCTGGCACGCGTCATTACCGTGTTCGCCACCGTATTGCTGCTGCTGAACGCGTGGAATCTGTTTGATCTCTGGCATTGGTTGACGCTGGGTAGCGGTCAGAAGATGGTCGATGTGATGATTCGTATCGTAATGATTGTGCTGCTATCGGCAGTCGGCTGGACGCTGTTGGCAAGCCTGATCGAAAGCCGTCTGGCCTCCGATTCACACGGTCGCCCAATGCCCAGCGCGCGTACCCGCACCTTGCTGACGCTGTTCCGCAACGCGCTGGCGGTGGTGATCAGCACCATCACCATCATGATTTTGCTGTCAGAAGTCGGCGTGAACATCGCCCCGCTGCTGGCTGGTGCCGGTGCGCTAGGTCTGGCGGTCTCTTTCGGTTCGCAAACGCTGGTGAAGGATATTATTACCGGCATTTTCATCCAGTTCGAAAACGGCATGAACACCGGTGATTTGGTGACGATTGGGCCGATCACCGGCACGGTGGAACGCATGTCAATCCGCTCGGTCGGCGTGCGTCAGGATACCGGCGCGTATCACATCATCCCTTGGTCATCGATCACCACCTTCGCCAACTTTGTGCGCGGTATTGGCTCATTTGTGGCGAACTACGATGTTGATCGCGGTGAAGATACCGAGAAAGTGAATGCCACCTTACAAGCGGCGGTGAAAGAGTTGCTAGAGAATCCTGATATTCGCGGCATGGTGATTGGCGAACCGAGTTTTGCCGGTTTGGTGGGATTAACCAACCAATCGTTTACCGTGCGCGTGTCATTCACTACCCAGCCGCTGAAGCAGTGGACGGTGCGTTTTGCGCTGGATGATAAAGTGAAGAAGCATTTTGATGCGGCAGGCATTAAAGCACCGCATCAAACGGTGGAAGTGAAGCAAACCGGCAGCGACATTGCCTCCGCTGCCAGTTTCCCGGCGTTACCCCCGGCGCAATAACTTAGCGTTTCAGCCGCTTGGCGCGTGTCGCGGGCGGCTGGAAGGTCCAGGCGATAAAGCGGCTCTGCTTCTGGCCTTGCGCCATTTCGATGATGCGCACGTCGTAAGCATCCAGATCGCGCAACTGATCGCGCAGCGCCGGTAAATTCTCTTTGCGCGAAACCAACGAGGTGAACCAGACGATCTGGTCGGAGTACGCCACGCTTTCAGCGATCATCTGGCCGACAAACTTGCGCTCGCCGCCATCGCACCACAATTCGTTATGCAAACCGCCGAAGTTGAGCGGCGCATTTTTGCCTAAGCCCAAATTGCGCGTTTTGCGCTGTCCGACGCTGGCGGCTTCTTCCGCCGACGAATGGAACGGTGGATTGCACAATACCGCGTGATAGCGTTCGTTCTTATGCACCACACCGGCAAAAATGGCCGACGCCTCTTTCTGCCGACGCAGACGAATCCCGCGCTGCAAACCGACGTTGCTTGCCACAATCTGCCCAGCGGCCGTGATCGCTTCGGCGGTAATATCGGTGCCGGTAAAACGCCAGCCATATTCGGCATTGCCGATCAGCGGATAGATGCAGTTGGCACCACAGCCGATATCCATCACATCCAGATCGCGCGGAATCACGCCACCGTTATCGCTGGCCAATAAATCGGCCAGTGCGTGCACGTAATCAGCACGTCCCGGCACCGGCGGCGTTAAATAACCGGCGGGCAGTTGCCAGTTGAGATTATAAAACAGCTTCAGCAGCGCCTGATTCAGTAGCATCACCGCTTCAGGATCGGCAAAATCGACCGATAACTCGCCGTAGCCGTTGGGACGCACTTTCCCCGCCAGCGGCGGATGGGCAGCGGTCAGAGCAGCAAAATCATAACGGCCTTGATGGCGGTTACGCGGATGGAATGGCGAGGTGCCAGCGGGCTTGTTCATAGTTTCTCCGGAATATAGCGCGGGCGTAAGATACTCTGGCTGGCAGCATTACACAATTATCTGAGGAGCAGAAATGAATCGCGGACGTTACTCATATCAGCCACGTGCTGGACATGGTTTGCCACATGATCCTTTAAACGCCATTGTTGGCCCGCGCCCGATTGGCTGGGTAAGCTCACTTAGCGCCAACGGCGAACGCAACTTGGCCCCTTATAGCTTCTTTAACTGCTTCAATTACCATCCACCCATTATCGGCTTTGCCAGCAGCGGCTGGAAAGACAGCGTGCGCAATATCAGCGAAAGCAAAGAGTTTGTCTGGAATCTGGCAACACGCCCGCTAGCGGAAGCGATGAACGAGAGTTCCGCCTCGGTGCCGTCCAATCAGGATGAATTTGCGCTGGCCGGTTTAACCCCGATTGCCGCCTCTTACGTTAATGTCAGCATGGTGGCGGAAAGCCCTGTAAATTTTGAATGCCGTTTAACTCAGTTGATCCGCTTGCAAGATGTGCAGGGAACCGAGCTAGAGAGCTGGCTGGTGTTGGGTGAAGTGGTGGCTATTCACATTGATGAGCAACTGCTGGAAAACGGCATCTATCAAACCGCCAAAGCCCAGCCGATCCTGCGTGCTGGCGGCCCCTCGGCGTATTACGGCATCAGTGAGGAGCAGCGTTTTGATCTGGTGCGCCCGGATGCTCGCCGCTGAGAATTAAAATCGGGTCACCATTTATGGTGACCGTTTTTAAACACCACGTGTTACAACCCGCTTTTCAACACCTGCACCGCACGCGCAATCTCCGGGGCTAACCAGCGATCTTCCTGCCAATTCGCTACCTTGGCACGCAAACCGCGTAACGCACGCTTTGTCCCTTGCGCCAGTTGCTCTTCGCCGTGAAAATCCAGCGCCTGCGCCGCCAGCAGATACTCAATCGCCAGAATCTGCCACACGTTGCCCACCAGCTTGAGCAATTTCAGCGCCGCGCCGGTGCCAAGGCTAAGATGATCTTCTTGCAAACCGGAGGTGACGTAATTATCCAGCACCGCCGGTTGCGCCAGCTGGCGATTCTCAGCACACAACGATGCCGCCACATATTGCGCAATCATCATGCCGGAATTGACGCCGGGCTGCGCCACCAGAAACGCCGGCAAACCGCTGACCAACGGGTTCACCAATCGATCCAGTCGCCGCTCGGCGATACTGCCGACTTCCGCCATAGCAATCGCCAGCAAATCCGCCGCCATCGCCACCGATTCGCCGTGTGGATTGGCTTGCGACACCACGCGCCAGCTATCCGGCGTGCCGAGCACCAGCGGATTGTCAGTGCAGGCGTTGAGTTCGGTATTAATCTGGCGCGCCGCATGATCAAACTGATCGCGGCTGGCACCGTGCACCTGCGGCATCGAGCGCAAACTCAGTGCATCCTGGGTGCGCACGCCAACGCTGGCCGCCAGCAGCGGGCTGTCGCTCAACAATTCACGTAAACGCTGTCCGCTGACTTGCATACCCGGACTGGCTTTCAAGGTGATCACTTCAGCATCAAACGCCGCCAGCTGTCCGCGCAGCGCTTCAAAGCTCATCGCGCCGGTGACATCCGCCCAATCCAGCAAACGCGCAGCATCATCCAGTGCCAGGCAGGATAAACCGGTCATGCACGGCGTGCCGTTCACCAGGCTTAAGCCCTCTTTCGCGCCCGGACGATAGGGTTGTAATCCTGCCAGCGCTAAGGCTTGCTCGGCTGGCATGATCTGATTTTGATACTCGACCTCGCCGACGCCGATCAGCGCCAGGCCGATATGCGCCATATGGCTGAGATAGCCCACCGATCCCTGCGACGGCACCTGTGGCGTGATCTGATGATTAAGCAACGCCAACAGATGCTGCACCAACGCCACCGATACACCGGATTTGCCGTGGCTGTAATTGGCAATCGCTGCACACAAAATTGCGCGTGCCTGTTCGCGCGTCAGCAATGGCCCGACGCCACAGGCGTGGCTCAGCAGCGTATTGCGCGACAACTGGCTAAGCTGATCTTCCGGCAGCGTGATGTTGCACAGCGCGCCCAAACCGGTATTGATGCCGTAAGCGATATGTCCACTTTCGACGATCTGATCGACAATCGCGCGCCCTTGCGCAATGCGCTGCCAGGCGCTGCTGCTCAGGCTAAGCTCCGCATCGTGCCGCGCCACTTGCACCACGTCTTGCCACGTCAACGGGCTATCGCCCCAAACAAGGCTCATGCTGGCAGCTCCGCGTGATGGCTTTGGTGGCTGGAAATGAACTGCTTGAAGCGCAGCGAACCCTGATCGCCAAACATTTCTTCCGGCGCGCCCTGACAATCAATGGTGCCTTGATGCATAAACACCACGCGATTCGACACGTTACGTGCGAAGCCCATTTCATGCGTCACCACCAACATGGTGCGTCCCTCTTCTGCCAGGCTGCGCATCACTTTCAGCACTTCGCCCACCAGTTCTGGATCGAGCGCTGAAGTAGGCTCATCAAACAGCATCACTTCCGGGTCCATTGCCAGCGCGCGCGCAATCGCCACACGCTGCTGCTGTCCGCCGGAAAGCTGTGCGGGGTAGAAGTCTTTGCGATTCAGCAGACCGACGCGATCCAGCAGTTGTTCCGCCTGCGCGATGCAGCTTTTCTTGTCACGTTTGAGCACGTAATGCGGGCCTTCAATCACGTTTTGCAGCACCGTCATGTGCGACCACAAATTGAAGCTCTGGAATACCATGCCAAGACGCGAGCGCAGACGCTCAATCTGTTTCGGATTGGCCGCCAATTGATGACCGCGCGCGTGGCGTTTCATCTCAATGGTTTCACCGCCAACGCTGACCACGCCCGCATCCGGCGTTTCTAACAAATTAATGCAGCGCAGCAAGGTACTTTTGCCGGAACCGCTGGCACCGAGAATCGAGATGACATCGCCTTGATGCGCTTGCAGCGAAATGCCTTTCAAAACTTCCATCGCGCCAAAGGATTTATGGATATCGGTGGCGGACAAGGTTACAGGTGATGTGGAATGCATATTACTCTCCGGCAAGCGGTTTAACGGCGGGCATCGGCTTTTTTGCGACACGATGCACCGGGGTCAGACGGCGCTCTAACAGCGCGTACAGCTGGACGATAATAAAGTTGAGAATCAGGTAGATAGCAGCAGCACACACAAACACTTCCATGGTGCGGTAAGTACGCTGAATGATCTGCTGCGCGACGCCAGTGACATCCCAAACCGTCACCAAACTGGCAAGCGCGGTGGATTTCACCAACAGAATCGCCTCGGTGGAATAGGCGGGCAGCGCATAGCGCAACATGATCGGTGCGATAATGCGGCGCAGCAGCAACCAGCGCGACATACCACAAGCCAGCCCGGCTTCTACTTGCCCGGCAGGCACCGCCAGCAGCGCGCCACGCAGAATCTCAGCGGTGTAAGCGGCGGTACACAATGACAGCGCCAGCACCGCGCAGGTGAACGGTTCACGCAGGAACGGCCAGACAAAACTGTGGCGAATCACGCCAAACTGGCCGAGTCCGTAATAAATCAAAAACAGCTGGATCATCAGCGGTGAGCCGCGAAACACCAGAATGTAGCCGCGCGCGAAACCGCTTAATATCCGCCAGCGGCTCATACGCAGCGACAAAATGCCAATCGCCAGAATACCGCCGCACAGAAACGCGCTGATAAACAAACCCAGCGTGACCGGCAGCGCGGCGCTGAGCTTGAGAAAAGTGTCAGAGAGAAAGGCGAAGTCGATCATGCTGCTGCTCCTTAATGCTGTGCCGCAGTGCGACTTTGCCACGCACGACCAAGGCGCGATTCCGCCCGGCGAAACGCATGATTAGACAGCAGTGTCAGCACCAAATAGCAGGCACCGCCAACCAAGTAAAAGGTGAAGTAATCGCGGGTTGAACCGGCGGCAACCTGGCTGGCGCGCATCAGCTCAACAATGCCGGTAACCGAAACCAGCGCCGAATCCTTCAGGCTCATCTGCCACACATTCGACATGCCCGGCAGCGCATAACGCACTACCTGCGGCAGCAAAATGCGTTGCGCGATACGCCAGCGCGGCATACCAATCGCCACCGCCGCTTCGACTTCGCCTTTGGCTAATGCCAGGCGCGCCGCGCGATACACTTCACCTTGATAGGAACCGGAGATGAGCCCGATAGCCAACGCACCAATCAGAAACGGCGGCGCTTCGATAAAGCCGTCGGCACCAAACATCTGTCCGACCAACGTAATCAGGCCCGATCCACCAAAATAGAACAGGTAGATCACCAGCAGTTCCGGGATGCCACGAAACACCGTGGAATAGGCTTCACCTAACCAGCGCAGCCAGCGTTGCGGCGACAACTTAGCTGCCGCCACACCGGAACCAACCACCGCGCCAATCATCAACGCCGCCAGCGACAACAGCAGCGTGGTCAGGGCAGCGCTGAGAATTAAGCGGCCCCAGCCATCATCAGCAAAACTCAGCAGGCTCATCATCTTTCACCTCACTTACGGGGTTACGTCAGTTTTAAACCACTTCTCACTGAGCTTTTTCACGGTGCCATCCGCCAGCGCGGCGTGAATGGCTTCATCCAGCTTGGCTTTCAGATCGTTATCCGCCATGCGCACGCCCATCGCTTCGCCCTCGCCCCAAATCGGGCCGCCCAGTTGCGGGCCGCTGAACGTCAGATTGCTGTTTTCTTTGCGCGCCAGCATTGATTGGGCGAAGGTCACATCATCAAACACCGCGTCGATACGGCCAGATTGCAGATCCAGCATCGCATCGGCGGACGAGGTGTATTCGCGCACGTCGGCGACATCTTTGAAGTATCTATCGATGAACGGCGTGTAAACCGTGCCGGAGGCGATGCCGATGGTTTTGCCTTTCACTGCCGCTTTCAGCGGTGCAATCGCCGCGTTGATCTCTTTTTCATCGTCATGCAGTTTGATGATGTTGTGATCGGCAGGCAGCAGCGGGCTGTCTTTCATGGTGATGAAAGTGGCTGGCGTCGAGGCGTACGGCACGGTGAAATTGACCACTTTTTTGCGATCGGGCGTGATGACAATCGCATCCATAATCACGTCATATTTACCGGCATTAAGTCCCGCGATCATGCCATCCCAGTTCTGCACTACCAACTTGCACTGGATGCCCATGCGCTTGCACAGGTCTTCCATCAGTTCTGGTTCAAAGCCGCCTAACTTGCCGCCCGGCAGCGTCAGGTTCCAGGGTTCATAGCTGCCTTCGGTAGCAATGGTGATCGATTTCCACTCTTTCGCCTGGGCAGCAACGCCGCTCAACATCAGGCTGGCAAACAGGGTCGTGAGGCAAAAACGGCGAATCTGGACACGGTGCGTCATGCGGCTTCTCCTGGTCATTAATCGATTGCGAATGTGTCTGCGGTGTAAAAGCGATGCAGATGACATTTCATGTATATACAAGTTAGCGTGCAGCAGATCATTGTCGGCATGAGCTTTTTGTGAGCCAGCCACGATAAATAAACATCTCTGCTACGTGGTCTTTACTTGTACATACAACCTAGCAAGCGTTATGCCAAATCGGCAAAGCCGGGAAATTAGGGGGATTGTTGCGCGGCGGACATAATGTTGCACCACGCTGAGGCAAGTGACGCACCACCATGATGCGCCACTTGTACGGTCACCAAAAATGGCGACCCTAAGAATGTACGTGCAGTTTGAAATTTTAAACCGGTTTACCGGCCTGAATAAACGCCTGCATCAGCGGCTTCAGCACGTGCTGCAACTGGGTCGCGCGATCCTGCTGCCAGGCGAACGGCGAGGTTTCATCCATATAATTTAACTGCGCCAACTCCAGCTGCACCGCCTGCACGCCCTGCTCTGGCTGGCCATAGGCACGCGTGATGTAGCCGCCTTTGAAGCGACCATTGGCGATCCAGCTATATTTTTGCTGCTCGCTGCACACCTGCTTAATCGCCTCAATCACCGCCGTTGAACAGCTCGCGCCATCGTTGGTGCCGATGTTGAGATCCGGCAACTGCCCGTCAAACAGACGTGGAATCACTGAGGCAATTGAGTGCGCATCAAACAGCAATGCGTAGCCGTGCTCAGCTTTCAGTCGTGCCAGCTCTTGCTGCAACTGCTGATGATACGGCTGCCAAATGTTATCCAGATAGCCCTGACGCGCTTCGGCACTCGGCGTTTTACCGTCGGCGAAAGTTGGCGTGCCATCGAACAAGGTTTCCGGGTACAAACCGGTGGTGGCGGTGGCGTACAGCGGCTGGTTATCCGCCGGACGATTGAGATCGATAACAAAACGCGAATAGTGAGCGATCAACACGCTGGCACCGAGATCGCGCACAAAATCGTACAGCAACGGCAAATGCCAATCGGTATCGGGCAAGCCACGTGCCGCGTCGCTCAATCCGGCCTCAACTTCTGGAGTTAATTGCGTACCGGCATGCGGAATGCTAACCAGCAATGGAATCTTACCGGCGGTGAAATGAAAAGGTGTCATTGCGCTTCTCCACGATAAATAACCTGGCACGGCAATTCGCCGCCCAGCCAGTAAACCAGTTCAGCCGGACGTTTCAGCGGCCAGTGCACGAAGTTCGCCACTTTGCCTGCTTCCAGCGAACCGTGTGAATGGTGTAATCCCAGGGCTTTTGCGCCCCACAAGGTCACGCCTGCCAGCGCTTCTTCTGGCGTCATGCCAAATAGCGTACAACCCATATTCAGCATCAAACGCAGTGACAACGCCGGTGAAGTCCCCGGATTGGCGTCGCTGGCCAGCGCCATCGGCACGCCGTGTTTGCGGAAATATTCCACCGGCGGGCGCTGGGTTTCGCGCAGCAGATAAAACGCGCCCGGCAGCAACACCGCTACCGTGCCGTGCTGAGCCATCGCTTTGGCGTCTTCTTCGCTGGCGTATTCCAGATGATCGGCGGACAGCGCGCCATATTCGGCGGCTAAGCTCGCGCCCGCCAGCGCTGAAAGCTGCTCGGCATGCAATTTCACCGGTAAGCCCAACGCTTTGGCGGCATCAAATACCGCGCTGACTTGTTGCGGCGAAAAGGCCAGATGCTCGCAAAACGCATCGACCGCATCAGCTAAACCTTCGGCTTTCACCTGCGGCAGCAAACGCTGGACAATGATATCGATCCAACCTTGTGGATTGTGTTTAAACTCCGGCGGAAAACCGTGTGCGGCTAAGCAAGTGGCTTGCACATCGGCGGGCACCGTTTCAGCCAGTTCATGAATGGCGCGCAGCATAGTCAACTCGCTGGCTTCATCCAGACCATAACCGGACTTAATTTCCACCGTCGTCACGCCTTCCGCCAGCAATCGTTCCAGCCGCCAGCGCGCACTCGCCACCAATTCTTGCTGAGATGCCGCACGTGTGGCGCGCACCGTTGAGAGAATCCCACCGCCCTGCGCCGCAATGTCTGCGTAGCTCACGCCATTTAAACGCTGTTCAAATTCCTGACTGCGATCGCCGCCAAAGACCAGATGCGTATGGCAATCCACCAAACCGGGCGTGATGATGCCGCCGGAAAATTCATGCTGTTCGCGCGGGTTAAACGCCGGACATTCACTGCGTGGCCCTACCCACACCAGCTTTCCCTGATTAACCGCCAGCGCGCCGTCGGCAATCAGGTTGTAGTGCCCGTCGCGCATCGTCACGATATCGGCCCCCAGCCATAGGCTGTCGATCTGCTCTGCTTCTGCCATGCCACTCCCCTCTCGTTCGGCGATTTACACACCGCATCAAAGTATGTATATGTATATACAACTTTCCGCCATGGAGGATCAACCATGTCCGTCTTTTTTGCTCCGCGCGCACTGCTGGCCGATGGCTGGCGCGAGAACGTCCTGATTACCATCAATGCCAACGGTTTTATTAGCGCAATAGCGCCAGATAGCGATCCCGGCAATGCCACGCAACTGGCAGGCGCGACCATTCCGGCGATTGCCAATCTTCACTCGCATGCGTTCCAGCGGGCGATGGCAGGATTAGCGGAAGTGGCAGGCGATCCGCAAGATAGCTTCTGGACATGGCGCGACTTGATGTACCGCATGGTGCAGCGCTTGTCGCCAGAACAGGTTGGCGATATCGCCACGCATCTCTACATCGACATGCTGAAAGGCGGCTACAGCCAGGTGGCGGAATTTCATTATCTGCATCACGATCCGCAAGGTCAGCCGTATGCCGACGATGCGATGCTGCTGAATTTAGTCGCCGCTGCCGACACCGCGGGCATCGGTCAAACCCTGCTGCCAGTGCTGTACAGCTACAGCGGATTTGGCTCGCAGCCGGCCAGCGACGGCCAACGCCGCTTCATCCAGCAAACCGAAGCTTATCTGCAACAGCAGCAACGTGTGGCACGCTGGAGTACCGATAAACCGCTGCTTAATCATGGCATCTGTTTCCACTCGCTGCGTGCGGTGAATGAAACGCAAATGCGCGAAGTGCTGGCCGCTTGCCCGCAAGATATTCCGGTACACATTCACGTCGCCGAGCAGGAAAAAGAGATCAACGACAGCGTGGCGTGGAGCGGTGAACGTCCGGTGGCCTGGTTGCTCAATCGCTTCGACGTCGATCAGCGCTGGTGTTTGATTCACGCCACCCATTTGGATGAAGACGAAATTCAGCGCATGGCCGCCAGCGGCGCGGTCGCCGGTTTGTGCCCTACCACCGAAGCCAATCTCGGCGACGGCATTTTCCCGGCGGTGGAATATATCGCGCGCGGCGGTCGTTGGGGCATCGGCTCCGACAGCCATGTATCACTCAGCACGCTGGAAGAGTTGCGCTGGCTGGAGTATGGCCAGCGACTGCGCGATCGTCGACGCAATCGCATCACCTTACCCAATCAGCCTTCGGTCGGCGATTTGCTGTGGCAGCAAGCGGCGCAAGGTGGCGCGCAGGCGTGCGGATTACAAGCTGGTGAGTTGGCGGTGGGCAAACGCGCGGATTGGCTGGTGCTGGAAGACGATGCGTTCCTGGCGAGCGTCAATACCGCTTCCCTGCTGAATCGCTGGCTGTTTGGCGGCCAGCGCGAGCAGATCCGCGATGTGTTTGTCGCCGGTAAACAGGTGATCCAGCAAGGGCATCATGCGGCTGAAGATCAAGCGGCAGCGCGCTTTGCCGAGGCAATGAGGGCGCTGCAATGATCACCCGTTTCGATTACGAGCAACTGCCGGTCAGCCGCTGGCGCAACGGCGGCGGTGAGACGCGCGAAATCATCAGCTATCCGTCGGGTGCCGCAGAGTTTAGCTGGCGCGCCAGCATCGCCACCATCTCGGCTGACGGCCCGTTTTCGCCGTTTCCTGGTATTGATCGGGTGATCACCTTGTTGCACGGCGACAGCGTGTTGCTGCGCAGCGAGCAGGCCGAACAACGTTTGCTGCCGCATCAGCCGTGGGCATTTCCCGGTGAATGGGCGATTGACGCCAGCATTAGCGGCAGTTGCCAGGATTTTAATATCATGACGCGCCGTGATAGCTGGCGCTCTGCGGTCAGCGTTGAGCAGAAAGCGGTCAGCAGTGAAAACGGCGTGGCGTGGGTGCTGGCGGGAAAATGGCAGACTGCCAGTGGGGAAACTTTGACCGTGAATCAGGGAATGTGGTGGGTGGATGAAATGACGCAGTTAGCACCATTAACATCAGATGCCAGCCTGCTGTTTGTGGCGCTTAGTCAGGTAGGATAAGTGCCGAATTCCCCTCATCCCAGCCTTCTCCCGTAAACGGGAGAAGGGGCAGATCGAGCTAAGGTGTTACTTTCTGCACTGGTCGGTCCCCTCTCCCGCCTGCGGGAGAGGGTTAGGGTGAGGGAAAACGCGCTCCTAACCATGACCTCTAAACCGTCCCAGCAACTTATAACGCGATCCCGGATACAGCAGACGCGCATAAGTCACGATCTTGTTGTCGCTCCACGTCTGACGACGAATCAGCAAGCAAGGTTCGTGCTCATCCAATGCCAGATGCTTACGCTGACGCAAATCCGGCAGCACCGCTTCCACAATGTGTTCACCGGCGGTCAGCGGTGCCACGCGCATCAAATAGGTATACGGCGTAAGCAGATGATAATCCTGGCTGAGATAATCCGGCGCCACCAACGGATTGACCAAACGATCTTCCAGCTGCACCGGCAAGTCATTCTCGTAATGCACAATCAACGAATGAAACAGCGTTTGTCCGGTGGATAAACCCAGCACCGCCGCCTGTTCCGGATCGGCCTTCATCTGACCAATCGACAAAATTTTGCAGCTGTGACGATGGCCGCGCTGCGCAATCTCATCGGCGATGTTGTGTACTTCCAGCATCGCGGTGTAGCCCTTCATCTCGGCGACAAAGGTGCCCACGCCTTGCATGCGAACCAGAAAACCTTCGCTGGTCAGCTCACGCAGCGCGCGATTGATGGTCATGCGGCTGACGCCTAGCTCATTAACCAGTTCGCTTTCGGACGGCACACGCTGATTGGCTTTCCAGTGACCTTCGCGGATCTGGCTGACAATCGCCTGCTTCACGCGCTGGTAAATCGGTGCGGGTTCGTCGCCCATCGCCGCTGCCAGCTGTGCTACTACCGTTTGCTCCGCCATGTCCTGTTCCTTTTCCGAATAATGCCCAAAGTTTACTGTCTCGGCCTGTAAATGTATATACATCTAATAGTGCAAATAGCCCAGCTTTGGTGCAGCTTTCGCCCAGCTTCAGTGCAATCTCGCTGCCGTTTCGTCTGTGGTGTCGCATTGCGGCACGTTTCACAGAATACGATCAATCTGGCATAGCGCTTGCTACTTGTATAGACAAGATTAGACACTTATGCTTCACTCATCGCAAACCAAGGCAATTCGGATGGTCCATCGCGAAGTACCGGCCCCCGAAGCGCAGCAGATTACTTGTATAGACAGGAGTAGACTATGTCAGGTTCGGTTCAGGAAATTCGCCTCGTTCCCGGTGAAGTGGACCTCGCCACCTTGCGCTGTATTTATCAAAGCAAGGTGACGCTAACGTTAGCTGATGAAGCGCGTGCAGCGATTGATCGCGCCAATGAAACCGTGACGGCGATTGTGGCATCGGGCAATGTGGTTTACGGCATCAATACCGGCTTCGGCAAGCTGGCGCAGACGCAGATTCCCGCGGCGCGTCTGGCTGAATTGCAGCGCAATCTGGTGTTATCACACAGCGTGGGATTGGGCGATCTGCTGCCTGACAACGTCGCCCGTCTGGTGGTGGCGACCAAAATCATCAGCCTGGCGCGCGGCCATTCCGGCGTGCGCATCGAATTGATTGAAGCGTTATTGGCGCTTTTCAACGCCGGTGTCATGCCCTGCATTCCAGAAAAAGGATCGGTTGGCGCGTCTGGCGATCTGGCCCCGCTGGCGCATCTTTCCCTGATGCTGCTGGGCGAAGGCCAAGTGCGGGTTGATGGCGAACTGATCCCCGCCACCGAAGGATTAGCGCGTGTCGGCCTGCAACCGATTGTGCTCGGCCCCAAAGAAGGTCTGGCGCTGCTGAACGGCACGCAAGTCTCTAACGCGCTGGCACTGCGCGGCCTGTTTGAAGCGGAGAACCTGTTCGCCGCCGGTTTGATGGCCGGTGCGCTGTCGCTGGAAGCGATCAAAGGTTCGGTGAAACCGTACGATGCCCGCATTCATGAGGCGCGCGGACAAGTTGGCCAAATTGGCGTCGCGGCGGCCGTCTCCTCGTTACTGAATGGCAGCGAAATCCTCAGTTCGCACACCAACTGTGGCCGCGTGCAAGATCCTTACTCGATTCGCTGCGTACCGCAGGTGATGGGCGCGTGCCTTGATAACCTGACGCACGCTGCACGCGTGTTACAGATTGAAGCCAACGCCGCATCCGATAATCCGCTGGTATTCAGCGACAGCGGCGATGTGATTTCAGGCGGCAACTTCCACGCTGAGCCGGTGGCCTTCGCCGCCGATATTCTGGCGCTGGCGATTGCCGAAATCGGCGCGATTTCTGAGCGTCGCATGGCGCTGCTGCTGGATACCGGCTTGTCGGGTTTGCCGCCGTTCCTTGTCAATGATGGCGGTGTGAACTCCGGCTTTATGATCGCTCAGGTCACCGCCGCCGCGCTGGCATCTGAGAACAAATCGCTGGCCCATCCCGGCAGCGTAGACAGTTTGCCAACCTCTGCTAACCAGGAAGATCACGTCTCGATGGCGACGTATGCCGCGCGCCGTCTCGGCAGCATGTGCTTCAACACTGCAGCGGTGGTGGGCATTGAAGCGATGGCGGCGGCACAAGGCATTGATTTCCATCGCCCGCTGCAAAGTTCGCAAGCGCTGGAACAAGAGATGAGCCGCATCCGCGAGAACGTGGCCTTCCTCGATCACGACCGTTTAATGGCGCCGGATATCGAATCCATGCGCCTGTGGGCCAGCCGTTCAGACTGGCCAGAATCCCTTACCGCGCTGCTGCCAAGCCAGCGTTCGACTGTTAATTAAGGAATCGATGATGAGCGAAACTTTGACTCAGGCTGTAGCCCGTGAAATCCGTGCGCCGCGCGGTAATACTTTGCACTGCGCCAACTGGTTGATTGAAGCGGCCTACCGCATGATCCAGAACAACCTCGATCCTGACGTGGCAGAACGCCCGGAAGATCTGGTGGTGTACGGCGGCATCGGTAAAGCCGCTCGTAACTGGGAGTGCTTCGAGCAGATCCTGCGCTCTTTGCGTGCTTTGCAGCCGGAAGAGACGCTGTTGATCCAGTCCGGCAAGCCGGTTGGCGTGTTCCGCACTCACGCCGATGCGCCGCGTGTGCTGTTGGCGAACTCTAACTTGGTGCCGCATTGGGCCAACTGGGATCACTTCCACGAACTGGATAAAAAAGGCCTGATGATGTACGGCCAGATGACCGCCGGTTCCTGGATCTACATTGGCGCGCAGGGCATCGTGCAAGGCACCTTTGAAACCTTCGCCGAAGCGGGTCGTCAACATTACGACAGCAACCTCAGCGGCCGTTGGATTCTCACTGCTGGATTAGGTGGCATGGGCGGCGCACAACCGCTGGCGGGCGTGTTGGCCGGTGCCAGCGTGTTAGCCATTGAATGCCAGGAATCACGCATCGATTTCCGTCTGCGTACCCGTTACGTCGATCACAAAGCCTACACGCTCGACGAAGCGCTGGCGCTGATCGAGCAGGCCAATAAAGAGAAGCGTGCGATTTCGGTTGGCCTGTTAGGCAACGCGGCAGAAATCGTGCCGGAACTGGTTAAACGCGCCAAAGCGGGCGGCATGAAGCCGGATATCGTTACCGATCAAACTTCCGCACACGATCCGATTAACGGCTATCTGCCAATTGGCTGGGATGTGGCGCGTTGGGAAGCGGAGCGCGTCAGCAATCCTAAGGCCGTTGAACAAGCCGCACGTGAATCGATGGCGGTACACGTTCAAGCGATGCTGGATTTCCACCATATGGGCGTGCCGACGGTGGATTACGGCAACAACATTCGTCAGGTCGCACTGGATCAAGGCGTGAAGAATGCCTTTGATTTCCCAGGCTTCGTTCCGGCGTATATTCGTCCGCTGTTCTGTGAAGGCAAAGGTCCGTTCCGCTGGGTAGCGCTGTCCGGCGATCCGGAAGATATCTACAAAACTGATGCCAAGCTGAAGGAACTGTTCCCGGATCATCAAAACCTGCACCGCTGGCTGGATATGGCGCAAGAGCGCATCGCCTTCCAGGGCTTACCGGCGCGTATCTGCTGGCTGGGCTTGGGCGAGCGTCACAAAGCGGCACTGGCGTTCAACGAAATGGTGCGCAACGGCGAGCTGAAAGCGCCTATCGTGATTGGTCGCGATCATCTGGACTGCGGTTCGGTGGCTTCACCAAACCGTGAAACCGAAGCGATGAAAGACGGTTCAGATGCGGTGTCCGATTGGCCGCTGCTGAATGCCTTGCTGAACACCGCTGGCGGCGCAACGTGGGTGAGTTTGCACCACGGTGGCGGCGTGGGCATGGGCTTCTCGCAGCACTCCGGCGTAGTGATTGTGTGTGATGGCACAGCAGAAGCCGATGCGCGTTTAAGCCGCGTGCTGTGGAACGATCCGGCAACCGGTGTAATGCGTCACGCTGATGCCGGTTACGAAATCGCGCAGGATTGTGCTAAAGCACACGATTTAAACCTGCCAATGCAGAAGTAACGATTCAATCAGCGTTCACCGATCTGTCCCCTCTCCCGCCTGCGGGAGAGGATTAGGGTGAGGGCCAGCGCGCACCTTTCAACATTGTGCCACGTTCCCCTCATCCCAACCTTCTCCCGCTCGCGGGAGAAGGGGCAGTTGGGCAGATGCATTAACCATGCACACAATTTCAACAACACATCTTTAGATGTTGCATATCTGATTCTACCAATGCAGCAACAAATCCTCATTACGTTCACCGATCCGTCCCCTCTCCCGCGTGCGGGAGAGGGTTAGGGTGAGGGACAGCGCGCACCTTTCAACATTGTGCCACGTTCCGCCTCATCCCAGCCTTCTCCCGCTCGCGGGAGAAGGGGCAGTTGGGTAGATGCATTAACCTTGCACGCAATTTCAACAACACATCTTTAGATGTTGCATATCTGATTCTGCCTATGCAGCAACAAATTCCCATAACATTCACCGATCTGTCCCCTCTCCCGCGTGCGGGAGAGGGTTAGGGTGAGGGACAGCGCGCACCTTTCAACATTGTGCCACGTTCCGCCTCATCCCAGCCTTCTCCCGCTTGTGGGAGAAGAAATAGTTCAAGGCAATCCTTTATTCCATTCCGCTATAGCCTATAGCCAAATTATTCCGCTCTACGATAGACGCCGCCCTGCGCTTGCCACTACAGTAAATGCATTATTTCGCAGCCTACGCTGCTGATGGAGAGCCTTACTTTATGAGCCTGCCCGCGGTCCTGCTGGAAAACGCCCTTCACTGGCGTCGTCAGTTACATCAACATCCTGAACTCGGTTATCAAGAGCAACAAACCAGCGAGCTAGTTGCCCGCGTGCTGGCCGAGGCAGGATTACAAGTGTTTCGTGGCTTAGCAGGCACCGGCGTCATCGGCACACTGGAAAACGGTCCCGGTCCGGTCATTGGCCTGCGTGCCGATATGGATGCGTTGCCGATTACCGAAAAAGGCGATGCGCAGTGGAAGTCACAGCAAAGCGGCGTGATGCACGCCTGTGGTCACGATGGTCACACAGCAATATTGCTGGCAGCCGCATGCCATTTAGCCGCAACGCGCAACTTTAGCGGCACCATCCATTTCATCTTCCAGCCTGCTGAAGAAAACCTGGGCGGCGCACGCAAGATGGTGGAAGAAGGCTTATTCCAGCGCTTCCCAATGGACGCGGTTTACGCCATGCATAACTGGCCCGGCATGCCGATAGGCACGCTGGCGGTGAATCCCGATGCGATGATGGCATCCCTTGATTCGTTCGAAATCACCTTGCACGGTAAAAGCTGCCATGCGGCGATGCCGGAAAGTGGTGCCGATCCGATGGTGGTCGCCGCTGAACTGATTCTGGCGCTGCAAACCATTCCCTCTCGTCGTCTTTCGCCGCTGGCTTCAGCGGTGGTGAGCGTGACGCAGATTCACGGCGGCGAAGCGATTAACGTGATTCCCGAGCAGATTAAATTGCGTGGTACGGTGCGATGTTTGCAGACCGACGTGCGCAATCGCGTGCGCGGTCTGATAGAGGATTTTGTCACCACTTTGCCACGCCCGTTTGGCGTCAGCGGTGAGATTCACTGGTATCCCGGTTATCCGGTTACCGCCAACCACGCGGCGCAGGCCGAGCAAGTGCGTGCCGTCGCCAACGCGACATTGGGTGAAGCACAGGTGAATTGGCAGGTAAATCCTTCCATGGCGTCAGAAGATTTTGCCTGCATGTTGGAAGCTTGCCCCGGCGCTTATTTCTGGCTGGGTGCAGATGGCGCAACGCCGTCGGCACCGCTGCATAATGCCCATTACGATTTTAATGATGATCTGCTGCCGATAGGCATTACTTTCTGGCAGCAGTTAGTGGAAAGCGTGTTGGCGAGAGCCTAACTCTGCGCCGTTAAATGCCAGTCTGCTGCAAATGCTGTTCAGCATCTGCCAGGCTGCTGGCTTCGCCAGTTGCCAGCAAACAGCACGCCAGCTGCGCACGCAGCGCCTGCGGTACCGCGCGTGCACCGGCTAATACTTGCTTAATCCACGCGGCGGTATCTGCGGCACTTTTTGATTCCGGCAATTCCACACTGACTTCCGGCTGGCGCTCGATCCATACTTCCGCTTCCGCACCTGCTCCGCAAATGTAGTTAATCGCCGGACAGCGCTGCGGATTGGCATACACCTCACCTTCGGTGCCATTCAGCAGAATGGCGGGCGCATCAATATCCTGGAAGAATTTCCCAACGCGCGGCACGTATTCCGGATGCGAGACGCTGGCAAGACGCAGCGCGGCGCGTTCAGCAAACGGCGTTGCCAGCTTCGCCAGCGTATGCGCGCTGTTACGCACGCCCATACGCCAGCGAAGAGACAACTGTTTCGCCATTGGCGCACACAGATGATCGATGGTGATAAACGCCAGTTCACCACTATCCAATTTAGCTTGTGCTTGTTCTGCCGAGATAACTGGCGCGATATCCAGCGCGGCCAGCACGGCTTCAGTGGTGATGCGCGTTGGATCATCGCTGACGCCGTGCAGCAGCACCGGGAAACCGAGTTTTACCAGCAGCAACGCCAGCAACGGCGTCAAATTACCCTGACGACGCGCGCCGTTGTAGCTGGGAATCACAATTGGCATCGGGCGATTAGCAGGGGCGTGCAATTGCATCATTTGCTGCTGCATTGCGTGGTAGAAGCCGCGCATCTCCTCTTCGCCTTCCCCTTTGATACGCAGCGCGATCAGCACGCCACCCAGCTCTAATTCCGGCACTTCATCGGCCAGCATTGCGCTGTATAAAGCATGTGCAGTGTCAAAATCGATATCGCGCGCGTGATTCTTGCCGCGCCCAATCTCTTTGATAATTTTGTTCAGTTCCATCAAGGCATTCCCGCTTCCAGGGCGCGCCGATCTTCGGCTGCCAAAAGAGTGTTGAGTTCTAGGTTTTCTTGCTGCGGCGTTTCTTCGCCTTCTCTGCGCTGGCTTCCGGCATCGGCGGTTGTTCAATCGGGAACACCGGCAATGCGGCCAGCAATCGGCTGCCGTACGCTTTGTTGAGCAGGCGACGGTCGTAAATCACGATTTCGCCAAAACAGCTGTGGCTACGAATCAAACGCCCCACTTGTTGAATCAAGGTAAACGAGGCGCTCGGCAAACTTTGCACCTCGAAAGGATAACGTTTCAGGCTTTTGAGCCATTCGCCTTCGGTCAAAATTACCGGACTGTCTACCGGTGGAAAAGCGATTTTATGGATATGCACCTGCGACAGCAGATCGCCCTTTAAATCCAGCCCTTCGGCGAACGATTGCAGCCCAACTAAGATGCTGGTTTGGCCCGCTTCAACGCGTTCACGATGCAGTGCGACTAAACGCGAACGCGGCTGATCGCCCTGCACCAGCATCGACAAACGTAGTTCAGGAATGTACCCGACAAACTGCTGCATCGCCCGTCCGCTGGCAAACAGCACCAGCACGCCTTTGTGCTTCTCTTCGGCAATTTGCTGGCGGAAGAAGCGTGCCATTTCGGCGATGTGTTCGGCTTCCTGCGCCATCTGTGGCTCAAACTGCATCTGCGGAATCACCAGCTTGCCTTGATCGATGTGGTTAAACGGCGAATCCAGCGCCACAAAACGATCGCCAGCCTTTTCGCTTAATCCCGACATCTCCTGCAAGCGATTGAAGCTATTCAGCGAGCGCAACGTGGCGGACGTCACCACCACATGCGGGATTTTGCGCCACAGGATTTTCTCCAGTTGATCGCTGACGCGAATCCCCGCGCAATGAAACAGCAGGTGCGCTTGCCCTTCACGGATTTCGCGGGTGATCCACTTCGAAACCGGCGCATTCGAGGCTTTTTCCATCGCCGCCAGTCGCCACAATTTGCTGATCGATTCGAACCAGCCGAAATGGCGATTGAGCTGAATAATGGCTTTATGCAGCCGCATGATGTCGGCTTTGCCGGTTTGCTCGCCCAATTCGTTGAGCAAGCCTTCACTCAGGCCGCGCAGTGCGTCGCACAACTTAAACAGTCTTGCACAGATGCTGAGTAACTCTTCCGGCAGTTCGCCCAGTACAAAACGAAATTCGCCCGGCTGATTGTTGCCCGGCAGCAGCGGATTGAGGGCCGTGCTGAGGATCTGCAATAGCTCGCGCACTTCATCACAATGGCCTTTAAGGCGTTCGGGATTGCTTAACGGCGGCGGCGATTTCGGGCGGAATTGCGCCATGATGGTTTCCACCAGGCGTACAAACAGATCGAGCTGCAAGCTGCTCCAGCCCGGTGTGATTTCTGCGCTCATCTCCAATGCATCACGCGCCACTTCCGGCAGATGATGGCCTTCATCGAGCACCAGCATCAGATGTTTGGCGGGCGGCAGCACCGATTCGTTTTCCATCGCCGCCATCACCAGCGCATGGTTCGCCACCACCACATCGGCTTGTTCAATCTCGCGACGCGCGACAAAAAACGGGCATTCCCGATACCAACGGCAATGATGTCCAAGGCAGTTGGCTTTGTCGGTGGAAAGCCGCTGCCACAGGCTGTCTTCGATGTTCACATCAGTGTGATCGCGCAGACCATCCCAGCGGTAGCTGCTGAGCTGCTTCTCCAGTTTGGCGCAGAATTTCTGCTCCTCTTTCGAACCGGTCACCGCTTCTTCATCAAGATATAACAGCAGATCGCCCTGCTGATCTTCGGTCGCCGCCAGCGCCGCGAGGTTACGCGGACACACATAACGGCCACGACCAAATGCCGCGGTAAAGGTGAGATCGGGAATGATTTTTTTCAGCAAAGGCAGGTCCTTGCTGAAGATTTGATCCTGCAACGCCACGTTAGCGGTGCTGATCACTAAACGTTTTTCCTCGGCGCGGCTCACCGCAATGCCGGGAATCAAATAAGAGAGCGTTTTACCCACGCCGGTTGGGGCTTCAATCGCCAGATGACGACCTTCGTCACCGGCCAGCGTTTTCGCCACTTCGGCGATCATCTGGCGCTGCGGCGCGCGCGGGATAAAGTCAGGAACCTGCTGTTGCAGCGCCTTATACCATTGCGCAATCTGGCTTTTTATCGCTGCTGTCAGGGCCATTTTCGTTACTGTTTGCTGAATTGGCCTGTATTTTTACACAGTATCGCGGCAGCGTCAGCTTTCACTGTTATTTTTTCGCGCTGGATTCAGAATTTCACGCATCGCCCGAATCAAGGTTTCACGTGATCGTCCACGGCGAAAGGCGAAAGAAAACGGCGCGCGGAAGTGGAAATGCTCCGGCAGCAGGCGTTTAAGTGCTCCCTGATGCTGCCAGCTGCGCGCGTAATGTTCCGGCAAATAGCCAATAAAACGACCGGACAAAATCAACGTGAGCTGCGCTTCAATGCTCTCCACCGAGGCGTTGCTTTGGCGGAATCCGCGTTTATTGAGTTCCTGCTGATTCCAGTAACGTCGCGTCACCATGCCGGTTTGCTGCACGGTGCGCACATCCGGATCGCCTTCGGCCAGCGGATGTTGCGGGCTGCAATAGAGCCAATGCTGCTCGTCATACAGCGGAATGGTGACCAGATTGCTGGCGCGCAGCGGAAAGTGACCAATCGCCAAATCGAGCCGATCCTCCAGCAACTGCTGCTGCAATTCGTTGGGATCGCGCACGCTGAGATTAAAAAATACCGCTGGGAAACGCTGATTAAAACGCGCAATCGCGGCGGGCAGATCAAGCGTGCTGTCGGTGACGGTGGCGTCCACCACGCCAAGCGAAAAGGTGCCGCCCTGCGCGCTCTTCAAAGTTTCCACTTGCTCCTGCCAGCCGGCCAAGGTTGCCAGCATCTCCTGGCTGTAGCGATAAAACTGCTCGCCTTTGCTGGTCAAGGTAAAGCCGCCGCGTCCACGCTGGCACAGGATAAAACCGAGCTGGGTTTCCAGTTCGCTCATGTAAGCGCTAATCGCTGGCGTGGTCATATTCAGCGCCTGCTGCGCCCGTGAATATCCCTGGTTTTCTACCACGCTAGCGAACACCTGCAACAGTTTAAGATTGGGAAGCGTCTGCACCGCTTTTCCTTCAGTGATTGCTGACTAAAGTTAAGTAATCTCTGAAGTGATTATCTGCTGTCAAGGATTTTTCCGGCTCGCCGCTTGGGTAATGATGAGTTTCACTTAGCCGAAGGAGTGCGTGATGACCGATTTCCCCCAGCCGCAAGGCGGTAACGATATGCCACGTTTTGCCGGACGCGGCACCATGATGCGTCTGCCTGCTTTTGAATCACCGGCCGATCTGGATGTGGCTTTTATTGGTATCCCGCTGGATATCGGCACTTCGCAGCGCAGCGGCACACGTTATGGCCCGCGCGCCATTCGCGCCGATTCGGTGATGATTCGTCCGTACAACATGGCGACCGGCGCGGCACCGTTTGATTCGCTGCGGGTTGGCGATCTCGGCGATGTGCCGATCAATACTTACAGCCTGCTGAAATCGGTCGATATCATCGAAAACTATTATACCGAGCTGAACAATTGGCCGATTATCCCGTTAACGCTCGGCGGCGATCACACCTTAACGCTGCCGATTTTGCGTGCGCTAAGCAAGAAACACGGGCCAGTCGGACTCATTCATATCGACGCGCACACCGACACCAATGACGAAATGTTTGGCGAGAAAATTGCCCACGGCACCACCTTCCGCCGCGCGGTGGAAGAAGGCTTGCTCGATTGTCAGCGCGTGGTGCAGATTGGACAACGCGCGCAAGGTTACGCGGCGGGTGATTTCCAGTGGGGCGTCGATCAAGGCTTCCATTTGGTGCCGGCCGAGCAGTGCTGGTATCGCTCGCTTGCGCCGCTGATGGCCGACGTGCGCGCGCGCATCGGCGACGGCCCAGTGTATTTATCGTATGACATCGACAGTTTCGATCCGGCCTGGGCACCCGGCACCGGTACGCCAGAAGTCGGCGGCTTGACCTCAATGCAAGGGCTGGAAATCGTGCGCGGCTGTCGCGGATTGAATCTAATCGGTGCCGATTTGGTGGAAGTCTCTCCGCCGTATGACATCAGCGGCATGACCTCACAACTGGCGGCCAATATCCTTTATGAGATGCTGTGCGTGTTGCCCGGTGTCCGTTACACAGAGAACAAGTGATGACTCAACAAAATCTGGTGTTCCCTGCGCGCGTGCTGCGTGGCGCGGGTGTGATCAAGCAACTGGGCGCGATTTGTGCCGCATTAGGCCAACGTGCGCTGCTGATTGGCGGGCATCAGGCGATGCAGGCGGTAGAAAGCCAGGTGCGTGCGCAATTGCTGGCAGCAAACGTCACGTTGCTGGAGCAAGAGTGGTTCGGCGGTGAAACCTCGATCAACCAGATTGATCGTTTGGCGGCGTTGGCGACCGAGTTAAACGCTGAGGTGTTGATTGGCGTTGGCGGCGGAAAATCGTTGGATACAGTAAAAGCGGTCGGTGCGCAGCTCGGCTTGCCGGTGGTCACGGTGCCAACCATCGCCGCCACCTGTTCGGCGGTAACGCCGCTGAGCATTCGCTATGACGATAACGGCAATTTCTTCGATATCTTCCCGCTGCCACAAGCACCGGCGGCGGTGATCATCGACAGTGAACTGCTGGCCAAAGCACCAGCGCGCTGGCTGGCGGCAGGATTGGGCGACACGCTGGCGAAGTGGTACGAATTCCGTGCGGTCAGCACACGTCATCCGGCGCGCGAAGGCAATGCGCTCTCTTCGCTGGCGCACAGCCAGATTTGTTATGACGTGATCGCCGAACACGGCCCGGCTGCTTATGCGGCGGTGCTGCGCGGGGAGAGCAGCGCGTCGCTGGATCAGGTGCTGGATGCGATTTTCACCTGGGCGGGATTGACCTCGCTGATGAGCAACGGCGCGCACGCAGCGGCTTCGCACGCCATTTATGAAGGCTTTACCTTCTGCGATAAAACCCGCGAGTTTGGTCATGGTTTGCTGGTTGGTTTTGGCAACCTGTGTTTGCTGGCGCTGGAAGATCGCAGCGATGAAGAAGTGCTGGACGAAATGCGTCTGGCGCGTGACTGCGGCGTGCCACTGACGTTGGCTGAGATTGCTGAGCTGGATCAGGCGGAACTGGCGCTGATTGTGCGCGAATCGGTGCATGCGCCCGATATGGAGAATATGGGCGAGGCGGTAACGGAAGCGCGTTTGCTGGCGGCGATGCAGCGGATTGAAGGGTTGGCTGCGCGGGTTTAGATTGTGCTTGCTGCGGTTTAGATTGTGCTCGCTGTCCCTCATCCCGGCCTTCTCCCACAAGTGGGAGAAGGAGAGGTGCCATATGGAAGACGGAGTTGCGTATTTGCTCGATCAGTCCCCTCTCCCACTTGTGGGAGAGGGTTAGGGTGAGGGAAAGCGAGCACCTACCCAACCGCTAGCAATATCACCACTTCACGCACATCCGCCACTTCATCCAGCTCCAGACACACCGCTTCGAGCCGCTCAACCTGCTCCATCGGCAACGCGCGCGCCGCTAAACTGCGGTACTTCGACAGCAAAGCCTCCAGACTCAACGGATTAGCCGGCGCGCCCGAAGCAATCGGCACATGCTGTTGCCACTGCGCGCCTTGCACGGTTTCCAGCCGCACCCACGGCTCATCATCGCGACTTTGCTGTTCATCAACCACCAATTCGATATGCGCCAGCAACGCTTCAACCGCTGGATGCAGCCGTTTGGCATCATCGTAGCTCGCCAACTCCGCCGAGCCATACAGCACGCGCGCCGCCAGCGCATACGGCAAACTCATCTGCGCCGCCGCTAAACTATGCAACTCGCGGCCACCGCACATCTCCAGCAGGAATGGATTCACGCCAACCACAATGCGCGCCACCTGTTCCGCACGCACAGCATGTTGTTGCAACATCATGCTCAGCGCATCAATTGCCGCGTGGGTGCCGCGACATGAGGCGTACGGTTTGATCGAGCAGCGCGCCAGTTTCCATACTTCACCGAGATCGGCGGTCAGCGCCTGCGGCTGTTGGGTTTCAGGTGCCAACGTTTGCAGGAAACCGCCCCAACGTGCTTCGAACACCGCAGAAGGCCCGCTGATGCCGCGCTGTGCCAGCAATGCTGCTTGCACGCCACCTTCAGCGGCGCGCGCCGCATGCAGTTTTTTGGTGTGCGAGCCGTCGTGGATAAATCCCCACAAACCGCCACTGAAACTGGCGGCGATGCCCAATGCCGAGGCGCACTGCGCACGATCTAACTGCAACAACGAACACACTGCCGCCGCCGCGCCAAATACGCCGCAGCTGGCGGTCGAGTGCCAACCTGCACCATTGTGCGCTGAATAGCCGCCGCAGGCTTCCAGCACCCGGCGACCAACGTCATAACCGATCACCATCGCCACCAGCAGCGCCTGGCCATCGACCGGCTGCGTCGCCAGCGGCAGCGCCGCCAGCAGCGCCGGAATCACTACCGCGCCAGAGTGATCGCAGCCGCCGGTATCGTCCAATTCATACATGTGCGCGGCCACGCCGTTCAGCCACGCCGCCTGACGTGGATTGACCTGCTGCGCGCTGCCCCACACCTGCGACAGTTCACGTCCACCCTCTTCTTCGATCAGCGCCAAACATTCACGCCAGATCGGGCTATCGCAGCCCGCCAGTGAGGCGCCCAGCGTATCGAGGAAATGGCGTTTCGCCTGCTCCACCAGCGCTTCGGGCAGTTGTTCGAAGCGTGTTTCGGCGATAAACGCCGCCAGTTGATCAAGCGAGCTCGCCATTTGCACCTCCAACAATGCGGGTGAACACTTCTGCCGGATGGGAAATATCGTTATCCGGCTGCGTCTGCCAATGCGCTGCTGCCTGCTCGGCGGTGGCGATCCACACATTGTGCTGTTGCAGCGTTTCCAGCAGTGAGCGCAACAGGCCGATACGACCGGCGGTGCCGATGATTTCCGGGTGCAGGCGCAATAAATAGCACAAGCCGAAACGGTGGAACCCGTGGAAATCCTGCGTCATATTGGCCAGCGTTTCTGCATACGGCGCAATGCGTGATTGTCCCGGTGGGATCGCCGGGCTGAGGTTAAAGGCAAAGTACGGCTCATCTTCCAGCGTGTAGTGCATTGGCAATTCGACTAAGCGTGTGCCGGGATGAAAATAGGGCAAATCGTCGCCGCGCCAGCTGGATGACCACTGAATACCGAGCGCAAGCAACCCCTGGGCTAAGCCCGGTTTCCACTGCCCGGCGGGCGTACGGAAGCCCACAATTTTTCGACCGGCAATTTGTGCCAGTTTGTCGCAGCCGCGCGTGACGCTGGCAATCTGTTGCTCCAGCGTCAGCGTGGAGAAATCTTCATGCTTGTCACCGCTACAGACGATTTCATGGCCGTCGGCGACAATGCGCCGCACCAGTTCCGGCTGCTCATCGGCGACAATCGCTGGCATGCACCAGCTGGCTTTGAGCTGCTTTTCCGCCAGCAGCGCCAATAAACGATCAACGCCGCGCAGCGTACCGTAGCGCCACACTGACAAGGTTTTGTCGCGTCCCGCCACCGCTGGTGCTTGAGTGAGAATGCCGTGGATATCGTTAAAGTCGATGGTGAGGATCGCCGCCGACTGGAAGCCCAGCGGCCAGCGTGAAGATTCAGTCATGCTGTTGCTCCTGCAAATACCAGTTTGCCACCGCATCGCAACGCGCAAACCACACGTCATCGCGCGCCGTCATGTGTTCAAACAGCTGTTCAAGCAACAAAATGCGCCCCGGTTGGCCGGAGATTTTCGGATGGAACAGCGTGGTCAAACACACACCTTCATCCATGGCGCCATCGAACTCGCGCTGCCAGTTATCACGCGTGTGTGCATAACTGGCGATGCGATCGCCGCCTTTTGGGAAATCCGGTTGGCGCGTATAAGCCAGCGACGCGTAATCATCCATTTCCCACTTGCCGGGGATCTCCACCAGCGGCGTATGTCCGGCCACCGGAATGCTGTACGGGCGGTCATCACCGCGCATGCTGCTGGAGTAAATTACGCCCGCATCACGCAGGATCTGTGGCGTTTCGGCGTGCCAGTCGCCCGACGGCGTGCGAAATCCGCAAGCGGTAATGCCGAGCAGGTTGTGGAAAATCTCGGCCGATTTCGCCATCACCGCACGCTGTTCTTCTGGCGGAATAGCGAAAAAAGATTCATGGCGATAACCGTGATAGGCCACTTCGTGGCCCTGTTCGATAATCGCCTGGCACTGTTGCGGCCACTGCTCCACCACCCACGCCGGAACGAAAAAGGTGGCGGGCAGATCAAAGGCGCGCAGCAAGTCCAGCAAACGCCCGAGCGCGCGGTACGGCCCGTAAGCCCCAAAGGTGAAATACTCTGGCGTTGACCACAGGCTGCCATTCAACATGGCATCGCCGGTGGGACCGTCGAGGTCAAACGCCAGCGCCATACAGCCGCGTTTACCCTGCGGCCAGTGCACTGCGCCCGGTTGTTGCATCTGCGCTCCTTAGCCTTGGTTGGTGGTGGTTTTCGCCACGCCGTTGTCCGTCAGGCCCCATTTGCTGAGGATTTTCTGGTAGCTGCCGTCAGCGATCATCGCATCCAGCGCCGCCTGAATCGCGGTGGTCAACTCACCAGCATCTTTGCCAATCGCCATGCCGGTGTACTGGAACGAGAAGGCTTTATCGAGCGGCTTATATTTGTCTTTTTCCAGATTCATGATGTACGGCAGGGTTTCGCTGCCCTGTACCGCGCCATCCAGACGGTTTTGACGCAGCTGAGTACGCGCATCGGCGGTCCCTTCCGCGCCGACCACTACGATGGCCGGTTTGCCTGCGGCTTCACAATGCGCTTTCGACCAGTTGGCAATTTCTGCCGGGAAGGTGGTGCGACGGCTGGTACCGACTTTCTTGCCGCACAGATCCAGCGCGGTTTTGATGTCGCTGCGCGAGGTTAAGGTGTAGAACTGCGGGCCGGTTTTGAAGTAGTCGATGAAGTTCACTACTTGCTGACGCTCTTTGGTGTCGGTCATGCCGGACATCACCAGATCAACGCGCTTGGTCACCACGGCGTTCACCATCTGCTCAAAGGCAATTTCCTGCCAGTTGATCTTCACACCCAGCTTCTCGCCAATCGCCTGGCCGAGATCGTAATCCACGCCAGTCAGTTGGTTAGTGGCGGGATCTTTAAAATCCATTGGCGGATAGTTCGGCATGATCGCGACAGTCAGCCCTTTCTCTTTGATGGCGGCTGGCACAGCGATATCTGCCCAGGCAGAAGATTGCAGCAGCACGGCGGCACTGATGGCACTCAATAACAGCTTTTTCATATTCACCCCGGTCACGTTAAAGAAGAATCGCGTTAATAAAGTTTTTCATCCGTGGATTTTGCGGGTTCAGCAGAATGTCTTCCGGTGCGCCCTGCTCGATGATGCGTCCCTCGTCCATAAACACCACCTGATTCGCCACTTCACGGGCAAAGCCCATTTCATGGGTGACAACCAGCATGGTGGTGCCCTCTTTTGCCAGCTGGCGCATCACCGCCAGCACTTCACCGACCATCTCCGGATCGAGCGCCGAAGTCGGTTCGTCGAACAGCATTAGTTTCGGTTTCATCGCTAGCGCACGGGCAATCGCCACGCGTTGCTGCTGGCCGCCCGACAGCGATTGCGGATAGTCGTGCGCTTTATGCGCCAGACCGACGCGATCCAGCAGCGCCATCGCTTCTTCGCTGGCTTCACGTCTCGGGCGTAACAGCACGCGGCACGGCCCTTCGATGATGTTCTCCAGCGCGGTTTTATGTGGGAACAGGTTAAAGCGTTGGAAAACCATGCCGGTTTGCAGGCGCTGACGGGCAATCTGCTTGTCGCTCAGCGCGTGCAATTTGTTACCGGCGATGCGATAACCCGCCAGTTCGTTGTCGACCCAAATCCCGCCCTGATCGACCTTTTCCAACTGGTTAATGCAGCGCAAAAAGGTGCTTTTACCGGAGCCTGATGGGCCGAGGATGCACATCACCTCGCCGTAATTGACTTCGAGACTGACGTCTTTCAGCGCATGAAACTGGTCGAAATATTTGTTCACCTTGACGGCGCGCACGATGTTTCTCATGGTTGGCTCCCCGATTACTGACGCTGGCGATGGCCGCGAGAGAAGTAGCGTTCCAGTCGGCTCTGTCCAAACGACAGCAGCGTGACCACAATCAAGTACCAAATACCGGCCACGAACAGCAGTTCCATCACGCGCGCGTTGGCGAAGTAGATGGTTTGCGTGTTGTAGAGCAGTTCGGAGTACTGAATCATGCTGGCGAGACTGGTGGTTTTGATCATGCTGATGAATTCGTTGCCAACCGGCGGCAGAATCACGCGCATCGCCTGCGGCAAAATGATGCGGTGCAGCGCCTGCAAGCGCGGCATGCCGATGGCTTTCGCCGCTTCATATTGTCCGGTATCCACCGACAACAACCCGGCGCGCACCACTTCTGAGGTGTACGCGCCCTGATTGATGCTCAAACCCAGCAGCGCGGCGAGGAACGGCGTCATGATGGTGACGGTTTGCACACTGAACACGCCGGGAATGCTGATGGTGGGAAACACCAGCGCAAGGTTGAACCACAGCAACAGCTGCAAAATCAGCGGCGTGCCACGGAAGATCCACGCGTAACCCACCGCGATATAGTGCAGCACTGGATTGGGTGACATATACATGATGGCGGTGATCACGCCGAACAGAATGCCCAGCGCCATCGCCAGCACCGACATGATCAGCGTATTCACCACGCCGTTGAGAATCGCTTGGGCGGTAAAGAACTGGCCGACAAACGACCATTCAATATTGCCGTGGGCAAAGGCGTTCACCAGCAGCGCCAGCAGCACCAGAATCACCGCCGAGGCGGTGATGCGGCCATAGTAGCGGCGCGGTACCACCTGATAACGATCGAGATCGTAATGCATCTGTTCGCGGCTATTGTTCAAGTTCGGCTCAATCGGCGTTGATTGCGACATAGCGGACTCCTCAGGCGCGTGGGCCAGCGTAATCGTCAGTCCAGCGCTGCTGGTCCTGCATCACCGTTTGCAGACGCGCCAACTGCTCGCGCACCCGTGCCGGTGCGGTGCCGCCATAACCGCTGCGTGCCGCCAGTGCGGCTTCCAGCGTTAAGGCACTGCGCACGTCTGGCGTTAAACGTGCATCCACCGCCTGCAATTGCGCATCGCTGAGATCCGACAAGCCGCAGTTTTCTTGTTCGCACAGTTGCACCAGTTGACCGGTGATTTCATGGGCTTCACGGAACGGCACACCGCGCATCGCCAGCCAGTCGGCCACTTCGGTCGCCAGCGTGAAGCCGTCTGGCGCCTGGTCGCGCATCACTTCGGTATTGAACTTCAGCGTCGCCATCATGCCCGCCATCGCTGGCAGCACCAGCAACAGCGTATCGACCGCATCAATCACGTTGCGTTTGTCGTCGCTGAGATCGCGGTTGTATGAGAGCGGCATGGCTTTCATGGTGGTGAGCAGCGCCATCAGGTTGCCGACCAAACGGCCAGAGCGACCGCGCGTCAGTTCAGCGATATCGGGGTTTTTCTTCTGTGGCATGATCGAGCTGCCGGTGGCGTAGCTGTCGTGCAGCTCAACCCAGCGGAACTGGCGCGAGGCCCACATGCACACTTCTTCGCACAGGCGCGACAGGTTGATACCCATCATGCTGGTGACGAACAGGAATTCGGCGGCGTAATCGCGGCTGGCAACCGCATCGATGGAGTTTTCGCACGGCGCCAGATACGCCAGATCGGCAGCGGCTTGTTCCGGCTGGCGTGCAATCGCCGAACCGGCCATGGCGGCGGCGCCGAGTGGGCAACGCGCGCTGCGACGATCCCAATCCTGCATGCGTTCGATATCACGCGAGAACGATTGCGCATGCGCCAGCAGTTGATGACCAAACACAATCGGCTGCGCTTGCTGCAAATGGGTAAAGCCCGGTGCCACGCTTTCGGTGTGCAGTGCCGCTTGTTCCACCAAAGATTGTTGCAACGCCAGCAGCGCGCTGACCACTTTGCGACCGTTATCGCGTAGGTAAAGGCGCAGATCGTTGACGGTTTGGTCATTGCGCGAACGTCCGGCGCGCAGCTTGCCGCCCAGCGGTCCTAACCGTTCGGTCAGCGCACGTTCGATAAAGGTATGCACATCTTCATCTGCGGCAATCGGATGCAGGTTACCGGCGCGATAATCGGCGTCCAGCGCATCAATCGCTGCCAGCATGGTATTCAGTTCTTCCGTGCTCAGCAGGTCGCCACGCGCCAGTTCACGCGCATGCGCCCGGCAACCGGCCAGATCGTAAGGAGCGAGGGCAAAGTAATAATCCGGGCTACGCGACAGCGCGGTTAAACTCGCTGCGGGTGCGGCTTTAAAACGCGCGCCCCATAACAGTTCGGCATTATCAGACATGCTATTTCCCCTTACAGATAATCATGGATAAGAAAAAGATATGGATGCGTTAATTTAGATAATAAAAAATTATTTTATTGGTAAATAAATCGCATTTCAGGTTCACTGTACTTTCACCGCAATTATTCCGGAGTTGAATAGCAAAAATGGAAAGTAAAGTTTCCCAGTCCGGAAACAATGCAAATAATCGCAGCGATAATGCGGTTCTGGCGCTGAGTAATATCGATTTAAAATTACTGCGAGTATTTAAATGCGTGGTTGAAGCCGGGGGATTAACTGCCGCCAGTCACGAATTAAATATTGGTTTGGCGGCGATCAGTAAACAGGTTTCCGATTTGGAAATTCGTCTCGGCATGACATTATGCAGCCGTGGCCGCGAAGGGTTTGAGCTGACGCAATACGGCATTAACGTCTATCAGGCCACGCTGGAACTGTTCGTATCGCTGAATCTGTTTCGTGAGCGACTGCACAACAGTCGCAACGAGTTGCTGGGCGAGATTGCCATTTGCGTGGTGGATAACACCATTTCCGATCCGCAATCGCCGGTCACCGCCGCGGTGCAACAGCTGCACCAGAAAGCGCCAAAGGTACAAATTCGATTACAAACGGCCCAGTTAGATGATATTGAACGCGGCATTAGCGAAGGCCGTTTTCATTGCGGTGTTGCACCGGTATATGAAATGAAAAGTGATTTCGATTACTTCCCATTATATAAAGAATATTCGAAATTATATTGCTCCATGTCACATCCTTTATATTCTGGCTCAAGTGATAAACATATATCGCTGGAAAAATTACGTGAGCAGAAAATTATTAATCATTTATATGTGACGCCGCGCGACGATCGCCGCATCATTCCGTTGCAGGACAGCGGTGCGCAAGCGGTACAAGTTGAATCGGTTGCCATGTTGATTTTAACCGGCCACTTTATTGGTTATTTACCGGAACATTATGCCGCTGCGTTTATTGCCCGTGGGCAACTGTGCGAATTGGGTGATGAATCGATTCGTCGTGAAAACCCATTTTGCTTGCTGATGAAAAAGGGACGCAAAATAAATCCGATAATCCGGCTGTTTATGCAGGCGCTGGCGATTCCAGAGATTGATGCGGCGCACTGATTTGGTGCGGGCTGAGAATGGTGCTCGCTGTTTTTAGTAGGTGCTCGCTGTCCCTCACCCTAACCCTCTCCCGCAAGCGGGAGAGGGAACTGATCGAGCGTGCTGCTACTTCTGAACTCAGATGTAGCACATCTCCTTCTCCCACTTGTGGGAGAAGGCCGGGATGAGGGACAGCGCGCACCATCCATCAAGCGCGCTCGATCACCCCAACACCTTATACATCACCGTTGTCGCATCCAGCACACCTTCCACTGACTCGGCATACAACGGAATCGAACCGGCTATCTGCCAATCCAGCGACAAATAAAGATCCGTTGCCACATCGCCGCTGCGCGTGTCCAGCACTAGCAAGGTTTTGCCCTGCTGTTGCGCCAGCTGCTCGGCTTGCTGCATCAAACGGCGCGCAATCCCTTGACGTCGCGCGCGCGGCTGCACCAGCAACTTGCTGATCTCGGCGCGATGGCGTCCGTTTGGCATGGCGCTAAACCCGACCATCACCGTTGCCACAATTACGCCCTGCTGATACGCCACCAACAACTGATTATCGCCGCTCGCCAGGCTGTAAATCTTATCCTGCCAGAATCGCTCAATAGCAGCGCGATCGGCAGCATCAATAAAGCCAACGCTGGCACCGTCGGCGACGCAATCCTGTAACACATCACACAACGCCGCTAACAACGGTTGCGCCTGCGTGGCGCTGAGCTGTTCAATTTCGATCATGGTTTGCACACCACTAAAATGTAACGCGCCCCGCCGACCGGATGCGCGGCAAACGCCGATTTGCCGGTAAGATGAAAGCGCAGGCAATCGCCAGCTTGCAGCGTCCAGCGCTGGTTATCCATGCTGATGGTCAGTTCGCCCGATTGCAGCCAAATGTGCTGCTCCAAGCCCTGCACCGGCGGCGCATCGTAATCAATGCGCGCGCCCGGACAAAGCACACCTTCGATCATCTCGGCTCTGAAATGCGTGGCAGGCGGCGAAATGTTTCGGCGCTGAAAACCGCTGGTTTCGTCGTGCCACACCGGCTGCTGCTCGGCTTTTAACAGCAATACCGCCTCTTCTTCCACCTCGCTCAGCAGGCGCGACATGGTCAAACCGTAGGCCACACACAGGCGGTTAAGCAAAGCGGCTGTGGGGCTAGTTTCGGCGCGTTCAATGCGCGACAATGAAGCCCGACTGATGCCGGTCGCCATCGCCAACTCATCCAATGACCAACCGCGTTGTACGCGTAATTCGGCCAGTCGCGCTGCTAAGCGATCGTCAGTATCCAGAGCAGACATTCTAACCTCTCATTTATGGGAAATAAATCTCACATATGAGATAAGACCTTAAATCGAATTCGCGGTCAAGTTGTACAATTAAAAAATCGTTGTACAACCCAAGCGTGACGGTTAAGGTGTTGTTATGCAGGTCAGTATTTTTGAGGACAGTATGGCCTTATACAGTATCGGGGACGTTGCCGAACGCTGTGGCATCAACCCCGTAACGCTTCGCGCATGGCAGCGACGTTATGGTCTGTTAAAGCCCCAGCGTACCGAAGGTGGTCATCGGCAATTTGATGACGAAGATGTTCAGCGCATCGAAGAGATTAAGCGCTGGATAGAGAGCGGTGTGCCGGTAGGCAAAGTAAAAGCGCTGCTGGAAGGCGCAACCGTCAATGTGCACGACGGCTGGACCGCGTTGCAGGAAGAGTTGATGAGCGTGCTGCGTCACGTTCGTCCGGCGAAATTGCGCGCCCAGATTGCCACTATCGGCCGCGAACATCCGGTTGATGCGCTGATCGATCACGTGTTCGTGCCGGTTCGCCAGCGTCTGGGCTTAGATCAGAATACCGCACGTACCATGTGTAGCTTGCTCGACGGCGCGTTGATCGATTACGTGGCATTTTGCCTGACCGGCGCGCGTAAAAAAGCGGGCAAGGATGCGCTGATGATTGGCTGGGCGGTAGAAGATCGCACCCGCATCTGGCTGGAAGCCTGGCGCTTGTCGCAGTTGGGTTGGCGCATGGATGTGTTAGCGGAACCGCTGGATATGCCGCGCCCGGAATTGTTCCCCGGACAAAACCTGTTTATCTGGACCGGTAAAAAGCCGACACGTCGCCAGGTTGAGCAGTTTGAACACTGGCAGGCGCAAGGTTTTGCCATTCATCTGCACGATCCGGCATAAGTAAAAATCGCACACACGGCCTTTGCCTGGCGCAGTGTGCGCGTTATTATGCCGTCCTCAATGTCTTTTCTCAGGTCTGCTTATGAACTGGAATAAACTGCTGGTCGGTTCCCTGTTTGCCGTGATGGCAATTGGCGGGATGGGCGGCATGATGCTGGTCGGTTACAGCCTTATTGTGCATACCAACTAAGTTTGCGCTGCACGCGTTCGAGTAAGCGATCGCATATCAACGCCAGCAGCGCCACCAGCAATGCCCCCTGAATCACGTAAGCGGTGTTAAAGCCGCTCAAACCGATAATCACCGGCGATCCCAAGCTCTCTGCACCAACCGTCGAGGCGATGGTGGCGGTGCCAATGTTGATCATCACCGATGTGCGCACGCCTGCCATAATCACCGGTGCCGCCAGCGCCAACTCAATTTGCCACAAACGCCGCCACGGCCCCATGCCGAGGCCGACCGCGATTTCGCGGTTGCTGGCCGGCACGCTATCCAATCCCGCTAATGTGCCCTGCAAAATCGGTAGCAAACCGTAGATAAACAGCGCCATGACTGCGGGCATCGCACCAAATCCCATCACCGGAACCGCAATCGCCAACACTGCCACCGGCGGAAAAGTTTGCCCTGCCGCCGCAACGGTTTCCAGTAACGGACGAAACGCGCGTCCGGCATGGCGCGTAGCAAACACTGCGCAGCCGACGCCGACAATCAGCGCCAGCGCGCTGCCGCTCACCACCAACGCCAGATGCGCGAGAGCCAATTGCCAGAAACTTTCCTGCTGATACAGCGGGCGTTCCAGTTGCGGAAACCAGTGCGCAAACAGCGGCCCGCTGTGCGGTAAGCCCCATAACAACAGTAAAAACGCCGCCAACAGCCAATACAGCGGATCGCGTAACAGCCGCATCAACTCGCCTCCCGCTGACGCAACAGATCGCTGAAATGCAACACGCCAAGCGGCTGCTGTTGCTGATCGACCACCGGCAATTTATCGGTGCGGCGCGCAATAAATTGCGACAGCGCTTCACGTAATGTCAGATTGGCGGCGATGGGTTCGGCATCCAGCCATTCACCGCGGCGCGCAGCACTGCCCGCGCGCCCCAATGCCAGCAAGCGCACCCCCAATTCGCTGCGACCAAAGAACTCGCGCGCGAAGTCGTTGGCCGGTTGCGTCAGCAGATCAATCGGTTTGCCCTGCTGCACGATTTCACCGCCATCCATCAACACCAGTTGATCAGCGAGGGTTAACGCTTCATCAATGTCATGCGTCACCAGCACCACGGTGCGGCCGGACATTTTCTGGATGCGCAGCATTTCCTGTTGCAGCGCCAGGCGATTGACCGGATCGAGCGCGCCAAAGGGTTCGTCCATTAACAGCAATTCGGGATCGGCCGCCAGCGCACGCGCCACGCCAACACGCTGCTGCTGGCCGCCGGACAACTGATGCGGCATGCGCGTGGCAAGTTGGCTATCGAGATTGAGCAGCGCCAACAGCTCGTCTACCCGTTGCTGAATTTTCGCCTGCGGCCAGCCGAGCAACGACGGCACGGTGGCGATGTTTTTTGCCACGTTCCAGTGCGGGAACAAGCCAATCGACTGAATGGCGTAACCGATACGGCGACGTAACGCGCGCGCATCCATGCGTTCAATCGCTTCACCGGCAAAGCGGATTTCGCCGCTGTCGTGCTCCACCAAGCGGTTAATCATTTTCAAAGTAGTGGATTTGCCCGAACCGGAAGTACCAATCAGCACGGTGAAACTGCCCTTCTCAATCTTCAGCGATAAATTGCGAATCGCTTCTTTTCCGGCAAACGCTTTGCTCACCTGGTGAAATTCAATCATGTTGTCTCTCCAGCAAAGCCGACAGTAAACGCAACAGCGCATCCGCAATCACCGCCAGCGCGACCACCGGAATCACGCCGAGCAGCACCAAATCCAGCGCGCTGCTGAGCAATCCCTGAAATACAATGGCGCCAAAACCTCCGGCACCAATCAAGGCGGCAACCACCGCCAGCCCCACGGTTTGCACCACCACCACGCGCAGCCCGGAAAGCCACACCGGCAGCGCCAGCGGCAGTTCGGCGTGCCAGAATTGCTGCCACGCGCTCATTCCCATTCCACGTGCGGTCTCGCGCAATTCCTGCGGCACCTGCTGTAAACCGGCCACCACGCTACGCACCAGCGGCAACAATGCATACAGCACCAGCGCAATTAACGCCGGTGCGATGCCGATGCCGCTAATCCCCCAACGTCCCAACTGCGGAAAATGCGCCGCCAATCCCGCCAGCGGCGCAATCAACAAGCCAAACAGCGCCACCGACGGCACGGTTTGAATCAGGTTGAGCACGCTGAACGCCGCACTTTGCCAGCGTGGACGCCGGGCAATTGCCAGACCGAGCGGAAAACCAATCAGCAACGTCGGCAGTAACGTGCCACCAAGCAGCAGCAGATGCTGGCTGAACGCCGCATTAAACACCGCCGTGCGGTTGGCATATTCTTTCAGCAGAGAGAGGCGATCGAGGTGACCGCTCAGCAGCAAGATCAGCGGCAGCAGCCAGATTTGCAGATTGAGTAAAATGCGCCACGGCGTGCTGCGGGTGATTTGGCGCACCGCTTCCGCCGCCAACAACAGCGCTAATCCGGCGGCACACCACAAACCGCTACCAAACGCGGTACGCGCCAGCGGGCTGCCATTATTTGCCAGTTCAGTGGCATGTTGCCCTGCCAGCCAAAACAGCAGCGCCAACAGTACTTCTGCACCGCACAACTGCATCCATGCGCTGAGGCGGCGCGTGGGCCACCATAAGGTTTGCCACAGCCATAACAGCGGAATCAGCAACAGCGCGCTGTTCGCAACCTGCCAAAATCCCAACGGTTGGCCAGAGACCAGTCGATTGGCGGCAAAGCTCAACAGCGGCAAGGCAAACAGCGCTAAGGTGATCAACGCAGTTAACACCAGCAGCACCGGCTGCTGGCGTGGTCTGAATAACAACGACACCGTTTACAGCAACTTATTCTGCTGTAACCACTGTTTCGCCACCTGGCTGGCATCCTGACCTTCTACCGCGATTTGCGCGTTCAGCTGTTGCAAGGTTTTCTCATCCAGCTTGCTGAACACCGGCTGCAACCAGTTGCCGATATCAGGATATTGCTTGAGCACGCTGTCACGGATCACCGGCGTTGGCGCATAAATCGGCTGCACACCTTTCGGATCGCTCAAGGTTTGCAGGCCGAGCGCCGCCACCGGGCCATCGGTGCCATACGCCATCGCCGCATTGACGCCAGAAGTTTGCTGCGCCGCCGCTTTGATGGTCACCGCGGTGTCACCACCGGCCAACGACAGCAGCTGCGATTGCTCCAGCTTGAAGCTGTAGGCTTTCTCAAACGCCGGTAACGCATCGCTGCGTTCGATAAATTCCGCCGACGCCGCCAACTTGAAGGTGCCGCCTTTTTTCAGGTAGGCGCTGAGATCGTCGAGCGAGTTGAGGTCGTTTTTCTGCGCCACGTCGCCACGCACCGCAATGGTCCAGGTGTTATTGGCTGGCGCAGGCGTCAGCCATACCAGGTGATTTTTCTCGGCATCGAGCTTTTTCACTTTCTGGTAGCCTTGATCGGCATTTTTCCACGCGCTGTCTTTCTCATCGTTAAAGAAAAACGCACCGTTGCCGGTGTATTCGGGATAGATATCCAGTTCCCCGGCGGTGATCGCGCCGCGCACCACTTGCGTGGTCCCTAGCTGGATTTTGTTGACGGTTTTCACCCCGTGTTTATCCAGCACTTGCAGAATAATATTTCCCAGTAGAGAACCTTCGGTATCAATTTTGGAACCGACCTTCACCGGGTCAGCGGCTTGCGCTGAACCCACGCTGATTGCCAGTGCCACCATCGCCAATAAACCCTGCTTAATCATCGCGCTTTCCTCTGCGTTGTTTTCATTGTGTGACTATCAAGCGTAGCCTGGCGAATCAGGATGGGCGCGGTCAAGCCACTTACTTCGTGCTTTTTTTGCTATCGAAATCGCATCGGTTATAACCAAATCGCAGCACTTATAACCAGATTGAATTTTTAATGCCGCTGCGCTGGCTTATGCTCGCAGTCCCACTCTTTACAAAAATAAACATAACATCATGACAGACATTGCTTCTCCGGCGCACGTGGCGCAGGCAGGGAATAGACCCACCGGTGAGACGAAATGGATCCGCAGCGCATCCGACGTTTCAAGCCTGGTTAATAACAGCGACGAATCGCGCAGCAACGCGCGCATCGTCATCGCTATCGCGCTGGGCGGCGTGTTTCTCGACGCCTACGATCTTGGCGCACTGGCGTTTGGTATCAAAGATGTGACGCGCGAGTTCCAACTCACGCCCGCCGGTACCGGGATGGTGGCTTCGGCGATTACCTTTGGCGCGATTGTTGGTGCGCTGATTGGCGGTTATCTCACCGACAAAATAGGTCGCTATCGCGTCTTCATGGCCGACATGTTCTTCTTTGTGGTAGCAGCGCTGGCCTGTGCGTTTGCGCCCAACGAGTATGTGCTGGCAGGCGCGCGCTTTGTAATGGGACTTGGCGTCGGCATTGATTTGCCGGTGGCGATGGCGTTCCTCGCCGAATTCTCAAAACTGCGCGGGCAAGGTAACAAGGCGGCCAGCGTGGCGATGTGGTGCCCAACGTGGTACGCGGCGATCAGCATCTCCTATCTGCTGGTACTGTTGTTGTACGCGGTATTGCCGGAAACCCATACCGATTGGCTGTGGCGTTTGATTCTCGGCTTTGGCGCGGTGCCCGCGCTGCTGATCATCGCGATTCGTAGCCGTTACATGAGCGAATCGCCGATCTGGGCGGCCAATCAAGGCAATCTGACCGCTGCGGCAGAGATTCTGCGCAACTCTTATAACATCAATGCCCAGGTGGCGGATGACGCCGATCTCACGCCACAAAAAGCGGTGCGTAAAGCCAGTTGGCGTAACTACGGTGCGCTGCTGCAAGGGGTTTATCGCCGCCGTACCCTTCTGGCGACGGTGACCTCCATCGCCTCGGCATTTGCCTATAACGCGGTGGCGTTTGGCCTGCCGGTGATTATTTCCAGCTTCTTTGCCCAATCGATGCTGACCACCATTTTGGTGTCGCTGGCGCTGAATCTGCTGTTCGCGTTTGTCGGTGGCTTGCTGGCAGTGCGTTTGGTGCCGCGTCTTGGCGCGTGGAAGATGTCGGTGACCGGTTATGCCTGCCAGTGCGTGGCGCTGCTGGGACTGGCGCTGATTGGTCGTCCTGAAGGTGGCGAACAAGCGGCAATCGCGATTGCCATGCTAGCGCTGTTCCTGTTCGGCCAGGGCTTTGGTCCGGGTTCACACACCATGACATTTGCCTCGCTCAGCTATCCGGCTTCACTGCGCGGCGTGGGCGTCGGCTTCAACCAAACGCTGATGCGCGGCAGTTCTACCGTGTCGCTGTTCGCTTTCCCGCTGTTAGTCGCAGCGTTTGGCACCGGCGTGTTCTGGGTGATTTTTCTCGCGCCATTAATCGGTTTGCTGGCGCTGCTGGCGATTCGCTGGGAGCCGTCGGGTTACGACGTGGATGCAGAAGATTTTCAGTAATGCCACGGGCGCAACCTGCTGCGCCCGACATTGAGGCATAACAAAATAGTAATAAAGGCGTGAGGATCTTGCGAACATCGCGCCTGTAAGGTGTCTCTCCAGAGAGGGAGATACCGTATGTTTTTACCGTTTTTAGCTTTTATCGCTGGCATGTTAACGCTGCTCAGCCCGTGTATTTTGCCGGTGCTGCCGTTTCTGTTTGCCGGCAACCATTCCAACGCTTCGCGTCATACCTTCGCCATGCTGATTGGCATGATGCTGACGTTTGCCGTTATCGCTTCACTCGCCGCCGTTGCAGGTGAATGGGTGATTGAGGCCAATGATTATGGCCGTCACCTCGCCCTGATTTTCTTTGCCCTATTTGGCGCCATGCTGCTTTTTCCCGCCCTCGCGACGCGCCTGACCGCGCCGTTAGTGGCGCTGGGCAATCACCTATCCGCTTGTGCCAATCGCCATCCGCCAGGCTGGGCGGGCCACATGCTGCTGGGCGTTGCAACCGGTTTACTTTGGACCCCGTGTGCAGGCCCCATTCTGGGACTGATTCTGACCACCGCCGCCACTAAAGGCATCAGTCTCACCACCTCACTGTTGCTGGTTGCCTATGCCGCGGGTGCGGCGTGCGCCTTGCTGCTGGTGCTGCGTACCGGCGATCGTTTAATGCGTGCCGTCAAACGTCGCATGGGGGCCAGCGAGTGGTTAAAACGCCTGTTGGGTGCGCTGATGTTATTGGGTGTTGCTGCCATTGCCAGCGGTGCGGATGTCGAGTTGCTTGCCAGCATCACCGCCTCGCTGAATCAGGATATCGAGCATTCACTGCTGCAATTATTTTCTTCATCTGGCGCGCATTAAGCGCAGTATCACATCCATCAATCAATAGGGAATCAACCTCATGAAAGGACATATTTACCGTTACCAACCTTGGTCGCTATTGCTCTCGACATTAGCACTGACACTGTTGCTGTTTGGCAACGTCGCGCGCGCTGCCGATAAGCCGCTGCCTTCGCTTGCCGGTGCCACCAAATGGTTAAACTCGCCAGAACTCACGCCGGAAAATCTCATGGGTAAAGTGGTGTTGGTGAATTTCTGGACTTACGGCTGCATAAACTGTCAGCGCGCGCTGCCTTACGTGAAAAGTTGGGATGAGAAGTATCGCGATAAAGGTTTAGTGGTGATTGGCATTCACTCGCCAGAATTCGCTTATGAGCGCAAAGAGAGCAATGTACTGAAAGCAATCAAACGCCTAGGCATCAACTATCCGGTAGTGACCGACAATGATTTCACGCTTTGGGAACGTTTCGATAACCAATACTGGCCAACACGTTATCTAGCCGACGCCGAAGGAAATGTGCGCTATGAACATATTGGTGAAGGCGATTACGACGGAACGGAGAAAGCCATTCAGCAACTGCTGCGCGAAGCTAAGGCAGGTTAATAGCCAATGGCCTGAGGTTTACACCTCAGGCCGTTAAACGGAAATCGCCCAGCGTGGTAGGAATGCGCGGGAAGGTGTGCAGGAACCACGGCGTAAACTGTTGCGGTTGATCCTGCATTTCCTGCTGAATCTGCGCAATCGAGCGATAGCACCAGGCATCCGCCTCTTCCGGATTGAGTTCCGGCTGCACATCGCTGATGGCAAAGAACACGTGACCGTATTCATGCTCGGTTAAACCATTGCTGAGCGGCAAGTTGTAGCTCAACTCAAACACCGGTGTCAGCGCGAGGTTCATGCCCATCTCTTCACGCAAGCGGCGTTCGGCGGCATCACGCGTGGATTCCTGCGGATACGGATGGCCGCAGCAGGTATTACTCCACAAACCGCCGCAATGGTATTTACCGTTCGCACGGCGTTGCAACAACACTTCATGTCGTGAATTAAACACGTAAACCGTCACTGCACGATGCAGCAATCCTTTCTCATGCACTTCCAGCTTTTCCATTTTGCCGGTGGGACGATCGAGGTGGTCGACGAGGATAACTTCAATAGCGGACATGACAACTCCTTCGGAAAATTCGCAGCTATTGTACACAACCTCCGGCGCGTTAATGGAGGAAATCGCGCACATTCCGTGCGCTGTGGTGGTCATATAAAGCGTAGCAGGCTGCGAATTATTCAGCGTAAAACAGCGTAAAGCGTCACTCTTTTAGATTGAGCTGCGGTTTCGCCTTAACGGGTACGGGATTTTTTTCACTTGCTGCGCCCCATACTGCATCGTAGTCATAACCGGTAAGATCTTTGATCACCGTGCGCGTTTCAGCATCGCAGCGCGCAGCTGAACCACCGAGTTTGCGTCGGGCCACCTCTTTGATCAGGATTTTATGGCTACGCTGCGTTAGTTTGAATTTAAATGTCAGCCAAAAACTCACTGCTAACATCGCGCTGGCGACAAAGACCATCAGCCCGACAATCGCATGGATCGCGCTCTCCGGCTGCGCGCCGTTGCCTTTCACAAAACCGCTCTCCTGCAACACCACGCCGATAATAAAGATGGCAATCGCCACCGAGCTTTTGCGCGTTAACACCATCACGCCGGCAAAAATCCCTTCACGCCGTTTACAGGTGACCATTTCATCAATATCGGGAATAAAGCTGTAGATGTTCCACGGAATATAATACAGCCCGGCGCGGGCGATACCGAGAAACAGGAATATTGCGCCAAATAATAACGTTGGCACCTGCCATTGTTGCAGATAGACCACAAACAGGAAAAACAGCACCACGATAATACTGGCATAGGAATAACGCAGCGCGCTGGATGGCGTGACATTAAAGCGGCCCAGCAGCATCATAAACAGGAATGTACCGGGAATGGACATAAACATCATATTGCTGAGCAATAATGAAACCAGCGACGCATCCTGTTTTAAGGCATAAATAATAAAGTAGGTAAACACCGCCATAAACACATCACTGGCGGTAAACGAAAAGATATAAATCAATAGATGCTGGCGAAAGGCTTTAATGCGGAACGATGACACCAAATCCATAAAGAAATATTTGAAGTGACTGATCATGCCGCCTTGTCGCGCAGACGTTAACGCCGGATCAGCTTCGGGTTGAATATCTTTGGCTTCCCAGGTTGTCAGCCAGGTAATAAATACCGCTACGCAGTAAATCAGCGAAAAGATCACGCCGGTCAGCGTATAGGTAATGGCGTTGTCTTTGCCGGTGAATTGCATGATGATGCCGGGCACCGATACGGCAAGAAAGCTGCCCAGCGAAGAGAACATCATGCGCACGCCAGAAAGCCGCGTGCGCTCACTGAAACGGTTGGTCATCTCTGACGATAACGTTTCCCACGGCACCAGCACCATCGCCGACAACAATTCAATGGTCAGATAGGTGCCAAGATAATACCAATAACCCATATCGGTCACCCACAATGCGCCATACAGCAGCATCAGCGGTGACGACAATAATAAGAAGAAGCGGCGACGGCCAAATTTACGCCCCAGCCAGGTTTGGCCGAAATTATCGGTGATGTAACCCATAATCGGGCTTAATATGGCGTCGATCACTCTGGCAATGGCAAATATCGAACCGGCTTCAAATACCGATAAGCCACAATAGGTGGTATAGAAAAATAGCAGCCAGGTGCCAATAACGGCAAAGGCGCCGCCACCAAATAGATCGGTTATGCCGTAGCCAATAGCGACGCCATAACCTACGCGACGTTCTGTAGGTTTAACCATTGATCCGATTCCTGTTCTGGTAGGGTAATATAACGGCAAGACATAAAAGTCTTGCCGCCGCTGTTATAGACAGAATTGGAAATCACGTTATTTATGAGTATTACTATTGCGCATTCGCCAGCATTTGCGCTTTCACGCACAATTCTGCGGCTTTAAATGCATGTTCCTGCGTCATGGCATGTTCAGTACGATGCAGACAATCCTTAATTAATTGCCCAAAGAACGGGAATCCCACCTGCCCATTAACCGCATAGCGGAATTCGCCGTCGTTATTCACCAAATACACCACATCCTGTTGGTTATGGGTTAAATCGGCATATTTGCGAATCTCGATATAACCGTCAGTGCCGAGCAACGTCATGCGTCCATCACCCCAGGTGGATAAGCCATCGGGCGTGAACCAGTCGCAGCGGAAATAGCCGGTTGCACCGTTTTCGCCTGCCAGCATCGCATCACCGAAATCCTCAAACTGCGGATAGTGCGGATGGCGGAAGTTGCGCACCTGGCTGGCGACCACGCGCGCGTCGCTATTGCCGGTGTAAAACAGGAACTGTTCGATTTGATGGCTGCCGATGTCGCACAAAATGCCGCCGAAATAGCGACGTTGATAGAACCAATCCGGACGTCCGGTGCCTTCGCGGTGCGGGCCGGTGCCAAGGGTTTGCACCACTTGCCCAATCGCGCCCTGCTCCACCAGTTGCCCGGCAAATACCGCGCTTTCAACATGCAGGCGCTCGCTGTAATACACCGCATATTTACGCCCGGTTTTAGCGCACATCACTTTGGCTGCATCAAGCTGATCCAGCGTGGTAAGCGGCGCTTTGTCGGTGAAATAGTCTTTACCCGCCGCCATCACTTTAAGCCCCAAGGCACAGCGTTCCGATGGGATCGCCGCACCCGCCACCAGCTGCACTTCGCAATCCGCCAGAATGGTTTCCAGCGAATCGGCAATTTGCACCTGCGGGAATTGTTGGGCGAATTTATCCACCTTGGCGGGATCCGCATCATAAACCCATTTCAGCGTGGCACCGGCTTCAGTTAAACCATTGCACATGCCGTAAATATGACCGTGATCGAGACACGCGGCGGCAATGATAAATTCGCCGGGCTGCACCACCGGCTGCGGCTTGCCTTTCGGCGCGTAATTCATTCCATCTTGCTTGTTCATGGCGGCGTCCTCACGCAAGTTTTTTGCCCAACGGGATGTCGTCAACATCGGAGAAATTCGCCACCGATGCCTGTTTTTCATAGAAGTGCGGTGCCTGCGTCAGCAATCCGCCGGTGCGATAAAACGCATCGTCGCGCGCCAGCGGCAGTGCAACGGCATTTTTGGTAATCGCGGATTTGTAGATGGCGGTGATCAATTCCAGCGAGCGCTTGCCCTGCTCGCCATCAATCAACGGCGCGCGTTGCTGCTCGATAGCGGAGAAGAAATCATCGACCTGTCCGGCGTGCAGCGTCCATTTCAAAGCGGGAACGTTTTGATAGAACTCACTGATACTATTTTCCAGCGCCACATCGTTCTCCGGCACAGGAAAACCGTTTTCTGCCGCCTGATTTGCCACAGTTAGCCACGGTGCAGAGATGCGTGCTTTCTCCCCTTGCAGCACCATCTTTTGGTCTTCGCCATGATGCACCACCGAAGCGGTCAACTGCGCCAGCGTGCCGTTGGCATAACGGAAGATGGCGGCGCTGAGATCCTCCACTTCAGCGTTGTCGTGCGCTACGTTACTGATCATGGCGATCACTTCACTCGGCGCGCCGAGCATCCATTGCATCGCATCAATGTGATGCACCGCATGATTCAGCGTGCAGCCACCGCCCTCTTTCTCCCAGGTGCCGCGCCACCACAAATCGTAATAGGCGTGTCCGCGCCACCAAAACGAGTCGATTTGCGCATGGCAAATTTTGCCCGCCAGCTCAGAATCCACCGTGGCTTTTAAACGCCAAAACGCATCGGTAAAACGATTCTGTGCCACCACCGACAGAATTTTGCCGCTCGCTTGCTGGGCGGCAATCATCGCATCGCACTCTTCCAGCGAGGCGGCCATGGGTTTCTCGCACAGCACATGTTTGCCCGCCTGCAACGCCGCAATGGTGTTTTCCGCATGCACATAGGGCGGCGTGCACACATCGACCACATCAATGTCCGCGCCATCGGCCAGCATCGCGTGGTGATCGCGGTAAACACGCACATCCTGCAAGCCGTAACGCTGTAATTTCTCGCGCGCTTTTTCCGGATAGACATCCACCACCGCGACAATTTTGCCGCGTTCAGGAAACTGCAAAAACGCCTGGATATGCGCGTTAGCAATATTGCCCATGCCAACAATTGCGATTTTCAACATGCCGATTCTCCGTGATTAACAAGGTCTGCTGATTTGCCTAGAGCGAACATAAAAAAGCGCGGGGAAGCGGACAAACTGTTTTTGTGAGAATGCTTGCAGAGTCGGTGGCTGGTTGTGAATGGAATGTAAAATGGCATTACTATCAATGCACTGCGTCTGCAAATTTTTGCAGAGACTGTTTGGGATGGGGATCACATTATGGCTGGCAAGCTCAGAATGGACGAAATTTCATCACTGACTGGCTACTCGGTTAGCACCGTTTCACGGGTGTTAAGTGGCAAATCGTACACCAGTGAAAAAGCCCGTGACGCGATTGTTGCCTGCGCGCGCCGCCTCGGCGTGCTTCATGAGATGAACAGCGGACGATTGCTGATTAACAGCATTGTGGTGTTTGCCCCTGCTCGCACTTTTGCGCCACGCGGCGACCATTTTTATCTTGAAGTGACGCGCGGTGTGGCTGAAGCCTGTGCGCCGCATGATGTGCATCTCAGTTATTGTCCGCTGGAAGAGCAGCGCGCCGATGTGAAGCTGTTCCTGGAGAAAGCCAGCGCCAGCAGCGTCAGCGCGATCATCATTATCGGCACCGATGATCGCACCATCTTCAAGCTGGCGGCCTCGCTGAATAAGCCCTGCGTATTGATCAATTCGCACGATAAAGACATGAAGCTGGACGCGGTGTCGCCGGATCATCGCGCGATTGGCTTTAGCGCCATGCAACATCTTTTCGAGCAAGGCCACCGGCGCATTTTGACCGTGACCTGCCTGCGACGCGAAACGCTGTTTCTGCGCCTTGAAGGGATTAAAGATGCCTATCGTCACTTCCATGTGCCGTTTGATGCACAGCACGATCTGATCGTGCTCGAAGCCTATTCGGCGCGTGAAACCGAACAGGCGCTCAATCGCTGGTTGGATGCCCATCCCAAAGAAGCGTGGCCGGATGTGATTCTGCCCGGTGGCAAAGGGATTATTACCGGCGTGCAACAGGTGTTACAGGCACGCGGCTTGCGCACGCCCGACGATATTTCGGTGATGACGATAGATTTAGCCAGTCGTTTAGAGAATACGCCGGAAGCACCGATCACCGGTTTTGTGGTGCCGTGCCGTGAGTTGGGATTTGAAGCGGTGCAGTTGATCCAGAATCGGCTGAATCGTCCGCAGTCGCCGATTTATAATTTGCTGTTGCAGGGGAAATTGGTGGATTGCGGCACCGTGGCCAACGCCACACGCCATGCCGCACGCGAAGAGATTCGTAATCAGTTTTGATGGTGGTCGCCAAAAATGGCGACCTTACGCGGGATTGGTGTAGGGTCGCCATTTTTGGCGACCGCAACATTACAACTTGAAGCTATGCACCACCTGCTCCAGTTGCACGCTTTGTTGCTGCATCGACTGCGCGGCGGCGGAAACCTGCTCTACCAGCGCGGCGTTCTGCTGCGTGCTGCCATCCAGTTGGGTGATCGCCACGTTGACCTGATCGATGCCCAAACTCTGCTCGCGGCTGGCCGACATGATCTCGCTCATCAAGGTGGTTACGCTGCTGACGCCTTGCATCAGTTCATCCATGGTTTGCCCGGCTTGCTCGACCAAATCACTGCCGGTATCGATGTTTGCTACCGATTCCTCAATCAGCTTTTTGATTTCACGCGCCGAATTGGCTGAACGCTGCGCCAGATTGCGCACCTCCGATGCTACCACCGCAAAGCCGCGGCCCTGCTCACCGGCACGCGCCGCTTCAACGGCGGCGTTAAGCGCCAGAATGTTGGTCTGGAAGGCGATGCTGTCGATCACGCTGATGATATCCACCACTTTGCGCGACGAGTGATTGATCGCGCCCATGGTGCTGACCACCTGACGCACCACTTCCGATCCGCGCGCGGCGACTTGCGAAGCGCCATCCGCCAGTTGATTGGCGTGGGTAGCGTTGTCGGCGTTTTGGCGTACCGTGCCGGTCAGCTGCTCCATTGAGGCGGCGGTTTCGACAATCGAACTGGCTTGCGATTCGGTGCGTGCCGAGAGATCGGCGTTGCCGCTGGCAATTTCACGCGAGGCTGCGGTGATCGCCAAAGCGCTGTCGCCGACCTGACGCATCAAGCCTTGCAGATAGGCAATAAACTGGTTGAAGCTCTGCGCTACCGCGTTGAATTCCGGGCTGTTGCTGGCCGGTAAACGTTGGGTCAGATCGGCACCGCCGGTCGACAGGGCTTCAATGTTGCGATGCAGCGAAGCGAGGCGTTTCATCATTGCGCGCACAAAGCCGAGCAGCACCAACAGCAGGATCGCCGCCAGCGGAATCTGCACCAGGCCTAGACGCGTCAACATGCTGTGCGTTTGCGCATCCAGCAAGCTCGACGGCACATCGCTGGCGAGATACCACGGGCTACCGGCAATCGCTTGCAGGAATAGCGTGTGTTCGCCATCTTCGCCGCTAAAAGTGGTTTGTGTCGGCTGGCTGCCGGCTTGGGCTAATAAGCCTTTCAGCGCAGAGGCCATTGGCAATTGGGTATCAGCGAGATTTTCCAGCTTCGGCGCGCCATCCACCAGCGCGGCGTTGCCGACCACTTTGCCATCGGCTTCAACGATCAGCACGCGGCCTTTGATCGCGTCGCCCATCTGTTTGGCCAGTTGGTTGAAGAAGCCGAGCGTCACGTCGATAGTCGCTACGCCCCACGCCGTGCCATTGCGATAGATCGCCATGGCGCAGTTGGTACGCGGCTGCGGACTGGCGGCATCCTGATAGGCTTTCGCCCACGCACATTGGCCTTTTGGCGCGCTCAAACCGTCTTTGTACCAGGGTTGCTCCCAGTATTTATCGGCGGCATCAGAGTTCCAGTAGGTGTTGACCTGCAACTGGTTGCTGGCGTTACGCGCGAAGAATGAGCTGTCTTTCTCTTTGGCCGGATCGCGACGATTGGGTAACGGCCAGATGCCGCCGCCGAATACGTTGCTGTCCTGATATTGGTTCACTAACGCGGGCAGCAAAGTATCGATGGCGGCGCTGTCCATCACACCTGCCGCTTCAGTGATAGCACGCTGCTGCGCCTGTACGCGGTTCATCTGCTCCACGATGCGTCCGGCGAGGCCATCCACTTCATAGCGCACTAAACGGCTCTCATTTTGCGTCAGTTGTGGTGCCACAAACTGGTTGATCACCAGCACGGTAATCAGCATCAGCCCAACAAAAAAAGCGACTAAGGTCGCGGTAAAACGTGATTGCGTTGTTTTAAGCATTAGTGTGCCCTTACCCTGGTTGGCGAGTTGCCTGATCGAGGTTAACGGCGTGTTAAAGGGGAACTTGAGGTGAGCGCGATCACAAAGCAGTGAAATAGTTGATTTGGGTGATAATTAATTTTGGAATCGGTATGAGGGATGCCAGGTTGCCATTAATGGCAACCCTACAAAACCGTAGGGTCGGCATTATTGCCGACCTGAACTGTTAGGCCGGAGGTTCGACCACTTCCTGGCGCGGGCGGAACACGTGGTTATTGCCGTCGGCCTGCAAACGTTGCAACAACTGCTGGCCGCCGCGATCGTCGGCTTGCGCGAACTGGCGTTCGGCTTCGGTGATCGGCGTTGACCACAGCAAATTCACCCGATCGCCTTCGCGTTTTGGTAGGCGGAACTGAGAGGATTCTGGCGCTAAGCCATTGGCGATCAGGAAGCTTTCAAAGCCGACCGGCGCCACTTCAGAGGCCAATGTGTGCCCTTCGCCAATCCATGTCAGGCGCGCCCACGGCAGATGCGCAAACTCCGCCAGCGCGCTGGCCATCTGCACGGCGTTGGCTTCGGTCATCACTTCGCCATCCACCGCCATCGCCAACTCAACACGACGATATTGCGGGGCCAGTTCATCAAACAGATGATCCACTTGCGGCATCGGCCGGATGCTCATGCCGAGCGTGAGAAAAACCCAAACGCCGTTGTGCAAGTGCTGTGAAATCGCCATCGGCGGCCAGTTGCCCTGATCGATGGAGTAATATTTCACCGATTCACCGAACTGCGCCTGATAACACTGCATCAGCTCGCGCTGCACCACATCCCACAAATGGCCATCGTGCCAGTCACGCCAAAAATGGCGCTGCTGTTCCGCGCGGGCGTAATAATCGTTGGTTGATGCCGAGCCGAGCGGCGCGGTGAGACGATTTTCTTTGATGCAGGCGGCAGAGAAACTCACCTGCTTGTCCTGATACAAACTCCAGCCGGGGATCACCGCCAACAGTTGGCCGTAATACCACAGCGCGGCGCCATCGTCGCTCGGCTCCCACAGCACCTGCAAGCCCGCCGGATCGAGCATCGGCTCAGCTTCCAGCGTGCGGCAAAATTCAGCGCTTAACAGCGGCGCAATGCCCTGCTCCATCGCTTCACGATCTTCCCTGGCGGGCGCTGGCAGCAGATTGCGTAACCAGCAGCCGCGCACCGCATATTGGCTGCGAAACAAATCATTCGGCCAGATGTAAAAATAGGCCGTACGCGCATCCTGCTCGACGATGGCGGTCAATGTGTTTTGCTGATTCGGCACCTCAGCAATCAGAGGTTGGTGGGTCATAACGCCTCGATTTTACCTGGAGGAATCCATTTTCCCCGAGAATAGAGCAGGATCGGCACTCGTGCCATGTGACACAAGGGTAAAACTCTCAAAGTGCGTTCGGAAATAGATGAGCGTTGCTGATGAATTGGCGCATAACGCGCTGACATGCTTCAAATTATTTCGCGATTCTTTTGCCATCGCGCCTGCTATTATCCGCACATTGGTCCGCTCGGAGCTGCCATCATGGTGCTGCAAAACCTCGATTTGAATCTGCGTGATGTGGTGATTTTCGCCATTGTGGTGTGGCTGTTTATTCGCTACACGTGGGTGATGTCGTCGCTGGCGATTATGCTGGGCGGCGTGGCGCTGCTGGTGTTATTGCCGATTGATATCTACTACAGCTTGTTGCCGCTGGCGTTGATCGGGCTGGGATTGGGCATGTTGCTGCATCATTATCAGCAACGTTTGCTGGCGTTGAAACGTGAGGCGCGTACGCCGCGCACTTATACCAAAAAGCAGGACGAACTCCATCTATAACGCGATACGGCCCATACGCTGCATGGCACGCGTATAAGCGCCGCGCTGAATTGACCAACGTAGCAGTCCGGCAATCACCGCAATTTGTCGATCCACCAGCCACTGATTCACCGGCCCAATCGGCTGCTGAATCTGCTGTTGCGCCCAATCGGGCAACAATCCCACGCCCGCTTTCAGCATCACGTGCATCGCCGGTTTAGCCTGCCAGCTGGGCGCTGGTGCGTTGATCAATAGCTGCATCACTTCCAGCGTGCGTTCATCGCACACCAATTCTGGCCGCATCTGCTGTAAATAGGCTTCCACCGCCTGCACGCTTTTTGGCACCTGCTGCGCGCCCAATGCTTCTGCAATCAGCGCCGCTTCCTGATAATAACGATCCTGTTCGGCCAAGCTGAGCTGCGGATTTTTGTAACGCAGATGTGCGGCCAAAAAGCGGCTGGTTTCGGCGACGTGCACCCATGTGAGCAAGTGCGGATCGCTGGCGGCATAAGGTTTGCCAGCGTTGTCGATGCCGGTGACGCGCAGATGAATATTTTTGACACGCTCGATCAGGATGTTGGCATCCACCGTATTGCCAAACGTGGTAACGGCGATGAACTGGCTGGTACGACGCAGGCGGCCGAGCATATCCTGACGGAAATTGGAGTGATCCCACACGCCCGCTAAGGCCGCTGGATGCAGCATTTGCAGCATTAAGGCGCTAATGCCGCCGCATAGCATTGAAGGGAAATCGCCGTGGACGCGCCAAATGACGTGATCGGGGCCGAACAAGCCGGGATCGCCGAGCGGTTGTGAGATATCAAATTCGTTGAGTGCTAAGCCGTTGAGGCGAAAGACTTGTTGCTGAATGCGATTGCGGATGTTCATGGGTTTACGATCATGCGTTTATGGCCCTCACCCCGGCCCTCTCCCGCACGCGGGAGAGGGAGAGATTCGTGCGAAGATTTAACACGGTGCACCCATCGGTCCCCTCTCCCGCGTGCGGGAGAGGGTTAGGGTGAGGGGCATCAGCAATTACAGATAATCAAACTGCGCATTCTGAGTGCGCACCGAATCCAGACCAATCATCACGTTGATTTTGCCGGGTTCGGCGACGTGCTGCATTTTCTGGTTCCAGAACTTCAGCGCATCAACATCGATCTTAAACTTCACAGTTTGCGATTCACCGGCTTTCAGCATGATGCGCTGGAAGCCGCGCAGTTCCTGCACCGGACGACTGATGCTCGCCACCGGATCGTTGAGATACAGCTGCACCACGGTCGCGCCATCGCGTTTGCCGCTGTTGGTTACCGTCACTGACGCTTCCACCGAACCGTTACGCGGCATAGTCGGCGAGGACATTTTCACCGGCGATACGGTAAAGGTGGTGTAGCTCAGACCGTAACCAAACGGATACAGCGGGCCGTTGACCGCATCGTAATAATGCGAGGTGTATTTGTTCGGCTTAGCGAAGTTATACGGACGACCGGTTGGCAGGTGGTTGTAGTAAATCGGAATCTGACCCACTGAGCGCGGGAAGGAAACCGGCAGTTTGCCCGATGGGTTGTAATCGCCAAACAGCACGTCGGCGATCGCATTACCGCCTTCGGTACCGCTGAACCACGTTTCCAGCATCGCATCGGCTTGCTTATCTTCGTTCACCACCGTCAACGGGCGGCCATTCATCAGCACAATCACCAACGGTTTGCCGGTGGCTTTCAGCGCGGCAATCAGTTTTTGCTGGCTTGGCGGAATCACCAAATCGCTGCGGCTGGAAGCTTCATGCGCCATACCTTGCGCTTCACCGACGGCGGCTACTACCACATCGGCTTTTTTCGCCTGCGCCACCGCATCATCAATCAGTTGCTGCGGCGAACGTTGATCGACGCTGACCGCTTGCTCATATAGATTGAGGAAGTCCTGAATGCCTTTGTTATCGCTGATGTTGGCGCCTTTTTCATACAGCACCACGCCTTTTCCGGCCATGGCATTGCGCATGCCTTGCAGCAGGGTGATCGACTGTTTCGCCACGCCCGCAGCCGACCAGCTGCCCATGATATCGCGCTGGCTATCCGCCAACGGACCGATCAGCGCCACGGTAGCGTCTTTCTTCAACGGCAGCGTTTCGTGCCAGTTTTTCAGCAATACGATGCTTTTGCGCGCCACATCACGCGCTTCGGCCCGGTGCAAACGGCTTTCGGCATTGGTGTCCTGAGGATCGCTGCCTTTCGGCCCTAAATGGCTGTACGGATCGTTAAACAATCCCATGTCATATTTGACGTTCAGCACGTGGCGCGCCGCATCGTCAATTTCGGCCATGCTGACTGCACCGCTTTTCACCAGACCCGGCAAATATTTGCTGTAGTACTCATCGCTCATGCTCATGTCGACGCCAGATTTCAGTGCGATGCGCACCGCATCTTGCGGATCGCTGGCCACGCCGTGCTTGAGCAGTTCTTTGATCGCGCCGTGATCGCTGATGGTGATGCCCTTGAATTTCCAGTCGTTGCGCAGGACATCTTTCAGCAACCAACTATCGGCGGTGGCTGGCGTGCCGTTGAGCGAGTTCAGCGCCACCATCACGCCGCCGCTGCCGGCATCCAGTGAAGCTTTATACGGCGGCAGATAATCCTGGAACAGGCGCTGCGGGCTCATATCGACGGTGTTGTAATCGCGTCCGCCTTCAACTGCGCCATACGCGGCAAAGTGTTTAACGCTGGTCATGATCGAATAGCGATCAGCCGGGCTTTTGCCCTGCATGGCTTTGACCATGCTGCTGCCCATTTGCGAACTCAGGAAGGTATCTTCACCGAAGCCTTCCGAGCCACGGCCCCAGCGCGGTTCACGTGATACATCCACCATCGGTGCCCACGTCATATTTAAGCCATCGTCGGCGGCTTCATAAGCGGAAACGCGGCCCACTTCGGCGATGGCATCGAGATCCCAGCTCGCCGCTAATCCCAACGGAATCGGGAAGATGGTGCGTTGACCGTGCACCACGTCGTAGGCGAAGAACAGTGGAATTTTCAGGCGGCTGAGTTGCATCACCTGATCTTGCATCGCGCGAATATCAGGCCGCGTGACGGTGTTGAAAATAGCGCCAACTTGACCATGTTGAATCATGTCGCGAATAGCTTCTTTCGGCGTATCTGGCCCCACGCTGATCAACCGCATCTGGCCGATTTTTTCATCCAGCGTCATTTTGCCGAGCAGTTGATTGACAAAGGCGTCGCGCGCCTGTTCAGTCATCGGATGTGGGCCAAACAGGTCATCCGCGAAGGCGGGCTGGATGGCTAAGGAGACAGCGAGGCTAACAGAGTAAATCCATTTCATCAGGTCGGGTTCTCTTAAGTGACTGCGCAATATCGAAATAACCGGGGCAGTTTGCCACAAGTTCAGGATAGCAGGTAGCGCAGGCGTCACACCGCGACCCTTCCGCAGACGCGTGCTACAGTAGAAGCGCCATGTTAAAGACAAGGATAGGCTCATGAATAACAACACTTCGCACCCTACTCTGCTCGCCGAATTGCGCCGTCTGGTTGGATCGACCAACGTATTAACCGACGCGGAACAAACCGCGCGCTACCGTAAAGGTTTTCGCTCTGGCGAAGGCGAGGCGCTGGCGGTGATTTTCCCCGGCGCGCTGCTGGAACTGTGGCGTGCGCTGCAAGCGCTGGTCAGTGCCGACGCCATTATTTTGATGCAGGCCGCCAATACCGGTTTGACCGAAGGTTCCACGCCGAACGGCAACGATTACGATCGTCCGGTGGTGATCATTAGTACCTTACGTCTGGATAAATTGCAGCTGATTGACGGCGGCAAACAGATCCTCGCCTTCCCCGGCAGCACGCTGTATCAGCTGGAAAAAGCGCTAAAACCGCTGGGCCGCGAACCGCATTCGGTGATCGGTTCGTCGTGCATCGGCGCGTCAGTGATGGGCGGCATCTGCAACAACTCTGGCGGCTCGCTGATTAAACGCGGCCCGGCTTACAGCGAAATGGCGCTGTACGCGCAAATCGACGCCAGCGGCAAACTCAAGCTGGTCAATCATCTGGGCATCGAACTCGGCCATTCGCCAGAAGAGATGCTGGGCCGTTTGGATGACGATCGCTGGCAGCAAAACGATGTGCGCTGGGATGCACGCCACGCGTCCGATCACGAATACGCTGAGCGCGTGCGTGATATCAACGCTGATACGCCCGCACGGTTTAATGCCGATGAGCGCCGCCTGTTTGAAGCCTCTGGCTGCGCCGGTAAGCTGGCGGTGTTTGCGGTGCGTCTCGATACTTTCCCCACCGAACCGCAGCAGCAGGTGTTCTACATCGGCACCAACAACCCGGCTGAGTTGGGCGACATCCGTCGTCATATTCTGGCGGAATTTAAAAACCTGCCGGTGGCCGGTGAATATATGCACCGCGATATTTTCGATATCGCCGAGGTGTATGGCAAAGACACCTTTGTGATGATTGATAAACTCGGCACCGACAAAATGCCGCTGTTCTTCACGATGAAAGGCCGCGTCGATGCCTGGCTGAAAAAACTCAGTTGGGTGAAACCGCACTTCAGCGATCGCCTGTTGCAGCGCGTCAGCGGCTGGTTGCCCGCGCATCTGCCTAAGCGTTTGAAGGTGTATCGCGATAAGTATGAACATCACCTAATGCTGAAAATGTCCGGCGATGGCGTGGCCGAAGCGCAGGCCTATCTGACCGAATACTTCCGCGAAGGTGGCGGCGCGTTCTTCGCCTGCGATGCCAAAGAAGGTGCGCACGCCTTCCTGCATCGCTTTGCCGCTGCGGGTGCCGCGGTGCGCTATCACGCAGTGCATGCTGATGAAGTGGAGGATATTTTGGCGCTGGATATCGCGCTGCGTCGTAACGATGAAGAGTGGTTTGAACGACTGCCCGCTGAGTTCGATCAAGCGCTAAGCCATCGACTCTACTACGGCCATTTCTTCTGCCATGTGTTCCACCAGGATTACATCGTGAAGAAAGGCGTGGATGCGCATGCGTTGAAGGAGAAGATGTTGGCGATTTTAGCCGAGCGCGGTGCCGAGTATCCGGCGGAGCATAACGTGGGGCATCTGTATCAGGCTAAACCACAGTTGCAGGCGTTTTACCGTCAACTGGATCCGACTAACAGTTTCAATCCGGGGATTGGTAAAACCAGCAAGCAGAAGGGTTGGGCGGTCATAAAATAAACAAAGAGGTGGTCGTATGTTGGACCACCTCTTTTCCGATCCGTAGCGGCGCAATTTATTGCGTTGTGTTGACCTTTCAAAATCAACTGAACGCGATAAATCGCGCCGCTACGGTATGTGCATCAATCTGATTACGGTAACTGCTCTCCCTGTTCTTGCGCGGCGGCGGCTTGCACCGCGCGGCGTTCGATAATCATGGTTTGCGGCGTTGACAGCACAATGCCCTCTTTGCGCAGACGCGTCAGAATATCGAACAGCAAATCACTTTTCGCGCCCGAAATCTGGCGCTGGCTGGCGACGTTGCCGGTGACGCTCAACACTATCCCCGCAGGCGTAAGATCTTTGAATGACACCGACGGCTCTGGCGTTTCCAGAATGCGCTCGTTCTCCTGATACACTTCCAACAGAATTTCACGCACTCGCACCGGATCGATATCCAGCGGGAAAGTCAGCAGAATGGTCACCACGCCTTGCGCGTTGCCCATCGTCGCGTTACGCACGTTTTGCGAGATCAGCTGCGAGTTCGGCACAATCACCGTGGACTTGTCACTCAGTTGAATCTCGGTGGCGCGCACATTGATGCGGCGAATATCGCCTTCAATGCCGCTGATACTGACCAAATCGCCGACTTTCACCGGACGCTCAGTTAACAGAATCAGGCCAGAGATAAAGTTCTTCACGATCTCCTGCAAGCCAAAACCGATACCGACCGACAAGGCGCTGACGATCCATGCCAGTTTGTTCCACTGCAGGCCCATAATCGACAGCGTCAGCAGGATGATCAGCACATAACCGATGTTGCTGAACAGCGTCACCAGCGACACGCGCATGCCGATATCCATGGTGGTTTTTGGCAGGAAATCTTTATCCAGCCAGCGCCGCACCGAACGCAGCACATAAATGCCCACCACCAGACACAGAATCGCATTCACCATGTGCGCAGGCACAATGTTCAGCGATTCCAGACCTTTTCCGCCCCAGAACTCGATCACTTTCTGAATCAGCTCGATTGGTGTGGATGAGGCAAAGGTGCCGTTCAGCAATGCCAGCGCGAGGATGGCAATCAATAAGGTTTTACCCACCGCGCTCAGCAGCGTCGCCGCCTGCTGCAAATGACGCTCATCGATGTTGAGCGAGGTTTGCAGACGTTTGCCGGTGGCGTTACTGGTGGAGAACAGGCTTTCGCAGCCGTCATTGACTAAATGGCTGAGGAAGTAGAACGAGCCGAACAGAATACCGCACCAAATCACTTCATAACTGAGGAAGCGCGCCAGCGTGACGTAACCGATGATCAGCGAAACCAGGATCGCCAGCGCGGTAAGCGTTAACGCCATCTGCACTAAACCGACGATGGTGGAACGCGCTTCCGGCTGTTGGCCTTCCTGTACCATGCGACGACGCACGCGATTGGTGCGCATGCTGATCGCCAGACCGGTACAACCAATCAACAACGCGGTTAAGCCGTTGGCAAAAATGGTGGTGTTGAGGCTGGTGCCAACGCTGTAGTTAAAGGCTTCCACTGTCTGGAAAATAAACACCAAACCGGCGGTAAACGGCGGGAACGGCTTCAACGCCAGCGCCACTTCATTGGAGATCGCCGGTAGACGCCAGCTTGGCCGACGCGTTGACAGGAAAGCGCGGCCTAAACCGGCAATCAAGCCGCAATAGACGCTGAGTTGTACCAAACGCTCAATGAAATCTTGTACATCGGTGGAGACTTCATCGCGGCGCGTAAAGGCCAGCGCGAGGAAATTAAAAGTTAGCACCACCGCCGCTAACGTTGTCAGCGCAATCGCCGCCGCAAGGAAGCTGCGACGTAAACGCCCTTCCGGCATTTTGTGGATGCTGACCCACGCCAGAAACTCTTCGCTGTAACGGCGACCAAGCGTCATCACCAGCATCGCCGCAATCACCCAGGCGATGGTGCCAAAGCGCCAGCCCGATTCCCACGATAGCGCGGCGGTATCCTGCAATTCCGCAATAAAGTCGCTGATTTTCTCGCCGTCGAGATCCTGGCTGCTGACTACCGGCGCCCAGAAACGCGGGCCGAAAATACTGCCGGAATTCAACGCCAGTTGGCTTTTCAGCTGATCACGGCGCAGATTGACGATTTGCGATGACAGCACCAGCGCGCCGTTTTTAATGCCGTCGGCCTGCTTGATTTGATCGTCGAGCTTACTTTTTTGGCTCTCCAGCGAGGCACGCTTGCGCGTCACTTCCGGCGTCTCTTTCACACCGCTGTCCGCTTTCGGTGCCGGGCCAAGTACCGCTAACTGCGCATCCAGCTGCTGACCTTGTGGGATCAGCGCCTGTGCCAGCGTTTCAGCATTGCCCGATAGCTCCAGCGCCATTTCGTTCAGCTGATTAAGCTGGCTTTCATTGGTATCGCCGGAGACCTGGCCTTTAATTTTATCGAGGATTTTCTGCATTTTCGGTAATTCAACCGATGCATTCACCTTTGGTGCCGTGTCTTCAGCCTGATCGTTCGGCGGCGTATCCGCAGCAACGCTCAGTACCGGCGATAACAACACCAATAACAGTAATAACGGGGTAAACAGGCTTCGAAACTTGAACATATCAATGTGATTCCAGCGCAATAACAGCCGATAAACGCAAATGTGGTCGTGAGTGGTCGCCAGTGTAGGACGATGCCGTGGCGGAAACTATAGGAATGAAGGTGTAAAACATTGGCGCTGACGATAAGAGATTTTGCAGGAGCGCGTAGATGAATAAGGTCACCATAAATGGCGACCCTACGAATGCACAGGTTATTCGCCGTTGCTGGCGGTCAAACCGGACTTCTGCTTTTTATACGACAGCGCTGCCGCCGGAACCGGTGCCGCTTTGCCGGTTTCTAACCAGTCGCGCAGGCGATTGGCATCAGCAAAATGGGTGTATTTGCCGAAGGCATCCAACACCACCAGCGCCACTGGGCGGTTATTAATCACGGTGCGCATCACCAGACAATGTCCGGCTTCATCGGTGTAACCGGTTTTGGTCAACTGAATACGCCAGTCGTTTTTGTACACAAGATGATTGGTGTTACGGAACGGCAGCGCATAGTTCGGATGCTTGAACACCGCAGTATCTTCTTTGGTGGTGCTCAGCTCGCCAATCAACGGATATTGGCGCGTCGCTTTCACCAGCTTGATCAAGTCTTCGGCGCTGGAGACGTTCTGAATCGACAAACCGGTCGGCTCAACGTAGCGCGTGTGCGTCATGCCTAACGAACGCGCTTTAGCGTTCATCGCACGGATAAAGGCATCGTAACCGCCCGGATAATGATGCGCCAAACTGGCCGCCGCACGGTTTTCCGAGGACATCAGCGCCAGCAGCAACATATTGCGGCGGCTGATTTCACTGTTCAGTTTGACGCGCGAGAACACGCCGCGCATCTCAGCGGTGTGGCTGATATCCACCGACAGCAGTTCGTCCATTGGCAATTTGGCGTCCAGCACCACCATCGCCGTCATCAATTTAGTCAGCGACGCAATCGGACGTACGCGGTCCGGATGGCTGGAAAACAGCACTTTGTTGTTTTCCAGATCGACAATCATCGCACTGCCGGAGGCGATTTGCGGTTGGGCAATCGGCGCCAGATTAGAGAGTGCAGCCGGCGCGGCCAGCGCAGGTGTCACAGCGGCCGGCGCGGCGACAAACAGCGCCAGCGACAGCAGGGAAATACGCATTTTTGCAGACATCGTGTCAAAAAAATCCGGTCAGGAGTTTTGCGCTGTGTTTAAGACACAGGCCGCCCGCATCAAGCCAGACGGGATGCGGGCTGGCAGCAGTATCATACGCACTTCCCTGAGAAATTTCTTAGTGAGATTGTTTCTGGGCGTTAAAAAGGTCGTCATAAATGACGACCTTAAGAGATTTGTTCGTAACAAGGTCACCCAACATCAGAACAATCGTGGGCCGTAGCCCCACAAAATCACCGTCAGCGCCAGCAGCACTTCAAACACCAGCACACCAATCGCCAAGGTAGAACCGGAGAATCGTAAGCTCTCGTCACGATCGATATTCAGGAACACCGGAATGCCGACGTACAGCAGATAACCGGTGTACACCAGCGCAAATGCGCCGACCAGCACGCACAACCACACCAGCGGATAGAGCGCCACAATCCCGCTCAGGAACAGCGGCGTTGCCACATAACCGGCAAACACGGTGCACCGTTGCAGGCTGGGACGCTGCGGATAGTTACGCGCCATCCAGTGAATGACGCGGCCCATCACCATCACGCCGCCGAGAATGATTAAGTAAAACAGAATGCCGAGACCGAAGCCGGTCAACATGTTGAGTTGGACAAACTGCCCTTCGCCCAAATTCCAGCCCAGTTGCGTGGTACCAATGAAGGCGCAGATCACCGGGATCGCCGCCATCAACAGCACATGGTGAGTGTAATGGTGCGAAACGCTCTCATTTTCCTGCTTGATATCGCGCATTTCCTGATTTGGATGCGCCAATAGACCCCAGACATGATTCATAAAATCACTCCTCTGATGCGGTGGGCTGCCCCGATAGCAATCAGTTGGATGACTCAGGCAGCGTCACTTCAAGTATAATCGGCGCGGCTGTTTTTGCGGCCCACGGCACAAAAAAAGCCGCTGGCGTATAGACTGTTAACAGGTTCTTTATTCGCAGGGAGGATGATTTGCATCTCGATATCAATGGATTAATCACGCAATACGGCTATCTGGCGCTGCTGATTGGCTGTATCGCCGAAGGAGAAACCTTCACATTGCTGGGCGGCGTGGCCGCGCATGAAGGTTTATTGCACTTTAGCGGCGTGGTGCTGGCGGCGATGATCGGCGGCATTATTGGCGATCAACTGCTGTTTTGGTTGGGCCGTCGCTGGGGCACCAAAATTTTGCGTCGCTTCAGTAAACATCAGGAAACCATTGGCAAAGCCAAACGCTTGATCCAAAAACGACCCAGCTGGTTCGTGATAGGCGTGCGCTTTATGTACGGTTTCCGCATCGTTGGGCCGATCATTATTGGCACCAGCCGACTGAATCCGCTGCGCTTCTTTATCCTTAATGTGATTGGCGCCGCGCTGTGGTCACTGATTTTCGTCACGCTCGGCTACTTCGCCGGACAGATCGTCGCGCCGTGGCTGCACACCATCGATAAACATCTGAAACCGCTGTTATGGTTAGCGGCAGCGGTGATCTTTGGCATCGTGCTGCGTTACATCATTCGCCACTGGAACCGCCGCCGCGCCGGTTAGTTAATGGTGATAACCTTTAAACTGCGGATTCGCCAGCATAAAACCACCGTCGACAATAAAGGATTGTCCGGTGGTGTAAGTGGCCCACTCCGAACACAACCACGCCACTAAACTCGCCACTTCACGCGTATCGCCGGGACGCCCAATCGGGATTTCCGGCATGCGTCGTCCTTGCTCATCATCTTTCATACTGTTCATGGCGGTGGCAATCGCGCCCGGCGCAACAGCATTCACCAGAATATGGTGCGGCAACAAACTCAGCGCCATCGATTTGGTTAAGCCGCCCAATGCATGTTTCGCGGCGGTATAGGCGCTGGCATCCGGCAGCGGCGTGTGTTCGTGCACTGAAGTGATATTGATGATGCGCCCGCCGTCACCCTGATCGACCATATGCCGCGCAGCGATCTGCCCGCAAATAAACGCGCCATCGACATCCACGTTAAACACCTTGCGCCAGTCTTCAAACGTCACGTCGAGAAAATCGGCTTTGGTCATCACGCCCGCGTTACTTACCAACACATCAATGCGCCCGAGCGAGTTGATCAACTGCGCCAGTTGTTGCCCGCCAGCTTGCGGATCGGAGAGGTCGACCTGGCGCACCTGCGCCAGCTGTCCACGGCTCTCCACCATGCGTGCGGTCTCCTGCGCGCCCTCTTCATCCGCACTCCAGGTGATGCCCAGCGTATAACCGGCTTCCGCCAGCATCACCGCACAACTGCGACCAATGCCAGAACTGGATCCGGTAACCACGGCGACTTTCTGTTTTCCTGCGCTCATAACATTCTCCTGATTGAGGGTGTCCTTACAGTATAGAAGTTATCCTTCTGTGCCTCGGCGCAGCCGAATCAGCCGTTTCGTCTATAGTTAACAATCACATGCAGCCACGGGAGGCAAAATGAGCGAGATAAAACGCAAAATAGACGACCACGGTGTGATTGGTGATTTACGCACCTGCGCGCTGATCGCTAACGACGGCACCATTGATTATTTGTGCTGGCCAGAACTCGACAGCCCTTCCGTGTTTGCCGCGCTACTCGACAGCGACGAGGCTGGCCTGTTTTCCCTCGCGCCGGACTGGAAAAACGCCCGTCAGCAGCAACTTTACCTGCCCGATACCAATATTCTGCAAACTCGCTGGCTGGATGATTCGGGCGTAGCCGAGATCACCGATTACATGCCGATTTGCGATGAGCACAGCAAAGTGCCGCGCCTGGTGCGGCGCGTGAAGATGGTGCGCGGCACGGCCAAATTTCATCTGCTGTGCGCGCCGCGCCACGACTATGCGCGCGCCGAAACCACCACCGAAGTGCGGCCCGGCGGCATCGCCTTTCTCGCCGCCGGTCAACCGTCGTTGCGCCTGAGCGCCACGGTGGTGATGACGCGCGAAAACCACAGCGCGGTAGCGGAATTCACGCTTAAAGCGGGCGAATCAGCGGAATTCATTTTTGGTAGTGATGACGATGAAAACGTGGCGCACATTGCCACCGAACAGTGCTTCCGCGACACACTGGAGTTTTGGCGGCGCTGGAGCAGCCACAGTTCGTATCGCGGCCGCTGGCAGGAGATGGTGACGCGATCCGCGCTAGCACTAAAGCTGTTGACCTCGCATCAGCACGGTTCGATTGCCGCTGCCGCCACCTTTGGTTTGCCGGAAGAGCTCGGCGGCGAGCGCAATTGGGATTATCGCGCGTCGTGGATTCGCGATGCGTCGTTCAGCATGTACGCCTTGATGCGACTCGGTTACACCGAAGAAGCGCGCGATTTCACCAAATGGGTCGGCCGCTGCGTCGAGCACAGCCACGATGACACGCCACATCTACAGGTGATGTATCGCCTCGACAGCGGCACCGAATTGCACGAAACCGAATTGCTCAATCTTTCTGGCTACGCCAATTCGCGTCCGGTGCGCATTGGTAATGATGCGTGGCGACAAACCCAGTTGGATATCTACGGCGAATTAATGGACGCGATTTATCTCGCCAATAAATACGGCGAGGCTATTTCACATCGCGGCTGGAAATACGTATCCGACATGATCGATTACGTCTGCGTGAACTGGAATCAGCCCGATGCCGGTATTTGGGAGATGCGCGGCGAACCGCAGCATTTCCTGCATTCACGCTTGATGTGCTGGGTGGCGCTGGATCGCGCCTTGCGCCTCGGTTTAAAACGTTCCTTACCAATGCCGTATGAACGTTGGGATCGGGTGCGCAGCGAGATCCGCGATGATATCTGGCAAAACTTCTGGAACCCCGAATTGGGCCACTTCACCGCCACGCGCGGCGGCAGTTTCCTTGACGCATCAATGCTATTAATGCCGCTGGTGCGCTTTGTCAGCTCCACCGATCCGGATTGGATTTCGACCCTCGACGCGATTAAAACCCATTTAGTGAGCGACGGTTTAGTGCGGCGCTATAACATTCACGAGACGCCTGCCGATGCTTTAAAAGGCGAAGAAGGATCGTTCGCCGCCTGCTCCTTCTGGTATGTGGAGTGTCTGGCGCGTGCTGGTCGGGTGCATGAGGCGCATTTCGAGTTTGAGAAGCTGCTGAGTTACGCCAATCCACTGGGCCTGTATGCCGAAGAGTTCACGCCGCACGGCAATGCGCTGGGCAACATGCCGCAAGCGTTGTCGCATCTGGCGTTGATCAGTGCCGCTTTTTTCCTCAATCGTAAATTGAGCAACGAAGTGACGCTGTGGCAGCCGTGAAAATTCACATTTTGGGCTGCAATGCGAAGAGAATTGTCTGTTAAACACAGCCAATTGAGTAAAGTATCTGCAGCCAAGCTAAATCGTGATTTCCATCAATGCGTCAATGCACATATAATGCGCAGCGGGTCACCCCGACCACGATGGTTTCGACACACTGACAAGCCTGATACAGGGCCATAACGACTTGAAAAACATGAAAAAGAGCATTCGCGCGTTCGCTTCACTCGCCCTCGCACTGGCGGCATTCAGCCAGTCGGCATTTGCAGTTGTTTATCCGCTGCCGCCGGCTAACAGCCGTCTGATCGGCGAGAATATTGAAATCACCGTCCCTGATGACAGCAAACTTCCGCTGGAAGCCTTTGCTGCACAGTACCAGATGGGCCTCAGCAACATGCTGGAAGCCAATCCGGGCGTTGACGTCTATTTGCCGAAAGCTGGCACTAAAATGATCATTCCTCAGCAGCTGATTCTGCCTGACGCACCGCGTGAAGGCATCGTGATCAACAGCGCTGAGATGCGTCTTTATTACTACCCGAAAGGCACCAAAACGGTGGTTGTGCTGCCAATTGGTATCGGTGAGTTAGGTAAAGACACGCCAATCAACTGGACCACTGCGGTTGAGCGTAAGAAAGATGGCCCAACCTGGACGCCAACCAAAGGCATGCACGCAGATTATGCCGCGCGTGGCGAAACCATTCCTGCGGTGTTCCCGGCTGGTCCGGACAACCCAATGGGCTTGTACGCATTGTACATCGGTCGTCTGTATGCGATTCACGGCACCAACGCCAACTTCGGTATCGGCCTGCGTGTGAGCCACGGCTGTGTGCGTCTGCGTGCTGACGACATCAAATGGCTGTTCGACAACGTGCCAGTGGGTACGCGCGTGCAGTTCATCGATCAGCCAGTGAAAGCCACCGTTGAGCCAGACGGTTCACGTTATGTGGAAGTTCACAACCCGCTGTCGACCACTGAAGAGCAGTTCAATTCACGTGAGCTGGTGCCGATTACATTGACCTCTGCCGTGACCAAAGTGGTGGCTGATGCCAGCACCAATCAGGATGCGGTGAACAACGCTATCCAGGCGCGTAACGGTATGCCGATCAAGATCAACGGTCAGCCTGGCGACGCGCAGCCTGCGCCGGTGCCAGTGCAGGAATCTTCTGATGCAACGCCAAAAGAAGAGCCGATGACACCACAAGGTGCGAGCGCGGTAACACCAGCGGCTCAGCCTGCTTCTAGCCTGTAATCGCGGTTAGCGGTGAGAAGAAGCCAGCCTGCGGGCTGGCTTTTTTTATGTCTGGAGATGATGAGGTCACCCTAAATGGCGACCTGATGTGAATGTCTAATCCCGCGGTCGGCGAAACGCCAGCCAACCGGCCACCAGCGTAAACGCCAGCACCACCAGCACCAGCAGCAAAAAGCCGTGCGGGTTATTCGCCAGCGGAATGCCGCCAACGTTCATACCAAAAAATCCCGCCACGATATTGATCGGCAGCGCCAGCACGGTAATCACCGTCAGCAAAAACAGCGTGCGGTTGCTCTGCTCCATCAAGCGTGCAGCGATCTCTTCCTGCAACAAGCGAATGCGTTCCATCAATCCGGCCAAATCATTCAGCGCCACGCTGAACTCTTCGGTGAAAATACGCAGCTCGCCGAGCGGTTCGCGCTTCAGCCATTTGGGCGGCCGATTCAACAAACGAAACAGCGCCGCCGGTTCCGGTGCCAGCAAACGCTGCACGCGTAACAGCATGCGGCGCAGATGCCCTAATTCGTGGCGATTGGTTTTAATCGCGGCGCTTAACAAGCGTTCTTCAATCGCATCCACTGCCTGGCTGGATCGGCGCACCACTTGCTCCAACTGCGCTTCCTGTTCGCCCAACAGCCACAGCAGCATCGCATCGGATTCGGTGAAGGGTAGTTTATCGATCTGCTGATGCATACGTTCAATCATGCCAACCGGGCGGAAGCGCGCCGTGACAATCACGTGCGGGCAGCACCAAATCCACAAGGTGGCGTTTTGCGTGCTGCGCTCTTCTTTACTAAAGGTCACGTCATTGAGCACCGCCAGCAGCGCATCGTTTTGATGGGCTAATCGAGTGCGCGGCGAGGATGAATGTATCTCATCGAAAAAATCGCTATCAACACCAAAGTGGTCCTGAACCCAACGTTCAGCACGCGCATGGTTAAGGTTGATGTGTAACCAGAGAAAGTAGGATTCCGGCAACTGTTGCTGCGCCAGCTGCGCCGCTTCACGGGCATTAAGCCGTTGTGGGGGCGTTTCAGGAGTAAACAGATAACCGTGAATCAGTCCGGCAACTTCATTATTGAAGTCGGGCAATGAGGTAAGCGGTAACACCGGCTGGAGCATAGAAACAAGTCCCGGATCGGTCAGGTCCACAGAGTGCGACAGCTTTGTTGCAGTACGATGACACAGCGTGATCGCCATCATCATTCTGTCATACAAACCACGTATCACACTGCCATTAACGGATGCCATTCGAGCATCGTGTACTAACACTGAGGTGTTTTATGGCTGAAAACAGTTTACCTGCATCGTCATCATCCTCGTCCCACAGTGGACGCCCGAATCTTAACAAAGGCAACGGTCCGGCATCACGACTGATCTTTATCCTGCTGTTGGTAGCGGGATTGGTGTATGCCGGTATTAACCTGGTGAGCGATGTCGAAGAGACTGGCGCGCCGGTGACCAGTTACACCCCGTTCCTGCTGCTGGGCGTGGCATTGATCATCGCGCTCGGCTTTGAATTTGTGAATGGATTCCACGATACCGCCAACGCGGTCGCCACGGTGATTTACACCCATTCACTGTCGCCGGGCGTGGCGGTAGTGTGGTCTGGCTTGTGGAACTTCCTCGGCGTGCTGCTCTCCAGCGGCGTGGTGGCGTTTGGCATTATCTCGCTGCTGCCGGTGGAGTTAATTCTACAGGCGGGCAGCGGCAACGGCTTTGCCATGGTTTACGCCCTGCTGTTCTCGGCGATTATCTGGAACCTCGGCACCTGGTATTTCGGTCTGCCGGCTTCCTCATCGCATACGCTGATCGGTTCGATCATCGGTGTTGGCGTGGCGAATGCGCTGCTGCACGGTCGCAGCGGCACCAGCGGCGTCGATTGGGATCAGGCGATTAAAGTCGGCTACGCGCTGCTGTTGTCGCCGATTGTCGGCTTCGTGTGCGCCGCCCTGCTGCTGCTGGCGATGAAAGCCTTTATCCGTAATCGCCAGCTGTATGAAGCGCCGAAAGGTAATCAGCCGCCGCCTGTGTGGATTCGTGGCTTGCTGATTCTGACCTGCACCGGCGTGTCATTCGCGCACGGCTCGAACGACGGTCAGAAAGGTATGGGCTTAATCATGCTGATTCTGGTCGGCACCATGCCGATTGCTTATGCGCTGAACCGCTCGCTGCCGCCGGAACAAATCCCGCGCGTGGCGGCTTTAACCCAAGTCACTGAACAGCAATTACTGACGCTGCAACCAGCCCCGGCCGCGATGCCTGCGCCGCGTGAAGTGCTGACTGAATTTGTGCGTACCAGCCAGAATCGCCCGCAGGTGATCCCCGCGCTGGGCATGATGCTAGGCGATATCGGCGATCAGATTCGTCGTTACGGTTCGGTGGAAAATATCCCCGCCCAGGCAGTGACCAACACGCGTAATGACATGTATCTGGCCTCTGAATCGATCAAGCACCTGCAATCCGCCAAAGTCGCGCTGCCGGAAGAGACCGCGCGCAATCTAACGGCAGTGAAGAAAGAGCTGGATGCCGCCACGCGCTTTATTCCGATGTGGGTGAAAGTGGTAGTGGCGATTGCGCTAGGTCTCGGCACCATGGTGGGTTGGCGTCGCATCGTGGTGACGGTCGGTGAAAAAATTGGCAAAACGCATCTGACTTACGCACAAGGTGCCAGCGCCGAACTGGTGGCGATGGCGACAATCGGTGCCGCCGACGTATTTGGCCTGCCGGTCTCAACCACCCATGTGCTCTCTTCGGGCGTTGCCGGTTCAATGGCCGCCAACCGTTCAGGCTTACAGCTTTCTACCCTGCGTAATCTGGCGATGGCGTGGGTGCTGACATTACCGGTTTCCGTTTTGCTTTCGGGGCTGCTTTACACCCTGTTTATCCACCTTTAATGGGAGAAAAATAATGGCTACACACGACAATAGCTTCCACAGCGAGACGTTTAATCAGCGTCTGTTGCAGGAGTTTTATGACAGCTACGACGAAGAGCTGGAGATGGAGCTGGACGATCTGCGTTTCAACGATAACGGCGAGCCAACCGCCGATGGTGATAAAGCGTTTCGTCGCCACTACTTCCGCGAGCTGCTGCATCTGCAAGGCGAGCTGGTGAAGTTGCAGGATTGGGTGATGCGCACCGGCCATCGCGTGGTGATTCTGTTCGAAGGCCGCGATGCAGCCGGTAAAGGCGGCGTGATCAAACGTATCACCCAGCGCCTGAACCCGCGCACTTGTCGCGTAGCAGCGCTGCCTGCACCGAACGACCGCGAGAAAACCCAATGGTATTTCCAGCGCTATATTGCGCATCTGCCAGCAGCCGGTGAAATCGTGATGTTTGACCGCAGCTGGTACAACCGCGCGGGCGTTGAACGCGTGATGGGTTTCTGTAGCGAAGATGAAGTGGAAGAGTTTTACCGCAGCGTGCCGGAATTCGAAAAAATGCTGACGCGCAGTGGGATTCAGATCATTAAATATTGGTTCTCGATCACCGATGAAGAGCAGGAACTGCGCTTCCTCAGTCGTATTCACGATCCGCTTAAGCAGTGGAAACTCAGCCCAATGGACCTCGAAAGCCGTCGCCGCTGGGAAGATTACACCGAAGCCAAAGAAGAGATGCTGGAGCGCACCAACATTCCAGAAGCGCGTTGGTGGGTGGTGCAAGGCGTGGATAAGAAACGTGCGCGTTTGAACTGCATCAGCCATTTGCTGCAACAGATGCCGTACGAAGAGAGCGAATCGAAAACCATTATGCTGCCACCGCGCGAGCGTTCAGAAGACTATCGCCGCTCGCCGGTGCCAGAGCACATGCTGGTGCCCGATAAGTATTAATCGCTGACAGTTTGCACGGCTGCCTCGCGGCCGTGCTGCTGTTGCAAGCGCAGCGTAATGGCAAACGCGCCCAGCACCATCAACGCCGCCGCGAAATACACCGACTGCATGCCCCAATGTCCAATCAGCAAACCCGCCACCGGCCCGGTTAATCCCAAGCCCAAATCAAGAAATGCCGAATAGGTGCCAAGCGCCGATCCCTGATCTTTTTGCTGCACGCGTTTCACCGCTTCCACGCCCAACGCCGGGAACACCAGCGAGAAACCACCGCCGGTGAGGAACGCACCGATATCCACCAGCCAAATGCTGTCGGCCTGCCAGATTAACAGCAAACCGGCACACTCCAGCACGAACGACACCAACGCCACTTTCAAGCCGCCAAAACGGGTGATGTAGCGACCAAAACCGAGGCGCACGATGACAAATCCGAGGCTAAATAACGTCAGCGCAAAGGCAGCGCCGCTCCAGTCGCGGCTAGCGAAATACAAGGTGATGAAGGTGGAGATCACGCCGAAGCCAATGGTGCCGAAGCCCAGGGCTAAACCAAACAGCCATACGCGGCTGACCACGCGATGAAACGGAATGCGCACGCCTGCGGTGACGCTGACCGCGGCTTTGCGGCTCGCCATCCAGAAGCCAACGATGCCCATGATGGCTACCAAACCGGCAAAACCGCTGATGCCAAACCATTGATTGAGCAGTACGCCAAGCGGCGCACCAATCGCCATGGCGAAATAGGTTGCCACGCCGTTCCATGAAATCACGCGGGCAGTTTGCAGCGGGCCAACAATGTTCATGCCCCACAAGGTTGAGCCGGTGCTGCTAAAGCTTTCGCCGACGCCGAGGAACAAACGCCCCGCCGCTAACAGCGCCAGACTCAACATCGGCACGCCGCTGGACAGCGCGGCGATAATCGACAGCACGCCGCTCATGCCGCAGAACACCAATCCCATCATCACCACGCGTTTCGGGCCATAACGATCCGCCAGACGACCGGAATGCGGGCGACTTAAGAGCGTGGCGAAGTATTGCAGGCTGATGATCAATCCGGCGATAAACGAGCTGAAACCCAGTTGGTTATGCACAAAGCCCGGCAGCACCGCCAGCGGTAAACCGACCGACAGGTAGCAAAAGAAGGTGAAAACGATGACGGAGAGAATACGTTTATTTAACTGAGCGTTACTCAGTACAGCGGCGTCAGACATGGAAAGTGGCGTCGGGAATGGTGATGAAATTGAACCACAACTATAACCTTAGCCTGCTAATAGATCGCGACTTTTTTAGTTATAAAGTTCGACAGAATTGGGATGGTTCGAATCGGTCACCATAAATGGCGATCCAGCGGGATTTAGCTGATTGCTTGAGCATGCCGTTCAATCGCGGTGGCGATGTCGGCGGAGACTTTAAGTGTGCGAACTTCGCTGAACAGGCCGTCGGCTTCGTTATACGCTTTGCGCAGATAACCGAGCCACTGCTTGATACGCGCGACATGATACATGCCGGTATCGCCCTGCTTTTCCAGTTGCGTGTACTTGAGCAGCAACGCCACTACGTCGGGCCACGCCATCGGCGCTTCGTTGTATTTCACCACGCGTGCCAGATTTGGCACATTGAGCGCACCGCGCCCGATCATCACCGCATCGCAACCGGTGATACGCATGCAATCTTGCGCGTCTTGCCAGTTCCAGATTTCACCGTTGGCGATCACCGGAATAGTGAGACGCTGGCGGATTTCGCCAATCGCCTGCCAGTTAATACTCTCGGCGCGATAACCGTCTTCTTTGGTGCGACCGTGTACCACCAATTCGCTGGCACCGGCTTGCTGCACCGCATCGGCGATTTCAAAGCGTCGATCGCCGGAATCCCAGCCTAAACGCACTTTGACCGTGACCGGCAGATGATCCGGCACCGCTTCACGCATTGCTTTTGCGCCGCGATAAATCAGCTCCGGATCTTTCAGCAATGTTGCGCCGCCGCCGCTGCCGTTAACCAGCTTTGACGGACAACCGCAGTTGAGATCAACACCCCACGAACCGAGTTCCACCGCACGCGCGGCGTTCTCGGCCAACCATTCGGGATATTGCCCCAACAGCTGCATGCGCACCCGCGTGCCAGATGGCGTGCGGCTGTGGTTATGCAGCTCAGGACACAAACGATAAAAGGATTTTACCGGCAGCAGTTGATCGACCACGCGCAGGAACTCGGTCACGCATAAGTCATAATCATTCACTCCGGAGAGCAACTCACGCACCAGCGAATCAAGCACGCCCTCCATCGGCGCCAGTAAAACCCTCATGACGTTAGGCGTTCCCACTTCTCTTCGGTGCTGGGCGACGACGACCGCTGTTCGCTGCCGGAGCCGCCTGGCCTGCACCTTGCGCTGGGCGACGTGCGGAACGCGCTTCACCTTGCGGGCGTGGTGCATTGCCGCTGTGTGGACGAGAAACGTTACCGCCCTGACCACGGCCCTGTCCACCTTGACCACGTCCGCCTTGACCGCGACCGCCGCCTTGCTGCTGACGACCATTCTGGATCGGCTCAGCTTTGATACTTGGATCAACGTCGAAACCTGGCACTTCGATGCGCGGGATTTCACGCTTCAGCAGGTGTTCGATATCGCGCAGCAGTTTGTGTTCATCAACACACACCAGCGACAGCGCCGCACCGGTTGCCGCCGCACGGCCGGTACGACCAATACGGTGCACGTAATCTTCCGCGACGTTCGGCAGCTCGTAGTTCACCACGTGCGGCAGTTCTTCGATATCGAGGCCACGCGCCGCGATGTCGGTCGCCACCAGCACGCGAATACCGCCGGATTTGAAGTCAGCCAATGCACGCGTACGCGCACCCTGGCTCTTGTTGCCGTGGATCGCCGCAGCGGTGATGCCGTCTTTGTTCAGCTGTTCTGCCAGATGGTTGGCGCCGTGTTTGGTACGGGTGAACACCAGCACTTGCTGCCAGTTGTCACGACCAATCATCAGCGACAGCAGTTCCCGCTTACGCTTCTTATCAACGAAATGCACTTGCTGAGAAACTTGTTCAGAGGCGGTGTTGCGACGCGCCACTTCAACCTGTTCTGGGTTGGTCAGCAGTTTTTCTGCCAGCGTTTTGATCTCGTCAGAGAAGGTCGCGGAGAACAGCAGGTTTTGACGCTTCGCTGGCAGGCGCGCCAGTACGCGACGGATGTCGTGGATGAAACCCATGTCGAGCATGCGGTCAGCTTCGTCCAGCACCAGGATTTCAACTTGCGACAGATCAACCGCGTTCTGGTGCGCCAGATCAAGCAGACGGCCCGGTGTCGCCACCAGCACGTCAACGCCGCCGCGCAGTTTCATCATCTGCGGGTTGATGCTCACGCCGCCGAATACCACCAGCGAGCGGATATCGAGATATTGGCTGTATTCACGCACGTTCTCGCCCACCTGAGCCGCCAGTTCGCGGGTCGGCGTGAGGATCAGTGCACGTACCGGACGGCGGCCACGCGCCGTCGACGGTTTCGCGGTAAGACGCTGCAACAGCGGCAGCGTAAAGCCGGCGGTTTTACCGGTACCGGTTTGGGCGCTGGCTAACAGGTCACGACCCGCCAACACCACAGGAATCGCCTGACGCTGAATTGGCGTCGGCTCTTGGTAGCCTTGTTCTGCTACCGCACGCAAAATATCGGCACTTAAGCCGAGAGAGTCAAATGACATGCAGGTGTATTACTCCGAACCGTCCTGATCGCCGTGGGCGATGTAGTTTTCAGGAGGGATATGACGCAAGCCGTGGGGCGTACGTGTGAAAAGGGCACAAACTACCATGCGTAAGGGCGCGAGTTTAGCAGCTTTCCGCCGCAACTGCGACAGGCATAAAAAAGGAGCCACAGGCGGCTCCTTCTCTGATGGGTTCCGCGGAACCCCAATCAATCAACTGCGCTTCTTCTCGATGCGCTGCACCGGCTCTTTCGCCAGCAGCGAAACCAGCGCCGGGCCCACTAACATCACCACGCCGAGCAAACCAAGCAGCAGGTTGTTGTGGATCACGCGAGAGATCAGGAACAGCGTTAACATCGCTGCGCCAAAGTAGTACGTGGTGGTCACCTCTTCGAGGGAATCACCCAATCTACGTAAACGGGCACTACGCTGCATGACCAGCATGGCAATAAATACCACCGCATAAGCCGCCACCAGGGTACTGCTCACTTCAACCAGCGCCCTATGTTTCCAGCCCCAAACCAGCGCCGCAATCACCAGCAGGTGCATCGCGATATGCAAACAGGTTTGTCCGGTAACAATCTGAACACGATTAGACCATTTCATTCTCTATCTCCTGGCAGACCCAACAGGTCGCCCAAGTGTATCTGGCTGGAGGCCAGACGAACTTCCTCAATGTAAAGCAAATTTCGGATTACGCCCTAATTTTCCGCTCGCAACACCTTACGTTTGTGACAAAGACTACACTTTGTGCTGTTGAAGATGAAAAGGAGCGCGTCGAAGTATGCCACAAAATACGCAAGGATTTTCATTTAAAGTCCTGACGATCAATACCCACAAGGGTTTTACCAGCTTCAATCGCCGCTTTATCCTGCCGGAATTGCGCGATGCAGTTCGCGCAACCTCCGCAGATATTGTCTTTCTGCAAGAGGTGATGGGCACGCATGCCATCCATTCGCTGCACATTGAGAACTGGCCTGAAACCTCGCATTACGAGTTTTTGGCCGACACCATGTGGCACGATTTTGCCTATGGCCGCAACGCCGTTTATCCTGAGGGACATCACGGGAACGCGATATTGTCACGTTTTCCGATCGTTGAATATGAAAACCGCGATATTTCTGTCGCCGGAAGTGAAAAGCGCGGCATCTTGCACTGCCAAATCCGCCTGCCGGATCGCGTCGATCCGCTGCACGTATTCTGCGTACATTTGGGGCTTAAGGAGAAGCATCGTCAGGCGCAGATGAAGATGATGTGCGACATCATTGATACCTTGCCGCCGCAGGCGCCTTTGGTGGTGGCCGGTGATTTTAATGACTGGCAAGTCAGCGCCAATCGCTTCCTCAAACGCGCGGTGGGATTGGAGGAAGTGTTCAGCATCAAAACGGGTCGCCCTGCTCGCACCTTCCCGGCGCGTTTTCCGCTGCTCAGGCTCGATCGCATCTACATCCGCAACGCGAAAGTGAGTCAACCTTGGGCGTTGCCGGTTAAACCCTGGTCGCACCTGTCCGATCATGCGCCGTTGGCGGTGGAGATTTTCCTATGAATTTCAATTGGCGCGACGGTAATCAGATCCGTCTACTCGAAAACGGTGACCAGTTTTTCCCGCGCGTTATGGGCGCGATTCAACGCGCCGAACGCACGCTGTTGCTGGAAACCTTCATCCTGTTTGAGGATGAAGTCGGTAACGAATTGCACGATGCATTGCTGGCCGCCGCCCAGCGTGGCGTGAAGGTCGAAATGATGGTGGACGGCTACGGTTCGCATGAACTGTCGGATGCCTTTGTCGCGAGTTTGACCGCCGCTGGCGTGCGCTTTATTTACTACGATCCGCGCCCGCTGGTACTCGGCATGCGCACCAATGTGTTCCGCCGTTTGCACCGCAAAATTGTGGTGGCCGATGAGGTGATCGCCTTTGTCGGCGGCATTAACTTCTCCGCTGAACACAACGTGGATTTTGGTGCCCAGGCGAAACAGGATTATGCAGTGGAAGTGAAAGGCCCGATTGTGCAGGACATCGCGCGCTACGTGCAGCAACAGATCGGCAGTGAACAGCCTACGCGTCGCTGGTGGGGCGCACGATCCCATCGTCCGGCGGTTAACGCCATGCCCGGCGAAGCGCAGGTGCTATTCGTCTATCGCGACAACGATGAACATCGCGATGATATTGAACAGCATTATCTCGACATGCTGCGTAAGGCAAAAAAGGATGTGGTGATCGCCAATGCCTATTTCTTCCCCGGCTATCGCCTACTGCGGGAGATGCGCAGTGCGGCACAACGCGGCGTGCGCGTGCGATTGATCGTGCAGGGCGAGCCAGATATGCCGATCGTCAAAGTCGGCGCTGAACTGCTCTACAACTATTTGGTCGATGGCGGCGTGGAAGTGTATGAATACTGCCGCCGCCCGCTGCACGGCAAAATCGCGGTGCAGGATCAGCAATGGTCAACCGTCGGCTCCAGTAACCTCGATCCGCTGAGCTTATCGCTCAATTTGGAAGCCAATTTAATGGTGCACGATCGCGCCTTCAACCAAACGCTGCGCGATAATCTCGAACTGTTGATTCAGCAGGATTGCGTGCGGGTGGAAGAGGACAAACTGCCGCCACGCAATTGGTGGCAGCTGACCAAAGGTGTGATTGTGTTCCACTTTTTACGCCACTTCCCCGCCATCGCTGGCTGGTTGCCTGCGCATACGCCGCGCCTGTCGCAAGTTGCTCCGCCCGTCCAACCCGAGATGGAAACCCAGGATCGGGTCGAAGTCGATAATCCAGGAGCAAAACCCTAATGTCGAAGAAAAATCAGCGCTGGCAACTGACAAAAAAAATTCTCACCTGGCTGTTTTTTATCGCGGTGATCGTGTTGTTAGTGGTCTACGCGCGCAAGGTGAATTGGGATGACGTTTACACCGTCATCATCGGCTATAACCGCTATGTGGTGCTGATCGCCGCCGCGTTGGTGGTGGTGAGTTATCTCACTTACGGCCTCTACGATCTGATCGGACGCGCCTATTGCGGGCATAAACTGGCAAAACGCCAAGTGATGCTGGTGTCGTTTATCTGTTACGCCTTCAATCTGACGTTGAGTACCTGGGTTGGCGGCGTGGCGATGCGCTACCGCTTGTATTCACGACTGGGTTTGCCAGGCAATACCATTACGCGTATTTTCTCGCTCAGCATCGCCACCAACTGGCTCGGTTACATTTTGCTGGCTGGCGTGGTGTTTGCCGCTGGCATGGTGCCGATTCCGGCGGGCTGGTTTATCGGTGAAACCACATTGCGGATTATTGGCGCGGCGCTGCTGGTGACGGTGGCGATTTATCTGTGGGCGTGCGCCTTTGCGAAAAAGCGTCGCTGGACGGTAAAAGGCCAGCATTTGCAGTTGCCCTCGCTGCGTATGGCGCTGTTCCAATTCGCGGTTTCCTGCGCCAACTGGATGGTGATGGGCGCAATTATTTGGCTGCTGCTGGCACGTCAGGTGGATTATCCGATTGTGTTAGGCGTGTTGCTGATCAGCAGCATTGCGGGAGTGATTATTCATATTCCGGCGGGTATTGGCGTGCTGGAGGCGGTTTTCCTGGCGCTGTTGAGCGGGCAACATGCTTCGCACGGGACGATTATTGCGGCGCTGCTAGCTTATCGCGTGCTCTATTTTATCTTGCCGCTGTTGGTGGCGCTGGTGCTGTATTTGTGGCTGGAGAGTCGCGCCAAGCATTTGCGGCAGAAGAATGAGCAGAAGATGGAGAAGTCGGTTTCGCGCTGAGTTGGTGCGGGATGTCCCTCACCCTAGCCCTCTCCCACAAGTGGGAGAGGGAACGAGAATTTTAGCGGCGGTTGCCGAAAATGCGCAGCAACATCAGGAACAGGTTGATGAAATCGAGATACAACGTCAGCGCGCCCATGATTGAGGTGCGACGCAGGTTCTCTTTGTCATTCACATTGATGTTCTCGCCAATCGCTTTTAGCTTCTGCGTGTCATAGGCGGTCAAGCCTACAAACACCACCACACCGATATAGGTGATCGCCCACATCAACGCCGGGCTTTTCAGCCAGAAGTTCACCAGCGACGCCAGCAAAATCCCAATCAGCGCCATAAACAGCAGGCTGCCGAAACGGCTCAAATCGCGTTTGGTGGTGTAGCCGTAGAAACTCATCGCACCGAACATCCCCGCCGTTACGAAGAAGGTACTGGCGATGGAAGAGTAGGTGTAAACGAGGAAAATACTCGCCATCGTCAAACCGGTCAGCGCCGAATAGAGCATAAACAGCCCAGTCGCCACCGCGCCGCTCATGCGATGCACCATGCCAGACAGCACAAATACCAGTGCCAACTGCGCGATGATCAGGCCGAAGAAGGTGATGCGGTTGGCGAACACCAGCTCCATAACTGCCGGGGTGCGCGCGGCAAACCACGACACAAATGCGGTGAGCAGCAAGCCACAGGTCATCCAACCATAGACCTGCGCCATATAGGTTTGCAGCGAGGTGGAAGCCTGCTGCACGATTGAATCATTACGTGGATATCGGTCCATGAAGCGCCTCATTCTTAAACGTTAGAAAACCCTGTAAGTGTGGAGTGTACACCCGTTTGCGTCAACGGCGCGTCAAGCACTGTTGATAGCGACCATTCACGCGCTGGGCGAACCACGCGGTGGTGAGATTACGGGTGATTTTCGGACTTTCGAGTTTGATGCCCGGCAGCATTTCACGCGGCAACCGTTTTCCCGCCATTTTGTCGGCAAGGATAAAGGTCTGTTTCCACAGCGTGCTGTTGGCAAACGCTTCTGTGTCGCCCTTCTCCAGATCGCGGCGGATTTCGCGGTTGCTCATATCCAGTTGCTTACTCAGGCTGCGCACCGCTAATTCGGTTGAACCGGCTTGTTCGCTGCCATACATAATCAAATCGCCATCCAATTCCAGTTTGATGCCACTGGCGCGCGCCACCGCCGCCTGGAATGCGGCGTTGCGACTGGCATACCAACCGGCGTTGAAGTCAGCGAAGCGATATAGCGGCTGGCTGTAATCGGCGGGATAGCCGAGTAAATGCAGCGTGCCGAAGTAGATGCCGCCGCGTCGGGTAAACACTTCACGGCGAATCGAGCCATCGATGGCATACGGATAGCCTTTGGCGTGCGCTTCGGCAAATTCAATGCTGACCTGCATCGGCCCGCCGGTGTGAATCGGGTTGAGATTACCAAACAGCTTCTGCCCCATCGGCACCATATCAATAAAGTCATCGAAAATGGCGCTCAACTCTTTTTCGCTGCGCACTTTATCGAGGCGCGCCGCATAACTTTCACCGGTTGGCGATTTGATCAGCAGCGCGGTGCGTACCAGGAAAGCGGGAACATGCACTTTGGCGGCGCGGCGATCAATTTCGCCCCAGGCGATTTTTGGCAAGCCCGGCACCGGCGCATCGGCGTTGAAGTTGGATTCCTGATCGGTAACCGCAATCACCGCGCAAATGTTGCTGGCGCTGGGTTCGATTTGCTGCACGCGGAATGCGGTGTAAATGTCGTCGGCCCAGGCGGATTTTTGTTTCACATCGCTGGGTAACAACTGTTGGATTTGGCTTTTCACATCTGCCGGCTGGCGCGCCGGAGCCTGCGGCTCTTTTTTCGTGCTACAACCGGCCAGCACCAGCGCGGCGAGTAACGCTGCGCCTGTGATTATCTTAGTGTTTTTCATCCTGCTCCCTGACGCCAACAAAAACCGTACCTTAACGTTTTCAGTGGCCTGCCGCTATCGGAGCCGGAGGATTTTGCGCGCTAGCTCCAGCGCTCAGCGGCTTGATGATCGCTGTCGCGCGCGTCCACCCAACGATCGCCCTGCGCAGTGACTTCGCGCTTCCAGAACGGTGCGCGGGTTTTCAGGTAATCCATGATGAATTCGGTCGCGGCAAACGCACTGCCACGATGGGCGCTGCTGACGCCAACAAACACGATTTCATCACCGGGAAACAGTTCGCCGACGCGATGGATCACCGTGACTTGCTGCAATGCCCAGCGCTGGCGCGCTTCCACCACGATATCGGCCAGCGCTTTTTCGGTCATGCCGGGATAATGCTCCAGCGTAAGCGCCGCCACGCTGTCGCCAAGATTGTGATTGCGCACTTTGCCGGTAAAGGTCACCACGGCACCGTCGCTGTCGTGCGCCGCGAGTTGCGCATATTCCGCACCCACATCAAACGGTTCTACGCCTACGCGAATTCGGGTTTCCATGCTTAACCTCCGGTAACCGGCGGGAAGAAAGCGACTTCATCTCCCGCCTGTAGCGGATGATTCATCGGCACCAGCGTTTGGTTGACGGCGGCCAGCAATTTGCCGGATTCCAGCGCCAGCGCCCAGCGTTCGCCCTTTTCTGCCAGCGCCGCACGCAGCGTGGCAACATCGGCATATTCCGGCGCGAGTTCGAGCGCAGCGGTGCCGGTGAGCTCACGCACCTGAGCAAAAAACAGCACCTTAATCATTGCTCACCGCCTTGAAATCACCGGATTTGCCGCCGCTTTTGCTCAGCAAACGCAGCTGATCGATGACGATATCTTTCTGCACCGCTTTGCACATGTCATAGATGGTCAGCGCGGCGACGGAGGCCGCGGTTAACGCTTCCATCTCGACGCCGGTTTTGCCGGTTAAGCGGCACAGCGACGTGACGCGCACGCGGTTGTGCTCAGGCTCAGCCAGCAATGTCACTTCCACTTTACTCAGCATCAGCGGATGGCACAGCGGAATCAGTTCCCAGGTGCGTTTCGCCGCCTGAATGCCAGCAATGCGCGCGGTAGCGAACACGTCACCTTTGTGGTGACTGCCGTCAATGATCATTTGCAGCGTTTCGGCGCTCATCAGCACCAGCGCTTCAGCCTGGGCTTCGCGCACCGTTTCGGTTTTGCCGGAGACATCCACCATGTGGGCTTCGCCAGCGGCATTGATATGCGTTAAGGATGACATGCTTACAACTTCTTCAAATGTGAGACGAAATTACACGGACGCGTACGCGCATCCAGTTGATCTTCAATGATGCGTTCCCACGCGCTGCGGCAGGCGTTGGTCGAACCCGGCACGGCAAAAATCAGCGTGTGATTGGCCAAACCGGCCACCGCACGCGATTGCAGCGTTGAGCTACCAATCTCTTCATAGGAGATCATGCGGAACAGTTCGCCAAAGCCTTCAATTTCGCGATCCAGCAGCGGCAGCAACGCTTCAGGCGTGCTGTTTTTACTGTTAAAACCGGTGCCGCCATTAACGATCACTACCTGCACATCGTCGCTGGCAATCCAGCTCGAGACCGTGGCGCGAATGCGATAACGGTTATCAGGCACCAGCGCGCGATCCACCACCTGATGCCCTGCTTCAGTCAGCGCTTCACGCAGATAATCGCCCGATGTGTCATTGCTGGCATCGCGGCTATCAGAGACGGTCATCACCGCCACATTTAAGGCGACAAACTCGCCGGAAGGTTTACCCATGGCCGAAACTCCTGTGTTAGCCACCAATAAAGGAGAGATTTTGTGTGATGCCGGTATTGCCCTGATGCAGGAAATGCGTCTGCTTTTTCTGTCCCAGACTGTGGGCGATACGTTCCTGCAACTCGGCTTGCTGATCGTCTGACGCCAGCAAATCACGCAGCGGTACGCCACCGTCACCAAACAGGCACAGATGCAAATTACCCAGCGCCGAGACGCGCAGGCGGTTGCAGCTGGCGCAGAAGTCTTTTTCGTACGGCATGATCAGGCCGACTTCGCCCTGATAATCGGGATGACGAAACACCTGCGCCGGGCCATCGCTGCGGCCGCGCGGCTGGCGCTGCCAACCTTGCATAATCAATTGATCGCGGATCACTTCACCGGAAATGTGATGACGGCGGAACAGATCGCTGCCGTCGCCGGTTTCCATCAGCTCGATAAAGCGTAGTTGAATCGGCCGCGCGCGCAGCCAATCGAGGAAGGTGTTAAGGCTGTGGCTGTTGACATCGCGCATCAGCACGCTGTTGACTTTGACCTTGTCGAAACCGGCATCAAAGGCGGCATCAATGCCCGCCATCACGTCGGCAAATTTGTCCTGCCCCGTAATGGCGTGGAATTGGCGGGCATCCAGGCTATCGACGCTGACGTTGATGTGCGTAAGCCCGGCGTCACGCCAGGCACGCACGTCGCGCGCCATGCGATAACCGTTGGTGGTCATGGCGATTTGGCGAATGGCGTCATTTTCCCGCACCGCGGCGATGATGTCGGTAAAATCGCGCCGCATCGACGGTTCACCGCCGGTCAGGCGCACTTTTTCGGTGCCGGCTGCCGCAAAGGCACGCGTCACACGACGAATCTCGTCCAGCGAGAGAAAACTTTTATTGTGCGTGCCGTTCGGCTGATAGCCGTTGGGCAAGCAATAGGTACAACGGAAGTTACACACATCCGTCACCGACAGGCGCAGATAGTAAAAGCTGCGCGCGTAGGCATCTGTAAATTGTGGCACCTGAACACCTTTCCAAAGTCGGGAGATGCAGTCATTTCTTTCTGCACCCTGGCAGCTCAAGGCTGCGGCCGGAATTCCGTATCTTTATGACTTAGGAACTCAGGCTTGGGAGTTTGTTGTCATTATCGACAACACGGTTAACGCGAATGGTAGCGCGATTATCATTCGGCATCCATCAGTGAATTTCGCTATATATATTGATACATAACGTGTTTTTCACCGCATTTTCGCGTCAGAATACGTTAAAATACGCCGCAAATATTGATGCATATCAGTTCAACTACGCCTCAATGCGTGGACGTCAGAGACAAAGGAGCAACATGAATCGTACCCTGGCAGATTTAGATCGCGTGGTGGCATTGGGCGGCGGACACGGTTTGGGCCGCGTGATGTCAGCGTTAGCGCCGTTAGGTTCGCGCTTAACTGGCATCGTCACCACCACCGATAATGGCGGATCGACCGGACGTATTCGCCGTTCGGAAGGCGGCATTGCCTGGGGCGATATGCGCAACTGCATCAATCAGCTGATTACCGAACCAAGCGTCGCCACGGCGATGTTTGAATATCGCTTCAGCGGCAACGGCGAATTAGCCGGGCACAATTTAGGCAATCTGATGCTGAAAGCGTTGGATCATCTCAGCGTGCGCCCGCTGGAAGCCATCAACATCATTCGTAATTTGCTTAAAGTCGATGCCTTTTTGATTCCGATGTCGGAACAACCGGTGGATTTAGTGGCGCAGGATGACGAAGGCAATATGGTGTACGGCGAAACCGCGATTGATGAAATGAAGCAGCCGCCGCAAGAATTGATGCTGCATCCTAACGTCCAACCCACGCGAGAAGCGCTTGATGCGATTGCCGAAGCGGATTTAATTCTGATCGGTCCCGGAAGTTTTTACACCAGCCTGATGCCAATTCTGCTAATGGAAGAGATGGCACGCGCGCTGCGTCGCACGCCCGCCACTATGGTGTTTATTGGCAATCTGGGGAAAGAGCTAAGCCCAGCCGCCGCCGGATTAACCGTGGCGGATAAATTGGCGATGATGGAGAAAGCCATTGGTAAGCGGGTGATTGATGCGATTGTGGTCAGTCCGGCTGCCGATATCAGCGGAGTTGAAGAACGTGTGATTATCCGCGAACCGCTGGAAGCCGCCGACATCAAATATCGTCACGACCGCCAACTGTTGCGCATCGCGCTGGAGCACGCGATTCAGGCGTTTTAATTTTACGCCGCGCATCCATGCGCTGCGTTTCGTAGGGTCGCCATTTATGGTGACCTGGACGCGCATCACGACGCCGCAATAAACAGCTCGCGCAACTGATGCAACTGATCGCGCACGCTGGCCGCTTCTTCAAACTCCAGATTCTGCGCGTGTTGCTGCATCTGCCCTTCCAGCTCGTGAATCTTCTTCTGCATCGCCTGCGGCGTAAGCGCCAGATAATTCGCTTCGGCTTCCGCTGCGGTACGTGACGCGGTTTTGCCTTTGCCGCGTGTTTTCACCACGTTGCGGCCCAGCTCCAGAATATCGGTGATTTTCTTATTCAGCCCTTGCGGCACGATGCCGTTATCTTCGTTGTATTTCTGCTGCTTCTCGCGACGGCGTTCGGTTTCGCCCATCGCGCGCTCCATCGACGGCGTAATTTTGTCGGCATACAGAATTGCCCGTCCGTTGATGTTACGCGCCGCACGACCAATGGTCTGAATCAGCGAGCGTTCGGAGCGCAGGAAACCTTCTTTATCGGCATCCAGAATCGCCACCAGCGATACTTCTGGCATATCCAAACCTTCACGCAGCAAGTTGATGCCGACCAGCACATCAAACTCACCGAGACGCAGATCGCGAATGATTTCCATGCGCTCAACAGTATCAATGTCTGAGTGCAGATAACGCACCTTCTCGCCGTGCTCGACCAGATATTCGGTGAGATCTTCCGCCATACGCTTGGTCAGCACCGTTACCAGCACACGCTCATTGATCTCAACGCGCTTGCGGATTTCGGAGAGTAAATCATCCACCTGCGTCGCCACTGGGCGCACTTCCAGCACCGGATCGAGCAAGCCGGTTGGACGCACCAACTGATCGATCACCTCATCACCGGATTTCTCCAGCTCGTAATTGCCCGGTGTGGCCGAAACATAAATGGTTTGCGGTGCCGCAGCTTCAAACTCTTCGAAGCGCATTGGACGGTTATCCAGTGCCGACGGCAAACGGAAGCCATATTCCACCAACGTCTCTTTGCGCGCGCGGTCGCCGCGATACATGCCGCCAATCTGCGGGATGGTCACGTGCGATTCGTCCACCACCAGCAAACCATCGGCCGGCAAGTAGTCGAACAAGGTTGGCGGCGGCTCACCCGGTCCGCGTCCGGAAAGGTAGCGCGAATAGTTTTCGATGCCGGAGCAGTAGCCCAACTCGTTCATCATTTCGAGATCGAACTGGGTACGCTGCGAAATGCGCTGCTCTTCCAACAGTTTGTTGTTCTCCAGCAGCACTTTACGGCGGATCACCAACTCATCTTTGATCTCTTCCATCGCCTGCAAAATACGTTCGCGCGGCGTAACGTAGTGCGTTTTCGGATAGACGGTAAAGCGTGGGATCACCGAATCGACTTGCCCGGTGAGCGGATCAAACAGCGACAGCCGTTCAACTTCTTCATCAAACAGCTCGATACGCAGCGCAATCTCATCGGATTCCGCCGGGAACACGTCGATCACTTCACCGCGCACGCGGAACGTACCGCGCTGGAATGCCTGATCGTTGCGGGTGTATTGCAGCTCGGCGAGACGTCGCAGAATGCTGCGCTGATCGATAATCATGCCGCGCGTCAAATGCAGCATCATTTTCAAATAGAGATCGGGATCGCCCAAGCCATAAATCGCCGAAACCGAGGCCACTACGATGACATCGCGGCGTTCCAACAACGCTTTGGTCGCCGACAAACGCATCTGTTCGATGTGCTCATTCACCGATGCATCTTTTTCGATAAAGGTATCGGAACTCGGCACATAAGCTTCAGGCTGGTAGTAATCGTAGTAAGAGACGAAGAACTCCACGGCGTTATCCGGGAAGAACTCTTTCATCTCTCCGTACAGCTGCGCCGCCAGCGTTTTGTTCGGCGCCAGCACCATGGTGGGGCGATTAAGATCGGCAATCACATTGGCAATGGTGAAAGTTTTACCCGAGCCGGTTACGCCCAACAGCGTTTGATGTGCTAGTCCATCTTCCAGCCCCTCTTCCAGGCGACGAATCGCCTCAGGCTGATCACCTGAAGGCTTGAAAGCGGAGTTGAGTTTAAAGGCTTTGCTCATGTTTTAGCGGTTCCAGCAGATGAAGTCGGCGGGCAGGCTGGTAATTCTACTCTGCTATGGCGAATTTGCCAGAAAAAAATACTGGACATAATCACAGTAACCTTGCACGATAATGGAACTTCGCGGTGGATTTCTTCAGTGCAATTTAAGCGGCACAACGCAAACTGTTGTTGCGCAATGTTATCCCCAAACGGAGGATGCTTTTAACATTTGTCAATAGAGTGTCATTAAATTGCAGTGAGATGACAAGGCAGATAAATCGCATGCTTGTTTTTTACTAACCTGCTGTTTTTATTAAATATGACTTAAAAGTCCAGTTTCTCAGCATAATGTATGAAGGCCGCGATTTTCCTCGCTTGCGCCCGGTTTTCAGTCGTTAATGCACAAGGTTATCCACAGTAATGGTGGATAAGTGAATCCAGCCCAAAGCCCATCGGCTGTGTATAAATTTCCCCAACGTGTTCTTAAGGGCGAAAAAAAATTTTTTCGCATTTATTTTTGCCGTTCAGCGTGTCGCATTAACCCTTCTTTTTGCCTATTAGCCATGGCTGTTTGCCAAAAAATCCAGCGCTTAAGGCCACTTATTTCCGCAGTTATTGCCTCGTGAACGATCAAATGCACCAGAAACGTTAAGCAGTCAGCACCGTCAAAGTGCAGATAAGTTATCACTCAATGGAATTGTTAAGCGTTGCTCAACTTTTAATGGCCTATTTGCGCGATTCCCCCACTTAACCCGGCAATATTCCTAACCTGGCCTGGTAATTGCAGTGATTAACCTATCGAGACCTATGGAAAGACGAGGCCATATAGGCTCGCCCAGGCAGATTCTCTGCCAACGACAGCGGTGTCCATTAATCGTGCACGACTGTATGCCAGACGACACAGAGCGGGAGCATTCAGGCTAATAATCTGGAAGGAGTATGTCAGATGCTGAGTTTACGTTCGGTGAATCAGTTTTACGGTCAAAACCACATCCTGTGGGATGTGGATCTCGATCTGCCGCCGGGCACCTGCACCGGCGTGCTGGGCAGTCCGGGCATGGGCAAAACCACCTTGGTCAACTGCATTATGGGTCGTTTGCCGATCAACAGCGGCTCAATGACCTGGCAAGAGGATGGCGCACCACCGGAAGATTTACTGCTGCAACCGGCAGAAATGCGGGCGCGCACCGGAATCGGCTATGTACCGCAAGGACGGCATATTTTCTCGCAGATGAGCGTGGAAGATAATTTGCTGATTGCGCTGATGGCGGCGCAGGACGATCGCAGCCGCGCGATTCCGGAGATGGTGTTTGACCTGTTCCCGGCACTCTATTCGTTGCGTCATCAACGCAGCGGCGAGTTACCGATGGAGCAACAGCAACATCTGGCCCTGGCGCGTGCGCTGGTGCTGCAACCGAAGCTGGTGATCCTCGATGAACCGACGGAAGGCATGTCGCCGTGGCTGGAAGAGGAGATGGGCAATTTGATTCGCCGTTTGAATCGCGAATACGGATTGACGATTTTGTTGCTGGAGCAGCATGTATCGTTTGTGCGCCGCGTTGCCGACTATTTCCTGCTGCTGCATCGTGGGCGCAATGTGGCGCACGGTAAAGTGGCGCAGTTGGATGATTTAACGGTGAATAAGTGGCTGACAGCCACTTAGCGCACGTACCGTAGCGGCGCAATTTATTGCGCAATAGTTGGATGGGCACGGAGCCGCCAATTATTTGCGCGATAAATCGCGCCGCTACGAATCGTGCGTGCTGCATGCCTGAACTATTGCGGCAACGTCACATAACGGCCGCATTCGGCCTGTTGCGCTTCATCGCTCAGATAGGGAATTTCACCGAGGAATGGCGCGTCAATACGCTGGCGCAATGAGGTGATATATTCCTGATGGCGTTTGCCCGGCGGTTGAATGTCATTGGCGATCCAGCCAGCCAAGCGCAACCCGCGCGCTTTAACCGCTTCGGCGGTCAACATCGCGTGATTGATGCAGCCTAACTTCACGCCAACCACCAAAATCACCGGCAACTGCTCCACTTCAACCCAATCGGCGTAAGTTTGCGTCTCAGACAACGGCGTAAACCAACCGCCCGCGCCTTCGACTAATACCCATTCGGCTTGCTGTTCCAGCGCGCGTAATCCCGCCGACAACTGAGCGAACTCAATCGGCCGCTGCTCTTCCGCGCTGATAATGTGCGGTGAAGTGGGCTCAACAAACGCCAGCGGATTCACTTGCTCGTAGCTCAATGTCAAGCTGCTGTAGCGCTGCAAGGCCAGCGCATCGCTGTTGCGAATGCCTGCTGGGGTGATGTCACAACCGGATGCCACCGGTTTGTAGCCTGCGGATCGTAATCCCGCCGCGCTGGCGGCTTGCAACAGCGCGCCGCTGGCGACAGTTTTGCCTACTTCGGTATCGGTTCCGGTAATAAACCAGCGTGTCATTTACGTAAAACTCCAAACATCAGGTGATAACTCAGCCGATAACCGGCTTCATCCTGCGGCCAGTGCTGCTCTAACTTTGCGAGTTGGCTGCGGGTCAACACATTGGTGCCGCGTCCATCATGCAGATGCGTGGCGCCAATGCCTTTTAACGAGCGCATCGCGCTCAGCGCACTGGGAAAATGCAGCGTAATGATTTGCTGCTCAACACTGATTGGCAGCGCGACGGTGGCGTCATGAAATTGCGCCTGGCTGAGAAAACGGTTAGCGTGGCGACGGCCATCCAATTGCGCCCATGCGTGATGCACTTCATGCAGCGAACCTTCGAGCAAGGTGGAAAACAGCACCCTGCCACCCGGACGCGTCACGCGCAAAAAATGCTGCAACGCGAGGTGCAAATCACTGCTCCATTGCACCGCCAGATTGCTCCACACGCCATCGACGCTCTCATCCGCCAGCGGCAGATCATCGATATCGCCCAACAGATAATGCTGCGCCGATTGCTGCTCACGCGCTGTTGCCAGCATGTTGGGTGACAGATCGAGCGCGGTTAGCGTGCGCCCGCGATCGCGCCAATAACGGCTATACCAACCCGTACCACAACCGGCATCCAGCAGATGTGGACCAAAACCGGCCGGTGCCAGCGCTAACAATGCGTCACCGCTCAAGCGTTGCAACTCGGCATGCTGTTCGTAATGCTGAGCCGCACGCCCGAAAGCGTCGGCCACCGCTTGCTTGTTAACCTGCAGCGTCATACAGCGCCTCCAGCAGACGATCGATATCATCGGTGTGATGTGCGGCAGTCAGCGTGATACGCAATCGCGCCGTGCCCGGCGGCACCGTGGGTGGACGAATCGCGCTCACCCAGCAACCAGCTTGCGCGAGCTGCTGCGACAACGCCAACGCGGCACTGTTTTCGCCGACAATCAACGGCTGAATCGCACTCTCCGAAGCCATTAATTGCCACGGCAAATCAGCGGCGCCAGCGCGGAAACGGGCGATATGGCTGTGCAGCTTTTCACGCAGCGCATCGCCTTGTTGGATTTGCTGCAACGCCGCCAACAGCGCACAACATTGTGCTGGCGGCATCGCCGTGGAATAGATCAGATGGCGAGAAAATTGCTCGACGTAATCCGCCGTGGCGTCATCGCACAGCAACGCCGCACCGCTTACGCCAAACCCTTTGCCGAAGGTCACAATCAGCAGTTCCGGTTTCACTTGCTGCTGCCAGCAACTTCCGCGACCTTGCGCGCCGGTTACACCAATGCCGTGTGCATCGTCCACCAGCAACCAGCCGTTGCCGCGCCGCGTTTCTGCCGCAATCTCCACCAGCGGCGCACTGTCGCCATCCATGCTGAACACGCCTTCGGTAACCACCAAGGTGCCGCCTTCCGACGGCGTCGCCAGCAGTTTCGCCAGGCTTGCCGGCTGATTATGGGCAAAGCGGCGCAAGCTGGCCGGGCTGTGGCTGGCGGCATCCAGCAACGATGCATGGGCCAACTTGTCAGCCAGGATGCGATCCTGCTTTTCCGCCAGCAGATGGATCACCGCCTGATTGGCGGCGAATCCGGAGATAAACAGCAGCGCCCGCGAATAACCGAGCCAATCAGCTAACTGCTCTTCCAGCTGTGCGTGATAGCGGCTATAACCGGTGACGTGCCCGGACGCACCGGCACCGGCGCCCACCTCTGCTGCGCCTTGCTGCCATGCGGCGATCACCGCCGGATGTTGGCTGAGGCCGAGATAATCGTTGCTGGAGAAGTGGCGATAGCGCTGCCCTTCCAGGATGATTTCCCGCACGCTGTTGTGATCGACGCGCCGCCTCTGACGCCAGCCATCAACTGCACGCCGCTGCGCCAGCGCCTGATCGATACGTTGTGACCAGGCCATTTACACAGCCGCGTTGTAGAACTGCTCGGTATCGGCGTACAGCAGTTGCTCGCTCAGCTGATATTGCTGCTCGTTGTCGCCTGCGCTGGTGGCGCTATGTTCCGGATTGAGGCCCAGCTTGCGGAACAAGATCAGATCCTTGTCCTCTTCCGGGTTCGGCGTGGTCAGCAGTTTGCAGCCGTAGAAAATCGAGTTAGCGCCAGCCATGAAGCACATCGCCTGCGTTTGTTCACTCATCTGCTCGCGACCGGCCGAAAGGCGCACATGCGACGATGGCATCATGATACGCGCCACCGCGATGGTGCGGATGAAATCAAACGGCTCGACGTCATCGTTATCCGCCAGCGGCGTGCCTTTGACTTTCACCAGCATGTTGATGGGTACGCTTTCCGGCGGCGTCGGCAGATTTGCCAACTGCACCAGCAAACCGGCGCGATCTTTCACCGTTTCACCCAATCCGACGATGCCGCCGGAGCAAACTTTAATGCCCGCGCCGCGCACTTTATCCAGCGTATCAAGACGTTCCTGATAACTGCGCGTGGTGATGATGTTGCCGTAAAACTCTGGCGAGGTATCGAGGTTATGATTGTAGAAATCCAGCCCGGCTTCAGCGAGGCGCTGCGCCTGGCTGCCATCCAGCGTGCCCAAGGTCATGCAGGTTTCCATGCCCATCGCTTTAACGCCCTGCACCATCTGCTGCAAATACGGCATGTCGCGTTCATGTGGGTTTTTCCACGCCGCGCCCATGCAGAAACGGCTCGAACCGGCGGCTTTGGCTTTGCGCGCTGATTCCAGCACCGCATCCACTTCCATCAAACGTTCCGATTCCAACCCGGTTTTGTAACGCGCGCTCTGCGGGCAATATTTGCAGTCTTCCGGGCAGGCGCCGGTTTTGATCGACAGCAGCGTACTGACTTGTACCTGGCGCGGATCGAAATGTTGACGATGCACTTGCTGCGCTTCGAACATCAGCTCAAGGAAAGGTTTATCAAACAGTGCCTGTGCTTGTGACAGTGTCCAACGATTTGCCATTGCTTACTCCAGAAAAAGGGGTTCATCCCGACGATTAACGTGGTTATACTCGTAAACTAAATCTTTTCAAAATGGTTTACAAGACAGATGTTCACTCAGGACGACCTCAACTTTGACCGCCAGCATATCTGGCATCCGTATACGTCGATGCGCGATCCCCTGCCCTGTTATCCGGTAGTGGCGGCGCACGGTTGTCAGCTGCAACTGGCCGATGGGCGTGAACTGGTGGATGGCATGTCGTCATGGTGGGCGGCGATCCATGGCTATAACCATCCACGTCTCAACCACGCGTTACAGCAGCAAATGGCGCAGATGTCGCACGTGATGTTTGGCGGGATAACGCATCCCTCGGCGGTGGAATTGAGCCGCCAGCTGATTGCGATGACGCCAGCAGCACTGGAGTGCGTGTTCCTCGCCGATTCGGGGTCGATCGCCGTCGAAGTGTCGATGAAAATGGCGTTGCAATACTGGTTGGGGCGTAATCAAACACGGCAAAAATTTCTCACGCTGAAACGTGGCTATCACGGCGATACCTTTGCGGCGATGTCGGTGTGCGATCCAGAAAACTCGATGCACAGCTTGTGGCGCGGTTACCTGCCAGAGCATCTGTTTGCCAGCGCGCCGCAATGTGGCTTTGACGATGAATGGAACGAGGCGGATTTTGCCGATTTCGCGCAACTGGCGGAAATACATCATCGCGACATCGCCGCAGTGATTTTAGAACCGATTGTGCAAGGTGCCGGCGGCATGCGTTTCTATCATCCGCGCTACCTGCAAAAGGTGCGCGAGCTGTGCGATCGCTACGGTCTGCTGCTGATTGCTGATGAGATCGCCACCGGTTTTGGTCGCAGCGGCAAACTGTTTGCCTGCGAACATGCGGGCATTACGCCGGATATTCTGTGCCTCGGTAAAGCGCTGACCGGCGGCACCATGACGCTCTCCGCCACGTTGACCACGCGCGAGGTTGCCGATACCATCAGCCGCAGCGCGGCGGGCTGCTTTATGCATGGCCCAACCTTTATGGGCAATCCGCTGGCCTGCGCGGTGGCGGTGGCAAGTCTGGCGATGATCAACGAAGGTGACTGGCAGTTGCAGGTGCCACGCATCGAACAGCAATTGCGAGCAGAATTGCTGCCGCTGCGCAGTCACAGTATGGTGGCGGATGCACGCGTATTAGGCGCGATTGGCGTGATCGAAACTCATCGACCGGTGAACATGGCAGCGCTGCAACAGTTCTTTGTCGAACGCGGCGTGTGGATTCGTCCGTTTGGCAGTTTGATCTATCTGATGCCACCTTATCTGATTTCACCTGCTGAACTGACGAAACTGACGCAAGCGGTCAGTGCGGCACTGGATGTTGCGGCGCATTTCCACCATGATTGAGGGCACTGCACAACCCTAAAGGAGAGATCATGCGCGTATTTAGCCAGGATTTTAATGATGGCGACAAAATGCCAGAACGACACGTTTTCAACGGCATGGGATATCAGGGCGATAATCTGTCGCCGCATTTGGCGTGGGACGATGTTCCAGCGGGCACCAAAAGTTTTGTGGTGACCTGCTACGATCCCGACGCGCCGACCGGCTCCGGTTGGTGGCATTGGGTGGTGGCGAATATCCCGGCTGAAGTGACTGTGTTGCCGCAAGGTGCAGGATCTGGCGTGGCGGAGTTGCCGGAGAGCGCCATTCAGACGCGCACCGATTTTGGTCAAACCGGCTATGGCGGCGCAGCGCCACCGCAAGGCGAATCACATCGCTACATTTTTACCGTGCATGCGATGGATGTGGATAAGATTGAAGTCGATGCAGGGGCGAGTGGTGCCATGGTCGGCTTTAACGTGCATTTCCATGCGCTTGCCAGTGCGTCGATTACGGTGATGTATTCGTAATCACTAAACGGCGCCATCGGCGCCGTTTTTTATTGCTGATTACAATGCGTGAATCACTACCCACATCGGGCCTTGTCCAACCGCGTATCGCGCTAATGGATTGAGCAGGCCGCGTTCCTGAATTTTATACACTTCGATATGGTGCGATTTCTGCCCCGCCGCCACCAGATATTGGCCGCTGTGATCAATATTGAAACCACGCGGTTGCGTTTCGGTCGGCTGATAACCTTCAATCGCCAGCACTGAACCATCTTCACTGATGCTGAACACGGTAATGGTGCTGCTGGTACGATCGCAGGCATACAGGAATTTGCCATCTGGCGTGATATGGATGTCTGCAGCCCAGCGCGTGTCGCTGAAATCTTTTGGCATCATATCCAGCGTTTGCACCCGTTCAACCTTGCCATGTGCATTGTTCAGTGCCCACACATCCACGCTGCTATCCAACTCATTCACCACATAGCCATACGCGCCATTCGGATGGAACGCCATATGACGTGGACCCGCACCTTCCACCGTGGTGACTTGTGCTTGCTCGCGCGACGCTAACGTGCCGTCGGCATTCAGTTGGTACAGACAGATGCGATCCTGCTTCAATGCCGGGACAAACAGCGTTTGGTTTGCGAGATCGATGTTGGCCGAGTGGCAGCCATCAAGACCACTGATTACCTGGCTTGGCGCTTGCGGCAATCCGTCGCTGTTGATTGGGCTGATGCTGACACAGGCATCATTATAAGAACCGCAGAACAGATAGTTGCCTTGGCGATCGGTTGAAATGTGGGTTGGGCTGCCCGGCAACGGTGCTTCACCGGCCAGGCTCAAGGTACCGTCGGCCGCAATGCGGAACGCCAGCACACGGAAATTCGGACGAACACCCACATAGAGGAAATCTTTTTTCGGGCTGACCACCATCGGCTGCACCTGGCCGGCAACATCCGTCACCTGCAATAACGTCAGTGCGCCATCTTCCTGTAACTGCCAGGCATGGATCTGCTGGCTCTCTGGACTGGCGGTATACACGACTTGTTTCATGCGTTTTCCTTATTCGCTGCCTGATGAAAGGGATAACTGTAGCGCGTTTCATTTTGTCGCGCTGGATTCATTTGTGCCCTGTTTTTTGTCTCAGGGCCGTTGCCGGGTGTAGACTCAATGCTTTGCCAACTCCCGGACGGAAAGTGTAATGAGCTACCGCGTAATCGCCCTTGACCTCGACGGCACCCTGCTGACCCCGAATAAAACCATTCTGCCTGAATCCCTCGAAGCGCTGGCCCGCGCGCAACAGGCGGGCGTCAAAATCTTGATCGTCACCGGTCGCCACCATTGCGCCATCCACCCTTTTTATCAGGCGCTGAAACTGGATACACCCGCAATCTGCTGTAACGGTACTTATTTGTATGATTATCCAGCTAAAAAGGTGCTGGCATCCGATCCGCTGGAGCCAAGCAAAGCGGCGCGGGTGATTGAGATGCTGGATGAAGAAAACATCCACGGCCTGCTGTATGTGGATGATGCGATGCTGTATCAAACGCCAACTGGCCATGTCACGCGCACACTGAATTGGGCGCAATCATTGCCAGAAGCGCAGCGTCCCCTGTTCCAGCAGGTGCCGAGTCTGGCGCAGGCGGCGATTGAGGCCAAGTCGATCTGGAAGTTTGCCCTGTCACATCCCGATACGCGTGCGCTGCAACAATTTGCCGAGCGCACCGAAGCGGAATTAGGGCTGGCGTGTGAATGGTCGTGGCACGATCAGGTGGATATTGCCAAAGGCGGCAACAGTAAAGGTAAACGTCTGGCGCAATGGGTTGAGAGCCAGGGATTGAGCATGCAAGACGTGCTGGCGTTTGGCGATAACTATAACGATCTCAGCATGCTGGAACAGGTCGGTTTAGGCGTGGCGATGGGCAATGCTGATGAAGCGATTAAAGCGCGCGCCAAAAAGGTGATTGGCACCAATCTGGAGCCGGGCATCGCCGAAGTGATCTACCAGGAAGTGCTGTAATTCGTTTGGTCACCATAAATGGCGTAATGCCGATCAGTTAAGCCAAAAATGATCGGTTGAACGATCCGGCAGTTCTGCAAGAATCCGTAATCTATCAGGGATTACGGATTTTTTTATGTTACTCAGTCAGGCTC
>NZ_JBCNNP010000050.1:0-28620 GCF_039594315.1 Pantoea sp.
CGGCGATGGAGCAGACTTCGTGTGAGATGCCTTCCATCATGCAGCCGTCGCCCATGAACACGTAAGTGTTGTGGTCTACGATGTCATGGTCTGGACGGTTGAACTGCGCCGCCAGCGTGCGTTCAGCGATAGCGAAACCTACCGCGTTAGCGATGCCCTGACCGAGCGGGCCGGTGGTGGTTTCGACGCCCGGCGTGTAACCAAACTCCGGATGCCCGGGGGTTTTGGAGTGCATCTGACGGAAATTTTTTAATTCACTGAGCGGCAGATCGTAGCCGGTAAGGTGCAACAGGCTGTAAATCAGCATTGAACCGTGACCGTTCGACAGCACGAAACGGTCACGGTTGGCCCAGTTGGGATTGCGTGGATTGTGTTGCAAAAAGTCGAGCCACAAGACTTCAGCAATGTCCGCCATGCCCATCGGGGCACCCGGATGACCTGAATTGGCTTGTTGCACCCCATCCATGCTCAAAGCACGGATGGCGTTGGCTCTTTCCCGGCGTGATGACATAAAAAATTCTCCAGAGGTAAGGAGTCGCGATTATTTAGCGTGTGAGACTTGCTCGTAGTAACCGATCTTTTCCACTTTGGCGGTTGAGCCGCCGCCTTCAAACTCTGATGCCAGCCAGGCGTTAACGATATTTTTCGCCAGTTCAGGACCGATGACGCGCGCGCCCATGGTCATGATCTGCGCATTATTGCTCTTACGCGCACGTTCAGCGGAGAAGGTGTCGTGGCATTGTGCCGCGCGCACGCCTTCCACTTTGTTGGCAACAATCGCCACGCCGATACCGGTGCCGCACAGCAAAATACCGCGCTCAAATTCGTTTTTCTGGATGGCGGTGGCCAGTGCAAATGCCACATCCGGATACATCGGACGATCGTTTTGCGCGTCGTTGGTGTAATCGGTCACCACATACTCTTTCTCTTCCAGCAGTTTTTTAATGATGTTTTTCAATTCGATAGCCGCATCATCGGCGCCAATTGCGATGGTTTTCATTGTAGGACTCCTGCAGGGTTTGCATTGACGCCTGCACATTTGTTTCGCAGGCGAGAAGATGTTCATCCACAGCCTGCCATAAAAACAATCATATGTTCAACTGTCGTTCATATGCATCAAGTCAGAATTGAGGCGGGAACTTAACTCAAATGCCCGCTTCAGCGCTTATTGCGCCTCGCATCACGGTAAAACTCCGATAAATTGCCTGAATTCAAATCTCATGAAGCCGCTCACACTTTCGAGAGTTGCAGTTGAGTGATGAGCATTTATCCGTGTAGTGTTCATTTGTTCGCATGACTATACCAATGTACAAGAAGACCCATCGAGGACTCGAACATGTGTCATTTACGCCGTACCTCTCAGTACACCTGCAACCAGCGCCTGCTTTGCGTTTGGTCAACACCAACCAATGAAATGAACACTCACGCACGTCGTGGAGGTGCGTTATGAACCAACAAACAATGACGGCGGTGGAAAAATCCACCATCAAAAAAATCTCCTGGCGTTTAGTGCCTTTCGTCGCGCTGATGTTCTTTATCAACTTCCTCGATCGTACGGCGATCTCCTTTGCCGGTCCGAACGGCATGACGCAGGACCTCGGTCTGACCGCGCTGCAATTCGGTCTGGCGTCCGGCATCTTCTTTATTGGCTACATCCTGTTAGAAGTGCCCAGCAATCTGGCGCTGCACAAGTTCGGCGCGCGTCGCTGGCTGGCGCGCATCATGATCAGTTGGGGAATTGTTTCTCTGCTGTTCACCTGGGTCAGCAGTGTCGAAGGGCTGTATACGCTGCGTCTGTTGCTGGGTATCGCCGAAGCGGGCTTCTTCCCGGGCGCGATTCTCTATCTCAGCATGTGGGTACCGGCGCGCCATCGCAGCAAAATCCTGTCGCTGTTCTATCTGGCACAGCCGCTGACGGTGGTATTTGGTGCGCCGCTGGCCGCATCGCTGATTGAGCAACATGGTTTGTTTGGCATGGAAGGCTGGCGCGTGATGTTTATGGGCGTGTCGATTCCAGCGATTCTGATCGGTATCGCGGCACTGTTCTGGCTGGTTGATTCGCCGCGTCAGGCCAAATGGCTGACCAGTGAAGAGAAAACCTGGCTGACTAATGAGTTGGAAACCGAACATCAGCAGAAGCAGGGCCATCAGAAACACAGCCTGCGTTCGGTGATGGGCAACGGTCGCGTGTGGATGCTGTGCCTGATCTATTTCGGCTTCATCTACGGCCTGTATGCGCTGGCGTTCTTCCTGCCAACCATCATTGCTGGCTTCCAGCAGCAATTCGGCACCACCTTTAACGTGATGCAGAAAGGGCTGATCACTGGCGTGCCGTATCTGATTGCCGCTGTGGTGATGTTCTTCTGGTCGAAAGATGCCACCCGTCGCGGTTGCAAAACCTGGCACATCGCCATTCCGGCACTGGCCGGTGGTATTAGCGTTCCGTTGGCGCTGTATATGGATTCGCCGTTCACCACCATCATGGTAATCGCGATTACCGCCAGCTCGATCTTTGCGGCGTTACCCAACTTCTGGACTCTGCCAACGCAATTCCTGACCGGCGCGTCTGCCGCCGCAGCCATTGCCTTGATCAACACCTTAGGAAACGTGGCGGGCTTCTCCGCGGGCTACATCACCGGTGCATTGCATGACGCCACCAACAGCTACGCCTTGCCGATGTTTGTGGTCGGTGGATTCATGCTGTTGTCCGCTTTCCTCATGCTGTTACTTAACCGTAGTCGCTCGTCGTCTCAGCCGACCTCTTTAGCTCAGGAGCAATAAAATGACTTACCTGTTTAACCAACCTTCAGCCTTTGCCGCTGAGCTCATTGAAGGCTTTGTCGCCGCGAACGCCGATAAAGTCCGTCATGTTCCAGGTGGCGTGGTGCGCAGCACCCGCAGCCAGCCGAACACGGTGGCGGTGATTGTCGGTGGCGGTTCCGGTCACTATCCGGCCTTCGCCGGGTTGGTTGGACAAGGTCTGGCGCACGGCGCGGCGATGGGCAACTTGTTCGCTTCGCCGTCTGCCCAGCAGATCTACAACGTAGCGCGGGCGGCGCACAACGGCGCAGGCGTGCTACTGATGTTCGGTAACTACGCGGGTGACGTGTTGCACTTTGGCCAGGCGTGCGAACGTCTGCGGGCGGAAGGCATTGCCTGTGAAGTGCTGGCGGTGACCGACGATATCTCCAGCGCGAGCAAAGAGGAAATTGAAAAACGTCGCGGTGTAGCCGGTGATTTGTGTGTGTTCAAAGCCGCCAGCGCCGCCGCCGAAGCCGGTCACGACTTAGCGCAGGTGCTGCAACTGGCGCAACACGCCAATGCACGTACTCGCACCTTCGGCGTAGCTTTCTCCGGTTGCAGCTTGCCGGGCGCATCGCATCCGTTGTTCGAAGTAGAAAAAGGGCGCATGGCGCTGGGTCTGGGGATTCACGGCGAACCGGGCATCAAAGAAACCGATATGCCGAGTGCAGATGAACTGGCGGAAATCTTTGTTGAACGCTTATTGAGCGACGTGCCTGCCGACATCACACAAACCGAAGGTCAACGTGTAGCGGTGATCCTCAACGGTTTGGGTTCGGTGAAGTATGAAGAGTTATTTGTCGTTTATCGTCGCGTGGCGCAACTGCTCGACGCGGCAAAATTGCAGGTAGTTGAGCCGGATGTCGGTGAGTTTGTCACCAGCTTCAATATGGCTGGCGCTTCGCTGACGCTGATGTGGCTGGACGACGAGTTGGAAACCTTGTGGCGTGCGCCAACCAATGCGCCCGCTTATCGCAAAGGTAGCGTATTGGTGGCTGAACCATTGAGTGCCGCCGAGCTGGAAGAGAGCAGCGAAGAAGCCTTGCCCGCCGCGACGCCAGAAGCGCAAGAGAGCGCAAAGCGTGTGCTGCATCTGCTGGAAGCAGTGGCCGAAATGTTACAGCGTAACGCGGAAAGATTAGGTGATATTGATGCGGTAGCCGGTGACGGTGACCACGGCATTGGTATGGAGCGTGGTGTTTTAGGTGCGGTGGAAAAAGCGCGTGAAGTGGCTGCATTAGGTGCTGGCGCCGGCAGTTTGCTGTGCCGCGCTGCTGATGCATGGGCAGATAAAGCCGGTGGCACGTCGGGCGCATTGTGGGGCGTAGCGCTGACTGCGCTTGGCACCGCCATTGGTGACCGCGAAGCACCTAATGCGCAGCGTGTGGCAACCGGCGTGCGCGAAGCTAAAGAAGGCATCATGCACTTCGGTAAAGCGCGCGTTGGCGATAAAACTATGGTCGATGTGTTGGTGCCGTTCAGCGACAGCTTAAGTAGCGCAGTTGCCGAAGGCGCATCATTAACCGATGCCTGGCTGACGGCGGCACAAGTGGCGGATAAAGCCGCGCAGGATACCGCGCAGTTAGTACCGAAAATGGGGCGTGCGCGTCCGTTGGCAGAAAAAAGCGTCGGCACGCCGGATGCGGGTGCAATTTCTCTCGCTTTAATCGTGAATACCGTCGGCGATCTGCTAAAAGAACACAGTGCCTCTGAACAAGGAGCTTGAAGCATGTCTCAGCCAAAAATCTGGCTCGGCGTCAGTTTAAAAATGTATTTCGGTTATCAGCAAACGTTGCAGTGGTGTCGTGAGGTGGCGACGCTGGCCGAACGTCCACCAGTGAAAAACGGCGACGTTGGCCTGTTTATTCTGCCCGCGTATCCAGCGATCCCGGCGATTGCCGACATCTTTGCCAATACGCCGGTGCGCTTTGGCGGGCAGGATGTGTGTCAGGCGGAGAATGGTGCGTGGACCGGTGAAGTCAGCGCCAGCATGCTGCAAGAATTAGGCTGTTCGCTGGCGGAAATTGGTCACGCGGAACGCCGTCGCCATTTCCATGAAGATAAAGCGCAGATTGCCGCCAAAGTGGCGATGTCACTGCGTCACGGGTTAACGCCAGTGTTGTGTATCGGTGAAGAGCAGCAGGCAGAACCGCAGCAGGCGATTGCGCTGTGCGAACAACAGTTAGCGGAAGCGCTGGCCGATGCGGTGGCGCAAGGATTAACCGGCGAGGTGTTCTTCGCCTATGAACCGCAATGGGCAATTGGCGCGCCGCAACCGGCCCCCGACAGCTACATTCGTGCAGTGTGTGCCGGATTGCAGCAACTGGCGACACCGGCGGGCATCACGTTAAAAATCATTTACGGCGGCAGTGCCGGTCCGGGACTGATTCAGCGCCTCGGCGCGGACGTCAATGGCCTGTTCCTCGGTCGCTTTGCCCATGATCCACAAGCGTTGGCACAAATTATTGATGAAGCCAGTGAGCTGGCTCAGGAGCTCGGTTCATGAGCCGTATCGGACTCAGCACTTACGCCTTCTTCTGGCGCATGTCGTCGAAAGTAGACAACCCACTGTCGTTGCCACAGATGCTGCAACAGACTGCCGATCTTGATGTGTCGGTATTCCAGATTTGCGATTACCCGGCGATTGAAAGCTGGTCTGACGAACAGCTGCAAGCCTTGCGTCAGCAGGCGGATGCGCTGGGCATCACACTGGAACTTGGCACCCGCGGATTGGGTACGGCGCACCTGCGTCGCTATCTGCATATGGCGAACATCCTTGATGCACGTGTAGTGCGCTCAATGTTCTACACCGCCGATCATCGCCCGTCGCTGGATGAAGCCGCTGAACTGATTTCAGCAGTGTTGCCTGATTTTGCCCGCCAGCAGGTGCGTCTCTGTCTGGAGACATACGAACAGGTCAACAGCGGCGCGATGATGTCGGTGATCAACAAGTTTCTGTCGCCGTGGTTGGGCGTGTGTCTCGACCCCGCCAACTGTGTCGCTGGATTGGAACTGCCGGAGCAGGTGATCGCCAATACCGCCGCGCGCGTCGGCAATCTGCATATCAAAGACTTTGCTTTTACGCGCCGTGATGGCTGGGTCGGTTTCACCTTTGCCGGTTGCCCCATGGGCGAAGGCTTGCTGGATTATGACCGCATGATTGCTGCGGTTCGTCCGGCAGAACGCGAAATTAACCAAATCGTCGAACACTGGTTGCCGTGGCAGGACGATGCCGCGTTAACCTGCGAGCGAGAAGCCGAATGGACTCGCCGCACCGTTGAATTCTTACGTAGTAAACAAGATCAGGAGTAATAACATGAGCGTGCAACTGAAAACTATCACCGTGATTGGCGCGGGCGGCAAAATGGGTATGCGCATTTCTGCCAACTTCCAGAAAAGCGATTACCAGGTATTTTACTGTGAGAATTCGCCGAAGGCGCAAGAGCAGGTAAGCGCACAAGGTCGTGAGCTTTCTGACGCGGCATCGGTGGTGCCATTGAGTGATGTGGTGATTTTGGCGGTACCGGATATCGTGCTGGGCAAAGTATCGGAAGGCGTGGTGCCGCAGATGAAGCCAGGCGCGATTTTGCTGACGCTGGATCCGGCGGCGGCCTATGCGAATCTGATTGCCCATCGTGATGGCATCGAATACGCGGTGGCGCATCCGTGCCATCCATCAGTATTCCTCGAGCGTTACACCAAAGAAGAACACGCTGATGCGTTCGGTGGTATCGCGGCAGTGCAGCACGTGGCTGCTTCCTATGAAACCGGTTCTGATGCGCAGAAAGCCGAGCTGAGCAAAGTGATCAGCGTTATGTACGGCCCGGTGGAAGAAGTGCATTGGGTGACCGTAACGCAACTGGCTTATCTGGAACCTACGCTGGTAGAAACCGTGGCCTGCATGGTCGGCGCATTTATGAAAGAAGCGCTGGATGAGACCGTTAAGCACAGTGGCGTGCCGGAAGAAGCGGCGAAAGCGATGTTGTACGGCCATATTCAGATTGCATTGGCCGTGGCGTTCCGTGCCACCAACCCGTTCTCTGATGCCTGCATGATCGCCATGGAATACGGTCGCGAGAAGATCGTTAAGCCTGACTGGAAACAGATTTTCGATCAGAAAGAGCTGGATATCGTGATTGCCCGCATGCTGAAAATCGACGCAATCAAGCGCTAAGCGTGATGTACCTTGCGACTCGCCTCGCTGCCGTCTGGCGAAGCGAGTCGTATCAATGATATAACTCCTTCCCTAAGCGTTTTGGTCACCATAAATGGCGACCCTACAACGATACGGTACGATTTTGTACGGTTTGCACGATCTCATACAAGACAGGTTACGGATGGAAAAAAACACGCTTTCTCAGGACTCCGAGCTGCTGACGGAAATTGCTGTCGCCTATTATCAGGACGAAATCACCCAGGAGGAGATTGCGCGTAAGTTTGGTATTTCCCGTATCAAAGTTGGTCGCTTGCTCAAGCGTGCGCGCGAAGAGGGCATCGTTGAGATCAACGTGCGCTACCATCCGGTGTTCAGTACCCGCCTTGAACAACAGTTACAAAACCGTTTTCCACAACTGCAACGGGCGTTGATTGCACTGGATCAGCCGGATGCGGAAGAGCAGCGTCGTCAGGTGGCGGCATTAGTGTCGTCTCATTTGGCGCAGTCGCTGAAAGACGACGCCATTGTCGCCGTTGGGCAAGGACGCAATGTGGCTGCTGTCGCCGATTATCCTGGTCAGGTGCCCACGCGTAATTGCCTGTTTATCAGCGGCATTGGCGGTACGCATCGTCCCGGAGATGCCATCAACGCCGATCACATCAGTCGTCGTTTAGCGAAGAAATTTGGTGGCATCAGTGAAACGCTGTATGCACCGGCCTATGTTGAGAACCGTGCGCTGCGTGATGCCTTCATGCAAAACGGCACCATCAAAGAGACGCTGGATCGTGCGCGCAAAGCCGATGTGGCGCTGGTGGGGATTGGCGACATGAACGAAAACAGCTATATGGTGAAACTCGGCTGGTTCACGCCGCATGAAATCATTGATGCTAGCGTCAATCAGGGCGTGACCGGCGATGTCGCGGGTTATGATTTCTTCAATTCGCAGGGCCAGCATGTTGATACGGTGATGAACGATCGGGTGATTGGTTTGAGCATAGAAGAGTTACGCAAAATTCCCTGCGTGATCGCCATCGCCTCGGAAAACACTAAAGCGATGGCGATTCTCGGCGCGCTGCGCACCGGCGCCATCGATATCATCGCCACCACCGCGCAAAACATCCGCACCATTTTGAGTTTGTCACAGTAAAAACGGCACTTTCGCCGTAGGGTCGCCATTTTTGGCGACCGATCAACGAATACTAAACCGACTCAGAATCCAGCAGCGATAATGTATCCAGAAACGCCACGGCAAAACTGCCGGTGCCTTGTGCGCCGGACGCGCGTTGGCTGGCTTCGGCATAAAACGCGTGCGCGGCGGCAACGGCGGTTAATGGATCTGTGGGCGACGAGAGCGCTGCGGCAATCAATGCGCCTAAACTGCATCCCGCGCCGGTGACTTGCGTGAGACGGGCATCGCCACCCGCGACAGATACCGTGCGTGTGCCATCGGTGATGTAATCCACCGGACCGCTTACCGCCATAATGCAACCCTGGCGGCGGGCAAATTCTTCGATAAACGGCAAGGCATCTTGTGAGCTTAAGGTGGTTTCCACGCCTTTACCGCCACCTTGGCCGCCGGTGAGCGCAATCAATTCTGACGCATTGCCGCGAATGGCAGTGGGCTTAAACGCCAGCAATCCCAGCACCACCTGATCGTATTCGCTGGCTCCGGCACCGAGCGCCACTGGATCCAGTACCCAAGGCACACCCGCTGCATGAGCTGCTTGCGCGGTTTGGCTTACCTGATGCGGCGAATCGCTCATCAAACAGGCGGAATTGATCCATACCGCATTGGCATTGGCGCCAAACACCGTTGGCCAATCCATCGCACCGCCAATCGCTGGTGCTGCGCCGACCGCTAATAACACATTGGCGGAGAGGTTAGCGGCAATGTAATTGGTCATGCCGTAGCAAAACGGCTTGGCGAGTTTGATGTGGCGGAGTACGTCACGGACGGCACTATCTTGCCAGGTGAGCTGCTGCATGCAAATTCCTTGGATGAATGGGTAACTAATGCCGCTATGGTAAGGCCGTTCTAACTCATAACCTAATGCTCTTGTTGAGGTTAAGCGCAGGATATATCCTATCTTTTTCCCCTAAGAGAACGCCCGCCTTATGACAACGTCCCGCTTGCTCTCGGTTGAAAATCTCACTCTTCATACTCACGATCAGCGGGTGCTGGTGGATGACATTTCGTTTCATCTCGATCGGCGGGAGATTCTGGCGCTGGTGGGCGAGTCGGGATCGGGCAAAACATTGACCTCGCTAGCATTGATGCACCTGCTGCCAGAGGGCGTTCACCAGGCTGCCGGACGCGTGCTGTTTAACGGCGAAACGCTGGATGCGCGCAAAACTCTGTCGCTGCGCGGTTGCCGTATCGCCACGGTGTTTCAGGAGCCGATGACCAGCATGAATCCGACATTGCGCATTGGCGAGCAGATTGCCGAAGTGTTGGTGCGGCATCGTCAATTCAGTTGGAAGCAGGCGCAGCACGAGGCGATTGCGTTACTGGATCGCGTTGGCATCGTTAATCCGGCGCAACGCGCGCGTCAGTATATTCATCAACTCTCCGGCGGTATGCGCCAGCGCGTGATGATTGCCAGCGCCATCAGTGGGCAACCGGAATTGCTGATTGCCGATGAACCGACAACCGCATTGGATGTGACGATTCAGGCGCAGATTTTGGCGTTGCTGCAAGGGTTGCAACAAGAGATGGGTATGGGGATCTTATTGATCACCCACGATCTGTCGGTGGTGGCGCGCTACGCCGATCGCGTGTGTGTGATGCAACAAGGACAACTTATTGAACAGGGCAATGTACTCGATACGCTCGGCGCGCCAAATCATCCTTATACGCGCAAATTGGTTGTGGCTTCAGCGGTGCATGTTCCTGCCGCTGTCGCTCACGTCGAACAGTCACCCTTGTTAGAGCTGCGCAATATCAGCAAGAGCTATCCCGTACCGCGTCGTTTGCCAATCTGGCCTGCCAAACGCCAAACCGTACTGCATCCCGCCAATTTGAGTATTGCCCAAGGCGAGATTGTCGGTTTGATTGGCGAATCGGGTTCCGGTAAAACCACGCTGGGCAGCGCAGCGATAGGGCTGATTGCGGCTGATGGCGGTGAAGTGCATTTTCAAGGGGAGCATTTGCAAGGTCAGCAATTGAAAACGTTACGTCGTCACGCGCAGATCATCTTTCAGGATCCCTATGCCAGCCTCAATCCGAAGATTTCGGTTGGTGAGCAGATCGCCGAACCGCTGCGTGTTTGGCAACTGCGTAAAGGTGCTGCAATCGAAGAACGGGTAAAAGAGCTGTTGGCATTAGTCGGATTGAAAGCCGAACACGCTGGACGTTTACCTGGCGCGTTCTCGGGTGGTCAGCGCCAGCGTATCGCGATTGCGCGCGCGCTGGCGATGGAACCCAAATTGCTGGTGGCGGATGAAGCGGTGGCGGCGCTGGATTTGTCGGTGCGCGGGCAGATTCTCGAACTGTTTAATTCATTGCGGCATAAATTGGGATTGTCGGTGCTGTTTATCAGCCACGATCTCAGCGCGGTGCGCCAGTTGTGCGATCGGGTGGTGGTGATGTATCACGGCAAGATTGTGGAATCGGGTAGCACGGAGAGCGTCATCAACCAGCCGCAAGACAGCTACACGCGCCAGTTATTGGCAGCCGCGCCGGATATTCAGCAGGCGCTGGCGCAGCGTTCAACTGCCGCGTAACAGCGGCAGTTCCTCATGTTCGGCCCATTCATGCCACGAGCCAACATAGATCGAGACATGTTGATAACCCGCCAGCCTTAATGCCGCCCACACCGTAGCAGCGCGCGCGCCGCGATGGCAATAAACCTGCAATTGGGTGTCTTGAAATAATCCCGCTGCCTGCGCATCGGCAGCAATCTCTTCAGCTGAACGGAAATGCCCGTCGGCGATAACGTCTTCCCAAAACAGCAGTTTGGCGTACGGAATACGTCCGGCGCGTTGGCAACAGGCGTGCGCAAAGCTGCCGTCAAATTCACTGGGACGACGTGCATCAACGTTAATCACGTTTACGCCATCGGCGGCGAGTACCTGCTGGCGGCTACAGGCTAATTCGGCATTCCACGCAGTTTCATGCCCGGTAGCACAGTGCGCCACGCTGCGGCTCAAACCCAAGCCCGGACGCAGCTCAAATCCTGCCGCCATCCAGGCTTCGACACCACCATCAAGAATCAGTGCATCTTCACGCTTGATCAGCCACGCAAACCACGCGCCTCGCGGCGAACGCATGCCCACCTGTTGTTCGAAAAATATTGGCGTTGCGCCCGGATAGGCGCTGAACATCGGTTGCAAGGCAGTTGCGGCTTCGGCGGCCATTAGCGCTAAGCCGGGTTCATCGCAATTTTCGATAAAATAGTCGTACACATTGCAATGCTGCGCGCCGGGTAAGGTGGCGCGTTGCCAATCGGCAAATTCACGCACATCGATCAACAAAAAGGCTTCGCCGCGCGCCTGGCGTTGATGCAGAGATTGCACATCAATAATCATGCATGCCTCCAGAAAACAGCGATTGCAGGTTGCCGAGATGATGGTGCTCGGCGGCTTGCAACACGCGAGCGGCAAGGGCGATATCAAATACATTCAGGCCAAACGAGGAGAAATAGACGCTGTCATCAGCATTGGCACGCCAGCCATCCAGCAGCAGTGTAGCCAGGTCGGCGGCCACTTCCTGGGGATGAAACTCACCGGCGCGATACATCTGGAACAGACTTTTGGCGCTGCGCTCAGCGAAATCCCCCCACGCATCCACTACCACCTGATTACTGGCTTTGATGGCGGCAAAACTCACTTCGTGATAGCCAACCTGCACGATGAGTCGACCGGGACGCACCGCGGAGGCAGCAACAATTGGCTGAGCGGCGCTGGTACAGGTGAGTACCGCGTCATATGGCTGACTTAACGCGTGGGCTAGATCTAGTTCAATCTGCACATTATTGAATGCGCTGAGTTTTTCAGGCGAGCGATTCCACACACCAATCTGATCCAGCTGCGGGAATAATTGCTGCAACATGCGCAGATGCGTTTGTGCATGCAAACCTGCGCCGAGCAGCAGAACACGCTTCACAGCACGCGGTGCCGCTAGTTGCAACGCTAACGCACTGACCGCAGCGGTTCGCGCCGCCGTTAATGCGCCGCTAGCCAACAAGCCGCGCGGAATGCCGCTGTCGGCGTGATTAATTAAGGTGAGGGCGAGTGCGGCAGGTAAAGCATCGGGACGTTGTGGGCGATGTGCGGTCCACTTTACGCCCGCTGCGTTGTACTTGCCGCCGACGCGTGCCGGTAACGCATACGCTTTACCCAGCGGCGTGCCGAGATCGATGTGATTTTCCGCTGGCATTTGCGCCTCGCCGAAACGCATCAGGCGAATAACGGCTTTCACATCATCCAGCGCCAAAGCTACATCGTCGCCACCTAATTGCGCCACGGTGGCTTCGTCCAGCACCCGCATCAGCGCGTCCATTACGGCTCCAACAGGCGGTCAGCGAACGGATAGAGCGCCGGAGAACCGCCACAATGCACGAAAGTCACGCGCGAGCCTTGCGGGATGCGTCCTTGCTCAACTAACGAAAACAAGCCGTGCATCGCTTTGCCGGTGTAGACCGGATCGAGCAACACACCTTCCTGCTGCGCCAGTTGGTAAATGGCGTTGATGCCACCTTCTGACGGCACGCCGTACGCCTGACCGACGTAGCCATCTTCAATCCAGATATCATCGGCTTGCCACTGCTGAGGCCATTGCAGCAGATCGGCGCAATCCTGCGCCATGCCGGCGATACGTGGCTGGAACCACTCGGCTTTGGCGCTGACGCTGATGCCAATCACTTTAGTGTCCGGCCAATATTGTCGCGTACCAACATGCAATCCGGCCAGCGTACCGCCGGAGCCGGTAGGGGCGACAATAAAATCAGGCGCGGGTGTGTTATCAGGCGCAAGCTGTGCCGCCATCTCTTCCACCGCACGCACGTAACCCAATGCGCCGAGCGGCGTAGCACCGCCCAGCGGGATGATCATTGGCGTTTCACCTTGCGCGCTAGCCGCATCGGCGTGCGCCTGCATCGCGCCTTCAATTTGCGTGAAATAGCCGTCGGGATCGAGGAACTGCACCTCGGCCCCAAACAGCTTGTCGAGTAACAAATTGCCTTGCCAACTGGCGGGCGGATTACCACGCAACACCAGCACCGGTCGCATGCCAAACTTGCGCGCTGCGGCCGCCACCATGCGGGCATGATTCGACTGATGCCCGCCGGTGGTGATCACTACATTGACGCCTGTTTTGCAGGCTTCTGCCATTAAATACTCCAGCTTGCGGACTTTATTGCCTCCGCCGCCGAACCCCGTGTAATCATCGCGTTTGATCGTCAGCGTAATCCCAAGTGCCTCACTGAGCCGCGGCAGCGGCTCGTGAGGAGTGGGGAAGAAGCCGAGCGGAACACGTTCAAACTCTTCAACTGATTTCATTTTTGTTACCTATTTTATTATGTACTGCGGTGTTTCCCTGGTGTGGCGCGACCCGGCCAATGGCCGAATCATTGAATGCGGTGAGCCATAAGCTCATGGATTGCTGGAAGCGCTCGAGTCCATTCAGTGTGACGAACTCATTAACGGCGTGCGCGTTGCCGCCGTGACCTAATCCGCCGATCAGAAAAGCTGGCGCGACGTGGGCGAAAGCGTAAGCCGGGGCACAACCTGGCGCCCACGGCCAGATTTGCGGTGCGGCACCCAGCGCGTGATAGCTGTTGATCAGCGCGTCGACGCCGCTGGCGCTGCGGCTAAAGCGCACGCCGGGATAGCGATCAAACAGTTCAAGCTCGCAACCGGTTAAATCGTCTTGCGCTAAACGCTGTTGCGCGCTGGCAATCATTGCGTTCTGATCGAAACCGGGCGGAATGCGGAACGCTAATTCTGCACTGGCGCGGAACGGAATCACGCCGCGTCCACCGGGCGGATCGCTGTGCAATTCAGCCAGCGTTAATACTGCGCTGCCGAGCAGCGTTTGCAGGCAGCTCAGCGTGTCGCCTTCAATCATCAGACGCTGGCTACGGCGAAAACGTAATTCGTCATTGATGCTGAACTGCTCGGCTAAGGTAGCCAGCAGGGCGTTGGCCTCATCATCCGGCGTACTGCGGGCTAACACGCCGCTGTGGGCGGCAGGGGCGATGGCTTGCAATGCATCGACCAAACGCCACGCCGGATTGGCAATCCAACCCGCGTTACTGGCGTGAATAGCCGATGAAGGGCCACCCCAATCGCCGCCGGACACGCTTAAACGTCCGCTGGCCAAGCCGGTAAAGCCGAGATAGACGCGCGGTGCGCCGCCGCCATATTCACACAGCGAGGGGAACAGCACCGCTTCCGCAGGCGCTATTGGGCAAGGTTGCTGAGCCAGATAGCGACGCAACGCGCCGCTGCCCACTTCCTCTTCGCCTTCGAGCAGAATTTCGATGTTGAAATCCAATTGCTGCTGTTGCTGCATGTCGCGCAACAGGATCAGCAATGCCGCCACCGGCCCTTTGTTGTTTTCGGCACCGCGACCAATAAACACCGCGCCGAGATCATCCCATTCACGCACGCCGCCAACAAACGGCGACACCTGCCAACCCGCGTCATCGGCGGGCATCACGTCGTACATGTTGTACAGCACCACGGTTTTGTCGCTGTGGTTATCGATGCGCACATGCACCAACGGTGGAGCGTCGTCAGTTTGCGACGCCACTGTCGTGATAATTTTCGCTTTGAGGTGCGTCACCAGCCACTGTTCCAGCCACGTCGCCAGCTCGCGCTGAACATCAAGCTGCCCAGCTACGCTTGGGAAGCGCGTCAGTTCACTCAGCAAATCAAGCGTGGCATCAAGGCGACTCATAAACGAATCCTCGGGTTCAGCACCAGATAGAGCAGGTCGATCAGCAAATTGATCGCCACAAACACCACCGCTGCCAGTAGCACGATCGCCTGCACCAACGGGAAATCACGGTTCTGGATGGCCTGAATCGCCAGCCGACCAATGCCCGGCCAGGCAAAAATAATTTCCGTCACCAGCGCGCCGCCGAGCAGCGAGGCGAAGTACATGCCTTGCACGGTGATTACTGGAATCAACGCATTACGCAAGCCGTGGCGTACTACGATGCGCCAGGCACTTAAGCCTTTGGCACGCGCGGTACGGATATAATCCTGTTGCAGCACATCCAACAAACTGGCGCGGGTTAAGCGTGCCACCGCGCTCATATAAAACGCGCCGAGGCTGATGGCGGGCATCACCAGCGCGGCGAAAGTGCCGTAGCCGCTGGAAGGCAGCCACTGCAAATGCAGGCTAAACAGCAGAATCAACAGCAAACCGAGCCAAAACACCGGAATTGCCTGCCCCGAAAAAGCCAGCAAACGACAGGCCAAATCCCAGAAGCTGTGCGGGCGCAAGGCGCTGATAATCCCTAACAGCAAGCCGAGTAACGAACTCCACGCCAGCGCACTGATTGCCAGCAGCGCCGTGGCGGGCAAACGCTCGGCTATCAGCGCTAACACCGGCTGGCTGTAACGCAGCGATTCGCCAAAATCACCGTGCAGTACGCCGTTGAGGTAGTGGCCATACTGCCAAATCAACGGCTGATCAAAGCCCATGCTGTGACGGAAGGTGTCGATCTCTTGCTGGCTGGAACCCGGCGGCATCATCAGCGCAGCGGGATCGCCCGTCATATGCAAGCTGAAGAAGATCAGCAGCGATACGCCAAGCAGCACCAAAACTGATTGGCCCAGGCGATTGAGCAGAATATTCAGCATCTCAATCCAACCTGGTATGCGTGCGACGCAGCAGCGCATCGCCAAGTAAATTGCAGCCGATCACCAACGCGGCGATCACCAGGCCGGGATAGAGCACCAGCCACTGCGACAGCAGCATATAGGAGCGACCTTCACCAATCAGATTGCCAAGCGTTGGCGTCGGTGGCTGAATGCCCATGCCGAGAAAACCGACTGAGGCTTCCAATACGATCAAACGCGGAATATCCAGCGTCAGTAACACCACTAATGGCGTCAACAGATTGGGCAAAATATGGCGAGCCAGAATGCGCAGCGGCGAAAAGCCCATCGCGCGCACCGCCTGAATGTATTCCAGCTCACGAATTTCTAAGGTTTTGGCACGTGCCACGCGGGCATAAATCGCCCAACTGGTGCAGCCCATGATCACAATGATGTTGGTGAGCGATGCGCCCATCAACGCAATCACCAACAGGATTAGCAGAATAAACGGCACCGCGAGTTGGATGTCGATTAAACGCATGATCAGCGCATCGACCCAGCCACCGGCATAACCAGCAATCATGCCGAGCGCCACGCCAATTACCGCGCCAATGGCCGCCGCAACCAGCACCACCAACAGCGACAAACGCGTCCCCGCCAGAATGCGGGCTAACAAGTCGCGCCCGAGTTGATCGGTACCCAGCCAATGAGTGGCTTGTGCGCCGCTGCTGCCCGGCGGCATGAACATTTCAGCCAGATTATTGGTTAACGCATCGGGCAACGGCAGCCACGGCGAAAGCAGCGCAGCCGCAATCACGGTGATGAGTAATACGGCGCCAATCAGCGCGTCACCGTAAATCAGGCGACGCGGACGGCGCAGCAGCACGTTGCCCGGCGAAATCATTTCAGCCTCAGATCAAACAGCGGGATGCGCGCATCGACGCGGCCTTTGAAATTCAGCGCGTTGCTGTGCGCATACAAGGTGTCTTCACGATAGAGTGGCAGCAGCGGTTGCTGCGCGGCGACACGTTGCTGAATCTCTTCCAACACCTTTTTACGCTGATCGGCATCGACGATTTGGCGGCTTTGATCGAGCAGTTTATCCAGTTCAGCATCGTGCACGGTGGAATAGGGTTCGCCGCTGCGCAGAATCGGGAACAGCGCGGCGTCGGCGTCCAGCGTTTGCGTTGATCCCCACGCCAGCATGTACATCGGCGCTTGCTTTTGCGCGGCCACTTGCTGGGTATAAACCGACCATTCCGGCACCTCTAATTGCGCTTTCACGCCAACCGCGGCGAGATCCTGCACGATAGCTTGCGCCACATCGGCGCTGGCGATGTAACGGCGTGGTGCCTGGAAGCGCAGGGTAAAGCCATTCGGATATCCGGCCTCAGCCAGCAGTGTTTTGGCCTTAGCCACATCTTGTGTGGTGGCAGGAACGGCTAAGTAACCGAAGTCATTGGCGCCAGCCATGGTGCCGGTCGGCGTACCGAAACCGTGTAGCAACTGTTGGGTATAAGCCTGACGATTCAATGCCAGCGATAACGCCTGACGTACGCGCACATCATTGAGCGGTTTCTCGCTGTCTTTAAGGCCAAGATAAATCGTTAATCCGCCGCCTTTAACTTGTTCCAGCTCGACGTTAGGACGATTTTTTAACGCAGGCACTAAATCGGCGGGCACGCTTTCAATCAGTTGCACTTCGCCGGTCAACAACGCGGTAAGACGCGCGGTCGCTTCCGGAATCGGTCGCCAGGTGACGCGGTCAATCGCCGGTTTGCCACGCCAATAGGTTTCGTTGGCAACCATCACCACTTTTTCGTCGGGAATGAAACTCTCTAGCTTATAAGCACCGCTACCTACAGGCTTGCGTGCAAATTCACTGGCACCGACTTTCTGCACGTAAGCCGGCGGCACAATGTAGGCCGGATATCGGCTCATGCGCGTCGGCAGTAAAGGATCCGGTCCGTTGGTATGGATCTGCAACTGCGTGTCGTTGATCACTTCGACCGATTTGATGGTGCGGATATAGGAAATGGTCGGCGCATGGTTCGCTGGATCGAGAATACGGTCGATGGAAAATTTCACCGCTTCAGCATTCACCGGTTCGCCATCGGTGAATTTTACCCCTGGACGCAAAGTAAATTGCCAGGTGGTTTCGTTGATCGCTTTCCATTCCGTGGCTAAACCTGGTTGCAATGACATGTCATCGGCGCGGCGCACGAGGGTATCGAAAATGTTATCGACCAGGGTGGCAGATTCTTTGAGAAAGCCGGGATCCATTGCGGTGGCCGAGGTGGGCTGCGCAATGGTGAGTTCGGCGGCCTGCACGGCAGGCAACAGAGCAAATAGCAACGCGGTGGTAGCAAACTTCACTGCAGGTCGTCTCATAGCGTTTTCCAAAAAATTGCCAAGGCAAGGTAGTGAAAAGAGTGGCTGGTGCCAGAATCAAGACTGTGCTTATTTGTAATACATGATATATCCTATTCTTGGTGTTGATGGCAACGAAACATTAAAAATAACTTACCATTTGCGAATTTCAGTTAAGGACATCAGAGCATGATTGAAATGGATAAAGCGCAGCGACTGAGTTTGACCGCCCAGGTGGAATCGACGTTGCGTAGTGCGCTGATTGTTGGCAAGTTAAAACCCGGCGCACGGCTGGTGACGCGTGATTTGGCGGCGCAACTCGGTACCAGCATCACGCCGGTGCGTGAAGCATTGTTGCGTTTAGTGTCGGCTGGCGCGTTGGATGCCACGCCCGCAGCGGCTTTTTTGGTGCCGGAAATCTCACATCAACGCTTTGTGGAAATTACGCTAATCCGTAAGCAGCTTGAAGGTTTGGCGGTGCGCTCGGCCACGCCATTTGTCGGTAAAAAACAGATTTCAGAGCTGAAAAAACTGTGCGTGCGCTTTATGCAAGCCAAACAAAGTGGCGATGCGGAAGCAGCCTTGGCCGCCAATCGCGCGTTTCGTTTTACCCTGTATGGTTATGCGCAAATGCCCACGCTGGAAGCGCTAATCGAGCAGCTATGGGTGCAGATTGGCCCGTGCTTCAATTATCTCTATCCGCAACCGACGGCGGTGACGCAAGGGCACCATAATTACGATCGTCTGCTGGAGGCGTTACAAGCGGGGGATGCTGCTGCCAGCGAGAAGATCTTGCTGAAAGCGATAGATGATGGTGCGGAGATATTGAAGCAGCATTATTTTAAGCAGTGAAAATCAAAACGGCGCGATGAATCCCGCTGCTACAAAAACGTGCTGATATTTGTCGCGGCGCAATTCATTGCGCATCCCCGTCACCGCGCAGTCACCACAATGACATAAATCCTTCATTTCCTTTCGCTAGCTTACCGCCATTCTGATTACTGGATTGCGGATGCATGAGCCACCTGTCGCTTCATCACATCACTAAAGCCTGGGGCGAAAAAATCGCTCTCGATGACATCAGTTTTGACGCGGCAGAAGGAAGTTTTGTCGCGTTGCTGGGGCCATCGGGCTGTGGCAAATCAACGCTGTTACGTACCATTGCTGGATTAGAAACCGCCGATCGCGGCACCATTCATTTCAAACATGCTGATATCACCGATCTGCCACCTTCACAGCGCAAACTTTCCATGGTGTTTCAGTCCTACGCGCTGTTCCCACATTTAAATGTGCGCGAGAACCTGCTGTTTGGTTTAAAAGCGCGAGGCGAAGATAAGCTGCATTTTGCTGCGCGTTTGGCAGAAGTCAGCAAATTAATGGAGCTGGATAAGCTGCTGGAGCGTTTGCCATCTCAGCTTTCAGGTGGCCAGCAACAACGTGTGGCGCTGGGTAGGGCGGTAATTGCCAATAACACGCTGTGTTTGATGGACGAACCGTTATCGAATCTTGATGCCAAGCTGCGCCAAAGCATGCGGCGTGAAATTCGTGCCTTACAGAAGAAACTCGGCTTGACCATGTTGTACGTTACCCACGATCAAACCGAAGCGATGAGCATGGCCGACAGCATTATTTTGCTCAACGATGGCCATATTGAGCAGCACGGCACACCAGACGATCTTTACAACAATCCTGCCAGCATTTTCGCCGCCCAATTTATTGGTGCGCCGCCGATGAACATCCTGCCGTTGCAACGCAAAGATGCACAACATTACCTCAGTCATCTAACTGCGCCGGTCGTGGAATATCGCGATACGACGTTGAGCCTGGGATTGCGCGCCGAAGATATCCAACTGATTGCGCTGGAACATGCTGCGCTCACCGCGCGGGTTATTAGCTCTGAATATATGGGCTCGGATACCTTGCTGGTATGCGAATTGGCGGGCATGCCAGAGCCACTGACGGTGAAAGTGCCCGGCATGCAACACATCGCGGATGGCAGCGAAGTCGGCTTGCAGTGGTCTGCCGCGCGGCAATATCTGTTTTTTAGCGACAGTGGCAAACGCTGTGTCGCTGCTGAACAACACATGTTTGTCTCACAGAAAAAATACGCTGTTTAACCGTTGTCATTTGCCCAAGGGAATATCATGTCTGCAATTCGTTACTCACGTTTGGCTTCTGCTGTATTGCTGTGCGTTACGGCTTCGGCGTTTGCTGCCGATCCGGTGAAACTGCAAATGTATTATCCGATCGCGGTTGGCGGCAAAGTCAGCCACACCGTTGATGCGCTGGTGGCTGACTTCGAAAAAGAACATCCAGAAGTCAGCATTCAACCGGTGTATACCGGCGATTACGCTACCACCGTGACCAAAGCGCTGACCGCATTTCGTGGTGGCAATGCCCCGCAGTTGGCGGTAATTGGTGATATCGAAGCCTATTCGTTGATTGATGCTGGTGCCATTGTTGCCGCCAGCGATTTGGCGACGGGTGACGAAGGCAAAAAATGGATCGACGGTTTTTATCCCGCCTTCCTGCGTCACATTGACGGCAAAGTGTGGGGCGTGCCGTTCCAGCGTTCAACCGTGGTGATGTACTGGAACAAACAGGCGTTTGAGAAAGCCGGTTTGAACGCGGATACGCCGCCAGCTAACTGGCAGCAAGTGGTCGATTTTGGTAAGAAACTCACCATCAAAGATGCTAACGGTGTGAGTCAGTGGGGAATTGAAATTCCCTCTACGCCAAATGGCTACTGGAACTTCCAGGGCTTATCTGCCACCAATGGCGGTCGTCTGGATAACGGTAAAGGCACCGCGGTGAACTTCAATACGCCGGGTAACGTTGAAACCTTGCAGTGGCTGACTGATCTGGGCCAGAAAGAAGAAGTGTCGCCAAAAGGCGCGATTGCCTGGGGCACCACACCACAGGACTTTATCAGTGGCAAAACCGCCATGATGGTGACCACCACCGGTAACCTGACAAACGTGCGTGATAACGCCAAGTTCCCGTTTGGCGTAGCCATGTTGCCAGAAAAAACGCAGCGCGGCAGCCCAACCGGCGGCGGCAACCTGTATGTATTCAAAAATGCTTCGCCTGAACAGCAGAAAGCGGCAATGGAGTTTATCCGTTGGGTAACGTCTCCTGAGCAAGCGGCGCGCTGGAGTATCGCTACCGGCTATGTCGCCACTTCACCTGCCGCGTGGGATACCACGGTGATGAAGGATTACGTCAAAGACGTACCGCAAGCCTTGGTGGCGCGCGAGCAGCTCAAATATGCGCAGCCAGAGCTTTCAACCTATAACAGCGTACAGATTCAGGATGCTCTGAATCATGCGGTTGAAGCGGCTGTGACGCAGGCGAAAACGCCAGCCGAAGCGTTGGAAGGCGCGCAGAAGCAAGCCGATCGTCTGTTGAAGTCATACCAATAATTATGAGCACGGTCCTCTCCGTCACGCCGGTTCGACGTCCCCGGTTATGGTCGATGCAGCTGTATGGCTATCTGTTGATTTTGCCAGCGCTGAGTTTTTTGCTGCTGTTTACCCATTACCCGGCGGTGGCAACGGTGTGGGAGAGCCTGTTCAGTGCCGCACGTAATAGTCGTCCGGCCCATTTTGTTGGGCTGGATAACTATCTCGCGTTGCTGGATGACGACATCTTCATCCAGTCGCTGTGGAATAACCTGTTATATGCGCTGATCACCATTCCGCTGGCGGTAGCGTTGGCGCTGCTCATGGCGCTGGCGGTGAATCGCAATATGCGCGCTACGGCTTTGGTGCGCACCGCATTCTTTATTCCGTCGCTATTACCGATGATCGCTATCGCCAATTTATGGCTGTTTTTCTACACGCCGCAACTTGGATTGTTGAATAAATTACTGGCGCTATTTTCGCTGCCAGCGGTTAACTGGCTCGGCGAACCGGGCACTGCGCTGTATTGCATGATGGCGGTGTCGGTATGGCGCGAAGCCGGTTTCTTTATGATCTTTTATCTCGCCGCGTTGCAGCAAATCGATCCCCGCTTGAGCGAAGCCGCAGAGATAGAAGGGGCGTCACGCGGCTATTTCTTCCGTCGCGTACAGTGGCCATTATTGATGCCGACCACGCTGTTTGTGTTAATCAATGCCTCGATGAATGCGTTTCGTATTGTCGATCAGGTGATTGCTATGACCAACGGCGGGCCGAATAACAGCAGTAGTTTGTTGTTGTTTTATATCTATCGCACCGCGTTCAGTTTCTGGGATATGCCAGCGGCGGCGGCAATGACGGTGGTATTGCTGGTAATCCTCGCGGCGATTGCGCTGATCAAGTTCAATCTGCTGGATAAGCGAGCCCATTATCAATGAAACGTTCATTTGGTCGTATTTGTCTCAACGCAATCATTATCCTTGCGGCGATATTGTGGTTTCTACCGATTCTGGTGGCGTTTTGGGTGGCGATTCATCCGGCTTCCGATCAGGCCAGTTTCTCCTTGTGGTCGCCGTTAACACTGCAAAACTTCGTTAATGCCTGGCACGCCGCGCCTTTTGGTCGCTATTTCCTTAATACCACTTTGCTGGTGCTGATGATTGTGGTGGTGCAACTGGTGTTGGCGACGATGGCGGCATATGCGTTGGTGCGTTTTCGCATGAAGTTTTCCAGCGTGATTTTCGCCTTGATTCTGTTGCAGCTGATGATCAGTCCAGACGTCCTGATTCTGAATAACTACAAAACCATCGGCGCGCTGGGCTTGCGCGATACCTTGACTGGCATTGCGCTGCCGTATTTCGCCTCAGCGTTTGCTATCTTCCTGTTGCGACAAACCTTCAAAAGCATTCCGCTGGTGCTGGAAGAGGCGGCGATCGTCGAAGGCGCCAGCCGTTTCTACATTCTTCGTAAGATCTATATCCCGCTGGCGAAGCCGATTTACGTGGCATTTGCCTTGGTATCGATCAGTTTTCACTGGAACGATTTCCTCTGGCCGCTGGTGATCACCGATTCTGTCACCGTGCGTCCGCTCACCGTCGGTTTGCAGCTGTTCTCTGCGCCAGAGCAGGGCGTGCAGTGGGCGCTGATTGGTGCTGCCACTTTGATGACGACCTTGCCATTGCTGGTGCTGTTCCTGATTTTCCAGCGTCAATTTATTCAGTCGTTTATGCGTGCTGGTATTCGCTAAGGAGTGATTTACGTGTCTTATCCGCATCCGCTGACAAGTTTACAGCGTGAACTGCTGGGTGATGTTGCAGAGCTTTATGCATTGCCTGATGTTCGTTCCGCACCGCTTAGCAGCACATTGCGTTTTGGCTTGATCGCCGATCCGCAATATGCCGACATCGATACCGCGAAAAATCTCTACTATCGCCATGCGTTGCAGAAGTTACCGCAGGCGATTGAGCAGCTGAATCAGCAGCCGCTGGATTTCGTCGTCACGCTGGGTGATTTGGTCGATCGTGACTGGAACAGCTACGCGCCGGTGCTGTCGATTTACGATCGCCTCGAACATCCGCATGTAATAGTGCTGGGCAACCATGATGCGCAAACCATTACTCAGCACCTGAATGACGCCGCCGCGCTGCCCAAAAGCTATTACGCGTTTCAGTTAGCAGATTGGCGTTTCATTGTTTATGACGGCAACGACGTCAGTTTGTACTGCAACGCTTTAAATGGCGATGATCGTGCTACAGCCGAAGCGATGCTGGTGGACTTAACCGAACGCGAGCAACCACAGGCAAAACCGTGGAATGGCGCAGTAGGAAAATCGCAATTGATGTGGATTGAACAACAGTTGCAGGACGCGCAGCAGCAAGACGAGAAAGTGGTGGTGTTTGGCCATTATCCGCTGGCACCGCATAACACTCACAACTTGCTCAATGGCGGCGAGTTAGCGGATCTGCTTACTAGTTACAACATACAATGCTGTTTTTCAGGGCATGATCATCGAGGCGGCAGTGCGATCATCGGTCAAACAGGCTTCTTTACGCTGAAAGGGATGTTGGATGGCGCTGAGGATGTGCCTTTTGCCGTGGTGGAAATCGAAGGGGATGTTTTGCGTATCACCGGCTATGGCGGCGAAATCAGCCATACTGTGGATCGTCGTCTTTTATAGGGCCGCGAAGATAATCTCGCAGGGCTTAACCAACGCCGAAGGTTGCTGTATAGTCCGTTTTTTTCCGGAGGAACCATGCTGCCTAACTCATCCACACGCCTGAATAAATACATCAGCGAGAGCGGAATCTGCTCACGTCGCGATGCCGATCGTTACATCGAACAAGGCAACGTTTTCATTAACGGTAAACGCGCCACTGTTGGTGCACAGGTTTTCGCCGGGGATGAGGTCAAAGTTAACGGGCAGTTGATTGAACCGCGCGACGAAGAAGATTTAGTGCTGATCGCGCTGAACAAACCAGTGGGCATTATCACCACCATGGAAGAAGGCGAGCGCGATAACATTGGTGATTTCGTCAATCACAGCAAGCGCGTGTTCCCGATTGGTCGTCTGGATAAAGATTCACAAGGGCTGATTTTCCTCACCAATCACGGCGATTTGGTGAATAAGATTCTGCGTGCTGGCAATAACCACGAAAAAGAGTATGTGGTCACCGTCGATAAACCGATCACCGATGAATTTATTGCTGGCATGAGCGCGGGCGTGCCAATGCTGGGTACCGTCACCAAGAAATGCAAAGTGAAGAAAGAGTCGACCTTTGTGTTCCGCATCATCCTGGTTCAAGGGCTGAATCGCCAGATTCGTCGCATGACCAAGCACTTTGGTTTTGAAGTCACCAAGCTTGAACGCACGCGCATTATGAACGTGAGCCTCAAAGGCATTCCGCTGGGCGAGTGGCGTGATTTGACCGATGATGAACTGATCGACCTGTTTAAACTGATTGAAGACTCTTCTTCAGAAGATCAAAAAACGCAGAAGAGCCAAGCGAAGAAGAAACCCGCTAGCGCCGCGAAGAAACCGGCTGCCAGCGGGCCGAAGCAGAGCGAGAAAGCAGGCGGCAAACCGGCTAATCGCCAGCGTTTCGCTCAGCCAGGACGTAAGAAGAAAGGGCGTTAATGTCATTTCCCCGCGCTTTTCCGCGGGGAAATATGATTATTTTTCGGTGCCAAATCCCTGTTTTTTCAACGCATCCAATACGTGTGGGAAATAGATTTTGTGGTAATAACCACTCACGCTTTCACTCCAACTTTCGCCGTCACCACGTCCAATCGCCTGCCAATGTTGCACCATTTCCTGATTATAAGCCGCGATATGCTGTTCAAGTCCGGCGCGTTGATACTGCTCTTCATGACGGAAGGTCGCCAACGGTAAACGCGGTTTCTGATGTGCAGGTTGATCAATATGGCCGATCACAACGCCTGCCACCGGGAAGGTAAACTCCGGCAAATCGAGCAAGCTGATTAACGCCTGCGGTTCACGACGAATACCGCCAATCGGCACAATGCCAAGGCCTTCTGCTCGAGCGGCAGCCATAATCGATCCGAGAGCGATGCCGACATCGGTCGAACCGGAAACAATACTTTCAATGCTCTGCTGGGCAATCTGTTCACGATCAATGGCATTCATTGCCAGACGTGATTTATGCATATCCAGCACCACGGTAATGAATATTGGCGCTTGGGCAATCCACGGCTGACCGCCGGCAATCTGTGAAATCTGTGCGCGTTTAGCGGCATCGCGCGTAACCACCAAAGAAACCTGCTGCGAGTTCACTGAGGTCGGTGCGCGATAGGCAGCCGAAATGATGCGATCCAGTACCGCATCCTCAACGGGCTGCTGGGTAAAACTGCGTTCGCTTTTGTGGCTGGTAAAAATATCGATTAATGAACTCATGGATCCTCCTGGTTGGGAGGCGAGAGCTTAACAGAAGGGCGCTGGAACGGATTTAACCGTTATTGCCGTTGCTAACAACTTCTTTTGCATAAACTAATTGCTGAAAATGCTAAGCAAATAAAAGCCGGTGATTAACTCACCGGCCAGTAATCAACTATCTTACTGCGCGACTTTCACCACGGTTTTACCGAAGTTTTTACCTTTAAGCATATCGAAAAATGCCTGCGGCGCATTCTCCAGTCCTTCGATCATATGCTCGCGATAATGGATTTTTTGCTGCTCAACCAATGGCGACATCGCCTTGAGGAATTCAGGGTAACGATCACCGTAATCCTGGAAAATGATGAATCCCTGCATGCGAATGCGGCGTTTTAAAATGCCACCCATGATTTGTGGCGTACGATCCGGGCCCGGTGGCAGTTCGCGGCTGCTGTAGCCAGAAACTAAGCCACAAACGGGTACGCGCGCCGCGGTATTCAGCAACGGAAACACCGCATCGAACACCTTGCCGCCAACATTTTCGAAATAGATATCAATGCCATCCGGGCAAGCCGCGGCAAGTTGCTCCGCAAAATCATCACTGTGATGATCGATACAGGCGGAGAAACCGAGTTTCTCAATTGCATAGCGGCATTTCTCTTCACCACCTGCCACGCCGACCACATGACAACCTTTAAGCTTACCAAGCTGGCCAACCGTTGCACCCACCGGGCCGGTTGCTGCAGCAACCACCAAGGTTTCACCGGCTTTGGGTTGGCCGATATCCATCAATCCCATATAAGCGGTGAATCCCGGCATACCAAGAATGCCCAGCGCCCAGGACGGATGGGGCAGATCACCCAATTTCGACAGATCCGAGCCATCCGAAATGGAATACGATTGCCAACCACCTTGCGCCACGACTTTGTCGCCAGGCTTGAAATCCGCATGTTTTGATTCAACCACTTCGCTAACGGTGCCGCCGACCATCGGCTTATCGAGCTCAGCCGGTGCAGCATAAGATTTGCTGTCATCCATGCGTCCGCGCATATATGGGTCAAGCGACAAATAGAGCGTGCGCAGCAGGATTTCACCGTCTTTTAATGCTGGGATCGGCTGCTCAACTAAGCGGAAGTTCTCTTTAACCGGTTCGCCATTGGGGCGTGAAGCGAGCAGCCAAGCCTGGTTACGTTGAGTGGATTGCGTCATTGATGTGCCTCCTTGAGCGTTTCGCGTGAGGCAAGTGTAGTTGAGGAAAAGTGGTTTCCACTAAAAACACAGATATATCTGGAGATAACACCCAGTGAGCCAACGCACAAATCCGCACAAAACCTTCCACATAAGAAACTGTTAACCCAATGAATTTTAATAGCTCATGTGCGTTTGCCTGGTTAGCCTCAGGCAAATCTACATAACCATTGATGCGCGCTGCCGCCTATACCTTTAACGGTGTTTTAGAACCTTTAGGGAGCAGGATGAAAACTATTTTTCGAGCGGCAACTTTATTAGCAACGATGGTCGCTAGTGCGCCATTGCTGGCGCAAACTTTTGTTTATGTATCTGAAGCCGATGATGGCACCATCGCGCGTTATGCCCTGAACGATCAAACCGGTGCACTGCAATTATTAGGACGCACCAATGCCGGTGGCAAAGTGATGCCAATGGCATTGAGTGCCGATCATAAGCATCTTTATGCCGCGATTCGCAGTAAACCGTTGCAGTTAGTGAGTTGGCAAATCGATAGCAAAACCGGCGATCTTAGCCAATCACAAACTGTATCCGCAGCAGCCAGTTATCCCTATATCAGCACGGATAAACAGGGACGTTTTTTGCTGGGTGCATCTTACGATGGCGATATTGTCCACGTTTATCGCTTGAACAGTGATGGCGGCATCAGCGCACCTCCGGTCGGCAGCTACAAAACCGGACATGCCGCGCATTCGGTGATTGTTGATGCCACGGGGCACAACGCCTATGTTGGCAACCTCGGCACCGATCGCGTGCTACAACTGAAGCTCAGTGATAACGGCGAACTCTCTGCATTGGGTAACGGTTATGTGAAAACTAGCGCAGAGAATGGGCCGCGCCATTCGGTGTTATCACCGGATAATCGCTATTTGTATAACATCGGCGAAATGGGCGGCATCATCACGCAATACCGTCGCGAAAGTAGCGGAGAACTGGTGAAAGTGGCGGAGACAGCGAATGCGGTTGCATCGCGCTACAAGCTGGAACATGGCCGCGAGCGTCCGCCAAATTATAGCGATAAGACGCCACGCATTTGGGCCGCGGACATCCGTCTCACACCCGATGGGCGTTTTCTTTATGTTACCGAACGCACCAGCAGCACCATTACCGGCTACAAGGTGAATAAAGAGGATGGCAAACTCTCGTTGATTGGCAGTTGGGAGGTTGAGAAACAGCCGCGCGGCATCGCGATTACCGATGATGGCCGTTGGCTGATCGCCAGCGGAGAGAAAAGTACCGTCACCGGCAGCTACGAAATCGATCAACAAAGCGGGGCGCTGAAAAAGGTCAGCGAAGCACCCGCAGGACACGATGCCAATTGGGTAATCACAGTAAGCTATTGATTCGTAGGGTCGCCATTAAGGTACGACCGGGCACATAGGTAACAGATCAGACCGGGCACATAGGTAACACATTTGTGCTCAGTCTATTCGGATAATACGTCTTTCTTCCCGGTCATAATATGCCAGTATCAGCCTGTCGAAGAG
>NZ_JBCNNP010000051.1:0-28582 GCF_039594315.1 Pantoea sp.
TCGCCGCGTGGTTGGCTATTCGCAGTATCTTTTTGTGAACAAACTTGGAGGTTTTCATGGCTGTCGCTGCCAACAAACGTTCGGTAATGACGCTGTTTTCTGGTCCGACTGACATTTTCAGCCATCAAGTACGCATCGTACTGGCTGAGAAGGGCGTCAGCGTGGAGATCGAGCAGGTTGAAATGGATAACCTGCCGCAGGATCTGATTGACCTCAACCCGTACCGCACCGTTCCTACGCTGGTCGACCGTGAACTGACGCTGTATGAATCACGCATCATCATGGAATATCTGGATGAGCGTTTCCCGCATCCACCGCTGATGCCGGTTTATCCGGTGGCGCGCGGTGAAAGCCGTCTGATGATGCATCGTATCGAGCAGGATTGGTACAGCCTGATGCGCACCATCGAAACAACCAGCGGTGCGGAAGCGGATGCAGCGCGCAAGCAATTGCGTGAAGAGCTGCTGGCGATTGCGCCACTGTTCGCACGCACGCCGTTCTTTATGAGCGAAGAGTTCAGCCTGGTTGACTGCTATCTAGCACCGCTGCTGTGGCGTCTGCCGCAGATGGGTGTTGACCTCTCTGGCGCAGGTTCTAAAGAGCTGAAAGGCTATATGACGCGCGTGTTTGAGCGTGACTCATTCCTGGCGTCACTGACCGAAGCAGAACGTGAAATGCGCCTGCAAGCCCGGGGCTAATGTATGGAAATGTCGCAACTAACGGCGCGTCGTCCATATTTGCTGCGTGCGTTTTATGACTGGTTGCTGGACAACCAGCTGACGCCGCATCTGGTGGTCGACATCAATCTGCCTGGTGTGCAGGTGCCGCTGGAATATGCGCGTGATGGGCAGATCGTTCTGAACATCGCGCCACGTGCGGTTGGCAATCTTGACCTCGCCAATGATGAAGTGCGTTTTAATGCGCGCTTCGGTGGCGTACCGCGTCAGGTTTCTGTGCCGATGGCTGCGGTTCTGGCGATTTATGCGCGTGAAAATGGTGCAGGCACGATGTTCGAACCGGAACCGGCTTACGAGTTGGCTACCGACGAACAGGAAGGCGGTCAGGAAGAGACGATGATGTCTGTGATTGATGGCGATCGCCCGGATGATGCGACTGATAATGATGATCACTCGCCAGATGATGAACCGCCGCCGCGTGGCGGGCGTCCTTCACTGCGTGTTGTGAAATAAAAACATCAGAAATAAAAAACGGGCCACTTGGCCCGTTTTTTTATACCTGCACGCTTAGTAGACGTCGCGCAGATAACGCTTATCTTTCTTCAATTGATCAACGTAAGCAGCGGCACGTTCGCTGGACAAGCCACCAAACTGACGAACCACTTCATACAGCGCCGCATCAACATCTTTCGCCATGCGCGATGCATCGCCACACACGTAGAAGTAAGCGCCATCTTGCAGCCAGGCGTAAAGTTCAGCGCCTTTCTCCAGCATGCGGTTCTGCACGTAAATCTTCTCTTCCTGATCGCGTGAGAATGCCAGATCGAGGTTGGTCAGCAAACCTTTCTCCTGCCATGCGCTCAGCTCTTCTTCGTAGATGTAATCGTGTGCCTGATGTTGGTCGCCGAAGAACAACCAGTTTTTACCTTCTGCGCCAGTCGCCTGACGTTCCTGCAGGAATGCGCGGAACGGTGCGATACCGGTGCCAGGTCCAACCATGATCAGCGGCGCATTGCCGTTAGCTGGCACGCGGAACGCTTTGTTTGGCGAAATGAAGATTGCCGGCTTCTCGCCGCGGCGCACGCGTTCTGCCAGATAGGTTGAGCACACGCCTTTACGCTCGCGGCCGCCGCTGTGGTAGCGCACGGAAGCGATAGTCAGGTGAACCTGATTTGGATGCGCTTTAGAGCTTGAAGAGATCGAGTACGCACGATGCTGTAATGGACGCAACATGGCAACGAACTCCGGTACTGACAAGCTGCGTGTCAGCTCAAGCTGCAACAGATCCAGCGTGTCTTTGCCCCACAGCCAAACGGCCAGCGTGTCTTTATCGTCATGCTGCAATACGTGACGCAGTTCCTGGTTGGTGGTGTGTTGTCCAACCCACTCAATCAACTTGCGTGACGGCTCTGAGATTTCAAACTGATAAGTCAGCAAATCGCCAAGGTTACGATCAAAGCTCGGTACTGGCGTTTCGTAGTCCGCTTTCAGTTCGGTCAGCAGCAACGATACCAACGCTGCGTCGTTAACCGGGATAACGCCCAGCGCATCACCGGCTTCATATTTCAGGCCGCTGTCGGTGAGGTCGAACTCAAAGTGACGAATATCTTTGGCAGATTCTTCAGCAGAAAGGCGCTTGTTAGTCGCCAGCGCGGCGGCATACGGGTTCTGCTTGTTGCTGCCTGGAATCACTGGCGCTTCTGGCGCGCTTTCTAATGCTGTACCGCTGCTGCCGGCACTGGCAGCAAACTGTGGCATTGCAGTACCAATCCACTCACTGGATGGCTCTTCGTAGTCGATATCGCAGTCGATACGATCCGCAACGCGTTTGGCGCCCAACTGCTCCAGACGCATATCGATGAATTTACCGGCCTGGCAGAAACCGTCATAGCCGGTATCGCCAATCGCCAATACTGCAAAGTGCATCTGTTCCAGACGCGGCGCGGTGCTGGCTGAAATCGCATTCCAGAACAGTTGGGCGTTGTCCGGCATTTCGCCTTCGCCGTAAGTTGACGTCACGATCAACACGTGGCGCATAGTGGCGAACACATCCAGATCCACTTCGCCCAGCGCTTGCACCACCGGCACCAAACCTTTGGCGCGTGCGGCTTTAGCGGCAGTTTGCGACAGCGCTTCGGCATTGCCGGTCTGCGAACCGAACAGGATATGCAACTGCGTGTTGGTGCTGGCACCCGCAGCCGGTGCGCTCTGCTTGTCTTCTAATACCAGCAGGCGCGAATGGAGACCGGCAAGGAAGCCCGCCAGCCAGTATTTCTGTTCACCGTTAAACGGCGCATCTTCAGGAATGTAAGGAATTTTCATCGGTACGGCACTCAATCCTGTTCTAAATTTTCAGTCTAAATTACACACATTCATTAGTGCTGTAATCAGGAAAGTTTCCCGACAGCAGCGGCGATTTCAGGCAGTGCGGCACGCGCAAACAGCTCTTCGAAATCAGGCAGATGGCCAAGAACCTCACGGTTACAGGCATCCTGGTAAATGATCCAGCCGTAAGTGGCGAGGCTGTCCATTGAGCGAATATTGCGTTGTTTCAGCGCCGCTTTGTAATCCGCCATACGTTTCGCGGCAATCAGGCTTGCCAGTTCATCATCGCTGTAGCTTTCAATCGCAGAGCGCGCGTGACGTTGCAGCTTACTGATCAGCGAGAAATCTTCGGTCATCAGCAGGTTACGTACTGCTTTCTCCACTGCCGGATCTTCTACCGCGGTGCCTTTCGGCAGTTTGCCGAGCGCCAATTGCTGCGCAAGGCTCAACACGGTGTAGTTGTTCAGCAGGACAAACATCTCCAGCGTGTCGGTTGCGCCATAAGCCGGTACCGCGCCATTGGCGATAGTTTTACCGTCGCGCCAGGCAGATTTAAATTTCGCTACCTGATGCGCAGCCAGCGAAGTTGACAGCTCTTCCAGCAAATCTTTACGCGATTTGGCCTTCAGGATCTCGCTGCTGTCTTGATACAGCAACAGCGAACGTGGCATCACATAGACAAAGTGGTGACACTCAGTTTCCCAGTTATCCAGCAGCCATTTGGCGCGCGGCGATTGGGTCGCTTCCAGATGCCAGTTCAGCATGGTCAGCACCGCTTGTTTGTGGACCTGCGCCATTTCGTCTTCATCAGCGATGGAGCCAAACAGCACGGAATCACCTGCGGCGTGAGCTGCCAGCGAGCCATACGGATCGTATTGGTAAGCGAAACCGCCGCTCATGCCGTTGCCGAAGCCTTTACCAAAGGTGCCGAGGTTAAGGATGGCGCCGTTGGTCATGTATTCGCAGCAGAAATCGCCAACGCCTTCAACCACCGCGGTTGCACCAGAGTTACGTACCGCGAAACGGTCACCCGCCTGGCCTTGTACGAACAGACGTCCGCCGGTCGCGCCGAACAGTGCGAAGTTACCGATCAGCACGTTGCCATCGCTATCCTGCGCGCCGCCGCCTGGAGACATCACCACCAGCTCACCGCCGCATTGGCCTTTACCGACGCCATCGTTGCAAGTGCCGTAATGCTTCATTTGCATGCCATCGTTGCAGAATGCGCCGAATGATTGGCCCGCAGAGCCGCTGGTGTGAATCAGCACGCTGCGTGGTGCCAGATAATGGCGTCCACGATCGTCTTTCATTACCGCTGGCAGCGCAGCCAATTGATCCTTCGGCAATTCGTGGTTGAGCATACGTTCGATATCGATCGCTAACTGACCGCCAACACTCTTGTTACGGTTGTTCAGGGTGGTGCCCGCGCCCAGCGCGATTTCACGGTTTGATTCGCTAACCAGCGTGGTTTTCAGCTCCTCCACCCAGCCATCATCCAGCTCAAAATCTTTTTCCAGATACACTGGCTTAGCAATTTTCTGCTCTGGCACCACGGTCAACATGGCGCGCAGATCCAGCTTGCCAACTTCCAGCGGGTGATCCATCAAGTGCAGCAGATCCGAACGACCACGCGCTTCGCGCAGTGAACGCAGACCAAGGCGTGCCAGGAATTCACGCACTTCTTGCGCCACGTTGATGAAGTACTGCGCCAGCTGACGTGGATCGCCATCAAAGGCTTCGGCATTGGTGGTTAAACCGGCCGGGCATTTGACGTTACAGTTTTTCGCCATCACGCATTTCAGCATCATCAGCGCGGTGGTACCGAACTCGAAGCTATCGCCGCCGAGCAGGGCAGATTTGATCACATCGCTGCCGGTTTGCTGCGCGCCGGAGCAACGCAGTTGGACTTTGTCGCGCAGACCGTTGGCACACAATGCTTGATGCACTTCAGCGATACCGATTTCCGCCACGCGGCCGGTATATTTCAAGCTGGTTACCGACGCTGCGCCGGTGCCGCCGGTGTTACCCGCGACGTTAATCACGTCTGCGCCGGCTTTCGCCACGCCGACCGCAATGGTGCCGATGCCTTCGGATGAAACCAGCTTAACGATGACGCGCACGCGCGCGGCTTTACAGTCGTGAATCAGCTGCGCCAAATCTTCGATTGAATAGGTATCGTGATGCGGCGGCGGTGAAACCAGCTCCACACCCGGCGTACCGCCACGTGCTGCGGCGATCTCTACCGTGACTTTCGGTGCTGGCAACTGTCCGCCTTCACCTGGCTTCGCGCCTTGACCGATTTTGATTTCCAGCTCTTCCAGCATTGGGTCGGCCAGATACGCCGCCCACACACCAAAACGACCGGACGCCAGCTGTTTGATGCGCGATGCGCGGATGGTGCCGTGACGCGAATAGTGCTCGCCACCTTCACCACAGTTACTCATGCCGCCCACCATGTTGGTGCCGTGCGCTACTGCTTCGTGCGCAGGCGCAACCAGCGCACCGTGGCTCATCGCGCCAGAGGCGAAGGTGCGGGTGATTTCGTGTGCCGGTTGAATCTCTTCCAGCGGCAGCGAAGGCAGCGCGGTGAAGATCAGCGACAGATAATCAGCCGCTTTGCCGTAAGCGGTGATGTGCAGCACGCCATCCGCCACGTTGGTGCTTTCGATATCGTCGATGAAACGGGTTTTCAGTGCGCGCGCCAACGCTTCGAGACGCTCGTTCTCTGGTTTCAGGCCGGCAATCGCATCGATCAAACGCAGTTCGAATTGGTTCAGGCTGCCATTCACCGCTTCGCACTTCAGGCCGCGTGTCGCAAAGCCGTTGTTGACCAATGAGTAACGACCGAGTTTGCGACCAAATTCGGCTTCGCTATCGACATGCGTCAGGTCGCACGGCAGAGCCAGGATGTCACGTAGCGCGGCTGGACGACGCTTACGCTCAACGTACATCAGGCTGGAGAACTGGCGATAATCCGGCGTGATCGCAAAGGTATCAATCACCTCATTCGGGATACGCTCGAAGCTGCTGTCTTTAAAGGCATCGGCTTTGATGTTGAATGCGTTATCCAGTTTGGCCAGCGTCATCAGGCGGATGAAGTTGTCCTCTTCGCGCTCTTTGTTGGCGAAGCGAATCGGTTGTTCCGTCATATCAATAAAGGTACGAACCGCGATGGTGCCGTAAGAGTGGCCCGCGCCTTCTGCACGCTCTTTAAACAGACCCAGTAACGGTACTTCGGCTTCGCCCTGAATTTTCAGGGCACTTTGATGCCAATCCACCGCCATCTGTGCGATAGCCGGGAAGCCCGCGCCGCCAACTGGGGTTTTGATATTCGGGAAGTATTTCTTCAGCACCGGATCTTCGGTATCGAGGAAGTTTGGCTCGAAGAATTCACCGCAGCTGTAGCTCTCTACGGTACACAGGCCGACTTTGCCCATGGTTTTCATCAAGGCTTTTTCTGCTGCTTTGGCATAGCGTTTAAAGGCTTTGTTGCCCTCGACGCCTTCACCAAATTTCTCTTCGGCACGCATCTGTACGCCCAGCGGATAAACCGCTGATGCACCAAAGCCCAGCGTTGCAGCAATATGGTGTGAAGAGATGCTTTGTCCGCTTTCTACCACCAGCGAGACATCCAGACGCAGACCTTCTTGCACCAGACGTTGGTTGATGGCGGAAACCATCAGCAGCATTGGGATTGCCGCGTGCGTTGATGAAATGTGGCGATCGGTGATCACCGCGATGCCGCCTTGCTGGCGCGCAAAATCCACCACTTGCTGGGCTAAATCATCAATGGCTTTTTCCAGCGCATTGGCGTTGGCTGCACGGCTAACGATATCTTTGCCGACCACCGGCTCATACAGCATCTCGAAGCGTTTGTATGGGGCAACGGTTTGCTCGCGCAGACGCAGCATGTCGAGGTGCGTCAGAATCGGCGTTGGCACAATGATTTGCTGGCCTTTGCTGCGGCCCAGATGCGGCTTGGCACCCAAGGCTACGCGCAGCGTCATGCCGTCCGCTTCACGAATGGAGTCCAACGGCGGGTTCGTGACCTGTGCAAAACGTTGCGAGAAGTAGTGCGCCATGCCGCCTTCGTGGTCGGACAGGCCGTTGATGGCGTTGCCGTAACCCATCGCGGAGATCTTCTCAGCGCCGGTTTGCAGCATCGGGTCCATCATGAATTTGAAGCTTTCCTGGTTGTAGTAGTAAGCAACAAAACGTTGATAGGTTTTGAGGTCACCACGATAACGCAGCGGCGAGCCAAGCTGCTCCGCCTGAATCTCTGGCAGATCGCCAAGATCCACGCGCGCTTTGCTCAGCAGCGAGAGGTAATCCTTCTCGGCAGCCAGTTTTTCCAGCGCTTCCACCGTAGTGTAAGAGCGTTTTTCTTTGTGATCGTAATAGAGCATGCCGCCCGCTTCGATACGACCGCGACGCAGCACGCTTTCTGGTGGGAAGGCAATCTGGCCTGCTTCTGACATCGCACCGATGTATTCAGCCGTTTCCACTGAACGCAGCGGGCGCAAGCCGAGGCGGTCAAGACGGGCACCAATCACTTCGCCGTTACCGAAGATCAGCGCAGCCGGGCCATCGTTCTTCTCTTCATATAAAGAAAAGTATTCCAGCATGGCGCGCACTTCATTCGACAGCGACGTGTCGTTTTCCCATGCTGGCGGCATCATCGAAACCACCGCGTTGATCAGGTCGAGGTTATCTTCCATCAAACGGCTATGAATGCTCTGGTCGAGACGCGAACTGTCTGACTGGCCTTTTGGACGCACGATTTTCTTGCCGCGCGCCAGCATCAATGCTGCTTCCGCGATGCGGTTTTTACGATCGGTGTTCAACTCGCCGTTATGCGCCATTAAGCGGAACGGTTGCGCCATGGTGGTGTGCGGATCGGTGTTGGTGGAGAAGCGGGTATGGAAGAACAGCCCGCGCACCTGGTGATCGGCATCGGTTAAATCTTTGAAGTAAGGAATCACTTCGTTGGAGTTCAGGCGTGCTTTGAACACCTGCGTGCGCGAGGAGAGCGACAGCGGATACAGTCCGCCAAACTCGCTTTCAGTAAAGGCGCGTGCTTCGATATCCAACAATGCGCGATAGATCTGGCGCTCGAATTCGAGTTGTTCGGTAATGTCCTGCGGCGCAGCAAATACCCACTGCACAATCGGTAACTGGAATTGCAGGGCAGCAGGGCGCGTTACGCTGCCATCGAGCGGCATGTCGCGCTTGATCAAAATAGGGAAGTTATGAGCTGCCAGCGTCTCTTCTACTAAACGCTCAGCGTTAGCGCGCAGTTCCGCGTCTTTCGGCACAAAGAAGTTACCGACGCCAAAGCGGCCGGCTTCCAGCGCCAGTCCTGTGACTTTGCGGAAGAAGTTCAGAGAGAGATCGACGTTGACGCCAGCACCATCGCCCACGCCTTCGGCAGACATGCCGCCACGGTGCGGTACCGTGCACAACGCGCTATGGGCCATCTGCAGGATCTCATGGGTCTGCTCGCCGTCCTTACGGGTAATGAAACCTACACCACAGCTGTCACTGCCAGCTGATGGGTCATACAAACCATAGGGATTCGGTTTTTGCGTGGACATTGAGAGTCTCCTTAACTTCTTTGACATTACCTGCATTATTCGCGTACCGGCACGTTGCTGAATGGCTAACGCAGCGGTATCAATTCTTGTGCCGCACTATAAAGAGCGGGCGTCGCAACACCGAGCAAGGGCTCTCAAGACACTGTTGTCACGTCCTTAATGAGCTGCTCTGTTAATCCGGTCTCTTACGGGAGATAGCTTGCATCTAGAGGGAGTCTTCTTGCTGCATAGATATGCCGAGACACAGGCCCGCCAGGCTAGCGCCCAGTGGAATTCCAACTTATCGGGAAAGCGAACTCAGGTCAAATAGCCCGCTTTGTTGAGGGGAAATAGCACTTTCGCGCGTTAACATCATGAATGTGAAGGTTTTATTGCGTAAATATATGTCAATTAACCGCTGCGCATTCCCCCAGGAAGTGTGAGCCGTCTCACTGTGAGCTAGCCCTCTAATATCTAAACAATGCTGGCAGGTAGGCTTATAACAGCATTAAATTCTGTTGGGGGCAGATCATACACAGCATGTATCTGTTTTTCTTATGGCGTCATATTTGAATCAAAATGGTGCTGCCATTAGTAAAATTAATCACGCCACGATCGCGTAAAAAATCGTTTAAGTTGAATGGATATGCAATAAAGAAGTGCAACCAATAGGCGTATTGGCTGCCAGAGTGCTGATTCGCACAGGATGTTGAGAAAAGGCCCGCAAAAGCGCGGCCCTCCAGATTATTCAGTTGGCAGAATTAGTCAAGCGCTTTAGGCATATAGCCGGGAACGTCGGCGAAATCACGTTGTGATGCACCATTACAGGGCATAACCGCCGCGATACTCCACCGTGAAGCGGCGCAGTGCGGCGATAATTACGCTATCATGAGCCAGATTTCGTTCAGGGAGCTCGTAATGAAACAGATTCGTCTTTTAGCGCAGTATTACGTTGATTTGATGGTCAAACTTGGCCTGGTACGTTTTTCACTGCTGCTCGCCTCGGCGCTGGTGGTGCTGGCGATGGTGGTGCAGATGGCCGTCACCATGGTTTTGCGCGGCCATGTAGAGAGCATCGACGTCGTACGCTCTATCTTCTTCGGTCTGTTAATTACGCCCTGGGCAGTCTATTTCCTCTCGGTGGTGGTCGATCAACTGGAAGAGTCGCGTCAGCGCTTGTCGAAGCTGGTGGATAAGCTGGAAGAGATGCGCACGCGCGATCTTGAATTGAATCAGCAGATGAAAGAGACCATTACGCAGCTCAACCAGGAAATTAACGATCGTATTAAAGCCGAGCAGGCGCGCGAGCAGGTAATGGATAAGCTGCGTGAAGAGATGGCGCGGCGTGAGCAGGCGCAAATCGAGCTCGAACAGCAATCTTCGTTCTTGCGCTCCTTCCTTGATGCTTCGCCGGATTTAGTGTTCTACCGCAATATTGATAAGCAATTCTCTGGCTGTAACCGCGCTATGGAGTTGCTCACCGGCATGAGCGAAAAGCAGTTGATTGGCCTGACGCCGCGCGATATCTACGACGATGAAGCGGCAACCAAAGTGCTGGAAACCGATGAGAAGGTGTTCCGCCATAATGTGTCGCTGACTTACGAGCAGTGGCTGCAATATCCAGACGGGCGCAAAGCCTGCTTCGAAATTCGAAAAGTGCCGTATTACGACCGCGTAGGCAAACGCAGCGGCCTGATGGGCTTTGGTCGTGATATTACTGAGCGTAAGCGCTATCAGGACGCGCTGGAGAACGCCAGCCGCGAGAAGACCACCTTCATTTCTACGATTAGCCACGAGCTGCGTACGCCGCTGAATGGCATTGTTGGGCTGAGTCGCATCCTGCTGGATACCGATCTCAATCAGGAACAGTTGAAATACCTCAAAACTATCCACGTTTCGGCCATCACGTTGGGCAATATCTTCAATGATGTTATTGAGGTGGACAAAATCGAGCGACGCAAAGTGCAGTTGGATAATCAACCGCTGGACTTCACCGGTTTCCTCGCTGATTTGGAAAACCTTTCCGGTCTGTTGGCGCAGCCAAAAGGGCTGAAGTTTGTCATGGCGCCAGAATTGCCGCTGCCCCATAAAATCTCCGCAGATGGAACACGCCTGCGCCAGATTCTGTGGAATCTGATTGGTAATGCAGTGAAATTCACCCAGCAGGGCGAAATCGTGGTGCGCGTGGCTTATCGCCAGGATGAAACGCTGCACTTCGAGGTGCAGGACTCCGGCATGGGAATTCCGCAAGAGGAGCAGGATAAGATCTTCGCCATGTATTACCAGGTGAAAGATCAGCACGGCGGCAAACCAGCAACCGGCACCGGCATTGGTTTGGCGGTTTCACGTCGTTTAGCACAGGCGATGGGTGGCGATATCAGCGTCAGCAGCGTTGCCGGGCAAGGTTCGTGCTTCACCGTTGAGATCAACGCGCCACGCGTTGCTGAGGAAGTCGAAGACGACAATCTGGACGACAGCATGCCGCTGCCGGCGCTGCATGTGCTGCTGGTGGAAGATATTGAGCTTAACGTCATCGTGGCGCGTTCGGTATTGGAGAAGCTGGGATGTAGCGTTGAAGTGGCGATGACCGGTACTGATGCGCTGGCGATGTTTGATCCGCAAGAGTTCGATTTAGTCCTGCTCGACATTCAATTGCCGGATATGACTGGTCTGGATGTTTCACGTGCGATTCATCAGCGTCATGCCGGTAAATCACTGCCGCCGCTGGTGGCGCTGACGGCCAACGTGTTGAAGGACAAAAAAGAGTATCTCGATGCCGGCATGGACGATGTGCTGAGCAAGCCGCTAGCTGTGCCAGCGTTGACCGCGATGATCAAAAAGTTCTGGGATTATCAGCCGGAGCAAGAAGAGCTCGTCAGCACTTCTGCAACCGAGCAATCGCGCACGCTGTTGGATGTGGCGATGCTGGAGCAATACATCGAGTTGGTCGGCCCGGGTTTGATTACCCAAAGTCTTACTATGTTTGAACAGATGATGCCGGGCTATCTGGATGTGTTGGATTCCAACATGATGGCGCGCGATCAAAAAGGCATTGCCGAGGAAGGCCATAAGATTAAAGGCGCAGCCGGTTCGGTGGGTTTGCTGCATTTACAGCAATTGGCTAAACAGATTCAGTCGCCGGAATTGCCAGCATGGTGGGACAACGTACAAGAGTGGATCGACGAACTTAAACAAGAGTGGCGGAATGACGTGAAGGTGTTACGTGATTGGGTCGCTGAGCGCGAAAAATCATAGGACGCTAGAAAAAAATGACCCCAGTCGAAACTGGGGTGCGCGAATACTGCGCCAACACCAGGGAAATGGGTACTGCTGCTATTATTGGAAATCGAATCAAAAAGCAACAGTTTGGTATTGGTTAACGCTTCCAAATCACCTTAACAAATTCGCCAACGCTTGCGACAAGATTCATTAAATTGTGTGATGTTGAGCAGCGATTAAATACAGAAAACATTAATTTGCTGACACAGTCAAGCAAGGAATTAATTTCTTTGCCATATTGTACTCTTTTTGACCAAATGTTCTACTTTTTGCCTGGTTTTGCTTCACTCATCAGCAGGAAAAGCCTGCAAGCAGCAGAGAAAATCCAAATCCGACAAAAAATTGGTGCTAAGTTAGATTAACATGCTGATATGTATTGATAATGTTGGGATTTATGCACGGTTATCCAAAACGTTTTGGAAACCCTCAGCAGAAAGTTCCAGTTTACACTGTATCGAATAATGTAAACCTAAAGCGTGGTAAAACGCTTTACCAATATTGACAGTAAATGTGGCTGAGATGCAGGCGAATTAGTCGCGTTTTTCAGAATGGTCTCGCTTATCAATGAACATCCTCGAAGACTACTAAATATTATAGTTAAGCGATGTGAAAGGTTTTACGTGAGCAATATCACATTCAGTTAAGTATCTGCAGCGCGTTATTGTGGTGGTTATAATGCAATGGAACCGATTCCTTTTTATCGGAAGTGCTTGATGTAAATGGCTCTAATAGAGGAACGTTGATTGCTTTGGCAACAATTTACCCTGAAAGAGTTAGATGAATGAGGATAAATTTTAGCGGTCAATTACGGGTGTTTGATATTGTGACTCGAGTGATTGATTAATGCAGGGAACAGGTAAGAGATAATTGCATGAGTAAGAGTAAAGGGAAGCTGGGAAAACGCATTAAAGTGCTGATTGCAAAAGTTCTGTTGGCTTGGCTGGGCATCTGGTTAGCGGGCATTCTGCTGTTTGCATTTATTCCAGTGCCGTTCTCTGCCGTCATGGTCGAGCGGCAAATCGGTGCCTGGTTTACCGGCCAGTTTGGTTATGTTGCCCACTCAGATTGGGTTGGCATGGATGAAATCTCGCCGTGGATGGCGCTGGCGGTAATCGCATCTGAGGATCAAAAATTTCCTGAGCATTGGGGTTTTGATGTTGATGCCATTCAATCGGTGCTGGATAACGATGGCAACGAACGTATGCGCGGCGCATCGACCTTGTCACAGCAAACAGCAAAGAATCTCTTCTTGTGGGATGGACGGAGTTGGGTGCGTAAGGGGTTGGAGGCAGGTTTAACGGTTGGGATTGAAACGGTGTGGACCAAACGCCGCATTCTCACGGTTTATCTCAACATTGCGGAATTTGGTAACGGCGTTTTTGGCGTGGAAGAGGCGTCGCAGCGCTACTTCAAGAAACCTGCCAGCCAGCTCACCATGTCTGAAGCCGCGCTGTTGGCTGCGGTGCTGCCGAACCCGATTCGTTTCCGCGCCGATGCGCCTTCTGGCTATATTCGTCAGCGGCAACAGTGGATTATGCGTCAGATGCGGCAGTTGGGCGGGGAAGGTTTCCTGAATCGCTACAAGCTGCACTAAAACGTTAGTCTTCGTCGAAACCCGCTTCAAACAGTTCGATGACCGCCGCCAGTGCCTGCTCTTCTTGTGGGCCGCTGGCTTCAATTTCGATATGGCCGCCTTTGGCAGAATCAAGCATCAGCAGCGCAATCACGCTGCTGGCTTCTGCTTCTGTGCCAGATTCGTTGCGCAGCAGCACTTCCGCATCAAAACTCTGCACCAGCTCAAACAGCTTCATCGCTGGGCGTGCATGCATGCCCAGTTTGTTACGAATTTCAACGGTTTGCTTCACGGTCATGATTTGCGCTTTTCCAAAGTACGATGACGAGATTGCACGTTTTTACCGCGTGAGCGGAAATAATCTGCCAGTTGCTCGGCGATATACACTGAACGATGCTTGCCGCCGGTACAACCAATGGCAACCGTTAGGTAGCTGCGGTTGTTGGTTTCCAGCATCGGCAGCCACAATTCCAGATAGCTGCGCGTTTGATAGATGAAGTTATGCACTTCGGTATGGCGATCGAGGAAGGCCGCGACAGGACGATCCAAACCGGTCATTGGGCGCAGTTTCGGATCCCAGTGTGGATTCGGCAGGAAACGCACATCGAACACGTAATCCGCATCGATCGGAATGCCGTGCTTAAAGCCAAAGGACTCAAACACCATGGTCAACTCACGCTCACGTTTGCCCAACAAGCGTGTGCGCAGCATTTCCGCCAATTCATGCACTGACATTTCAGAGGTATCGATGATCAGGTCGGCGCGTGAACGCAGCGGCTCCAGCAGATCACTCTCTTCGTCGATGGCGCTTTCCAATGACAAGTTTTTGCTGGAGAGCGGATGCAAGCGGCGCGTGTCGCTGTAGCGGCGGATCAAAGTATTGCGATCGGCATCCAGGAACAGCAACTGAGGTGAAAAAGAATCCGGCAGATTATTCAGAGCAGTTTCAAAAATCTCCGGTGATTCCGGCATGTTGCGCACGTCAATGCTGACTGCCGCAGAGATATTGCGTTCGGTTAAGGTATTCGCCAGCTCCGGCAATAACACCACCGGTAAGTTATCGACACAGTAAAAGCCCATATCTTCAAGGGCACGCAGCGCGACTGATTTTCCCGAGCCTGACCGACCGCTAACGATCATCAGCACCATCACATTTCTCCCGTTTTAAACCGGCGAAAACGCCGGTAAAAGTGTTTGTCGCTTAAGAGTGTTCTTCCTGAGCTTCTGTGATAATGGCGTAGAGCTCTTCATCGCTTTGTGCCGCGCGTAAACGGCGACAAACGGTTTTATCCGCCAGGCGTTTGGCGACCAGCGAAAGCGTGTGCAAGTGGGTTTTACACTGGTCCGCAGGCACCAGCAGGGCAAACAGCAGGTCAACCGGCTGATTATCGACCGCATCAAAAGCAATCGGCTGATCAAGGCTGATAAACACGCCTACGGCACGCAAAGTGTCTTCTTCCAGCTTGCCGTGGGGAATGGCGATGCCGTTGCCAATGCCGGTACTGCCCATCCGTTCGCGGGTCAGGATTGCTTCGAAAAGCGTCTGGTGCGGCAGATTGAGCTGCTTCGCTGCCAGCTCGCTGATAATTTCCAGCGCGCGTTTTTTACTCTGGCAGTGTACGCCGCTACGGGTACAGTCCAGTGAAAGGACCGAGCTCAATTCCAGTGTCAGATCGTTGTTCATCATCGTTTCACTTGCGAGTTCACTTAGCCGCGAGAATCAGGCAATTGATTTCATTGCCTTTCACCCGCTGGCGCTTGCGCAGATGACAAAACGGGGCGGTACAATCCGCCCCATCTTTGCTCTAAGTGCCGAATCAGTCAGCACTCTGCAAGCGTGAAGGTTAGTGTTTTTTCAGTTTGTCTTTGTGTTTGGTCAGCTGACGGGAAAGCTTATCGATTAACCCGTCGATGGCCGCGTACATGTCTTCCGCTTCCGATGTGGCGTGCAGCTCCCCGCCGTTGACGTGCAGTGTTGCATCCGCAATCTGCGTCACCTTCTCTACTTTTAGAACAATATAAACCTGATTGATACGATCAAAATAGTGTTCCAGTTTGGCAAATTTGGTATTTACAAATTCGCGCAGAGGTTCGGTAATCTCAACGTTAAGCCCGGTAAGGTTTAGCTGCATAGGTCTTCCTTCTTCGTTCGGTCAAACCAACTGTTTACGCTGATTTGATGGCGGTATCGATAAAGACTCGCGATATTTAGCAACCGTACGTCGCGCTACCATGATGCCCTGATCGGATAACATGGAGGTCAGTTTGCTGTCGCTCAAGGGTTTTGCGGGGTTTTCCGCGGAGATCAATTTTTTCACCAACGCACGAATCGCCGTGGACGAGGCTTCGCCGCCGCCTTCAGTATTGACGTGACTGGAGAAAAAATACTTCAGCTCAAAGATGCCACGCGGGCTGTGCAAATACTTCTGCGTGGTCACACGGGAAATCGTGGATTCATGCATATCAACGGCTTGGGCAATATCTGCCAGCACCATCGGACGCATGTACTCCTCGCCCTGCTCAAAGAACGCCTGCTGCTGTTCAACGATACAACGTGTCACTTTCAGCAGCGTGTCGTTACGGCTCTCCAGGCTCTTAATTAGCCACTTGGCTTCCTGTAAATTACTGCGGATATATTGATTGTCGCTGTCATTGCGGCCTGCGCCGCCCATTGCTGCGTATTGCTGATTGATTTTCAGACGCGGCATGCTGTCGGAATTGAGTTCCACCGTCCAGCGTTTATGGATTTTGCGCACCAGCACATCGGGAATCACGTATTCCGGTTCGCTGGTGTTGATTGATTGGCCGGGACGCGGATCAAGCGATTGAATCAGCAGCATCGCGTCCTTCAGCACTTCTTCCTTGAGGCGTGTCACGCGCATCAGGCTGCGGAAATCGTGGTTGGCCAGCAGATCGAGATGTTCGCTGACGATCAAGCGCGCTTCTGCCAACATCGGCGTGTCAGCGGCATATTGCGAGAGTTGTACCAGCAGGCAATCACGTAAATCACGTGCACCGACGCCGACCGGATCGAAACGCTGCACGCGTTTCAGCACCGCTTCAACTTCATCCAGCGCCAACTCTTCGTCACCAATACTGTCATAAATGTCTTGTAAGCTGACGGTGAGATAGCCGGTATCATCGATAGCATCGACAATCGACGTGGCGATGGCGCGATCGGTGTCAGAAAACGGCGTTAACTCCACCTGCCACATCAGATAATCCTGTAGCGATTGGGTGGTTTCGCCTTGATAAACCGGCAGTTCATCATCTTGATAATCAGTGCCGGTGCCTGAAGGAGTGCCCGCGGTGTAGATTTCATCCCAGGTGGCATCAAGTGGCAGCTCATCCGGCATGTCTTTCTGTTCAAGCGCTTCTCGCGTGTCTAACGAATCGCTCTCTTGTTCCTGAAATTCGCGCGCATCGACTTCTTCATGCAGATCGGTTTGTTCAAGCAGCGGATTGCTTTCCAGCGCCAGTTGCAGTTCTTGCTGGAGTTCAAGCGTAGAAAGCTGCAGCAAGCGAATTGCTTGCTGCAGCTGTGGAGTCATCGCCAGTTGTTGGCTGAGCCTGAGTTGCAAACCTTGCTTCATAATTCGATTAGAATTTCCTAAGCAAACGTAGGGTGTTACGACACCTTATCAGAGTCTGAACTCTTCGCCCAAATAAACACGCTTAACCTGCTCATCTACAAGAATTTCATCAGGCGTGCCATGGGCAATTAAATGGCCCTGGCTGACGATGTAAGCGCGTTCACACACGGCGAGGGTTTCACGCACGTTGTGGTCGGTAATCAGCACGCCAAGGCCGCTGTCACGTAAATGCTCGATGATTTTCTTGATGTCGATAACCGAAATAGGGTCAACCCCGGCAAAAGGTTCATCCAGCAGGATAAATTTCGGATTGGCGGCCAGCGCGCGGGCGATTTCCACACGACGACGTTCACCGCCTGACAGCGCTTGCCCCATGCTGTCGCGCAGATGCCCGATGTGGAACTCTTCCATCAGTTCATTGGCGCGATCCTGGCGCTGTTCTTCCGTCAGGTCATCACGAATCTGCAATACCGCCATCAGGTTGTCGTAAACACTCAAGCGACGGAAAATCGACGCTTCCTGCGGCAGATAACCGATACCGCGACGTGCACGGGCATGCAGCGGCAGAATACTGATGTCTTCATCATCAATCACGATGCGACCGGCGTCGCGCGGCACAATGCCCACCACCATGTAAAAGGTGGTGGTTTTACCGGCACCGTTTGGGCCAAGCAGGCCGACAATTTCGCCGGATTTCACCTGCAGGCTAACATCTTCCACCACGCGGCGGCCTTTGTAGGCTTTCGCCAGGTTTTCAGCGATCAGTGTGGCCATAGCAATCAGTTACTCTTTTTAGGGCTCGCAGACGAACCGTTTTTATCCTGCAGCTGCGACGGTACCAGAACGGTGGTCACACGCTTGCTCTCACCCTGGCTGTAAGCCTGCATTTTCTGCTCTTTCACCAGGTAAGTGATGCGGTCGCCTTTGATGTTGCTGTCCAGCTGCTGAATGTAAGCGTTGCCGGTCAATTCAACAAAATCGTTGGCCAATTCGTAATGCAGTTTCGAAGCGTGGCCCTGCACCGGTTTGCCGCTGTCCTGCATTTGATAGAAGGTGGCGGGATTACCGTAAGCATCCACGATGGTTTTTTTGCTGTCGCCACCAGGGCGCGTAACCACCACTTTATCCGCGGTGATCTTGATGGAACCTTGGGTCACAATCACGTTGCCGGTAAAGGTCGCGACGTTACCTTGCAGGTCCAACGCTTGATTAACGGAATCGATATTAACCGGCTTGTCTGAATCGCCGGTCAATGCCAGTGCAGGTAAACTCGTCGCCAGCAGCGTACTCACCAGCAATAACTTAAGGCTGTTTTTGTTCATTTTGGATTTCATAGGAAGTTTTGACCTTTTCAAGCAGCTCAGCATTCTTCGTCCGTAAGTTGCCGCGCATCTTCGTGCCAGTGGAATTAAAACTGCGGCCAAAAAGGGTGACTTGATCGTCAGACGTCACATCCTGGGTGACCAAATTAACCTGCGCGTTATCGGTAAGGATACGCTCAAGTTGTGAATCCTGAGTCAACGTATTGACGACAACATGACCATAAAGATAAAGCATGCGATCTTTCGTCAGCTTGGCTTTATCGGAGCGTACTGACCAGGTTGGCACTTTATTTTCGTCATAGGTGGTCATCACCGGATTATCAAACCAACTTACCTCATCGGCAGAAAAGTAGGTCACTTTATCCGAGATCAGTTTGTAGCCCAGCGCGCCCGTTGGGTTATATACCACCGTATTGGATTTTTCGCTGGTGTACGTCGGCTCTTGATCGTTGGTCGCCACCGGCGTTTTATTGTCATCCTGGTTGGTGAGATTCCAGCCGATCAGCACCAGGGCGATCAAGGCCAGAATCAGCGTCATCCAACGCCTGCTCTTACTCATATAGATTGCCCTTTGGCATCCTCAAATTTGTTCTGTGCCATCAAAATCAGATCGCACAATTCGCGCACTGCGCCACGACCGCCGGCAATACGCGTAACGTAATGCGCGCGCGGCAGCAAAATCGGGTGAGCATCGGCCACCGCCACACTCAAACCTGCTTGCGCCATCACTGGCCAGTCAATCAGATCATCGCCAATGTAGGCCACCTGATCGGCAGTGAGTGACAGTTTATCCAGGAGTTCACGCCAGGCCAAAAGCTTATCCGATTGTCCCTGGTAAAGATGCGTAATGCCGAGCGTCTTACAGCGATCTTCCAGCAGTTTTGCTTTGCGGCCGGTAATAATAGCCACTTCGACGCCGGAGGTCAGCAGGCAACGCACGCCATAACCATCGCGCACGTTAAACGCCTTTAGCTCTTCGCCGCTATTGCCCATATAAATCACGCCATCTGACATCACGCCATCGACGTCACAAATCAGCAGGCGAATTTGCGCGGCTCGTGCCATCACGGCTGCGCTTACCGGGCCGTAGCAGGTCTCGACCATCGCGGTTTCAGCACTCATTTTTTGTTCCCGTTCAAACTACGCCAGCGCGCAGCATGTCATGCATATGTACCACACCGAGCAGGCGATCGTCATCGGCGACCAGCAGGGCGGTGATGTTTTTGTTTTGCATCAGATTCAGAGCATCAACCGCCAGCATATTCGGCCTTACGCGAATGCCGCCGCTGGTCATCACATCCTGAATGCTGGCCTTTTGGAAATCGATGCCCATATCGAACACGCGGCGTAAGTCACCATCGGTGAAGATGCCTTCGATTTTCATCAGGTCATCGACAATCACCGTCAAACCGAGATTTTTGCGGGTGATTTCCAGCAGTGCATCGCGCATTGAAGCATCGCGGCTAACATGTGGAATTTCATCGCCGCTGTGCATGATATCGCTAACGTGCAGCAGCAGTTTGCGACCCAACGCGCCGCCAGGATGCGACAAGGCAAAATCTTCCTGCGTAAAGCCACGTGCTTCCAGCAACGCTACAGCCAGTGCATCGCCCATTACTAAGGTCGCGGTGGTGCTGGTGGTGGGCGCAAGGCCAAGCGGGCATGCTTCCTGCGGCACGTTCACGCAGAGATGCACATCGGAGGCGCGGCTCATCGCGCTTTCCGGCCGACCCGTAATGCAGATAAGCTGCACTTTCTGACGCTTAAGTACCGGAATCAACGCCAGAATCTCACCGGATTCGCCGCTGTTGGATATCGCAATAACCACGTCATTAGTGCTGACCATGCCGAGATCGCCGTGGCTGGCTTCACCGGGATGAACAAAAAAGGCTGGCGTGCCGGTACTGGCAAAAGTCGCCGCCATCTTTTTACCGATATGGCCGGATTTTCCCATGCCCATCACCACGACTTTGCCGCGGCAGGCGAAGATCATCGCGCAGGCGCGGCTGAAATCATCATTGATATATTGATCAAGTTGCTCCAGCCCTTCGCGCTCAATGCGCAGCACGGCTTTGCCCGCTTGCTGGAAGTCGAAATCCGGTTGCTGATGTGACATGGTCAGTCCGTCCTTAATAACTTGCGAGAAGCGTAGGGCTGAGCCACAGCCACAGCACCCACACGACAAATCCCGTTAACAATAAAATGCCGGCGGTGCGTCCAATGCGACGCTTACGCAGTAGGCAAAGTAGGGCGAACAGCACGCTCACGCCGAGCATCACCCAGTAATCACGTGCGAAGGCATGCAGATCAACGCTGCCCGGATGAATTAACGCAGGCAGGCCGAGCACAATCGCCAGGTTAAAAATATTGGCGCCGATCAGATTACCAATGGCGATATCGTCTTCACCCTTCAATGCGCCCGCGACCACAGTAGCCAGTTCTGGCAAGCTGGTGCCGACCGCAATCAGCGTTAAACCCATCACCAATTCGCTCACGCCAAAGTAGTCGGCAAACACGGTGGCATTGTCGATCACCATGCTCGTCGACATTGGCAGAATAATGAGTGCTACCGCCAGCCACAAAAAGGCCACGGTATTGCCGGCTTCATCGCGCGGCAGTTCGGCCAATTGTTCGCGGGTCAAGGTGTCGTTGTTGTCACGCTCCGCGCGGCGGGCAATGCGGATCACCACCAGCAAATAACCCAATGCAATCAGCAAAAGTGCTGCACCATCGAGTCGGCTGAGATAGTTGTCAAATAGCATGATGCCGCTGAGCAGTGAGACTAGCAGCATTAATGGTAGTTCGCGCCGAATGAGATTGGAGTGTACCGTTAAGGGGTGCAGCAGTGCGGCGCCACCAAGAATTAAGAGAATGTTGGTGATATTGGAACCCAGCGCGGTGCCAACGGCTAAATCCATCTGTCCATGCTGCGCGGCTGAGAACGAGACAATCAATTCCGGCAATGATGTGCCAATGCTGACCACCGTCATGCCAATGATCAGCGGCGGGATGCCAAAGGATCGACAAAGGATCGCGGCGCTAAACACCAAACGGTCGGCTCCGTAAACCAATAAAATCAATCCGATAAACAGCAAGGCAGAAGCTACGAACATTAAAAATCCTTGATGGATGGATGTGTCGGCGAACCTTGTCCGACAGCGAAATACAGTCTGCACGCGGTAACAGGCGCTGATTTTGACTGTCTGAGAGGCAAAAGTAAATTTTAAGGCCGTTTTCGCCACACCAAGTGGGTAAGTTTCTGTAAAACTATCGTGCATTTGGGGCTAACAGGCTAACATCCATCGCTTTGAAAACGCCCGACCCGCATAAAGAGGTAAAGATGATCCAGCAGCAAACGAATCTGGTTGAGGTTCGTGGCGTCAGTTTCACGCGCGGAGATCGTACCATCTTCGACGACATCTCGTTAACCGTGCCTGCCGGTAAAGTGACCGCGATTATGGGACCGTCTGGCATTGGTAAAACCACGCTCTTGCGTCTGATTGGCGGGCAATTGCAGCCTGACAAAGGCGAGATTTGGTTCCGCGAACACAATATCCCGACGCTTTCCCGCACTAAATTGTATGAAGTGCGCAAAAAGATGAGCATGTTGTTCCAGTCAGGGGCACTTTTCACTGACCTTAACGTCTACGAGAACGTTGCCTGGCCGTTACGTGAGCATACGCAGTTGCCGCCAGAATTACTGCACAGCACGGTATTAATGAAGCTGGAAGCGGTTGGTTTGCGCGGCGCGGCTAAACTGATGCCGGCTGAACTCTCTGGCGGGATGGCGCGCCGTGCTGCACTGGCACGTGCTATTGCGCTTGAACCAGAGCTGATCATGTTTGATGAGCCGTTTGTCGGCCAGGACCCGATCACCATGGGCGTGTTGGTAAAGTTAATTGATGAACTCAACCATGCCTTGGGCCTAACCTGCATTGTGGTTTCACACGATGTGCCAGAGGTATTGAGCATTGCCGATCATGCCTATATTGTTGCCGGACAAAAAATTATTGCTCAGGGCAGTGCACCGGAACTGCGGGAAAATCCCGATCCGCGTGTGCGCCAGTTTATCGAGGGTCATGCGGACGGCCCAGTTCCGTTCCGTTTTGCCGCTGGGGATTACCTCAGCGACTTAACCCGCGCAGGGAGAACGTAAGCTGATGTTGTTACGGGCGCTGGCGTCATTAGGACGTCAGGGAATTAACACTTGTGCCGCTTTTGGCCGCGCAGGCCTCATGCTATTTCATGCGCTGGTGGGCAAACCGGCGTTTCGTCGCCATGCCCCGCTGCTGGTAAAACAGCTGTACAGCGTGGGCGTGTTGTCGCTGTTGATCATCGTGGTTTCCGGCCTGTTCATCGGCATGGTGCTGGGTTTACAGGGCTATCTGGTATTAACCACCTACAATGCGGAAACCAGCCTTGGCATGTTGGTGGCGCTGTCGCTGCTGCGTGAACTGGGTCCAGTAGTCACGGCATTGTTGTTTGCGGGTCGTGCCGGTTCGGCGCTGACTGCTGAAATTGGCCTGATGAAAGCCACTGAACAGCTCTCCAGCATGGAGATGATGGCGGTTGATCCGCTGCGTCGCGTGGTTTCGCCACGTTTCTGGGCCGGTTTCATTAGCATGCCGTTGCTGGCGCTGATCTTCACCGCCGTCGGTGTGGCGGGTGGCGCGCTGGTTGGTGTGAGCTGGAAAGGAATCGACCCTGGTTTCTTCTGGTCGGCGATGCAGAATGCGGTCGATTTCCGTTCTGATGTCGTTAACTGCATTATCAAAAGCGCGGTCTTTGCCGTCACGGTAACCTGGATTGCGCTGTTTAATGGCTATGATGCCATCCCGACCTCTGAGGGAATCAGTCGGGCGACGACGCGTACCGTGGTGCATGCTTCACTGGCGGTACTCGGTTTGGATTTTGTGCTGACAGCACTGATGTTTGGGAATTGATGCAATGCAAAGCAAGAAAAACGAAATCTGGGTTGGCGTCTTCATGCTGGCGGCACTGCTGGCGTTGTTGTTCCTCGCGCTGCGCGTTGCCGACCTCAAATCATTTGGTACGCAACCCACCTGGAAGCTCTATGCCACCTTCGATAACATCGGCGGTTTGAAAGTCAGTTCCCCGGTTAAAATCGGTGGTGTATTGGTAGGACGCGTAGCCGACATCTCGCTGGACGAGAAAACCTTGTCGCCCCGCATCACCATGGATATCAGCGAGGATTACGCCAACAAAATTCCGGATACCAGTTCACTGGCCATCCGCACCCAAGGCCTGCTCGGCGAGCAGTTCCTGGCGCTCAACTTAGGTTTTGACGATCCCGAATTAGGCTCGGCGATGCTGAAAGATGGCGGCACCATCCGCGATACCAAATCGGCGTTGGTGCTGGAAGACTTGATCGGCCAATTCCTCTATAAGAGCGGCGATAATAAAAACGACGATAAATCTCAAGGTGCAGAGAGCGCGCCTGCACCCGCAGCACCTGCAACAACGGAATAACTTACGAGGTAAAACATGATGTTTAAACGTTTACTGATGGTTGCCATGTTGGCAATCGTACCGCTGGCTGCCAACGCTGCAGCTGACCAGAGCAATCCATATAAGCAGATGGACGAAGCGGCGGCGAAAACCTTCACGCGTCTGAAGAATGAACAGCCGAAGATCAAACAAGATCCGAACTATCTGCGCGAAATCGTGCGTCAGGAGTTAATGCCGTATGTGCAGGTGAAATACGCTGGTGCGTTAGTGCTGGGCCGCTACTACCGCGATGCCACACCGGCACAGCGTGAAGCGTACTTTGCGGCTTTCGGTGATTATCTGGCGCAGGCTTATGGTCAGGCGCTGGCGCTGTACAATGGTCAGACTTACCAGATTCAGCCAGAGCAGCCGCTGGGTGATGCCAATATCGTGGCGATTCGCGTCACTATCGTTGATCCTAACGGTCGCCCGCCGGTGCGCCTTGATTTCCAATGGCGTAAGAACAGCCAAACTGGCAACTGGCAGGCGTATGACATGGTGGCCGAAGGGATCAGCATGATCACCACCAAACAGAATGAGTGGGGTGACTTGTTGCGTACTAAAGGCATTGATGGCCTGACCGCGCAGTTGAAAACCTATGCTGCTCAGCCGATCACCCTGGATAAAAAGCAATAATGAGCGAACCGTTACGCTGGCAGCGCACTGCCAGCACGCTGGCGTTAAGCGGCAAATTAGATCGTGATACCTTGCTGACCTTGTGGCACGAGCGTGATACCGCGATGGTGGACATCAACACCATTGATGTCGCGGCGCTGGAAAGGGTGGATTCATCTGGTTTGGCGCTGCTGGTACATTTGCGAGAAATCGCGCGCGCACAAGGTAGCGCACCGCTTTTCACCGGGATCTCCGATAAACTCCAGTCATTAATTACGCTGTACAACTTACAGCAGATTATTGTTTCTGCGGAAAAAATCGCCTGATCTACGGTTGTCGATGCTAAGCCCCTGATTTTTCCAGGGGCTTTTGCGTATTTAAGAGTCAGGCGCTTTCCTCTAAGATGGCAGCCTTATTATTATTAAGTGAAGCAACGAGCGATGGAAAATAGTGAAGTTCAAGCCGTGCTGATGCAGGCGCTGGCATTAGAAGAAGTACACGTACTCAGCAACGATGGCAGTCATTTTCAGGTCATCGCGGTGGGTGAAATGTTCGGCGAACTGAGTCGCGTGAAGAAGCAGCAGGCTGTGTATGCGCCGCTGATGGAATACATCGCGGATAACCGTATTCATGCGGTTTCCATCAAAACTTATACCCCAGCCGAGTGGGCGCGCGACCGTAAACTCAACGGTTTCTAAGTGCTTCACTGGTTGTTTTGTTGATAGATAATTGAGAGCCGTGTTAATGGACAAATTTCGTGTGCAAGGCCCCACTCGTTTAAGTGGTGAAGTGACCATTTCCGGGGCGAAGAATGCTGCGTTACCGATTCTGTTTGCTGCCCTGCTGGCTGAAGAGCCGGTAGAGATTCAGAACGTGCCGAAGCTGCGTGATATCGATACCACCATGAAGCTGCTAAATCTGCTGGGTGCGCGCGTCGAGCGCAATGGTTCGGTCCACGTTGATGCTCGCGAAGTTAATGTTTTCAGTGCGCCTTACGATCTGGTGAAAACCATGCGTGCTTCAATTTGGGCGCTCGGTCCATTAGTGGCACGTTTTGGTCAGGGCCAGGTATCGCTGCCGGGCGGTTGCGCCATCGGTGCGCGTCCAGTCGATCTGCACATTACTGGCCTGGAACAGCTGGGTGCGGAAATCAAACTGGAAGAAGGCTACGTTAAGGCGTCGGTCAATGGTCGCCTGAAAGGCGCCCACATTGTGATGGACAAAGTGAGCGTTGGCGCCACTGTGACCATCATGAGTGCCGCCACGCTGGCGACCGGCACCACCATTATTGAAAATGCGGCGCGTGAGCCGGAAATTGTCGATACGGCAAACTTCCTCAACACGCTGGGTGCAAAAATCAGCGGCGCGGGCACCGACAAAATCACCATTGAAGGTGTTGAGCGTCTGGGCGGCGGCGTATATCGCGTGTTGCCAGATCGCATCGAAACCGGGACTTTCCTGGTAGCGGCTGCAATCTCTCGTGGCAAAGTGGTTTGCCATAAAGCACAACCCGATACGCTGGATGCGGTGCTGGCTAAACTGCGTGATGCCGGTGCTGAAATCGAAACCGGTGAAGACTGGATCAGCCTCGACATGCACGGCAAGCGGCCAAAAGCGGTTAACGTCCGCACTGCGCCACATCCGGGCTTCCCAACTGACATGCAAGCACAGTTCACCTTGCTGAACATGGTGGCGGAAGGTACGGGTGTTATCACCGAAACCATCTTTGAAAACCGCTTCATGCATATCCCTGAACTGATTCGTATGGGTGGACATGCGGAAATCGAGAGCAACACTGCGATTTGCCACGGTGTTGAAACGCTGTCGGGTGCGCAGGTGATGGCTACCGATTTGCGTGCATCAGCGAGTTTGGTGCTGGCGGGTTGTATAGCCGAAGGCACTACGTTGGTTGATCGTATCTATCACATCGATCGCGGCTATGAGCACATCGAAGATAAATTGAAAGCGATGGGTGCGAATATCGAGCGCGTAAGCGGCGAGTAATCTCGGCTTTGAGCATTAAAAAACCAGTCACGGCAACGCGGCTGGTTTTTTTTCGTCTGCATATTGCTAGATCTCTTTGCGATCCTTTGGCGATCGTATGCGTTTCTTGCGATCCAGTAATCGACTGGTGACAGGATCAAAGTAGCGGCTTGGCCAGATCTCTGACGGATGGACTTTGATCGCATTAGCAATCAGCCACTCACCTTTCGGCCAAGGCCTTGAGAGCGCATTCGCCAGCGTTGACGAACTCAATCCTGAGTCACGTGACAATGCCGCCAGCGACGTGCCTTTCTTGCGCAGCGCAGCAATGATATCTGCCGGATGCCAATCCTCTTTCCTTGGGTACATAACTTTTCTCTCCGTGTCCGTGTTACTGCTTCATCTCTGCAGAATAATTTTCCCGTCGCAGAGATATCTGGAAAAAACCTGCGTTTTTATAGCAAATGATTCCCATAAGTTTCCAGTTATTGTTTGGCAAGTGCACGAAAGTGCGTCGCTTTTCGCAAAAGCGATGCAATGGATGTAAGAGAAAGGGGAGAAGAGTGAAGCAGAAAAGGGGCCAGAGCTGGCCCCTTAAAAGATTAGAAGTCGCGTTGTACTGACATATGCGCCAGCGCTTCAAGCGCACTGCGCCACGGGCTTTCTGGCAACACTTGTAATGCAGCGATGGCTTTATCCGCCTCTTCTTCAGCGCGTTTGCGCGTCCATTCCAGCGAACCGGTTTGCTGCATTGCAGCCAGAACGGGTTCCAACAGATGGCGGCCATTGCCTTCTTCGATGGCTTTACGAATCATCTGCGCTTGCTCAGGCGTGCCGTTATGCATCGCATGCAGCAATGGCAACGTTGGCTTGCCTTCGCTCAGGTCATCGCCGGTGTTTTTACCCAGCGTTTCGCCATCTGCGCTGTAATCCAGCAAATCGTCAATTAACTGGAAAGCGGTGCCAAGATAGCGCCCATAATCCTGTAAGGCTTTTTCCTGCGCGGGCGTGGCATCGGCCAGGATCGCCGAGGCTTGAGAAGCCGCTTCGAACAAGCGGGCGGTTTTACTGTAAATCACCCGCATGTAGCTCTCTTCGGTGATGTCGGGATCGTTGCAGTTCATTAATTGCAACACTTCACCCTCGGCGATCACATTCACCGCTTCCGACATTAACGCAAGGATCTTCAAGGATCCCATGCTGGTCATCATCTGGAATGAGCGGGTGTAAATGAAATCGCCGACCAACACGCTGGCTGCATTGCCGAATGCCGCATTGGCGGTGGCTTTGCCACGGCGCATATCGGATTCATCCACCACATCATCGTGCAGCAGCGTCGCCGTATGGATAAATTCGATCAGCGCCGCATTGGTAATATGCAACGTTCCCTGATAATTCAGTGCTCGTGCTGAAAGCACAGCGATCATCGGACGGATGCGTTTTCCCCCGCCGCTGATGATGTAATAGCCTAACTGGTTAATCAGTGAGACTTCTGAATTCAGCTGTTCGAGGATGGTCTGGTTGACGGCCGCCATGTCCTGCGCGGTTAATTCGTTAATCTGTTCTAAGTTCATTCGTCTTTTCAGCTTTACTCGTTTTTTGCATGGTAAGCGCTTTACACAGCGTGAGTTCAGGTAATCTGTTACTGATTGTACTTGAAAAAACGGGTTGCGAAACGTTTGCATTCGCCTTGCGCTTTTTTTCTGCAAGAGAGTGCAAAGTGCTCTTGTCTTCTGCTGGAGTATTGCGTAGAATTCGCGCCCTATTGTGAATATTTATCGCGCCGCCTGATCAACAAGAAAGGCACGCGCAGAAGCGGAGTTTTATATGTACGCGGTTTTCCAAAGTGGTGGTAAACAACACCGAGTAAGCGAAGGTCAGACCGTTCGCTTGGAAAAGCTGGACATCGCAACCGGTGAAACCATTGAGTTTGACCAGGTTCTGATGATCGCAAATGGCGAAGACGTGAAAATCGGCGCGCCACTGGTTTCAGGCGGTGTGATCAAAGCAGAAGTTGTTGCTCACGGTCGTGGCGAGAAAATTAAAATCGTTAAGTTTCGTCGTCGTAAACACTACCGTAAGCAAGCTGGTCACCGTCAGTGGTTCACAGATGTGAAAATCACTGTGATCGGCG
>NZ_JBCNNP010000052.1:0-27001 GCF_039594315.1 Pantoea sp.
GTTTTCTCCGCGTGGCGGATATTCTGGAAAGCAATGCACAACAGGGACAGGTTGCGACCGTACTCTCTGCACCAGCAAAAATTACCAATCATCTGGTGGCGATGATTGAGAAAACCATCAGCGGCCTCGACACGCTGCCGAATATCAGCGACGCAGAACGTATTTTTGCCGACCTGCTGCAAGGCCTGCGTGACGCACAACCGGGCTTCGATTATGACGGCGTAAAAACCCGCGTTGAGTTGGAGTTCGCACAGCTGAAACAAGTGCTGCACGGCATCAGCTTGTTGGGACAATGTCCTGATGCGGTCAACGCTGCCATTATTTGCCGTGGCGAAAAGCTGTCGATTGCCATCATGGAAGCGCTGCTGCAAGCGCGCGGCCACAAAGTCACCGTGATCGATCCGGTGGAGAAGTTGCTGGCGATTGGTCACTATCTCGAATCCACCGTGGATATCGCCGAATCTACTCGCCGCATCGCCGCCAGCCAGATTCCTGCCGATCACTTTATCCTGATGGCCGGTTTCACCGCCGGTAACGAGAAGGGCGAATTGGTGGTGCTGGGGCGTAACGGTTCTGATTATTCAGCGGCAGTGCTGGCAGCCTGTTTACGCGCTGATTGCTGCGAAATCTGGACTGACGTCGATGGCGTGTATACCTGCGATCCACGTCAGGTGCCGGATGCGCGCTTGCTGAAGTCGATGTCATATCAGGAAGCGATGGAGCTCTCCTATTTCGGTGCCAAAGTGCTGCATCCACGCACCATCGCGCCGATCGCCCAGTTCCAGATCCCTTGCCTAATCAAAAATACTGCAAACCCGCAAGCGCCCGGCACCTTGATTGGTGGCGAAGGTGAGCTGGATGAGAATCCGGTGAAAGGCATCACCAACCTGAATAACATGGCGATGTTCAACGTCTCTGGCCCAGGCATGAAAGGCATGGTCGGCATGGCGGCGCGCGTGTTTGCCGCGATGTCACGCACCGGCATTTCTGTGGTGTTAATCACCCAATCCTCTTCCGAATACAGCATCAGCTTCTGCGTACCGCAAAGTGAGCAGGCGCGTGCGCGTCGTGTGTTGGAAGAAGAGTTCTATCTTGAGCTGAAAGATGGCTTGCTCGATCCGCTCGATGTGTTGGAACAGCTGGCGGTAATTTCAGTGGTTGGCGATGGCATGCGCACGCTGCGCGGCATCTCCGCCAAGTTCTTCTCGGCGCTGGCACGCGCCAACATCAATATCGTGGCGATTGCGCAGGGTTCATCCGAGCGCTCCATTTCTGTTGTAGTCAGCAATGATGAAGTCACCACTGGCGTGCGTGTAGTGCATCAGATGTTGTTCGCCACCGATCAGGTGATCGAAGTGTTCGTAGTGGGCGTCGGCGGCGTCGGTGCTGCGTTGCTGGACCAGTTGCATCGCCAGCAAACCTGGCTGAAACAGAAGCATATCGATCTGCGCGTATGCGGTATCGCTAACTCGCGTGCGCTGTTAACCAACGTGCACGGTATCGATCTTAGCAACTGGAAAGCGGAACTAAACGAAGCCAAAGAGCCGTTTAATCTCGGTCGATTGATTCGTTTGGTGAAGGAGTATCATCTGCTGAATCCGGTGATCGTCGATTGTACCTCAAGCCAGGCGGTGGCCGATCAGTATGCTGATTTCCTTGCAGAAGGCTTCCACGTGGTGACGCCAAACAAAAAGGCCAACACCTCGTCGTGGAATTACTATCAGCAAATGCGTGCGGCGGCGGCCAAATCGCGCCGTAAATTCCTCTACGACACCAACGTTGGCGCGGGTTTACCGGTAATCGAAAATCTGCAAAACCTGATGAACGCCGGTGACGAACTGATCAAGTTCTCAGGGATTCTGTCTGGTTCGCTGTCATTTATCTTCGGCAAGCTGGATGAAGGCGTTTCGCTGTCTGAAGCGACGAAAATGGCGCGCGAAATGGGCTTTACCGAGCCGGATCCGCGTGACGATCTTTCGGGCACCGATGTGGCGCGTAAGCTATTGATTCTGGCGCGTGAAGCCGGACATCAGCTGGAGTTGAGCGATATTGAAATCGAACCGTTACTGCCTGCCAGTTTGACCGACATCGCCGATGTTGAGCAGTTTATGCAGCGTTTGCCGGAGCTGGATAATGCCTTTGCTGCGCGCGTTGCCAAAGCGCGTGACGAAGGTAAAGTGTTACGCTTCGTCGGCGCCATTGAAGAAGGCGGCGTCTGCAAAGTGAAGATTGATGCGGTGGACGGCAACGATCCGCTCTACAAAGTGAAGAACGGTGAAAACGCGCTGGCATTTTACAGCCGTTATTATCAGCCGATCCCGCTGGTTCTGCGTGGATACGGCGCGGGGAATGATGTAACGGCGGCGGGTGTGTTTGCTGACCTTTTGCGTACGCTGTCGTGGAAGTTGGGAGTTTAATGATGGTAAAAATTTATGCACCGGCCTCAATAGGCAACGTCAGCGTCGGCTTTGATGTGCTGGGCGCGGCGGTTTCGCCGGTGGATGGCACCTTATTAGGTGATTGCGTTTCTGTTGAGGCCGCCGACAGCTTCAGCCTGGTGAACTCCGGGCGCTTTGTCAGCAAACTGCCGAGCAATCCGCAGGAAAACATCGTTTATCAGTGCTGGGAACGTTTCTGCCAGGCGATCGGCAAACAGGTTCCGGTGGCGATGACGCTGGAAAAAAACATGCCGATTGGCTCTGGATTGGGCTCAAGCGCTTGTTCGGTGGTCGCGGGTTTGATGGCGATGAACGAATTCTGCGGCAAACCGCTCAACGATACCGAACTGCTGGCGCTGATGGGCGAGCTGGAAGGGCGTATTTCCGGCAGCGTACATTACGATAACGTCGCGCCGTGCTTCCTCGGCGGCGTGCAGTTGATGATTGAAGAGAACGGCATCATTAGTCAGGACGTGCCGTGCTTCGATGAATGGCTGTGGGTGATGGCGTATCCGGGGATTAAAGTCTCCACCGCTGAAGCGCGCGCCATTCTGCCGGCACAATATCGCAAAGAGGATGCCATCAAACACGGTCGCCTGTTGGCGGGCTTTATTCACGCCTGCCATACCCGTCAGCCTGAGCTTGCGGCTAAACTTATGCAGGATGTGATCGCCGAGCCGTATCGCACCAAACTGCTGCCAGGCTTCGCTGAAGCGCGCAAAGCGGCGCAGGATATTGGCGCGCTGGCTTGCGGTATTTCGGGTTCCGGCCCGACACTTTTCGCTGTTTGCAACGAAATGGCAACAGCACAGCGGATGGCAGATTGGCTGAGCCAACACTATCTGCAAAATGAAGAAGGTTTCGTCCATATCTGCCGTCTTGATACGGCTGGCGCACGTAAATTGGGATAACGCATGAAACTCTACAACCTTAAGGATCACAACGAGCAGGTTAGTTTTGCTCAGGCCGTTAAACAGGGCCTCGGCTCGCAGCAAGGGCTGTTTTTCCCGCTCGAACTGCCGGAATTCGAACTGACCGATATCGATGCCATGCTGGAGATGGATTTCGTCAGCCGCAGCACTAAAATTTTGTCTGCCTACATTGGCGATGAAATTGCCGCGCATCAGTTGGCCGAGCGCGTGAAAAACGCCTTTGCTTTCCCGGCGCCAGTGGCGGAAGTCAGCGCTGATGTGGCGTGTCTTGAACTGTTCCACGGCCCAACGCTGGCGTTTAAAGATTTCGGCGGCCGTTTCATGGCGCAAATGCTGTCTTATGTCAGTGGCGCAGATGAGCAGATCACCATTCTGACCGCGACCTCTGGCGATACCGGCGCTGCCGTAGCGCATGCGTTCTACGGCATGGAAAACGTGCGCGTGGTGATCTTGTATCCACAAGGCAAAATCAGCCCGTTGCAGGAAAAACTGTTCTGTACGCTGGGCGGCAACATCGAAACTATCGCGGTTGAAGGCGATTTCGATGCGTGTCAGGCGCTGGTAAAACAGGCGTTTGACGATGAAAAGTTGAAAAAGGCGATTGGCCTGAACTCGGCGAACTCAATCAACATCAGCCGTTTGCTGGCGCAGATTTGCTACTACTTCGAAGCGGTAGCGCAACTGCCACAAGAGAAACGCAATCAGCTGGTGGTGTCGGTGCCAAGCGGTAACTTCGGTGATTTGACCGCGGGCTTGCTGGCGAAATCACTCGGCTTGCCGATCAAGCGCTTTATCGCGGCGACCAATGCTAACGATACTGTGCCGCGCTTCCTCGGCAACGGCGAATGGCAGCCGAATGCCACTGTGGCAACCTTGTCGAATGCGATGGATGTTAGCCAGCCAAACAACTGGCCGCGTGTGGAAGAGCTGTTCCGCCGCAAAACCTGGCGTTTGACCGATCTGGCGTACGGCGCGGTATCGGATGAAACCACCAAGTCCACCATGCGCGAGCTGGCAGAAATTGGCTACATCTCTGAACCGCACGCGGCGATTGCTTATCGTCTGCTGCGCGATAATTTGCAGGACGGCGAATATGGTCTGTTCCTCGGCACCGCACATCCAGCCAAGTTTAAAGAGAGCGTGGACGAGATTTTAGGCCAGGAATTGCCGTTGCCGAAAGAGCTGGCGGAGCGTGCCGACTTGCCGCTGCTGTCGCACAATCTGAAAGGTGATTTCGCGGAACTGCGCGCGTTTTTACTGAAGTAATGTAGGGTCGCCATTCATGGCGACCTCAAGAAAGCCGCCATCTTGGCGGCTTTCTTATTTCTGCTCGCGGCGCTTAAACACCAACTCGTTCTCGCTGCTTTCTGCGCTATCTAAGAAATAGCCATCCACATCGAATTTCTTCAGTTGCGCTGGCTTGGTCAGGCGATTCTGAATCACGTAACGACTCATCAATCCACGTGCTTTCTTGGCGTAGAAGCTAATCACTTTGAACTTGCCGTTCTTCTCATCAAGGAACACCGGTTTAATCAGCTGCGCGTTGAGCTTCTTCGGCTTGATGGCTTTGAAATATTCATCCGATGCCAGATTAATCAGCACCTCATCGCCTTGTTCGGCAATCGCTTCATTCAGCTTCTCCGTCAGCAAATCGCCCCAGAAACCGTAAAGATCTTTGCCAGCCGGATTTGCCAGCTTGATGCCCATTTCGAGGCGATACGGCTGCATTAAATCCAGCGGGCGCAGCAAACCGTACAAACCTGACAACATGCGCAAATGCTGCTGAGCAAACTCGAAATCGCCATCATTAAAGGTTTCAGCCTGCAAACCGGTGTACACGTCCCCTTTAAACGCCAGAATCGCCTGACGTGCGTTATCGAGCGAGAAGGGCGGTTGCCACTGGTTAAAACGCTCGGCGTTGAGGTGCGCCAGCTTGTCGCTGATGCTCATCAGCGAACCGATTTGCGCCGGTGAAAGATCGCGCGCAACGTCAATTAATTGGTGTGATTTTTCTAACAGCGCCGGTTGTGTATAGCGTTGTGTCGCCAGCGGGCTTTCATAGTCCAGAGTTTTCGCTGGCGAGATAACCATCAGCATTGTTTACGTCCTCGTTGACCCGCAGGTTTATCAGGGGATTGAAGGGAAAAATGTCGCAGCGAGTGTAGCAAAAAAGCGCGGCGAATCGGCAAATCGCTGCCATTTGTTAGCGCTATCGTAAAGGGCACTTCGTGGTGTTGCGTGGTGAATTGTGCGTGATATTATCGCAACAGCCTTTTACACCCTGACAGTCAACCTAAGAGAAAGAGAACCATGACGGACAAACTTACTTCCTTGCGTCAGCTGACTACTGTGGTCGCCGACACCGGTGATATCGCGGCAATGAAGCTTTACCAGCCGCAAGATGCGACCACCAACCCTTCTTTGATTCTCAACGCCGCTCAAATCCCTGAATACCGCAAACTGATTGACGAAGCCATTACCTGGGCGCGTCAGCAGAGCAGCAATAAAGAAGAACAACTGGCGCTGGTATCAGACAAGCTGGCCGTCAACATTGGTCTGGAAATTCTCAAACTGATCCCTGGCCGTATCTCAACTGAAGTTGATGCGCGCCTGTCTTACGACACTGAAGCGAGCATCGCCAAAGCGCGTAGCCTGATCAAACTGTACAACGATGCTGGCATCAGCAACGATCGTATCCTGATCAAACTGGCTTCGACCTGGCAGGGTATCCGTGCTGCTGAGCAGCTGGAAAAAGAAGGCATTAACTGTAACCTGACGCTGCTGTTCTCCTTCGCGCAGGCGCGTGCATGTGCGGAAGCGGGTGTGTTCCTGATTTCACCATTCGTTGGCCGTATCCTCGACTGGTACAAGCAAAACACCGATAAGAAAGAGTACGCTGCACACGAAGATCCAGGCGTGGTTTCTGTGGCTGAAATCTACAACTACTACAAGCAGCACGGCTATGAAACCGTGGTGATGGGCGCCAGCTTCCGTAACGTGGGTGAAATCATCGAACTGGCTGGCTGCGACCGCCTGACCATCTCTCCAGGCCTGCTGAAAGAGCTGGCTGAGACCGAAGGTACCGTTGAGCGCAAACTGAGCTACACCGGCGAAGTGAAAGCGCGTCCAGCGAAGATGACTGAAGCTGAGTTCTTCTGGCAGCACAACCAGGATCCAATGGCCGTGACCAAACTGGCTGAAGGTATCCGCAACTTTGCCATCGATCAGGGCAAACTTGAGAAGATGATCGCCGAACTGCTGTAAGGTGATACGCCGTGGCGGCAACCCGCTGCCACGGTTTTACGTTTTTCCCCCGCTTCTTGTATTATCCTGTTTAAATCCTCCTTCTTTTCAGCTGCGATGCAGCCAACCACAGCGATAACTCTATGGATACTTTACGTATTGGATTAATTTCCGTTTCCGATCGAGCTGCCAATGGCATTTACCAGGATCAGGGCATTCCGGCGTTAGAAAGCTGGCTCGCTGCTGCAATCGCTACGCCGTTTGAAATCGAAACGCGTTTGGTGCCAGATGAGCAGCCAATGATTGAGCAGGCGATCTGCGAATTGGTTGATGAATTGTTCTGTAACTTAGTGCTGACCACCGGCGGCACCGGGCCAGCGCGACGTGATGTCACGCCGGATGCCACATTAGCCATTGCCGATCGTGAGATGCCGGGTTTTGGCGAGCAGATGCGCCAAATCAGCCTGCAATTCGTGCCAACAGCGATTTTGTCGCGTCAGGTTGGCGTGATCCGCAAACAGTCTTTGATCCTCAATTTGCCGGGCCAACCAAAATCCATTAAAGAAACGCTGGAAGGACTTAAAGCAGAAGATGGATCGGTTAAAGTGCCGGGGATTTTTGCTGCTGTACCTTATTGTTTACAGCTGCTGGAGGGGCCGTATGTGGAAACGCACAGCGAAGTGGTAGCAGCTTTTCGCCCGAAAAGCGCCCGGCGTGAGACAAATGACTAAAGATCGTCATTTTCAGGCATAAAATCTAGCGGCGCTGGTGTGGCAAAATATTGACGGTATAGTAACTCCAGCTTTACAACCTTATTTTGCCTCTGGATAACGCTGGATTATGGATACGCACACAACGCGTCGACTCAATGGACAGGATTATAAAACCCTGTCGCTGGCTGCCCTTGGCGGGGCGCTGGAATTTTACGACTTCATCATTTTCGTCTTTTTCGCCGCCGTCATTGGCGAGCTCTTTTTCCCGCCCGATATTCCTGAATGGCTGCGTCAGGTGCAGACCTTCGCCATCTTTGCTGCCGGTTATCTGGCGCGTCCGCTCGGCGGCATTATCATGGCGCACTTTGGTGACAAAGTGGGGCGTAAGAAAATGTTCAGCCTGAGCATTCTGCTGATGGCCTTGCCAACATTGGCGATGGGCGCGCTGCCAACTTATGCCAGTATTGGCATTGCTGCGCCGTTGTTGATGCTGCTAATGCGCGTGCTGCAAGGCGCGGCAATTGGCGGTGAAGTGCCGGGCGCGTGGGTATTTGTTGCGGAACATGTGCCGGAAAAACGCATTGGTTTTGCCTGCGGTACGCTGACTGCCGGTTTAACCGCTGGCATTCTGCTTGGTTCACTGGTGGCAACCGTGCTGAATACCACATTATCTCCCGCGGCGATTCGCGATCACGGCTGGCGCATTCCATTTTTCCTCGGTGGTGTGTTCGGCTTGCTGGCGATGTATCTGCGCCGCTGGCTGCATGAAACACCGGTATTCCAGCAAATGCAGCAACGCAAAGCGCTGGCTGAAAAAATGCCGCTGCAAACCATCCTTGCCAACCACAAACGCAGCATTGTGATTTCGATGCTGCTGACTTGGTTGCTCTCAGCCTGCATCGTGGTGGTGATTTTGATGGCACCGACCTTGATGCAGAAACAGCACGGCATTCCGGCGGCGTTAAGCCTGCAAGCCAACAGCTTCGCCACGGTGATGCTGCTGTTAGGTTGTGTGATTGCCGGTTGGCTGGTGGATCGCTTTGGCGCAGCGCGCACCTTGATGGTGGGCTCATTGTTGCTGGCGATCGGCAGCTGGAATTTCTTCCATCAATTGAGTAGCACGCCTGAAATGCTGTTTGTTTGGTACGGCTTAGCGGGATTAAGCGTTGGCGTGGTCGGCATCGTGCCGTTTGTCATGGTGCGCGCTTTCCCAGCGCCGGTGCGCTTTACCGGTATTTCATTCTCGTACAATGTGGCGTACGCGATTTTTGGTGGTCTGACGCCAATCAGCGTGACGTTAATGATGAGCCTAACGCCGATGGCACCCGCCTGGTATGTGCTGGCGCTGGCGGGAATCGGCTTTGTGGTGGGGATTTGGCTGTGGCGCGATAGCCGTCAGCAGCATGCGCAGCTGGATATGTCGCTGCATTCGTCATAATAAAAACGCGGGGCCAGCAAGCTCCGCGTTTTTTTCATTACTCGCCAATCCACAGAATGGTGCGGCCAAACTTCTCGTTCAGCACTTCGCCCATCGCCAGATAGAACGCGCTCGATCCACAAACGATGCCAATGTAACCGGCAATGCGCAGCAGTCCTGCGTTATCCGTCAAATGACCAACGGCCAGCAACGCAAACAGAATCGTCAAACTGGCAAAGATGAACTGCAACATCTTTGGCGACTTCAGTGTGCCGATAAACAGGAATGCGGTGAAAACGCCCCACAGCGCCAGCCAGGCACCGAGGAAGTGGCTATCAGCCGCTTCTGTCAGCCCAACTCTTGGCAACAGCAGAATCGCCACCAGCGTCAGCCAGAAGCAACCATACGAGGTGAAGGCGGTGAGTCCGAAGGTGTTGCCTTTCTTATATTCCAACAGACCGGCAAAAATTTGCGCGATGCCGCCATAGAAGATGCCCATCGACAGAATGATGACGTCCATCGCAAACAGGCCGGTGTTGTGTAAGTTGAGCAGAATGGTGGTCATACCGAATCCCATTAAGCCCAGCGGGGCGGGATTCGCCAGCGTGGTGTTGCTCATATTTCCTCAGAGGTGATGTTGTGAATTGCTTTTTGTGTTTTGCCCGCGCAAACCGCGGTGGGGCGCGAGGCGCAGCATGATAAGCGGCCTCTTTTTGCCCAACTTTGATCTGAATCGCGCTAAAGAATGAAATTTTTTTAGTTTTAACCCTTGATGCGCATCTAACTGGCCCCATTTACTTGTCATCGAGCGTTGTGAGGCAGCAAAAAAGCCTGCTTCAGCAGTTGAAAGTGGTCAGTTAGGCCGCATCTCTGTTTCACAACCCAAATTGGCAAAGAATTTAAGTAGGAGACGTTTAGATGGGTAAGATTATTGGTATTGACTTGGGTACAACCAACTCATGTGTTGCAGTTATGGATGGTGGTAAAGCACGCGTGCTGGAAAACGCCGAAGGCGATCGCACCACGCCGTCGATCATTGCGTATGCACAAGATGGCGAAACTCTGGTTGGTTCTCCGGCTAAACGTCAGTCTGTGACCAACCCGCAGAACACCCTGTTTGCGATCAAGCGCCTGATTGGCCGTCGCTTCCAGGACGAAGAAGTACAGCGTGATATCAAAATCATGCCATATAAAATCATCGGCGCTGATAACGGCGACGCATGGCTGGACGTGAAAGGCCAGAAAATGGCACCGCCGCAGATCTCTGCTGAAGTGCTGAAAAAAATGAAGAAAACCGCGGAAGATTTCCTCGGTGAAGCGGTAACTGAAGCTGTTATCACTGTTCCAGCTTACTTCAACGATGCGCAGCGTCAGGCGACCAAAGACGCCGGCCGTATCGCGGGTCTGGAAGTAAAACGTATCATCAACGAACCAACCGCAGCTGCACTGGCTTACGGTCTGGATAAAGGTCAGGGCAACCGTACTATCGCGGTATATGACCTGGGCGGCGGTACTTTCGATATCTCAATCATTGAGATCGATGACGTTGATGGCGAAAAAACCTTTGAAGTGTTGGCAACCAACGGTGATACCCACCTGGGTGGTGAAGACTTCGATAGCCGTCTGATTAACTATCTGGTGGCTGAATTTAAGAAAGATCAGGGCATCGATCTGCACAACGATCCGTTGGCAATGCAGCGTCTGAAAGAAGCCGCAGAAAAAGCCAAGATCGAGCTGTCTTCAGCTCAGCAGACCGACGTTAACCTGCCGTACATCACGGCGGATGCAACCGGTCCTAAGCACCTGAACATCAAAGTGACGCGTGCGAAACTGGAATCACTGGTTGAAGATCTGGTTTCTCGCTCAATCGAGCCGTTGAAAGTGGCTCTGCAAGATGCAGGCCTGTCAGTTTCTGACATCAACGACGTGATCCTGGTTGGCGGTCAGACTCGTATGCCAATGGTTCAGGCTAAAGTGACTGAATTCTTCGGCAAAGAGCCACGTAAAGACGTGAACCCGGATGAAGCGGTTGCTGTCGGTGCTGCGGTTCAGGGCGGCGTGTTGGCGGGTGAAGTGAAAGACGTTCTGCTGCTGGACGTGACTCCGCTGTCACTGGGTATCGAAACCATGGGTGGCGTGATGACTTCGCTGATCAGCAAGAACACCACGATCCCAACCAAGCACAGCCAGGTGTTTTCAACTGCTGAAGATAACCAGTCTGCCGTGACGATTCACGTGCTGCAGGGTGAGCGTAAGCGTTCTGGTGATAACAAATCACTGGGCCAGTTCAACTTGGATGGTATCCAGGCTGCACCGCGCGGTATGCCACAGATCGAAGTCACCTTTGACATCGATGCGGACGGTATCCTGCACGTATCAGCGAAGGACAAAAACAGCGGTAAAGAGCAGAAGATCACCATCAAGGCTTCTTCTGGTCTGAACGAAGAAGAGATCGAAAAAATGGTGCGCGACGCGGAAGCGAACGCCGAGTCTGACCGTAAGTTCGAAGAACTGGTACAGACCCGTAACCAAGGTGATCAGATCTCTCACAGCACCCGTAAGCAGTTGGATGAAGCCGGTGACAAGCTGTCCGCTGACGATAAAGCACCAATCGAAGCGGCACTGACCGAGCTGAACACCGCGCTGAAAGGCGAAGACAAAGCAGAAATCGAAGCCAAAATGCAGGCATTGATGGAAGTGTCTAGCAAGCTGATGGAACTGGCACAGCAGCAGCAAGGTCAAGCTGACGCTGGCGAGGCTTCTGCGAAGCAAGATGACGACGTTGTCGACGCTGAATTCGAAGAAGTTAAAGACAAAAAATAATTGCCCCTGACCGGGCGCGACGGCTGGCCTGACAGCCGTTGAAACCAGCACGGGCGTAGGAGATTTCTCCACGCCCGTGCGATCATGTTAAGGGCAGAACAAATATGGCTAAGAGTGATTTATACGAGATCTTAGGCGTCTCTAAATCCGCGGATGAGCGTGAAATCAAAAAGGCTTATAAGCGCCTGGCGATGAAATACCATCCGGATCGTAATCCGGACAATAAAGAAGCCGAAGCGAAGTTTAAAGAGGTTAAGGAAGCCTACGAAATTCTGACCGATGCGCAGAAGCGTGCGGCCTACGACCAATACGGTCATGCAGCCTTTGAACAAGGTGGCATGGGCGGTGGTGGCGGCTTCGGTGGTGGCGGAGCTGACTTCAGCGATATCTTTGGCGACGTATTTGGCGATATTTTTGGTGGTGGCCGCCGTCAGCGTGCTGCTCGTGGCGCCGATTTACGCTACAACATGGAGCTGACGCTTGAAGAAGCGGTACGCGGCGTGACCAAAGAGATCCGCATTCCTACGCTGGAAGAGTGCGATGTCTGCCACGGCAGCGGCGCGAAAGCGGGCACCAAACCGCAGACCTGTCATACCTGTCACGGTGCGGGCCAGGTGCAGATGCGCCAGGGCTTCTTCACGGTGCAGCAAGCGTGTCCAACCTGTCACGGTCGCGGTTCGGTGATCAAAGATCCATGCAACGCATGTCATGGTCACGGCCGTGTTGAGCGCAGCAAAACGCTGTCGGTGAAAATTCCGGCGGGCGTGGATACCGGCGATCGCATCCGTCTCAGTGGCGAAGGCGAAGCAGGTGAACACGGTGCCCCGGCAGGCGATCTGTACGTACAGGTTTCAGTGAAGAAGCACCCTATCTTCGAACGTGAAGATAACAACCTGTACTGCGAAGTGCCGATCAACTTTGCCATGGCAGCATTAGGTGGCGAGATTGAAGTGCCGACGCTTGATGGCCGTGTGAACCTGAAAGTGCCGTCTGAAACGCAAACTGGCAAACTGTTCCGCATGCGCGGTAAAGGCGTGAAATCAGTGCGTGGCGGTGCGGTCGGTGATTTGCTGTGTCGTGTGGTGGTGGAAACGCCAGTTAGCCTTAACGATAAGCAGAAAGCGCTGTTGCGTGAACTGGAAGAGAGCTTTGGTGGCCCAAGCGGCGAGAAAAATAGCCCGCGCTCCAAAAGCTTCTTCGACGGCGTGAAGAAGTTCTTCGACGACCTGACACGTTAATTTCGCAAGTAATGAATTAAAAAGCGGAGAGGCAACTCTCCGCTTTTTTTATGTTTTCCCGCCAATGTGCCGCCTCTGCTCTATGCTCAATTCTGCCTCTTAATTGATATACGCCATAAACGCCATTTCAATACATCGGTATTATCGAGTAATTAACGAGACATAAGCTGCTTTTAACGAGGTGTCCAACTCGCTACACTTCTCAGCCTACATGTCCCTACTCAGGAGGAGTTGTGAACAAAACCCGTTCTATTCGGAGCTTATTGAAAAGCTTTATTGCCAGTGACGCCAGTAACGGCATGGTGCTGATTTTGGCTGCAGTCGCCGCCATGATTTTGGCTAACAGCGCGGAGACCGCTCAAGGCTATCAATCGCTGCTGGCGGAACCGGTGCAAATTCGCTTTGGCGCATTGGATATCAGCAAAAACCTGCTGCTGTGGATTAACGATGCGATGATGGCGCTGTTTTTCCTGGTGATCGGTTTGGAAGTGAAACGCGAACTGATTACTGGCGAACTTGCTAGTCGCGATCGTGCCATCTTCCCGGTAATTGCCGCGCTGGGCGGCATGGTGGCGCCGGGATTGATTTTCCTGATGCTAAACCATGGCGATCCGATTGCGCGTAACGGTTGGGCAATTCCTACCGCGACCGATATTGCCTTTGCTTTGGGTGTATTGGCGTTGCTTGGCAGCCGCGTTCCTACTGCGCTGAAAGTGTTCCTGATGGCGCTGGCGATTATCGATGACCTTGGCGCCATCGTGATTATCGCGCTGTTCTACACCAGCGATCTCTCGGTGCTGTCGTTGAGCGTGGCGGCAGGTGCGATTGTGCTGCTGGCGATTCTTAATCGCTGTGGCGTGCGCAATATCGCGATTTACATGCTGGTGGGTATAGTGCTGTGGACGGCGGTGCTTAAGTCCGGCGTACACGCTACGTTGGCGGGCGTTATCGTCGGCTTCTTTGTTCCACTGGAAGAGAAGGATGGGCATTCCCCGGCTGAACATTTAGCGCATGGTTTAATGCCGTGGGTAAACTGGCTGATTCTGCCGCTGTTTGCTTTCGCCAATGCGGGCATTTCGCTGACCGGCATCACCTTTATGGATGCGCTGTCACCAGAGCCGCTGGGTATCATTCTCGGCCTGTTGATTGGTAAACCATTGGGTATCACCTTGTTCTGCTGGTTGGCGGTGAAATGGCGGCTGGCGGTGCTGCCGGCAGGCACCACGATACGCGATATCATGGCGATTGGTGTGCTGTGCGGTATCGGCTTCACCATGTCGATCTTTATCAGTTCGCTGGCATTCGATGCCGCGCATGAACAGCTGGTGACGTTCTCTAAATTGGGCATCCTCAGTGGTTCGCTGCTGTCGGCGGTGCTGGGTTACGTGCTGCTGCGCATTAAACTGCGTTAATACAGGAAGGAGGCGCAAGCCTCCTTTTTTGCCGATGAATCAGCTCAATTTTAATCATCTCTACTATTTCTGGCAGGTATGCAAAACCGGTTCGGTGGTGCGTGCGGCGGATGTCTTGTGTCTGGCGCCGCAAACGGTGACCGGCCAAATCAAAGCGCTGGAAGATCAGCTGGGCGGCGTGCTGTTTCGGCGGCAAGGGCGCGGTTTAGTGCCCAATGAACTTGGTCAGCTGGTGTTTCGTTATGCCGATCGTATGTTCATGCTGAGCCAGGAAATGCTCGATATCGTTAACTATCGCAAAGAGTCGCATCTGTTGTTTGATGTCGGCGTCGCGGATGCGTTGTCGAAGCAGTTGGTCAGCAAGGTGCTCGAAACGGCGGTTATGACGGATGAAAAAATCCATTTGCGCTGCTTTGAATCAACCCATGAGATGCTGCTGGAGCAACTTAGCCAGCACAAACTGGACATGATCCTCTCCGATTGCTCCATCGACTCAACCCAACAGGAAGGGCTGTTTTCACTCAAGCTGGGTGAGTGTCCGATCAGTTTCTGGTGCAACACTCCTTTGCCGTCCTTGCCTTTCCCCGCTTGCCTGGAAGAACGCCGCTTATTGATTCCTGGCCGCCGCTCAATGCTGGGTCGCAAATTATTGAACTGGATTCACAGTCAGGGCTTGCAGGTGGAGATTCTTGGCGAGTTTGATGATGCCGCGTTGATGAAGGCATTTGGTGCTTTGAACAACGCGATTTTTGTCGCCCCAACGCTGTACGGCGCAGAAATTTATCGTGACGATGCGATCAAGGAGATTGGGCGTTTAGAGGAAGTGATGGAAGAGTATCACGTGATCTTCGCTGAGCGCATGATTCAACATCCGGCGGTGCAGCGTATTTGCCATCACGATTTTAACTATCTGTTTCGGCGAAATTAAAGGTGCAGACAGGCGTGAATCTGTCTGCACTTCATTTACTGATGAATGAAGTGTGCGGGACGTTTCTCTAAAAATGCTCGCATCCCTTCCTGTTGGTCCTGATTGGCAAACAAGCTGTGGAACAGGCGGCGTTCAAAGGTCAGACCTGCTTGTAATCCCATTTCTTCCGCCGCATTCACGGCTTCACGTGTGGCAATCGCGGCAGGTTTGCTCCAACCAGCCACCGTGTCAGCTAAGCGCAGTGCTTCAGTCTCAAGCGCTTCATCGGGAATCACTCGCGAGATAAGTCCAATTTTCTCCGCCTCTTGTGCGGTTAATTCACGCCCAGTTAACAAAATATCCATAGCTCTGGCTTTGCCAACTAAATGCGTTAAGCGTTGCGTGGCACCAATGCCAGGCATGACACCTAATTTTATTTCAGGTTGGGCAAAACGAGCACTCTGGGCGGCAATGCTAATGTCACACATCATCATGAGTTCACACCCGCCACCGAAAGCATAACCGCTTACGGCCGCTACTTTTGGCGTGCGCAACTGGCAAAATTGTCCCCAGCCGGCAAAGTAATCACTGCGCACCATATCGGATTGCGAATGCATCGCCATTTCTCTGATATCCGCACCAGCAGAAAAATACTCCGGCTGACCGCAAACTAGAAAACAACCGACCGTAGGATCGTGATCAAGCGGCCGCATTATTTCCATCAATTCATTGAAAATATTATCACTCAAGGCGTTACGTGATTCTGTCCTGGCAATACGCAGCTTTACCACTCGCTTCACGCGTTCAATTTGAATATGCATGCTCACTCCTAAGAATCAAAAATCGCACCGTAAGCAGGCGTGCCACGCGCTTCACACCCTTCAACGACATAAGCGGTAAGTTTGCGATTAGAGATACAAATCACAGCTTCGATATTGTGTTGCTTAACCATTTCCAACGACAGGCGAAGTAAATTAGGTTTGCCATGAATATCGGTATCCCAAATCAGCGCATCAGGCTGTGCCGCCATAATCTCTTCCACCAGAGTGTCTCCATAAGTGAGATTCGGTGTTCGCGTTGCCCAAATCAGTTTGGTAGGAACGTTTTGCGCCAACAAATGTGGAATAACTGGGCCAATCCCACTTCCTGTCGCGACATATAACACGGAGTGGAAAAGTGTTTCTATGCGTGCCACACCCGAGGTCGTAATGCCTTTTATCCAAAGGTAATCCGGCAAGGTATTAATGATTTCGCCGGTCCAATCGCCAGCGCGAGAAACAATCAAACGAGACTCTCTTACTCCCGGCGCAGGAATGTTAGCGAATGCATGCCAATCTTTGAGTGGCGATAAGCTAAGTGAAGTCGATGACCCAGCAAAAGGGGTTTTAGGGAGCGTCAACGTAATGGCCGCAGCATGAGACGAAAGGCGCTCAATTTTTACAGGCACTTTACGCAGATGTAGCCATGGAGCAATCACACTGAGTGTCACGGCGAGCAAGGCCCAAAAGGATCCAAGTTCAAACACTGAAGTGTCCTCGGCTTGCTGAGCGGCACTGAAGCTAAGCGTAAACAGCCAAAATAAACCGAGTACACTCCAGCCAACCAGACGGTGAACTTGTTCGAAAAGATCATGGTTTCTCATGCGCATTTTGGGATGTGCGGTGATCAACATCATCGCTAAAAACATGGGAAGTAAAACGGCTGCCACCAGTGCGAGTTGAGGCAGCTGCTCAGTCTGCTGACTCAGCAAGCTGACAGCAAATATCGTCATCCATACGGTAGCAGCAAGGGCTGCACTGGAGTGAATTCCGCCAAAGTGATAAACCTTCGCTAAATGGCGTCGTATGCATAATGGCCATGAAGTTGGAGCGCGCGTTACCAGCCAAAACAGCAGGTTAACTACATGCTGCTGGCGTATCAGGGCCGCTAGCGTCAGGTTAACGACTACGGTGTTTGATAAAATCAGCAGGCGATCTGAACTTTCCCACCATTGACCGGGTAAAATCCCCCAGGTGAACCAGCAAGCGTTCAATAAAATTACCAGGAAAAATAACCGCTTGTAGTGTTCCAGCTGGGTAAGCGCGCCTAAGCGTTTATACAACGGTAATACCGGTGGTAATGACGCTTTATGCTGCGTTTCTGGGGGAAGCAGTGCGCGCTTATCTATTTTTCCACGATCGGTTACAGGGAATTTTTTTAATGGGGTGATGGACTCGGGAATGCTGTAATAAGGCAAATGTTGTTCAAGCCATTGTTTGGCTTCTGCACTGTCTACCGTTTCCGGCGTGACCCAAGATAACAGCGTGCGGTCATCCTTTTTCATTGTCACGGCGCGCTGGCAGCCTGGCATTTTTTCCAACAGCGTCGATATGGCATCTAGCTCAATTCTGAACCCACGAACTTTGACTTGATCATCGGAACGTCCCAAATGCTCCAGCTCACCTTCAGCAGTCCAAAGACCTAGATCACGGGTACGGAACATCATACTGCCGTCCGCAGCAAAAGGATCGGGGCGGTAGCGATCGCTGTTCAGTGCTGGATTATTAATATAGCCCGCTGTAACACAAAGGCCGCCGGCCCACATTTCACCTATCTCACCAATGGCGCAGGGATGAAGTTCCGCATTTAGGACATAAACTGTGTTATTGGGCGTTGGGGTGCCAATTGTCAGTTTGGCTGAGATGCCAGGTTGATAATGTTGCATGGTATTAACGATGGTCGTTTCAGTTGGACCGCAACAGTTCCAGAACTGACAAAATGACGCCCACTCATTGGCGAGCGTGATTGAGCAGGGTTCACCGGCCAAGGCTACCGTTGAAAGACTTCGACAAGCGCGGCTATCTAAGCCTGCCAAAATGGAGGGGGTAGCAATCAGGATATCGACCTTGGCCGCCGTTTCCTGGATTGATTTTCCACGTATTACTAACGTCGCTCCATTGGTCAGTGATCCCAGAATCTCCCAAACCGCCATATCGAACGCGATATTGAGGATCTGCGCCACTCGCTTTCCGGGTTTCATCCCTAAGGATCCAGGCGATGTGAGCAGGATGTTGCAAATATTCTGATGTGTGACCTGTACCCCGTTAGGCTTACCGGTAGTGCCGGAGGTAAAAATGATCACGGCATTGTTTTGCGGGGACACATCGGGTAACTGCGCTGGCAATGGGCCTTCTAAATCTAACTCATCAATGAAAATGAGCTGGTGATGGCTACTCGCTGGAATCGCATCAGCATAAGCGCGCGTAGTCAAAATCACCGGACATTTTGTGATTTCCAGGATAGTTTTGAGCAGAGTTTGTGGCGCAATAATGGCATCTTGAGGGACATAAGCTGCGCCGACTTTTAAGCTAGCGATGATGCCCACGATAAGCGGAATTGAACGTTGTAAGAAGAGGGCGACATTGTCACCAGGCTGGACATTATTCAGCAGCAATTGTTGAGCCAGAAGATTTGCGCGTCGATCTAAATCCCGGTAGCTGATGGCTTCATTGCCATGGACAACGGCAATCGCATCTGGCTGCTGGTTTACCCAGGCAGAAAAGGCTTTGTGAAGTAAAGTGTGCGTGGGCTGTGCCAGCTCTCCCTGGCCCCATGACCAAAACTTGTTTTGGTCCTCGGTACTAAGATGCGAAGTGCCAGGACGGCAAACTGCACTTTGGTTATTTTGATGCATTGATTTTTCCTCCATGAAATTCGATTTCATGCTCGCGAATTCACATGAATAACGAGCGAGAGGAATAGTGACAGAACAAAACGGCGGGGAAATAATCAAAGATTCAACAAGTTATCATGAAAATTTGAACTTTGATTTTTAGGCATAAAAAAACCGGCTAAGCGCCGGTTCTTTCTACAAAGCGATAAACAGACGGGCGATTAAGCCAGTTTGTTGATCTGAGCAGTCAAGTTTGCTTTATGACGTGCAGCTTTGTTTTTGTGGATCAGACCTTTAGCAGCCTGACGGTCCACGAGTGGTTGCATTTCGTTGAATGCGTTCTGCGCAGCAGCTTTGTCGCCTGTTGCGATAGCCGCGTATACTTTCTTGATGAAAGTACGCATCATTGAACGGTTGCTTGCGTTATGCTTGCGACGTTTCTCAGATGTTACGGCGCGTTTCTTAGCTGATTTGATATTAGCCAAGGTCCAACTCCCAAATGTGATCTATATGGACAAATCAAAGGCCGAGGACTATGCCTTTTGCGCCTTCTTATGTCAATGGATTTGTGCAAATAAGCGTCGTTTCAGCAACAACACTTGATTACGTAATTGATGGCGCAGGATTCTACCAGCAACACGCCGCTGAATACAGTATTTCGCAGCAAAAATCTTCAGATCCTCGCTAAGCATCTGGTCACACGCGGATTAAGCCGCTTCCAAAGCAGGAAAGGCACGTATACGGGTTAACCTAAACGCCATTCAAGGGTATAATCCGCCGATTTCCACCGGTTTGAGTCAGCCATGAAGTTTATCCGCGGTATTTATAATCTGAAAGAGCAGCATCGCGGCTGCGTCCTGACCATTGGTAATTTTGACGGCGTACATCGCGGCCATCAGGCTTTGATGGCTGAATTAATTGCCGAGGGACGAAAACGCAATCTGCCGGTGGTGGTCATGGTCTTCGAACCACAACCGCTTGAGTTGTTTGCCGGTGACAAAGCGCCAGCGCGTCTGACGCGTTTGCGCGAAAAACTGAAATACCTGGAACTTGCGGGTGTGGATGCGGTGCTGTGCGTGCGTTTTGATCGCCGCTTTGCCGCACACTCGGCGCAAAGTTTTATCTCTGAATTGCTGGTGGATAAGCTCAACGTCAAATTCCTCGCGGTCGGTGATGATTTCCGCTTCGGCGCTGGTCGCCAGGGCGATTTCCTGTTATTACAGAAAGCCGGTATCGAGTATGGTTTTGAGGTTATCAGCACCCAAACTTACTGCGATGGCGGCAAGCGTATCAGCAGCACGGCAGTTCGTCAGGCGCTGGCACAAGATGATTTTGCGCAAGCCGAAGCGTTGCTGGGCCATCCATTTGGTATCTCAGGTCGCGTGGTGCACGGTGATGCACTTGGGCGCACCATCGGTTTTCCTACCGCAAATATCCCATTACGTCGCAGCGTTACGCCGGTTAAAGGCGTGTTTGCGGTTGAAGTTTTGGGCCTCGGCGCACAGCCGTTGCCGGGCGTGGCTAATATCGGTACACGTCCAACGGTAAAAGGTTTACGTCAGCAGCTTGAAGTTCACCTGCTCGACACAAATATGAATCTCTATGGGCATCATATTGAAGTGGTGCTGAAGCAGAAGATTCGCGATGAACAGCGTTTCGCTTCGCTGGACGCGTTGAAAGAACAAATTGCGAAAGATGTGGTGACGGCCCGCCAATTCTTTGGGCTAAAAACACCGGTTTAATGACCGAAATACGGAATCGAGAATCTGATGAGTGACTATAAATCTACCCTGAATTTGCCGGAAACGGGGTTCCCGATGCGTGGCGATCTGGCCAAGCGCGAACCGGGAATGCTGCAACGTTGGTATGATGACAACCTGTACGGCATCATCCGCGAAGCCAAGAAAGGGAAAAAAACCTTTATTTTGCATGATGGCCCTCCTTATGCGAACGGCAGCATTCATATTGGTCACTCAGTAAACAAGATTCTGAAAGACATTATCGTTAAGTCGAAAGGCATGGCGGGATATGACTCGCCGTATGTTCCTGGTTGGGACTGCCACGGTTTACCGATTGAGCACAAAGTCGAGCAGATGATCGGTAAGCCGGGCGAGAAAGTCAGCGCGGCGGAATTCCGTGCTGCTTGCCGCCAATATGCAGCGGAGCAGGTTGAAGGCCAGAAAAATGACTTCATCCGCCTCGGCGTGCTGGGCGACTGGGATCGTCCATACTTGACCATGAATTTCCAGACTGAAGCCAACATCATTCGTGCGCTGGGCAAAATCATCGGTAACGGCCACTTGCATAAAGGCGCGAAGCCGGTGCACTGGTGCATGGATTGCCGTTCAGCGCTGGCTGAAGCGGAAGTCGAGTATTACGACAAAACCTCGCCATCCATCGACGTGATGTTCAATGCCGTTGATGCTGACGCAGTGCGCGCGAAATTTGGCGTAACCACTTCAGAAGGCCCGGTTTCTTTGGTGATCTGGACCACCACACCGTGGACCATGCCAGCTAACCGCGGTATCTCACTGCACCCAGAATTTGAATACCAGCTGCTGCAAATTGAAGGCCGCAGCGTGATTCTCGCCAAAGAGATGGTTGAGAGCGTCATGAAGCGTGCCGGCATCAGCGACTGGACCGTGCTGGGCGAATGCAACGGCGCAGCGCTGGAGTTGCAGCTGTTCCAGCATCCATTCCTTGAGAATATCCAATCTAAAGTGGTGCTGGGTGAACACGTTACGCTGGAAGCCGGTACTGGTGCTGTCCATACCGCACCAGGCCACGGCCCGGATGACTACGTGATCGGCCAGAAATACGGTCTGGAAACGGCCAACCCGGTGGGTCCAGATGGTGCGTATCTGCCAGGCACGTACCCAACGCTGGATGGTGTGAACGTATTTAAAGCCAACGACATGATCGTTGAGCTGCTGAAAGAGAAAGGGGCGTTGCTGCACGTTGAAAAACTGCTGCACAGTTACCCACACTGCTGGCGTCACAAAACGCCGATCATCTTCCGTGCCACGCCACAATGGTTCATCAGCATGGATCAGAAAGGCTTGCGTGCGCAGTCGTTGAAAGAGATCAAAGGCGTGCAGTGGATCCCAGATTGGGGCCAGGCGCGTATCGAAGCGATGGTGGCAAACCGTCCAGATTGGTGTATCTCACGTCAGCGAACGTGGGGCGTGCCGATGGCGCTGTTCGTGCATAAAGAGAGCGAGCAACTGCACCCGGATACGCTGGAGCTGATGGAAAAAGTCGCCAAGCTGGTTGAGCAAGACGGCATTCAGGCGTGGTGGGATCTCGATCCGCGCGATCTGATGGGCGACGATGCCGATCATTACGTCAAAGTGCCAGACACCTTAGACGTGTGGTTTGATTCAGGATCAACCAGCTATGCCGTCGTTGATGCGCGTCCAGAGTTCGGCGGCAACACGCCAGATATGTATCTGGAAGGTTCGGATCAGCATCGCGGCTGGTTCATGTCTTCGCTGATGATCTCCACGGCGATGAAAGGCAAAGCGCCTTATCGTCAGGTACTGACGCACGGTTTCACCGTGGATGGTCAGGGCCGCAAGATGTCGAAATCGATCGGCAACACCGTGGCACCGCAAGATGTCATGGACAAACTCGGCGCGGACATTCTGCGTCTGTGGGTGGCCTCAACCGACTATTCCGGTGAGATGGCGGTTTCCGATGAAATCCTGAAACGTGCTGCGGACAGCTATCGTCGTATCCGTAACACCGCGCGTTTCTTGCTGGCAAACCTGGCGGGCTTCAACCCGGCGACAGATTGCGTTAAGCCTGAAGAGATGGTGGTCGTCGATCGTTGGGCCGTTGGCCGTGCGCTGGCAGCGCAACAAGACATCGTTCACTCTTACGAAAACTATGATTTCCACGAAGTGGTGCAGCGTCTGATGCATTTCTGCTCGATCGAAATGGGCTCGTTCTATCTCGATGTGATCAAAGATCGTCAATACACTGCCAAAGGCGACAGTCTGGCGCGTCGCAGCTGCCAAACCGCGCTGTGGCACATCGTTGAAGCGCTGGTGCGCTGGATGGCGCCAATCATGTCCTTCACCGCCGACGAAATCTGGGGCTACTTGCCGGGCGAGCGCGCGAAATATGTGTTCACCGAAGAGTGGTATCAAGATCTGTTTGGTCTGGCAGACAACGAAGCGCTGAACGATGCCTATTGGGACGAGCTGCTGAAAGTGCGCGGCGAAGTGAATAAGGTGATTGAGCAAGCGCGTAGCGACAAACGTATCGGTGGCGCATTAGAAGCCACGGTAACGCTGTATGCGGATGCGGAACTGGCTGCCAAGCTGCAAGCGTTGGGCGATGAACTGCGCTTTGTGCTGCTGACTTCAGGCGCGACGGTGGCGGATTACGTCACGGCCAGCGATGAAGCGCAGCAGAGCGAAGTGTTGAAAGGTCTGAAAATTGCGCTGCACAAAGCAGAAGGCGAGAAATGTCCACGCTGCTGGCATTACACTACCGACGTTGGCCAGAATCCTGAGCACGCGGCGGTCTGTGGTCGTTGCTACACCAACGTGTCCGGAAACGGCGAGCAGCGGAAATTTGCCTAATGAGTAAAGCTATTTGTTCGACCGGTTTGCGCTGGCTGTGGTTGGTGCTGGTGGTGATCGCCATCGATTTTGGCAGCAAAATGTGGATCATGGACAACATGATGCTGCATGAAACGCAGCCGTTGATGCCATTCCTGAATCTGTTCTACGCGCACAATTATGGCGCGGCGTTCAGCTTCCTGGCAGATAAAGGCGGCTGGCAGCGCTGGTTCTTTGCTGGTATCGCCATTGCTATCGTGGTGGCGTTGTTGGTGATGATGTATCGCAACCGCGCAAGCAACAAATTGACCAATATTGCCTACGCGCTGATTATTGGCGGGGCACTCGGTAACCTGTTTGACCGTTCGTATCACGGCTTTGTAGTCGATTTTATTGACTTCTATGTCGGAGATTGGCACTTCGCCACCTTCAATATCGCCGACTGCGCTATCTGTATCGGCGCAGCGTTGGTGGTGCTGGAAGGATTTCTTAGCCCGAACGGCAAACAGGAAAAATTGAAAGGGTAACTGATGACAGATTCTGTACAGCGCGATAGCGCGTTGCTGGTGCACTTTACGCTGAAGCTGGAAGATGGCTCAACAGCCGAATCCACGCGCGCCAACGGCAAACCAGCGCTGTTCCGTCTGGGTGATGGCAGCCTTTCAGCCGCGTTGGAGCAGCAATTGCTGGGCCGCAAAGTGGGTGACAAGCACGCCTTCACTCTGGAACCGGAAGATGCCTTTGGCGGCAGCAGCCCGGATCTGGTGCAGTACTTCTCGCGTCGTGATTTTAACGATGCGGGTGAACCGGAAGTCGGTGCCATTATGCTGTTCAGCGGTCGTGGCGGCAGCGAAATGCCGGGCGTGATCCGTGAAATCTCCGGTGATTCGATCACTGTGGATTTCAACCATCCGCTGGCTGGTCAACGCATTCAGTTTGAAATTGAAGTGCTGGAGATTGATCCGGTGCTGGAGACTAACGATGCAAATCCTGTTAGCTAATCCACGCGGTTTCTGTGCTGGCGTTGATCGCGCCATCAGCATCGTTGAGCGTGCGCTGGAGATGTACGGCGCACCGATCTACGTGCGTCACGAAGTAGTGCATAACCGCTACGTGGTGAGCAGCCTGCGTGAGCGCGGTGCAATCTTCATCGAAGAGATCTCCGAAGTGCCGGATGACGCGATTCTGATCTTCTCGGCGCACGGCGTGTCTCAAGCGGTGCGTGCCGAAGCCAAAGCGCGCAATCTCACCATGCTGTTTGATGCCACCTGTCCACTGGTTACCAAAGTGCATATGGAAGTAGCGCGTGCCAGCCGTAAAGGTGTTGAAGCGATTTTGATTGGTCACGCGGGCCATCCCGAAGTGGAAGGCACCATGGGCCAATACAGCAATCCCAACGGCGGCATGTATCTGGTGGAATCACCGGAAGATGTCTTCAAACTGAACGTGAAAGATGAAAGCAACCTGTGCTTTATGACGCAGACCACGCTTTCCGTCGATGATACCTCGGACGTGATTGATGCGTTGCGTCAGCGCTTCCCAGCGATTATCGGTCCACGTAAAGATGACATCTGCTACGCCACCACTAACCGTCAGGAAGCGGTGCGTGTTTTAGCGCGTGATGCTGAAGTGGTGCTGGTGGTCGGTTCTAAAAACTCCTCGAACTCGAACCGTTTGGCTGAGTTGGCGCAACGCGCTGGCAAGTTGGCGAAGCTGATTGATTCAGCGGATGACATTCAGGAAGAGTGGGTTAAAGACAAAAAAATCATCGGTGTCACCGCTGGCGCTTCTGCGCCCGACATTCTGGTGCAGCAGGTGATTCAGCGTCTGCGTGAGCTAGGCGGCGAAGCGGCGATTGAGCTTATTGGCCGCGAAGAGAACATCGTGTTTGAAGTACCGAAAGAGCTGCGTGTTGAAGTGCGTAACGTGCAGTAAGCGATTCAAACTGCTACAAAATGAGGCCGACATTGTTCGGCCTTTTCTTTATCTGTCGCCGCGCAAAATCCCATTTCCAGCATGCGGGATTGCTTTTACTGATAATGTTTCGCGGTTGGCATAAAATTCTTATATCCCTTTTTTATTGTGGCGTGACTGTTATCTGACCGTTAACCTGTTTACGCTTTACGTGCATAGATTTGTATCAGGAATGAATAATTATGAGTGAAATCCGCATTGCTATCGTTGGTGCGCCGGGTCGCATGGGACGCAATTTGATTCAGGCCGCGCAGCAAGCGGAAGGCGTGGCGCTCGGCGCAGCGTTGGCACGCAGCGGTTCCTCGCTATTAGGCGTTGATGCTGGAGAATTGGCAGGCATTGGTAAAACCGGCGTCATCGTCACCGACGATTTAAACAAGGTCGCCAATGACTTTGATGTGCTGATCGACTTCACCCGCCCGGAAGGCACGCTGGAGTATCTGGCGTTTTGCCGCCAGTACCAAAAAGCGATGGTTATCGGTACCACCGGTTTTGACGAAGCGGGCAAAGCGGCGATCCGCGCGGCAGCGGAAGAGATCGGCATTGTGTTTGCAGCCAACTTTAGCGTGGGCGTCAATCTGGTGCTGAACCTGCTGCAACAAGCGGCGAAAGTGATGGGCGATTACGCGGATATCGAAATCGTTGAAGCACATCATCGTCATAAAGTTGATGCACCATCAGGAACCGCGCTAGCAATGGGCGAAGCGATTGCCGATGCCATGAAGTGGAATCTGGACGAACACGCCGTGTATGCCCGTGAAGGCCATACCGGTGAGCGTAAGCCACAAACCATCGGCTTCGCCACGGTACGTGCGGGTGATATCGTCGGTGAACATACCGCGATGTTTGCCGATATTGGCGAGCGTGTAGAGATTACCCACAAGGCATCCAGCCGCATGACCTTCGCAAATGGCGCGGTTAAGGCGGCAAGTTGGCTGAAAGATAAGAAATCTGGCCTTTATGATATGCGTGATGTGCTGGATTTATCGGTGTTGTGAGTGTTGTGAACCATCGTGATGTGGTTATTTCAATCGGTAAGACCTTGATTGACGAGGGCAATGTAATCATTGCCCTTGATTTTATGTAAAAATACCGATCCTGTGATAATTTTTATTTGAACTGTGTATTTTGGGTTGTTACTGAGTGTTTTTGATGCTGCTGAAAGCTAATTTTGACCATTTGGTCAAAAATTTATGCGCCTTAGCACCACTTTGCCATTATTGCTGCCAGGCAACCGATTATTTTTCCGAGTTATCTCACTCTTTTATCGCCTTTCACCGTTTTTAACATTCAGTTGCCCGAAATATACAAAAAAATAGACGCTCACTGTAGACAAGGTGCGGGGCGATCATTAGAATGCGCGCAATTTGCCAAAATTCGAGTACTCAGGCGGGTTTTGCATTGATTCTGCCACTGGTTTTGAATTAATATGCAAATATTGTGACTGTTTATTCCCTGGAGGATGTTTTGATTAAGTCAGCGCTCTTGGTTCTGGAAGACGGAACCCAATTCCACGGTCGGGCCATCGGGGCAACGGGATCGGCAGTGGGAGAAGTCGTTTTCAACACTTCAATGACCGGTTATCAAGAAATCCTCACTGATCCTTCCTATTCCCGCCAAATCGTTACCCTCACTTATCCCCATATCGGCAATGTTGGCGTTAACGCCGCCGATGAAGAATCCA
>NZ_JBCNNP010000053.1:0-26648 GCF_039594315.1 Pantoea sp.
GTGATATGAACATTGCCGATTATGATGCCGCGTTGTGGCAGGCTATGGAGCAAGAGAAAGTGCGTCAGGAAGAGCACATTGAACTGATTGCTTCTGAAAACTACACCAGCCCACGCGTAATGCAGGCGCAAGGTTCACAGCTCACCAACAAATATGCCGAAGGCTATCCGGGCAAACGCTATTACGGCGGATGCGAATACGTTGATATCGTTGAGCAGTTGGCGATCGACCGTGCGAAAGAGCTGTTCGGTGCTGATTTTGCTAACGTGCAGCCGCATTCAGGCTCTCAGGCAAACTTCGCGGTTTACACCGCTTTGCTGCAACCGGGCGACACCATTTTGGGCATGAATCTGGCGCACGGTGGTCACCTGACCCACGGTTCTCCGGTTAACCTGTCTGGCAAGCTGTATAACGTGATTCCTTACGGCATCGATGAAACCGGCAAAATCAACTACGACGAATTGGCTGAACTGGCGCAAACCCACAAGCCAAAAATGATCGTCGGTGGTTTCTCTGCTTACTCTGGCGTGTGCGACTGGGCCAAAATGCGTGAAATCGCTGATAGCGTTGGTGCGTACCTGTTCGTTGACATGGCGCATGTGGCTGGTCTGATTGCTGCAGATGTTTATCCAAATCCGGTTCCACATGCCCACATCGTCACTTCAACCACGCACAAAACCCTGGCGGGTCCACGTGGCGGTCTGATCCTGGCGAAAAACGGTGATGAAGAGCTGTATAAAAAACTGAACTCAGCGGTCTTCCCAGGTGGTCAGGGCGGTCCTTTGATGCACGTGATTGCAGGTAAAGCGGTAGCGTTCAAAGAAGCGATGGAGCCTGAGTTCAAAACTTATCAGCAGCAGGTTGCCAAGAACGCTAAAGCGATGGTGGAAGTTCTGCTGGAGCGCGGTTACAACATCGTTTCTGGTGGCACCTACAACCACCTGTTCCTGATCGATCTGGTGAGCAAAAACCTGACCGGTAAAGAAGCCGATGCCGCTCTGGGCCGCGCTAACATCACCGTGAACAAAAACAGCGTACCGCACGATCCGAAGAGCCCATTCGTGACCTCTGGTGTGCGTATCGGTACTCCAGCAGTAACGCGTCGTGGCTTTAAAGAAGCTGACGTGCGTGAACTGGCTGGCTGGATCGCTGACGTTCTGGACAACATCAACGACGAAGCGACCATCGAACGCACCAAGCAGAAAGTGCTGGATATTTGCAGCCGTCTGCCGGTTTACGCGTAACGTTTACGCATGCTGATGCAGCATTAAAAAAGGATGGCGCAAGCCATCCTTTTTTTATTGCCGCTACGACATTGCTCTGACAAAGTAGCGACCACTTGTGCTGCTGAGCAGCATTTTTGCTGGAGGGATTATGGCAATCGGATCGGCCAGATGGCTGGGATTAGGCTACTTCACGTACTTCTTTTGTTACGGCATTTACCTGCCTTTTTGGAGCGTTTGGCTGAAAGGCACCGGACTCGATGCCGAAAAAATTGGCCTGCTGCTCGGTTGTGGCATGGTGGCGCGCTTTGTCGGCAGTTTACTGATTGCCTCGCAGGTGAAAAATCCCTCACAGCTGATCACCGCATTGCGCCTGTTGGCGCTGATGACCTGTTTGTTCGCCATCGGATATTGGGTCGGACAACAGTGGATGTGGCTACTGTTGGTCATGGTGGGCTTCAACCTATTTTTCTCACCGCTGGTTCCACTGAGTGATGCGTTAGCGGCGACCTGGACGCAGCAAATTGGTCTGGCCTACGGCCCGGTGCGCTTATGGGGATCGCTGGCGTTTGTCATCAGCTCTGCATTAACCGGCATGCTGGTCAGTGCGTTTTCGTCGCAGGCGATTTTAGTGCTGTTGTCCTTCGGTGCGATCAGCATGTTAGCCGGAATGATGCTGACGCCCGCTACGCAACCGCAGGGCAGCGAACGGCAGACATCCACCGATGGCGGCTGGCAAGCGTGGCGCGTTTTATTGCGCGAAAACGCAGTATGGCGCTTTATGGTCTGCGTGACGTTGTTGCAAGGCGCGCACGCGGCTTACTACAGTTTCAGCGCCATTTGGTGGCAAGAAAGCGGCTACTCCGCATCGATAGTTGGCTATCTATGGTCATTGGGCGTGGTGGCTGAAATCATCGTGTTTGCCCTCAGTAGCCGACTGTTCCGCCGCTGGAGCGCGCGCGATCTGCTGTTGCTCTCCGGCGTGTGTGCGATTGTGCGCTGGACGTTACTGGGATTAAGCACCGCATTGCCACTGTTAATCGTGGCGCAGATTCTGCATTGCGGCAGTTTTACCGTCTGCCATTTGGCGGCGATGCGGTTTATCGCGGCACGCAAAGGTGCGGAAGTGATTCGCCTGCAATCTCTCTACTCGGCGTTGGCAATGGGCGGCGGAATTGCGGTAATGACGATGATTTGTGGCGTGCTGTTCGCTCATCTGCAAGGTCATCTGTTCTGGGTGATGGCTTGCGTCGCACTGCCTGCTTTGTTCCTGCGACCCCGCGCGGCTTAAGTTTCTAACAACTGACGAATACGCTGCTGCTGATGGTGACTCAGCGGCAGCTCCGCGTGAATCAGCGGTGGCGAAAACAGTGGCAATGAAATCGCATACGGCGTAATCACCAGCGCAATATCTCGCGGCGCGCCTTCACGCTGGAAGTGCAGAACATCCTGATAAGAGATGTTGATCGGCAACAGCGTCATTTCGCGCAGTTGCTGCTCCAGCAACTGTTCCAGCGCAGCATCTGCGCCGGTCAGCAGCAGAACCTGCTTTTCCTGCAATGCGCTCTCCTGCATCAACCAGGCACCAAACAGCACCGCCACCAAACTCACTTCTTCACTACTAAAACGTGTCGCAAACTCGCGGCAGAAATGCTCCAGTGCGCGTTCGGTGGTGCGTAGCAGCCGCGGATAAAGTCGCGCCACATCCAGCGCCACGCTGTTATCAATGCCGATGGAGAAATGGCTGCGATCCAGCGCCTGGGCTAAATGGGTAAATAATATGCTGGTGAGTTCTTGGCGATTTTTGAACTGCATCTGTGCCATTTGTTCAAAGTGGCTAACCAACGCTTCTACTGATTGCATCAGCTTAACCGCTTGCGGATGATCAAGTTGCGCAGCGTCCGGCGCATGAATCAGGCTGAACAGCAGCGTCCAGAAATCGGTTTCGCTGACGTCGGGCACTAAATGGCAACGTTTCTGCCAATGGTGAATCACGTCATCCGCCGCGCCACGCTCGAATTTCTCCGCTAACCAGCTACGCTGATCGGCATTGAAAAGGGCATTTTGTCGCTGACACAGGGCGTATTTCATGAAGATTTGCAGAAACAGGCGATCGCGCGGCGTGAAGTCGCGCGCCAGTCGCAAACTACAGTGTTGAATCAGCGCTTGCAGATTGGTTTCATCCCACAACGCTTTCTCGATTTTCAGCACTTTCAACCGCTGACGTAGTACCGGCGCAAAATGCTCGCAGACAAAATCCTGCGACAAGCGCAGTGCGCGTCGCAGCCAATGGATCAGGCATAGCCGCCTGTCCAGTTCCGTCCCATGAATGCGGAAGCTGCCATCTACCATCTGATGCAGTTCCAGTTGGTAGTAACGCTGTATCTCCTCCCCCACATCCGCGATATCCTGTCGGGCAACAACAGGCGCCACACCATTTAACTGGCAGAGCTTTTCAAGCGTCAACGCGGGAGCGGGCAGAAATAGCAGCAGTAACAGATGACAGCGACGCTGGGAACGGCTGAAGAGTGGTGCAGAAGAAGTTGCAGAACTCATCAAAGGTTTATCCGCAGGTCATTTTTGAGCTAAGAATAGCTAACTCCATGCGGTAACCTTGCACTTTGTCGTGACTTTTGTTCAGAGCTTTAGGGCGGGTCACAATTTTTCTGGACCACTCTACACTTCACTTTAAAATTGTTACTTTATAACACATGAAAATTGCACTCATTACCATTACGCTGTTGTTCAGCACGGCAGCCTGGTCACATCCGCACAGCTTTATTGATATGAAAACCGAGTTTATCAGTGAAAACGAGCATTTAAGCGGCATGAAAATGGTCTGGACCATGGATGAAATTACCTCGGCCGATCTGCTCTACGATGCAGGCAAAGCCAAGCCGGGCGATGTGGTATGGAAAAAGTTGGCGGCTCAAGTGATGGCGAACGTATTGGGGCAGCACTATTTCACCGAAGTGTGGCAGGACAAAAATCGGGTGAAGTTCCTCAATCTGCCGAAAGAGTACAACCTGTCGCGCAGCGGCAACAAAGCGGTGCTGGAGTTTATCGTGCCGCTCGGCGAGCCGCAGTCATTGAGCGCTAAGCAGTACCGAATTCAAACCTTTGATCCGAGCTATTTCGTGGATATGTATTACGACAACCCGCAGGCATTGACCATGGATGACAGCGTGAAAGCGCATTGCCAAATCGATCTGCACACGCCCAAGCCGGATGATTCGCTCAAGCAATATGCGCTCTCACTGGATAAAGCTGATGCGCCGCCGGAAGAAATGGATCTCGGCCAGCAATTCGCTCAAACGGTTACGCTGGCATGTCATTAAATTCCCTTCCTGCTGTTTCACGTCGCTTATGGCCGCTGTGGATTATGGCGGCGTTGCTGCTGCTGGCTGGCGTATTGCTGTGGCAGCATTGGTCGCAGATTTTGCTGCAAAGCGTGTTATGGCAAAAAGTTCTGAATCGCGAGATGACGCAACTGCTGCAGCAAGTCGCCGAACAACCGCAGCAGGCGGGCGCGACGTTGATGCTGTTCAGTCTGGCATATGGCGTGTTGCACGCGCTGGGGCCGGGACATGGCAAAGTGGTGATCAGTACTTTTCTCGCCACACATCCCGCCAAATTGAAAACCAGTATGAAACTGACGTTGCTGGCGGCGCTGCTGCAAGGTGGCGTGGCGATTGGATTGGTCACCCTGATGCTGGTGGTGCTGCAAACCTCTTCACGCCAGATGCACCTCGGCAGCTATTGGCTGGAGAAGGGCAGTTATCTGCTGGTGATGGCGCTGGGATGTTGGGTCGGTTGGCGAGCATTACGTACCTTGCGCCAATTATTGCGTCCCGCGCCGAAGATGCAGATTCATGCGCTTCGCCCGCATCATCAGCACGATGAACATTGCGGTTGCGGCCATGCGCATCTGCCGAGTGCCGCGCAAATGGATCAAGCCGTCAGCGGCAAAACTCAGGCGCTGGTGGTGTTCTCGATGGGACTGCGCCCTTGCTCTGGCGCAATCATGATGCTGCTGTTCGCCAAAGTGATTGGTGTGTATGCGTGGGGCGTGGCATCTGCGGTAGCGATGGCGATCGGCACGGCGTTGACGGTTTCGGCGATGGGCTTACTGGTACAACGTTCGCGTCGGCTGGCGGAAAAACTCGGCGCAGGCAATGGCAATTCACAGCGGGTGAAAATGCTGATGTCGTTGCTGGCGTTAGCCGGTGGTGCGTTGTTGGTACTGGCGGGAATGGTGCTGTGGCAAGCCGCGCGTCCGATGATGAGCAGCGGATTAAGACCGTTTTAAGACGAAAAAAAGGCGGATATCACATCCGCCATTTTCATGCTTAGCGCTTCAGCGCTTCGCTCAATTCTTCGCGCATGGTTGCCAGCATCGCTTTCACGACGCGTGGGTTACCGGCAACGATGTTACCTGACATCACGTAGCCGTGGTTGCCGGTAAAGTCAGTTACCAGACCGCCCGCTTCACGCACCAACAGTTCGCCAGCCGCAAAATCCCAAGGCTTCAAACCAATCTCGAAGAAACCATCAACGCGGCCCGCCGCGGTATAAGCCAGATCCAGCGCAGCTGAACCGGTGCGACGGAAATCTGCACACTGAGTGAACAGTTTGCCAACGATATTGATGTAAGGAGTTGCGTGCTGTTTCAGCTTGAACGGGAAACCGGTCGCCAGAATGGTGCCATCCAGATCGCGAGCAGTGCTGCCGCGCAGACGATAACCATTCAGCTGTGCGCCCTGACCACGTACCGCGGTGAACAGTTCATTGCGCATTGGATCGTAAACCACAGCGACTTCGGTGCGGCCTTTAACGCGCACAGCGATAGAAACTGAGAAGTGTGGCAGACGTTTGATGAAGTTGGTGGTGCCATCCAGCGGATCGATTACCCATTGAATGTCCTGATCTTCGCCCGCCAGTTCACCGCTTTCTTCGGTGATGATGGTGTGTTTCGGGTACGATTTACGAATTACTTCGATAATCAGACGTTCTGCGTCACGGTCAACATTGGTAACGAAGTCGTTGCTGCCTTTCTGGCTAGCTTCAACTGCGTCCGGGGTTTCATAATTCTTGGCAATTAAATTTCCGGCCTTGCGCGCTGCGCGCACGGCGATGTTGAGCATCGGATGCATCGGTATCTCTCGCTGGATGTTAAAGAACGGGGAAAACGGCGCGGAGTATATCAGTGTGTTCAGCAAATGTCCTCTTTTTATGTTAGGATGCGCGCCATCATTTCCTGACCGCCTCTAATTATGCTGCAAAATATCCGAATCGTACTGGTAGAAACTTCGCACACCGGCAACATGGGTTCTGTCGCGCGCGCCATGAAAACCATGGGCTTAACCAACCTCTATTTGGTGAACCCGCTGGTGAAACCTGATTCACAGGCTATCTCGCTCGCTGCCGGTGCCAGCGATGTGATCGGTAATGCACGCATTGTCGATACCATGGATGAAGCCATCGCTGGATGCAGTCTGGTGGTTGGTACCAGCGCACGTTCGCGTTCGCTGCCTTGGCCAATGCTCAATTCACGTGAATGTGGCGTGAAAAGCGTGGAAGAGGGCCAGCAAGCACCGGTGGCACTGGTGTTTGGTCGCGAACGTGTTGGCCTGACCAACGAAGAGTTGCAGAAGTGTCATTATCACGTGGCGATTCAAGCCAATCCGGAATACAGCTCGCTGAACCTGGCGATGGCAGTACAGATCATCGCTTATGAAGTGCGCATGGCATGGCTGGATGCACAAGAGAAAGCGGCGCCAACCGCCGAGCCTGAAGAGTCGCCGTATCCGCTGGTGGACGATCTAGAGCGCTTCTATCAGCACATCGAGCAGATGATGCTGAACAGCGGCTTTATCCGCGAAGGTACGCCGAGCCAGGTGATGAGCAAATTGCGTCGTTTATACACGCGTGCACGTCCAGAGCGCGATGAACTGAACATCCTACGCGGCATGATGGCTTCGTTCGAAAAGCGCAAAGGAAATGGGGATAATAGTTGAGTAAAACGCTTGGTTAAATAGTTGAGCAAATTACTCGGTTAAATAGTTGACCGTTTTACTCAGGAATGTCAGACTGCATCCAATTCATCAGATAACCCGCCGATAACCGGACGGACGCTTACGAGGTTGTATGCTATGAGACTGACATCCAAAGGACGTTATGCCGTAACCGCTATGCTGGACGTTGCACTGCACTCGAATGAGGGCCCGGTGCCGCTAGCTGACATTTCTGAGCGTCAGGGCATTTCGCTCTCCTATCTGGAGCAGTTATTCTCGCGTCTGCGTAAGCATGGCTTAGTCGCTAGCGTGCGTGGTCCAGGTGGCGGTTATCTGTTAGGCAAAGAATCCAGCGCGATTGCAGTGGGCGCGGTTATTACCGCCGTTGACGAATCTGTCGACGCTACCAAATGCCAGGGCAAAGAAGGCTGCCAAGGCGGCGAGCGTTGCCTGACTCACGTCTTGTGGCGTGATCTGAGCGAGCGCATCAGCGACTTCCTCAATAACATCACGTTGGCGGAACTGGTCAACAATCAAGAAATCCTCGAAGTCGCCGATCGTCAGAACACTGTCGATAACCGTCGCTTCCAGCAGCATCGTGTGCAAGAAACCATCAACGTTAATCTGCGCGCTTAATCTGTTCTCCTTCGGCCTTTCCTGTTCATACGGGAAAGGTCGAATGTGCTATAAAGACGTATGATTTTTTATACGGAGTTGTAGCGCAATGAAATTACCGATTTACCTGGATTACGCGGCCACCACGCCTGCCGATCCGCGTGTCGCCACCAAAATGATGCAATGCCTCACCTTGGATGGCACCTTCGGTAACCCCGCTTCCCGTTCTCACCGTTTTGGCTGGCAGGCTGAAGAAGCCGTTGATGTCGCTCGCAATCAAATTGCTGAGCTGGTCAATGCCGATCCGCGTGAAATCGTCTTTACTTCCGGCGCCACCGAAGCTGACAACCTGGCAATCAAAGGTGCAGCTCAATTCCATCAGGCGCGCGGTAAACACATCATCACCAGCCAAACCGAACATAAAGCGGTGCTCGACAGTTGCTTGCAGCTGGAGCGCGAAGGCTTTGATGTCACCTTTTTACAGCCTGGCAGCGACGGCATTGTTACGCCGCAGATGCTGGAATCCGCTTTACGCGAAGACACCGTGCTGGTGTCGCTGATGCACGTCAACAATGAAACCGGTGTGATTCAGGACATCGCCGCACTTGGCGCGCTGTGTCGTGCGCGCGACATTTTGTTTCACGTCGATGCCACGCAAAGCGTTGGCAAATTGCCGCTCGATGTCAGCACGCTACCAGTGGATTTGATGTCATTTTCGGCGCACAAACTTTATGGCCCGAAAGGCATTGGCGCGCTGTGGGTGCGTCGCAAACCAAAACTGCAAATTGATGCACAGATGCATGGCGGCGGGCACGAACGCGGCATGCGTTCTGGTACCTTGCCGGTTCATCAGATCGTCGGCATGGGCGAAGCCTATCGCATCGCACGTGAAGAGATGAGCACGGAAATGGCGCGTCTGGCTGAACTGCGCTTGCGTCTGTGGCAGGGCATCAATAAATTAGGCCAGGTAAATCTCAACGGTTCGCTGGAGCAGGGCGCGCCGAACATCCTGAATATCAGTTTTGCCCAGGTCGATGGCGAATCACTGATCATGGCGCTGAAAGATTTGGCGCTGTCGTCTGGTTCGGCTTGTACCTCGGCTAGCCTCGAACCCTCTTATGTATTGCGCGCGATGGGCGTTGAGCAGGAGCTGGCACACAGTTCGCTGCGTTTCTCGCTCGGACGCTTCACCACAGCAGAGGAAATTGACTACGCTATTGAGCTGGTTAACAAAGCGGTAACGCGTTTGCGCGCTTTATCGCCTGCGACCCGCTAAATCTTGCACCCCTTGCGCCGGTTCTGGCGCAAGGTGACACCTAACGCAAACGGAGCCACGCGATGACAACACAACCGATGACAATTACGCTCAGCTCCCAGGCCGCCGATGCGCGCTGGGGTGAGAAAGCGTTGCTGAGCAGCAATGACAGTGGCATGACCGTTCACCTGACTGGCGCAGATGCGCTGATGAGCATCCAGCGCGCGGGGCGTAAGCTGGACGGCCAGGGCATTCGCCATGTGGCATTAAGCGGCGAAGGCTGGGATTTGGAAAAATGCTGGGCATTCTGGCAAGGCTATCGCAGCCCGAAAGGCCAGCGCCAGGTTGAATGGCCAGAACTGAATGAAGCCGATCAAGCCGAATTTGATCGTCGTCTGAAGATCGTCGATTGGGTGCGCGACACCATCAACTTGCCGGCTGAAGATCTTAGCCCAGAGCAGCTGGCGCACAACGCGGTGGATCTGATCAACGAAGTGGGCGGCAAAGCGGTGAGCTATCGCATTACCAAAGGCGAAGATCTGCGCGAGCAAGGTTATGCTGGCATTCACACGGTTGGTCGTGGTTCGTCACGCGTTCCGGTATTTTTGGCGCTGGATTTCAACCCAACCGGTGACGAAAATGCGCCGGTTTATGCCTGTCTGGTAGGTAAAGGCATCACCTTTGATACCGGCGGTTACAGCCTGAAGCAGAGCGCCTTTATGGACTCAATGAAGTCCGACATGGGTGGCGCGGCGACCTTGACCGGCGCATTGGCGCTGGCGATTTCGCGCGGCCTCAACAAGCGCGTAAAACTGTTCCTGTGCTGCGCCGACAACATGGTCAGCGGTAACGCGTTCCGTCTCGGTGACATCATTCGCTATCGCAACGGCAAAACCGTTGAAGTGATGAACACCGATGCCGAAGGCCGTTTAGTGCTGGCTGATGGTCTGATCGATGCCAGCGAGCAGAACCCAGAATTACTGATTGATGCCGCCACCTTAACCGGTGCAGCGAAAACCGCGTTGGGCAACGATTACCACGCGTTGTTTACCTTTGATGATGTGCTGGCGGAATCACTGTTGGGTAGCGCAACTGGTGAAAACGAAGCTTTCTGGCGCTTGCCACTGGCCGAGTTCCATCGCAGCCATTTGCCATCCAACTTCGCCGATCTGAACAATATCGCCAGCCCGTCGCACCCCGCCGGTGCCAGCAGCGCAGCAGCGTTCCTGTCGTATTTCGTCAGCAAATATCAGCAAGGCTGGCTGCACATTGACTGCTCAGCCACCTATCGTAAAGGCGCGGTCGATCAGTGGTCTGCTGGCGCAACCGGTTTGGGTGTGCGCACAGTCGCTAATCTGTTACTGAAATAGTCCTCATCACGGCAGGCGTCGGCCTGCCACTTTTTTGGAAGTGATAAATGAGTAACCGTCTTGAAGAGGTGCTGAAACTGGCCGCCACTGAGCCTGCGCACCGCCCGGAATTTTTCCAACTGCTGCTGGAAGCGGACGTTTGGGTGCCGGGCGAAAGTCCTGCTGAACAGTTTGATGCCACTTCGCCAGTGGAATTGCAGCACTGGGAAAAAGAGGGCGGCGGCAGCGTAATTCCGTTCTTCACATCAGAAGAAGCGATGGGCGAGGCGATCAAAGATGAACAGCCTTATCTGCGCATGCCGGTGCGTACGCTGTTTGAAATCACTCAAGGCGAAACGCTGTTCCTCAATCCGAAATTGCCTGCGGGCAAAGAGTTTTCGCCGGGTGAAATTGCCCATTTGATTGGCGAAGAGGGCAGCGCACTGAGTCAGCAAACCGTGCTGGAAGGCGGCCAGGCGCTGCTATTATCTGAAGTGGCTGAACCGCCTGCGCAAATGGTTGATTCGCTTACTCAGCTGTTTGCCAAATACAAACAGGTGCGTCGCGCCTATATCGCCAGCATTCGTGAAAACGCCAATGAAGAGCCGAACCTGCTGATTGGTATTGAAGCGGACAGTGATATTGATGAGATCATTCAGGCGGCAGGTGGGGTTGCTACGGATACGCTGGCGGATGACGCGCCAATTGATATCTGTGAAGTGGTGAATGAAGATCGCGGCGTTAGCCATTTCTTCACCGCCCACATCACGCCATTCTACGAACGTCGCTGGGGCAGTTTCCTGCGCGATTTCAAAGGCAGTCAGCGGATTATTTAATCAAAAACGGTCGCCATTTTTGGCGACCGTTTCGTTCATCCCGCGTAGCTTATGGTTTCCCAATCGGCAAATCGTCGCGGCTGCCCCATTCGCCCCACGAACCGTCGTACAGCGTCACATCGCGCACGCCCAGCGACGTCAACGCCAGAATCACCACCACTGCTGTTACGCCAGAACCGCAACTGGCCACGATCGGCTGATCCAATTTCACGCCCGCTTGTGCAAACAGATCACGCAATTCTGCTGCCGGTTTGAGTTCACCGTTCACCACCAAACTGTTCCACGGCACGTTGAGGCTATGCGGGATATGCCCGCGCAATAAGCCGGGACGCGGTTCATCCACTTCGGCGTTGAAACGGTTGGCGGCACGCGCATCCACGATCTGCGCGCCACCTTCGTGGCTGATCAGCAAGACATCGTTAAGGCGTTTAACTTGTGTGTGATCATAGCTGGCTTCAAATTCGCCTTCTGGCAGGCTAACCGGGCCGGTTTCGGTATCAAATCCTGCGGCTTTCCAACCTTGCAATCCACCGGCCAAAATCGACACATTCGCGCAACCGAAGGCGCGCAGCATCCACCATGCGCGTGGTGCTGAGAACAAATTGCCTTCGTCATAGACCACCAGATGTTTATCCTGATTCACACCCAGTTCGCGCATCGCTACAGCGAAAGATTCTGCACGCGGCATCATGTGTGGATAGGGGCTGGTGTGATCAGACAAGGCTTCGATGTCGAAGAACGGCGCATTTGGCAGATGACCCGCCAGATATTCTGCCTTTATATCGCGCACCGTTTCCTGACCCGGCGGCAACATCCGCGCATCTAAAACTTGCAACGTTTCTTCGTTGTAATGTTCATTCAACCATTCAGCGGACACAAACATGGCTGTCATAGCAACCTCTTCTCAGCAAACGGGAAACGTCCAGTGTCCGGGAATGTGAACGCTATCTCAAGGGCATGATTGCTAAAGTTGGTGGCTTGAGGTGAAATTGCGCAACTTAGCACTCCAATACTCTAAATCTGGGACTGGTGAGGGATTTACCATGGCAAAAACGATTAATCGACTGCTGCTCAGCATGGTGATCGGCGGGGCGTTGCTAAACAGCGTTTCTCTGCACGCGGCGGACACGCCGGCGGCGGTAGTGAAGCAGCAAACGCTGGATGTTATCGACCTGTCTGAATTGCAACTTGATGGCGCCGCCGCACTGGTGCTGACATTCAACGCGCCGCTGGATAACAAACAAGATTTTGCCTCGCGGGTGAAAATCATCGACGACAAAAGCGGCAACGTAGATGGTGCCTGGGAGCTGGCGCAAAACGGTAAAGTTCTGCGTTTTCGTCATCCGGAACCTTCACGCAAACTGACTATTACCGCTGACGCCAGCCTGCAAGCCGCGGATGGCAGCACCTTATCTAAGCCTTTTAGCCAAACCCTCACTACGCGCGATATCCAGCCGATGGTCGGTTTCGCCAGCCGCGGTTCATTACTGCCGTTGCGCCTGACGCAAGGCTTACCGGTGCTGGCGTTGAATGTGAATAACGTCGACGTCGATTTCTTCCGGGTTAAAAGTGCCGCATTAGCGGATTTCCTTGCCCAGTGGAATTACGGCAACAATATGTCGTACTGGGAATCGCGCGAACTGTTGAAAAATGCCGACTTGGTTTACAGCGGACGTTTCGATCTCAATCCTGCCCGTAATACCCGCGAAAAAATGCAGTTGCCATTGGGTGATGTTGATGCGCTGCAAAAGCCCGGCGTCTATTTGGCGGTGATGAAACAGGCCGGAACCTACAACTACACGCAACCGGCGACACTGTTCACTTTGAGCGACATTGGTTTGTCGCTGCATCAGTTCCCGGATCAACTTGAACTGTTTGCGCAAAGTCTCGCCAGTGGCGCACCGCTTGATGATGTGAACGTGCAACTGCTGGATGAGAAGGGCAAACAACTGGCGAGCGGCAGCAGCGACAATAACGGTCACCTGCGTTTACCGGCTAATGCTAAAGGAAAACTGCTGCTGGCGACACAAAAGGGCCAAACGTCGCTGATCGATCTTAACCGCCCAGCGCTGGATCTGGCTGAGTTTCCGATTGATGGCCCGCAAGGCTACGACAAGCAATTCTTCGTGTTTGGCCCGCGCGATCTCTATCGTCCGGGCGAAACGGTGATCGTCAACGCGCTGTTGCGTGATGCCGATGGCAAACCGTTACCTGCGCAACCGGTGAAAGCCGAAGTGGTGCAACCGAATGGTGAAGTGACGCAAACTTTTGTCTGGCAGCCTGAAAATGGCGTTTATCAACAACGCTTTGCTTTGCCCGCTTCAGCAATGACGGGCGAATGGACGCTGCGTATTAACAGTGGCGACAATCAGCCACGCAGCTGGCCGTTCCACGTCGAAGATTTTCTGCCGGAGCGTATGGCGTTGTCGCTGAATAGCAACGCGCAGCCGCTGGCACCGGATGCGGATGTCACCTTTGATATTGAAGGTCGATATCTTTACGGTGCGCCTGCTTCAGGCAACGAGCTGCAAGGGCAGCTGTTCCTGCGTCCGGCGCGTGAGGCGGTCGCTGCGCTGCCGGGCTATCAATTTGGCGACATCACCGAAGACCTGAAACGTTCACTGGATGATGTGGATGAAAAGCTCGACGACAGCGGCAAGTTGCAACTCAATGTTGAAAGCAGCTGGAAGGAGAGTCATTCGCCACTCAATTTGATCCTGCAAGCCAGCCTGCTCGAAACCGGCGGTCGTCCGGTGACGCGCCGCGTAACACAAGCGATTTGGCCTGCACCCGCTTTGCCAGCGATTCGTCCATTATTCAACAGCGAATCGGTGTACGACTATCGCAGCGATCGTTATCACGATGAGCCGACAGTACCGGAAAACAGTCTCGCCGAATTCGACGTGGTGTTTGCCAACAGCCAGGGAGAAAAGCTGGCTGCACAGGATCTGGATGTACGCCTGATTCACGAACGCCGTGACTATTACTGGAGTTTCTCCGACAGCGAAGGCTGGCAATCGCGCTTCGATCAAAAAGATCTGCAAGAAGAGCAGCAGCGCATCACTATCCACGCGGGTGGCAGTCAGAAAGTCAGCTTCCCGGTTGAGTGGGGCACCTATCGTTTAGAAGTGCATGCCGGTGACAACATCGTCAGCAGCGTACGCTTCCAGGCCGGTTATTGGTGGCAGGACAACACCAACGGCACAGGCGCGCTACGTCCGGATCAGGTCAAACTCAAAATCGATAAAACCGCTTATCAAGCGGGCGATACCGCACATGTGAAAGTCGAATCACCAGCGGCCGGCAAAGGCTATTTGATGGTGGAATCCAGCACGGGCACCTTATGGTGGCAACCGCTGGATGTACCAGCCGGAGGCGCAACCATTGATGTGCCGATCAGCGACAGCTGGCAGCGCCACGATCTCTATCTCAGCGCCATTGTGGTGCGTGACGGCGACAAAACCAGCGGTACCACGCCGAAACGTGCGGTTGGCTTGTTGCATTTGCCGATGGCGACGGAAGCGCGTCGCCTTGGGCTGACCATCGATGCGCCCGATAAAATCCGTCCTGAGCAAACCTTAAAAGTGAAGGTCAAAGCCAGCCGCGACGGCGGCGCATTGCCGCAGCAGGTTCAGGTGTTGCTCTCTGCTGTGGACAGCGGCGTGCTCAACATCACCGATTACAAAACGCCGAATCCGTGGGAGGCGTTTTTTGGTCGTAAGCGTTACAACGCCGATCAATACGATGTATTTGGTCAGTTGATCGAAGGCGGCGGCAAACTTGCAGCGCTGCGCTTTGGTGGTGACGGCGATGACAGCGATGCGTTGTCGCGCGGCGGCAAAAAACCGGTGACGGACGTGCAGATCGTGGCCGAGCAATTGCAAGCCGTCACGCTGGATGCCAACGGCGAAGGTACGCTGGAACTGCCGATTCCGACCTTCAACGGTGAACTGCGTTTGATGGCGCAAGTGTGGAGCGACGACAGCTTTGGATCGGCCGATCGTAAGCTGGTGGTAGCCGCGCCGTTGATCAGCGAACTGGCGACACCGCGTTTCCTTGCTAGCGGCGATCAAGCCACGCTGGCGCTGGATCTTACCAACCTCACCGATCAAGCGCAGACGTTAAAAATCAATGTCGCTGCCAGCGGGCAGATCGCGCTGAACGGGCAGGTTCCAGCCAGCGTGCAGTTAGCAAAAGGCGCGCGCACCACGTTGCCAATCCCGGTTAAAGCTCAAGGCGGCTTTGGCGACGGCGATGTACAGGTAAAGGTCTCCGGCATGAGTTTGCCGGGTGAAACTCTGGCTCCCAGCGAGCGTACATGGAAAATTGGGGTGCGTCCGCCCTATCCGGCACAAACGCTGAGTTTCGATAACGTGATGCAAACCGGTCAAAGCTGGCAGGTGATGGCAAGCGCCTTTAACGGCTTGCAGCCCGACACCCTGAACGGACAGCTTTCTCTGAGTAATCGACCGCCGCTGAATATCGCCAACTTTATCAGCTCGCTGTATGCCTATCCGTATGGTTGTCTCGAACAGACGACAAGCGGTATTTGGCCGTCGGTGTTCACCAATCATGCACAGCTCACGGCAATGGGCATCAAAACCAGCAGCGACGAAGCGCGTCGCGCCTCGATTGATACCGGCATCGCACGTTTAGCGGGCATGCAGCGTGGCAACGGCAGTTTTGGTCTGTGGAGCAAAGAGAGCGAGGAAGAGTTCTGGCTAACTGCTTACGTCACGGATTTCCTGCTGCGCGCCAGTGAAGCCGGTTACAGCATTCCGGAGGGTGTCATCAGCCGTGCCGATGAACGCTTGCTGCGCTATTTACAGGATCCGGCGCAGATTGAAACCAGCTGGAGCAGCGATGCTGATGGCTTACGTTTTAGCGTGCAAGCTTACGCTGGATTGGTGCTAGCGCGTCAGCAGCAAGCGCCGCTGGGTGCACTGCGCGCGTTGTATGAAAAACGTGAGCAGGCCAAATCGGGTCTGGCGCTGGTGCAACTTGGCGTAGCGCTGAAGCTGATGGGCGATCAACAACGCGCGCAATTGGCGCTGGCGCAAGGCATTGGGCTGGAGCGCAAACCTAACAGCTGGCTTGGCGATTACGGCAGTCCGGTGCGTGATCGCGCATTGATATTGTCGCTGCTGACGGAAAACCAACTGCTGGCAGAGATGCAAGGCCCGCTGTTGATTGAGCTGGCAAAAGTGGTGCATGGACAACGCTGGTTCTCCACTCAAGAGAACAACGCCTTGTTCCTCGCCGCTCGCACCTTGCAACAGCATAAAGGTGAAAACTGGCAGGCGACACTGCAAGGCAAATCAGAACCGCTGAGCAGCAACCAGATGCTGAATATCGGCATTGATGAACAACAGTTGCGACAAGGCCTGTCGGTGAAAAGCGACAACGCATCGCCGCTTTACGGCACGCTGAATGTGGTCGGTTATCCACGCACGGCACCGTCGCCAATCAGCAACGTACTGAAAATCAGCCGTGAATATTTCACGTTGGATGGCAAACCGGCCGACCTTACCAATCTGAAAAGCGGTGAGCTGTTAGTGGTGCGTTTGAAAGTGGCGGCCAGCGAACGCGTCAGCGATGCGCTGGTGGTTGATCTGCTGCCTGCCGGGCTTGAACTGGAGAACCAAAATCTCAGCGACAGCAGCGCCAGTTTAGGCGACAGCGCCGATGCGTTGAAAGAGAGCATGATGGATATGCAGCAGGCCAATATTAAGCACATCGAATTCCGCGATGATCGCTTTGTGGCCGCGCTGGCGCTAGATGGTTATACGCCGGGCACCTTGCTGTATCTGGCGCGCGCCGTAACGCCAGGCAGTTATCGCTTGCCGCCGCCGCAGGTGGAATCGATGTACGTGCCGGAGTGGCGGGCGATTGGTAGCACATCAGAAAAAATCAATGTGCGTTAAGCATTGATGAAGCTAGCGATAAAACTAAAGCGGTGGCGCTGGCTGCCGCTTTTTTTACTGCTGTTTTTGGCTGCGTTGTGGCTATTGGATCGCCTGTCGCCGCTGCCGTTACAGGAAATGCAACCAGCACGGGTGGTGGTGGCGGAAGATGGCACGCCGCTGTGGCGTTTTGCCGATAAACAAGGCGTGTGGCGCTATCCGGTGACGCTGGACGACGTATCGCCAGCCTACATCGAGGCATTGCTTACCTATGAAGATCGCTGGTTTTGGTATCACCCCGGCATCAATCCCATGGCGGTGGTGCGTGCTGTTGGGCAAAACGTATTGCATCACGGCATTGTCTCCGGTGGCAGCACGCTCACCATGCAGGTGGCGCGGCTGATCGATCCGCAACCACGCACCTTGCGCGGCAAAGTGGTGCAAGCCTGGCGCGCGCTGCAACTCGAATATCACCTTTCCAAGCGCGACATTCTTACGCTGTACCTTAATAGTGCGCCGTTTGGCGGCACGGTTGAAGGCGTGGGCGCGGCAAGTTGGATGTGGCTGGGCAAACCACCTTCGCAACTCACTAAAGGCGAAGCGGCGTTGTTGGCGGTATTGCCTCAGGCACCAAGTCGTCTGCGGCCCGATCGCTGGCCACAACGCGCCGAAGTCGCTCGCAATAAGGTATTGGATCGACTGGCGGAATATCAGGTTTGGTCCGCGCAGGATGTCGCCGATATCAAACAGGAGAGCGTGTGGCTGCCGCCGCGCCAGATGCCACAACGTGCGCCGCTGCTGGCTCGACGTTTGTTGTCGCTGTCGCCCGACAATAAAATCACCTCAACCATTGATCTGTCGCTACAGCGCGAATTGGAGAATTTAGCCGCGTCGCTAAAAAGCAACCTGCCGCCGCGTACCTCGATGGCATTGTTGGTGGTGGATCATCAAAGCATGAAAGTGCGCGGTTACGTTGGATCGGTGGATTTTAATGACGACAGCCGTTTTGGGCATGTCGATATGATCTCCAGCGTGCGATCGCCCGGATCGGTACTGAAGCCATTTGTTTATGGCATGGCGCTGGATGATGGGCTGATTCACGGCGAATCCCTGCTGCAAGATGTGCCGCGTCGTTTTGGCGATTATCGTCCCGGCAATTTTGATTCCGGATTTCACGGCCCGGTCAGTGCCAGTGAGGCGCTGGAGCGATCGTTAAATCTGCCAGCGGTGCAGCTGCTGGATGCACTCGGGCCAAAAACGGTGGCGGCACGCTTGCGTAACGTCGGGTTAAATCTGCGTTTCCCGGCGGGATCCGAACCCAATTTGTCGCTGGTGCTCGGTGGCACCGGCGCGCGTCTTGACGACATCGTCGCGGCTTACAGTGCTTTCGCCCGGCAAGGCAATGCCGCGCAGCTGCGTTGGTTGGCAACGCAGCCGTTGCAGCAAAGGCCGCTGTTGTCGCCGGGTGCCGCATGGATCGTGCGGCGTATTTTGGCCGGTGAAGCGCAGCCTTCTGCCAGCGGCACGGTGGCTGATATTGTGCCGCTAGCGTGGAAAACCGGCACCAGTTATGGCTATCGCGATGCGTGGACGATTGGCATCACGCCACGTTATCTCATCGGCGTGTGGGTCGGGCGGCCCGATGCTACGCCGGTTGCCGGGCAGTTTGGTTTTGCTTCAGCAGTACCGGTGATGAATCAGGTCAACAATATCCTCGCTGGGCATATGCCCATCACTGGCGCGCCGCGCGATCCGCGTCCGGCATCCGTTAGCGCAATGAGTATCTGCTGGCCCGGCGGTCAGCCGTTGCCAATCGGCGACGATAACTGTCGTCAACGACGTCAAAGTTGGGTATTGAATCAAACCGTGCCGCCAACGCTGTTGGCGCCGGGACAGGAAAGCGTCAGCGGTTTACGTCAGCGTTATTGGCAAAACAGCCAGGGATTGCGTGTGGCGGCAGATTGTCCTGATGCGCAAAGTCATGAGCGAATGATGTGGCCGTTGCCGTTAGAACCCTGGCTGCCGGTGGCGGAACGGCGTGCGCAACGCTTACCGGCGATCGATCCGTCTTGCCCACCGCTCAATCAAGGCAACGCGCCGCCGATGGTGATTACCGGCGTAATTAATGGTCAGCATGTGCAGCCGCTGCCGGGCAAAGTGGTATTAGTGATGCCGGTGGCGGTGCAAGGTGGGCAAGGTGAACAACGCTGGTGGTTTTTGAATGGCAAACCTATCGAACAAGATGCGGGGAAAAGTAGCGCGGCATTAGTGCTGGATGAACCGGGCCAATATCAACTGGTGGTAATGGATGAAGCTGGGCAATTGTCATCGGTGGCATTTAGCCGAAATTGAGTCCGTGTATGGCATATTTTTTGCGTGTTTGCCCCGACAAAAATCAATTATTTTCAATAATTCCACCAATCGCCAATAGGCAACGCGCCATGATGTCCCTATAATCGGCGCGTTTTCTTACCGGGAGGAACTCCCGGATTCTTCAGGATGCTAACTAGAGGTCAACATGGCAATCGAACGTACTTTCTCAATCGTGAAACCAAACGCCGTCGCTAAGAACGTGATTGGTGCTATCTACAACCGTTTTGAAAGCGCGGGCTTCAAAATCGTTGGCGCGAAAATGCTGCATCTGACCAAAGAGCAGGCTGAAGGCTTCTACGCTGAGCACAAAGGTCGTCCATTCTTTGATGGTCTGGTTGAATTCATGACTTCTGGTCCAGTTGTGGTTTCTGTACTGGAAGGCGAAAACGCCGTTCAGCGTCACCGTGATCTGATGGGTGCAACTAACCCAGACAACGCGTTGGCAGGTACTCTGCGTGCTGACTACGCTGACAGCTTCACTGAGAACGCAACCCACGGTTCTGATTCAACTGAATCTGCAGCACGTGAAATCGCTTACTTCTTCGCTGAAAACGAAGTCTGCCCACGCACTCGCTAAGTGCGTTGATGCCTAAGCGGACACGCGTGTTTACAGCTTTTCAACAACTGTAGGCGCTTCCCCCTGGCATCATGCAGCAGATGTAGTACAATTATGCGCCCTTGTTGAGCCAGTCTCAGCGAGGGCGCAGTTTTTTATCTACTATTAACCAGAGCCGTAACGTGTAACAACGAGGCCAGAGAATATTATGTCCGAACAGATTGTGACGCCGTCGTCCGCTTCCCCCGTGGTTGTTTCCCCAAAAAACGAAAAAATTAACCTGCTGGATCTTAACCGTCAGCAGATGCGCGAATTCTTTCTTGATATGGGCGAAAAGCCGTTCCGTGCCGATCAGGTCATGAAGTGGATGTATCACTACTGCTGCGATGATTTCGAGCAGATGACTGATATCAATAAAGTACTGCGCGGCAAATTGATGCAGCGCGCTGAAATCCGTGCACCGGAAGTGGCGGAAGAGATGCGTTCCAGCGATGGCACCATCAAATGGGCGATTCGTGTTGGCGACCAATTGGTTGAAACCGTGTATATCCCGGAAGCCGATCGTGCAACGCTGTGCGTCTCCTCGCAGGTCGGTTGTGCGCTGGAGTGCAAATTCTGTTCGACTGCGCAGCAGGGCTTTAACCGCAACCTGCGCGTATCCGAAATTATTGGTCAGGTATGGCGCGCCGCGAAAATCATTGGTGCCGCAAAAATCACTGGTCAGCGCCCGATCACCAACGTGGTGATGATGGGTATGGGCGAGCCGCTGCTCAACTTGAACAATGTGGTGCCAGCAATGGATATCATGCTGGATGACTTCGGTTTCGGCCTGTCAAAACGCCGTGTCACGCTGTCGACTTCAGGTGTGGTTCCGGCTCTGGATAAGCTGGGCGACATGATTGATGTGGCACTGGCGATCTCGCTGCATGCACCTAACGATGCCATTCGTGACGAAATCGTGCCGATCAACAAGAAGTACAACATCGAGACGTTTCTTGCCGCGGTTAAGCGTTACATTGGCAAATCCAATGCCAATCAGGGCCGCGTGACCATTGAGTATGTGATGCTGGATCACGTCAATGACAGCACTGATAACGCGCACGAACTGGCGGCGTTGCTGAAAGATACGCCGTGCAAAATCAACCTGATTCCGTGGAACCCGTTCCCGGGCGCGCCGTATGGCCGCAGCTCGAACAGTCGCATCGACCGTTTCTCTAAAGTGTTGATGGATTACGGTTTCACCACCATCGTGCGTAAAACCCGTGGCGACGATATTGATGCCGCTTGTGGTCAGTTGGCGGGCGATGTGATTGACCGTACCAAACGCACGCTGCGGAAGAAAATGGCCGGCGAAGCCATCTCTGTGAAGGCGCTCTGAAACTCTGCGCCTGGTGATATTCACCGGGCATAACTCATGTCAGTCTCTCCGCACAATTTTTATGGAGAGACTGAAATGCGTAAGGGATTATTCGCGGCGATGTTGGCCAGCTTAGTTGTAACCGGTTGTGTCACTCATCCAGTCCGACAAAGCGCGGCAGATATCCGTTTGCAGCTAGGTTTACAGTATCTGGCAGTGAAAGATTATGCCGCCGCGCAGCGCAATTTGTTGCGTGCGCAGCAGGCTGCGCCAGATGATTATCGTGTGCCATTGGCGCTAGCACGTGTGGCGCTGGCACAGCAAAATCACGCGCAAACGCGCGGCCATTTTCAACGTGCGCAGCAGTTAGCGCCACTCAATGGCTATGTGGCTAACAATTACGGTGCGTTTCTTTGCGGTTTAAGGCAGTATGACGAAGCGCATCAACAGTTTAAGCTGGCAATTGAAGCGCAGGAAATCGAGGCTCGTCAGGATGCATTTCTGTTTTCGGGCTATTGTTACCTGCAAGCTGATGAGAGTGCCGCAGCGCGCGAGCAGTTAAGTTACGCGCTGGATGCCGCACCTGAGCAGGGCAAGCAACTGCTGAGGGAAGTGGAAAGGCGGCTTGAACAGCAGGAACAGAACTCGGTTCCGCTGCTTTTAGAAGTGTACCATCAGCATTTGCCGGCAACGGCAGACAGCACATGGTTACAGATACGTTTCGCCGCGCAACAGGGAAACGCTGCTGACGTTACACGTTATGGCGACCGGTTGGCGCGAAGTTTTCCACAATCGATACAGTACCAGCGTTATTTAGCTAATGAATACTGAAGCCACTCAAGAGAATTCTGCAGTACATTCCACAGGTGAACGCCTGCGTCTGGCCCGTGAGCAGATGGGGCTGACCCAGCAAAACGTCGCTGAACGCCTGTGCCTGAAACTTTCTACCGTGCGTGATATTGAAGAGGACAAATCACCTGCTGATTTAGCTTCGACTTTCCTGCGCGGCTACATTCGCTCTTATGCCCGTTTGGTGCATGTGCCAGAGGATGATCTGTTGCCGATGATGGCAAAGCAGGCTCCTGTGCGCGCAGCCAAGATCGAGCCAATGCAGAGCTTCTCATTGGGTAAGCGTCGTAAAAAGCGTGATGGCTGGCTGATGATTTTCACCTGGTTGGTGATCTTCGTCGTGGTTGGCTTAACCGGTGCGTGGTGGTGGCAGAACCATAAAGCCTCGCAGGCCGATCTGGTGAACATGGCCGACCAAAACGGCAGCGGTGGCGACAGCCAATCTATTCCGTTGGGTGAAAACAGCAGCGACAGCAATAGCGATGCGGATAGTAACGCTGCGGGCACGCCAGTGGATAACGGTGCCGGTGCAGTTGCTACACCAAACGCTAGCACGCCAGCAAACAGCGCGCCTGCTGCAAACAACAATGCTCCTGCGGCAACCAACGGCAGCGACAATGCCGTGGTTTCACCAAGCCAGGCGCCAATTGATAATGCGCCGCCTGCGGCGACTTCTCCAGCACCGGCGAACAGCGTACCAGCCGGCCAAATGCCGACGGCTAATGCGGCAGTCAGCCAGCCAGCGGGTGATCCGAATGCGGTGGTGATGAACTTCAAAGCCGACTGCTGGCTGGAAGTGACCGATGCGACCGGCAAAAAGTTGTTCAGTGGTTTGCAACGTAGCGGCGGTAAGCTGAGTTTGTCCGGTACGGCTCCGTATCGTCTGAAAATTGGCGCACCGAGTGCGGTTGACGTGCAATATCAGAATCAGCCAGTTGATTTAAGTCGCTTTATCCGTAATAACCAGGTTGCCCGTCTGACGCTGGGTGCGCAATAACGCGCAGCGCGCTTTCCGGGTAATTGTGGAGAGAGAATATGCATAACGAAGCACCCATCATCCGTCGCAAATCAACACGGATTTACGTCGGCAAGGTGCCAGTTGGCGATGGTGCGCCCATCGCCGTTCAGTCAATGACCAACACCCGTACCACTGATGTGGACGCGACCGTCAACCAGATTCGCCAGCTTGAGCGTGTCGGGGTTGATATTGTTCGCGTATCCGTGCCAACCATGGATGCGGCTGAAGCCTTCAAACTGATTAAGCAACAGGTCAACGTGCCGCTCGTCGCGGACATTCACTTTGACTATCGCATCGCCTTGAAAGTGGCCGAATATGGCGTCGATTGCCTGCGTATCAACCCAGGCAACATCGGCAATAATGAGCGTATCCGCCAGGTAGTGGATTGCGCGCGCCATTACAACATTCCGATCCGTATCGGCGTCAACGCCGGTTCACTGGAAAAAGATCTGCAGGAAAAATACGGTGAGCCAACGCCACAAGCGCTGCTCGAATCCGCTATGCGCCATGTGGATCACCTCGATCGCCTCAACTTTGATCAATTCAAAGTCAGTGTTAAAGCTTCCGACGTTTTCCTCGCCGTTGAATCTTATCGTCTGCTGGCGAAAGCCATCGATCAGCCGTTGCATTTAGGTATCACCGAAGCCGGTGGTGCGCGTGCCGGTTCGGTTAAATCAGCCATTGGTTTAGGTTTGCTGTTGGCCGAAGGCATCGGCGATACGCTGCGTATTTCACTGGCTGCCGATCCGGTTGAAGAAGTGAAGGTCGGCTACGACATCCTCAAATCTCTGCGCATTCGCTCACGTGGCATCAACTTTATTGCCTGCCCGACCTGTTCGCGTCAGGAATTTGATGTCATCGGCACGGTGAATGCATTGGAAGAGCGTCTGGAAGACATCATCACGCCAATGGATATCTCCATTATCGGCTGCGTGGTAAATGGTCCCGGTGAAGCTACGGTGTCAACGCTCGGCGTAACCGGCGGTGCGAAGAAAAGTGGCTTCTATGAAGATGGCGTACGCCAGCGCGATCGTCTGGATAACAATGACATGATCGACCAGCTGGAAGCGCGTATCCGCGCCAAGGCGACCATGCTGGATGAAAGCCGCCGTATCAACGTGCAACAGCTGGAAAAATAAAAGCGGTGCGCGCCTGTCGCGTGCCAGTTTGTGATTGAACCTGTGCGGTTTCATCCTCATAAGGTATGATGCCGGACAGGTTTTTTTGTCTTAAGAGATTCTAACGTGGCGAAGAATATTCAAGCGATTCGCGGGATGAACGATTATCTGCCGGCGGATACCGCGATTTGGCAGCGTATTGAAGGCACCCTCAAGCAGGTTTTGGCCAGCTACGGCTACAGTGAAATCCGTCTGCCAATCGTTGAGCATACCCCGTTGTTCAGCCGCGCCATCGGTGAAGTTACCGACGTGGTTGAAAAAGAGATGTACACCTTCGAAGACCGCAACGGCGAAAGCCTGACGCTGCGCCCGGAAGGCACCGCAGGTTGTGTGCGCGCCGGTATCGAACATGGTTTGCTCTACAATCAGGAGCAGCGTCTGTGGTACACCGGACCGATGTTCCGTTATGAGCGTCCGCAGAAAGGTCGTTATCGCCAGTTCCACCAGATGGGTGTCGAAGTGTTTGGTCTGCAAGGCCCTGACGTTGATGCTGAGCTGATCATGATGACCGCACGTTGGTGGAAAGCACTGGGTATCGCCGATCACGTCGAGCTGGAATTGAACTCAATTGGTTCATTGGACGCGCGTGCCAATTACCGCAGCGCGCTGGTCGCGTTCCTTGAGCAACATCAGGACGTGCTGGACGAAGATTGCAAACGCCGCATGTATACCAATCCACTGCGCGTGCTCGACAGCAAAAATCCTGATATCCAGAAACTGCTCAACGATGCGCCAACGCTCGGTGAATTCCTCGATGAAGAGTCGCGTGAACACTTCAGCGGATTGTGCGCCATGTTGGATGACGCCGGTATCAAATACCGTATCAACCAACGTCTGGTGCGCGGCCTCGATTACTACAACCGCACCGTATTCGAATGGGTGACCAGCAGCCTCGGCTCGCAGGGTACTGTTTGTGGCGGAGGACGTTACGATGGCTTAGTTGAACAGCTCGGCGGTCGTGCGACGCCAGCGGTCGGTTTTGCTATGGGCATGGAACGTTTGGTGTTACTGGTGCAAGCGGTTAATCCAGAATTTGAACCGACGAGCATTGTTGATGTCTATGTTATCGCTTCGGGGCAGGGCGTTCAGTCCGCCGCGATGCAACTGGCGGAAAAACTGCGTGATGCTGATCCAGCATTGAAGCTGATGACCAACTTCGGTGGCGGCAACTTCAAGAAGCAGTTTACCCGTGCAGACAAGTGGGGCGCACGCATTGCGCTGGTGCTGGGCGAAGATGAAATGAAAGCGGGCCAGGTTGTGGTGAAAGACTTGCGTACCGGCGATCAACAAACGCTGGCTCAGAGCGACGCCGCTGCGACGTTGCGCACGCTGCTGCAGTAAGCGCAGCACTGCAACAGCCATATTAAAGAGAGGGATTGCGTGGAAGTTTACAGCAACGAAAACGAACAAGTTGACGCGCTGCGTCAGTTCTTTGCCAACAATGGCAAATTTCTGGCCGTTGGCGTAATCATCGGTATCGCTGCGCTGGGTGGCTGGCGTTTCTGGTCCAGCCATCAGGAAGGAACAGATAAAGCGGCATCAGCTGAATATCAGAAGCTGACCAGCGCTATGCAGGCCAATCAGCCGCAAACGCTGGAAGCCGTGGCTAAATTCGCCAGCGAAAACAGCAACACTTACGGTGCACTGGCCTCGTTGGATCTGGCTAAGCAGTACGTTGAAGCCAATCAGTTAGATAAAGCCATTGCTCTGTTACAGAGTGGATTGAAAGATACCAAAGATGCCAACTTGCAGGCGGTGATTAACCTGCGTCTGGCACGCATTCAATTGCAGCAAAGTCAGGCCGATGCCGCACTTTCTACGCTTAACAATGTTAAGGGGGATGGCTGGACAGCCATTGTGGCGGATATTCGTGGTGAAGCACTGCTGAGCAAAGGCGACAAGCAGGGCGCACGCGATGCCTGGAGCAAAGGTGCTGAATCGCAGGCTTCTCCTGCGCTGAAGCAAATGCTGCAGATGAAGATGAATAACTTAAGCTAAGCCAGTCAAGAGAGCGCACATGGAATTACGTAAATACCTGCTGCCAGGGCTGATTTCAGTCACTCTGCTCAGCGGTTGCTCGCTGTTCAGCGGCGAAGAAGATGTAGTGAAAATGGCCCCGCTG
>NZ_JBCNNP010000054.1:0-25776 GCF_039594315.1 Pantoea sp.
ACTCAGTTCAACGGCGTGAACGTACTGTCTAAAGACGGCTCCCTGAAAATTCAGGTTGGCGCGAACGATGGCCAGACCATCTCTATCGACCTGAAGAAGATTGACTCTTCTACTCTGGGTCTGAACGGCTTCAACGTAAACGGCACCGGCACTGTTGCTAACAAAGCGGCTACCGTTTCTAACCTGACTGCTGCTGGCGCAACCGAAACTGCTACCGGTTCTGGCCTGTACAACCTGACTACTGACAACGCAGCAGTAACTGCTGCAGACGCCTTCGCTAAACTGAAAACTGGCGACACTGTTGCTGTAGTCACCGCTGACGGCTCGGCAAACGCAACTTACACTTACGATTCAGCGAAAGGTAACTTCTCTTACGCTGCAACTGTGACCAATGCGAACGTAAAAGCGTTTGCGGATAAACTGGTTCCATCTTCAGGCACCGTTACAGGTACTTACACTGCTAAAGGCGGTACAGACGACAACGTGAGCTTTGAAGTTGACTCCAACGGCAAACTGACCATTGGCGGTCAGGCTGCTTACCTTGATGCTTCAGGTAACCTGACAACCAACAATGCAGGTGGTGGTACTCAAACTGATCTGTCCACTGTGATGAAAGCATCTGCTGATGCAGCTGGTTACTCTTCAACAGTAAGCCTTGGTGGTACTGACTACAACTTCGCAGCTGGTGCTGGTGGTAGCATGACTTACACCGCAACCATCTCTAAAGATGAAGTCCAAGCGAAGGTAGCTGCAGCAGACACAGCAGCAGCTGGAGCAAACGTTAAGAGTGCAGCAATCAGTTATCAGTCAGGTGTTATGACTGGCACCGTAAACTTCGCTGGTACTGGTACTGGTGTTGGTAAATCAAGCGACACCTATCAGAACGGAACTGGTGATTTTACTGATGTGAAGCAGTTCACTACTCAGTATAAAGTTGACCAAGATACCGGCGCAGTTACAGTTAACGCTAATCTGCTGGGTGATGGTACTGGCGGTACTGATAACACTAATGCTAACCCGTTCGCTAAAACTGTTGGTTCAACAGCATACGTTACTGCTGACGGCAAAATCACCACTGAAGGCACTGCTGCTGGTTCAGCAACATCTGATCCACTGGCCGCTCTGGACTCAGCTATCAGCAGCATCGATAAGTTCCGTTCAAGCCTGGGTGCGATTCAGAACCGTCTGGATTCAGCGGTAACTAACCTTAACAACACCACCACTAACCTGTCAGAAGCACAGTCTCGTATTCAGGATGCTGACTACGCAACTGAAGTTTCAAACATGTCTAAAGCACAGATCATCCAGCAGGCGGGTAACTCAGTGTTGGCTAAAGCTAACCAGGTTCCACAGCAGGTTCTGTCTCTGCTGCAGGGCTAATCGCCTTAAACTCCTTGCTTATCAAACCCCGCTTCGGCGGGGTTTTTTTTATGCCCAGGAAAGCAGAGTGAATTTAGGTCTATTATCAGGATTGCACGGGAGATTAACTGTTAACCTGTTTAAATCATCGCATTGCGACATTTCAAGCGGGTAACTAGATGAAAAACATATCAATTATTGAACCGGTGTTTTTTAAAAACTTCCAGTGTACTGGTAGCGCTTGCCGTGACCACTGCTGTAAAGGTTGGGACATCACACTGGATAAACCAACCATAAAGCGTTATTTGAAAACAAGTGAAATTGAAATACGAAATATTGCAACCGAAAATATCGTGACCACTAAAACCAGTTTCAATAACTGGGGGAAAATGAAATTTTCAGATAGTGGTCATTGTGCTTTTTTGGACGAAGAACGTCTGTGTAAAATACATAAAGTGTTGGGTGCTGGTGCACTAAGTCATACATGTGCTAACTATCCGCGGGTGATGCGCCAGTCAAAGTATGAAATTCGCCAAAACCTGACATTGTCATGTCCTGAGGCAGCAAAGCAACTCTTACTAAATAAGAATTCGATGTTGCTGGATCAAAAATCAGTGTTGCATGCGCAATCACTAGACTTACCGGATATCGATCAAGAATCACGCCTAATTAACATCATGTGCAGCAATATAATGCTGAGCAGTGGCGTTAATGCAGAAGAGGGCTTTTATGGCATTGCCTTGCTGTTCCTCTATATTGAAAAAAATAAAGAGGCAGAAAATAACTATGAGCAGCTGGAAGCGTATTACAGCGATATCATTGCTTCGATTCAAAATGGACAAATTAAAAATAACATCAATGAATTAAAGCCTGATTATCAATTGCAGTGGGCGTTATTGCTGCGCGTACAAGTATATCTGGCAGGAAAACAAGGCGTACGCGGCTGGTCAACGCTGCATCACTACGCTAACAAATTGATTTTTATCCAAAGCAATGGTGCTGAGATCGAGGACGTTGCTGCTTCGATGCAACGTTTAGACGCTGCATGGCAAAACCGTATGCTGCCTTGGTTAGCGGAACGTCCACATATTCTGAGCAACTATATCCAGTACCGCATGTATAACGATGAGTTCCCAGCGAAGAAAGAGATTAGCAATATGGCAAATCTTTATCTGCTGGTTTCAGAATGGTTCTTGCTCAAAGCGTTGCTTTCGGCTTGTGCTGATTTGGTCGAAAATATCGAAGAAGAAGATATCGTCAATATTATTTACAGCTATCACGCGGTGACTAAACACGATCAGCATTCCGATAAAGCCTTCCTCGCTGAGATCGAAAAATCTAAAGTAAATGATGATTTGTCGTTGATCTATTTGTTAAAATAATTGCCTTACCCGCCAGCGGGAAATTAAATCGGTCACCATAAATGGCGACCCTACAACACCGCTGGCCGCATACTGCTTTTCGTAGGGTCGCCATTTATGGTGACCGCTACACACCGCGTTTCCCGCTGCACAAACTCAAATATCCCCGCAAATAAAAAGCCAATTTCCGCCAACACCTTACTTCCAGAGAAAAGTAACCGCCTTGTTACAGTCCCCGCCAGATTTGCCGATAACTCCCAACAGAATCATTTCAATTTTTTAGCCACATTTTTTCCGTTTCTGGGGTGTCTATGCGCTTCAATTATGACTTGTTACCGGGTGAGCTACTGACCTTCGAAGAGATTGCCCTGCGCTACACGCAGCAGCATCCTGATGAAAAGGAACTCACCGCGCGCGGGTTGCTGAGCCCGTCGACCAGTTTTCGCAATTTAGTGATTCGCGCGCTGTTTGCGCAGGAGGAGATCAACAGTCCGATCGAGGATCTGCTGTTTGTCTCGGACGATAACGAGCGCAAAAACTACCTGCGCCGTTTTGAACACTATTTAAAGAACCAGCAGGCGTTTCTTTATTTCCGTCGCGACGATGAGGCACGTAAAGAAGGGCGCTGGAAAGTGGTGGGGGAAACCCAGGTGTTCGCCATGCTCGATCCTAACTCGGCGACGGCACAAAACCTGCTGAACAGCCGCGGCTTCAAACTGGTGTTGATGCGCCAAACGGAAGAGGAGGAGTATTGGCAACTGTTTGATGCCAACGCGCATCCATGTTTCCCGCTGTCGCGCAAAATCCAGTTTCTGGTGGTGCTCAGCACGCCGCAACACAAGGTGCCGAGCGGTGTGATGCCCGGCACGGAAGTGGGGCGGCGAGTGAAAGCTAAAGTATTACAGCGCGCCAGCCAGGCTGAGTTCACCACGGCGGTGAAAGCGCGTTACGGTGCCTGCATCATCACCGGCACGCGCCTTACCGAGCGCCACAGCTGGCCGTGGGTGGAAGCCTGCTATATCGACACCCAGGAAAATGAAGAAGGCTTTCTGGCGGATAACAGTGCGGATAACGGATTGTTCCTGCGCAGTGACCTGCAACGGCTGTTTATCAACAAAATGATAAGCATCAACGGCGAAACCGGCGAGGTGCTGTTTAATCCCGCGCTGGAAACTGAAGCATTCATTACGCCTTTTTATCAGGCACTTGAGGGCAAAGTTTGCGCATTGTGGGATGCCGTGCCGCCTGGTACGCGGCAGCGACTGCGTGACCTGCGCGGTTGAACCCAAGGTTGGCGGTGCATTCCACCGCCAACCATAACAAATTTGAAATAACCTCGCTTTTGCCCGCCTATTCCGCCAATCAAAACCCCTACAGAATTGGATAATCATGCCGATAACTTTATTAACGCAGGGTAGTCAACGTGAACGATCTCTATACCGCCGATGGCGTGATGGATAAACATTCGCTCTGGCAGCGCTACGTTCCTCTGGTGCGACACGAAGCGTTGCGCTTGCAGGTACGTTTGCCGGCCAGCGTTGAGCTTGACGATCTGCTGCAGGCCGGTGGCATTGGCTTATTAAATGCCGTGGAGCGCTACGATGCGCTACAGGGCACCGCCTTTACCACCTACGCCGTGCAGCGTATCCGGGGAGCAATGCTGGATGAGCTGCGCAGTCGCGACTGGGCGCCACGCAGCGTGCGCAGAAATGCGCGCGAGGTAGCAGGTGCTATGCATCAGGTAGAACAAGCGTTGGGGCGCTCGGCTACCGAGCAGGAAGTGGCTGAACAGCTGAATGTTTCGCTGGAAGAGTATCGGCAGATTTTGCTCGATACCAATAACAGCCAACTTTTCTCCTACGACGAGTATCGGGAAGAGCACGGCGACAGTGCGGAGCTGGTGACGGAAGGGCATGAAGAGGCCAACCCGCTTCATCAGTTAATGGAAGGAAACCTACGTGACCGCGTGATTGAAGCGATTGAGGCGTTGCCTGAACGTGAAAAACTCGTGCTCACACTGTACTACCAGGAAGAACTGAACCTGAAGGAGATTGGCGCGGTGCTGGAAGTGGGTGAATCCCGCGTCAGTCAACTGCACAGTCAGGCGATTAAACGCCTGCGTGCCCGATTATCGGGGGCGCGCTGACAGACTCAGTTCCTGGCGATCGAAAAAAACAATAAAACCGGGGACTCAGCAATGGGAGCCAAAGTTAAAGCCAGACCTTTAAGTCGCTATCTTAAAGACTATAAACACAGCCAAAGCAACTGTTCACACTGCGGCAAAGTTTTAGACCGTATGGCGTTAGTATTCCGCGGACAGATCATCAATAAAGAGGCCATCGCACGCATGGACCAAATGATTGACGATCAAGTGTGGATGAAGCTCCAGCCAGAATTGACCGCGTTGTGTCGGTTCTGTAGCGATATTTTTTGCAATACCCATCCGAATTACTTCGACATTATGGCGTTTAAACAGTATCTGTTTGAGCAGACCGAAATGAGTCATAGCACCATTCGTGAGTATGTGGTGCGCTTGCGTCGACTGGATGACATGCTGAAGGCGAAAAACTTCCCGGCAGATCGTTTGCGGGGCAATAGCTGGCATGAATGTCTGGAGAATGATTTGCCTGATGCGGGCAACAACAATTACCGCATCGCACTGCGCAAATATGACCAGTTTTTAGGCTGGCAGCAAAGCTGATTGGGATTCCGCCCTTGTTGTTGTCGAGCATGGCAACAACAAGGGCCGCGCACATGGATTTCTGGGTGCGACTTTTCTCAACTTCTGCAACACTGTATGGATAATTGCATATTGCCTGGAGGCTGCATTGTCCCTACATCTTCTGCACCAATTCCCGCGTCTGGAATTGCTCGGTGCGCCTACGCCGCTGGAACATTTACCGCGGCTGTCTGATTATCTCGGTCGCGACATCTTTATTAAGCGCGATGACTTCACGCCGGTGGCACTTGGCGGCAATAAACTGCGTAAACTCGAATTTCTGGCGGCTGATGCGCTGCGCGAAGGCGCGGATGTCTTGCTGACTGCCGGTGCGATTCAATCCAACCATGTGCGCCAAACCGCTGCCGTCGCCGCGCGTCTCGGCTTAAAATGCGTGGCGCTGCTGGAAAATCCGATTGGCACCACTTCAGAAAATTACCTCACCAACGGCAACCGCTTACTGCTCGACTTGATGGACGTTGAAATCGTCATGGTCGAGGCGCTTAACGATCCCAACGCGCAACTGGCTCAACAGGCCGAACATCTTGAAGCGCAGGGTTTCCGTCCGTACATTGTGCCGGTCGGCGGTTCGAACGCGCTGGGCGCGCTCGGTTACGTAGAATGTGCGCAGGAAATCGCTCACCAAAGTGAAGGCGTGGTGGATTTCGCTGGCGTAGTAGTCGCCTCCGGTAGCGCCGGTACGCATGCTGGACTGGCGATTGGTCTGGAGCAGTTGCTGCCCAACACCGAACTGGTTGGCGTGACGGTTTCGCGTAAAGTCGCAGCACAATTGCCGGTGGTGGAACGCATTCGCAGCGCGTTAGCTGAGCAGCTGGAAGTGCAGGCTAAAGCACCGATCACCTTGTGGGATGACTATTTCGCGCCGCGTTACGGCGAACCCAATGATGAAGGCATGGCAGCGGTGAAACTGCTGGCGCGCCTTGAAGGCATCATGCTCGATCCGGTGTATACCGGCAAAGCGATGGCCGGATTGATTGATGGCATCGCGCAAAACCGCTTCCGCCGTGAAGGGCCGCTGCTGTTTGTGCATACCGGCGGTTCACCGGCGTTATTTGCTTATCACCCTTCGGTCTGAGACAGCAGGTAAAAACGGTTTATAATCCGGCGGTTATTAACAAGAGGTCACCATGAATGGCGGCCCTACAACACACAACAACACATCACAAAAAATGGGGTAAACATGAATTTCTCTCCTATTCGTCGCCAAATGGTGATGGGCATGATGGCGGTCGCGCTGGTCGCGGGCGTCAACGTTAAAAGCTTCGCGGCAGAAGATCTGCTGGCGCAAGTGAAGAGCAAAGGCGAGCTGCGCGTCGGTCTGGAAGGCACCTATCCGCCGTTCAGCTTCCAGGACGAAAAAGGCAAGCTGACCGGTTTCGAAGTCGAGTTCGCGCAGGAGCTAGCGCAGCATCTGGGCGTGAAAGCCGATCTGCGTCCAACCAAATGGGATGGCATGCTGGCCTCGCTGGATTCTAAGCGCATCGATGTGGTGATCAATCAGGTAACCATTTCACCAGAGCGCCAGAAGAAGTATGACTTCTCTACGCCGTACACCATCTCTGGTGTGCAGGCGCTGACCATGAAGAAAAACGCTGGCAGCATCACTAAGCCAGAAGATCTGTCCGGCAAGAAAGTCGGTGTCGGTTTGGGTTCCAACTACGAACAGTGGCTGAAAGATAATGTGCCGAAAGCCGATGTGCGTACCTACGATGATGACCCAACCAAATATCAGGATCTGCGTTCAGGCCGTTTAGATGCCATTCTGGTGGACCGCCTGGCAGCATTGGATCTGGTGAAGAAAACCGGCGACACCATGGCAGTGGCTGGCCCAGCGTTCTCGCGTCTGGAATCAGGTGTTGCGGTGCGTAAAGGCAATGATGATTTGGTGAAAGCCATTGATGCGGCGATTGCCGATATGCAGAAAGACGGTTCACTGAGCAAACTTTCTGAGAAATGGTTCGGCGCGGACGTCACTAAATAATGCAGGAAAGCTTACAACTGGTGCTGGATTCAGCACCATTCTTACTCAAAGGCGCGCTGTTCACGCTACAGCTGAGTATCGGCGGGATGTTCTTCGGCCTGGTACTCGGCTTCGTGCTGGCGTTGATGCGCCTGTCGCATTTCTGGCCAATTAATTGGCTGGCGCGCATTTATGTGTCGATTTTCCGTGGCACGCCGCTGATCGCCCAACTGTTTATGATCTATTACGGTCTGCCGCAGTTTGGTATCGAGCTGGACCCGATTCCTTCCGCGATGATCGGTTTGTCGCTGAATACCGCCGCCTACGCCTCTGAATCACTGCGTGGCGCAATTGCCGCGATTGAACGTGGTCAGTGGGAAGCGGCAGCCAGTATCGGCATGACGCCGTGGCAAACGCTGCGCCGCGTTATTCTGCCACAGGCGGCGCGTACCGCCTTGCCACCGCTGGGTAACAGCTTTATCAGCCTGGTGAAAGATACTTCGCTGGCAGCCACCATTCAGGTGCCAGAGCTGTTCCGTCAGGCGCAGCTGATCACCTCACGTACGCTGGAAGTGTTCACCATGTATCTGGCGGCTTCGCTGATTTACTGGGTGATGGCGACAGTGCTGTCGGCGCTGCAAAATCGGCTGGAAGCGCATGTGAATCGTCAGGATCGGGAGGGCAAATGAGTGCAATTGAAGTCCGTCAGCTGGTGAAACAGTTTCACGGCCAGACGGTGCTGCACGGCATCGATCTCGACGTGGCGCCCGGCGAAGTGGTGGCGATAATTGGGCCAAGCGGCTCGGGCAAAACCACCTTGCTGCGCTGTATCAATCTGCTGGAAGTGCCGGAAAGCGGGCACATTAAAGTCGGTGATATCGCCATTGATGCGGCGTTGGGGCTCAACAAGCAGAAACAGCTGGTGCGCGAGTTACGCCAGCAAGTGGGCTTTGTGTTCCAGAACTTCAACTTGTTCCCACATCGTTCGGTGCTGGAGAACATCATTGAAGGGCCGGTGATCGTCAAAGGCGAGCCAAAGGATGAAGCGATTGCGCGTGCGCGCAGCTTGCTGGAGAAAGTCGGCTTGCACGGCAAGGAACAGAGTTTCCCGCGCCGTCTTTCTGGCGGCCAGCAGCAGCGTGTGGCAATTGCCCGTGCATTGGCGATGCGTCCGGAAGTTATTCTGTTTGATGAACCCACTTCGGCGCTCGACCCCGAACTGGTCGGCGAAGTGCTGAATACCATTCGCGCACTGGCTGAAGAGAAACGCACCATGGTGATTGTCACCCATGAAATGAGCTTTGCGCGCGACGTCGCGGATCGCGCCATTTTTATGGATCAGGGACGCATCGTGGAGCAGGGCGCGGCGAAAGAGTTGTTCAGCAATCCGCAGCAGGCACGTACCCGGCAATTTCTCGATAAGTTTCTTAATCAATAAATACCAGCGTCGTCAGCCATTGGCGACGCTTTTTTAATTTTCAATGGTGCTAACCCTCTCAGTTTTATCCTAAATTCATTTCTGACATTCAGTATAACTCAATGAAATTACTGACCAATTAATCAGTAAAATCCTACATGCAGTGATGATTTTCCTTATTAGGAAAGTCCCGATTGAGACATCTTTGTAAATATAAATAATTCTTTACAAATTCATGGCGCAATTAGGACAAAGCAATGACGACTGCCAGGAAAGAGGTCCTCTGGATCAACACGCTAAAAGGGGGCTGCATTTTGATGGTGGTATTGCACCACTCCATCATCACCACATTCGCCCCTTCGCTGCATCATCTCACCGCCGGTTTACTGCCTGCCCACTGGTGGGTGGCGTTCAATACCTATCTTTCGCCGCTGCGTATGCCCGCTTTCTTCTTTGTATCCGGTTTGCTCGCCGCCAGTTCGATCACCAAAAAAAGCTGGCAAGAGGTGTTCACCAAGAAGTTCAGCAACATCGTCTATCTCTATTTGCTGTGGGGCGTGATTCAGTGGATCAGCATTCACTACATCTCGACGCATCTCGGGGAGCGGCTCTCCAGCACCAAAAATGCCGCCTATGCCGATACGCCGTTTGAGTTCATCAAGCTGCTGATGACTTCAATGACCAGCCTTTGGTATCTGTACGCATTAGCCGGTTTCTTCCTGTTCACGAAACTGTTCCATCGCCAAAAGCTGGCGTTGATGGCGCTGGGTATCGTTGCCACCTACGCAGCGCAGTTCAGCCTGATTCCCGGTTGGGGCCCGGCGAGCGTGGCGCAGAATTATCTCTACTTCCTGATTGGCGTGTTCTTCAGCCAGGCGCTGATTGAGGTAAGTGAATTGAAGCGCCAGCATTGGTTGCTGCTCGGCGCGATTGCCCTGATTGGCATCCTGCATCACGTTGGCGGCATCTATAAAAATCCGTTTTACAGCTTGCTGACCATCGTGTTTGGTATCGTGCTGTGTCGTTTTCTTAACGAACGTTTCAACATGGCGTGGCTTAACTGGATTGGCCGCAACACGCTGCAAATCTACGTGCTGCACCGCATCTTTATTGAGCTGCTGGGATTGAGCGCCATCGCGCTGGCGCTGCATTACGGTTGGTTTGGTCATGCGGCCTTCAGTTGGGCGTGGGCGCTGCTGATGCCAGTAACCGGCGTCGCGCTCTGTACCAGCATTTCACTGCTGGTGTGGACCATGCTGAATCGCGGACCAGGCAGGATGCTGTTCCTCTATCCGCGCCTGCTGCGTAAATCTTCAGCCGAAACCAAACCGGCTCCTTTGCAATAATTTCGTTGGGCCAGTGCGCTGGCCCAAAATATATTTTTTGCCAGGTCACCATAAATGGCGATCCTATAACATGTATAACGGTAATATTTCCCCATTAACACATCCATAATTCCCCCGCTTATCCATTTGCCACATTTAATATTGGCATTGATATTTTTTGAATATTTATTGGTATAAGAATAGGGCGATTTTTCTTAATTTCCCACCGTGATGACTTTCACACTTAATTTAGTTAAGTCGCTTTTAGTGACTCTAATTAAGGCAAATTTCCTTAGCCTGCTCAGTAGTCTATTATTGTCTGGATCTGTAAAGTATTGTTATATCAGGGCCAGAAAAAAACATTTAGGACTTTCGCTACATCATGCCCGCCAGGCTTGTTGAATAATTGTTTAACTATTACAAATGCGTCAACGCTTATTTCCTCACCCTTCTCCTTAATGACCTACACAGCAGTGGGAGTTAATCATATGAATAACGCCAGGAAAGAAGATATTGCATGGGTCAACACCCTTAAGGGCGCCTGCATATTGCTGGTGGTGTTGTATCACACCGTATTACCCGGTTTTGAAGGCACGGTTAAATTGCTCACCGCCGGTTGGATCCCGGCGGAAATATGGGTGCAATTTAATACCGTATTATCGCCGCTGCGTATGCCAGCATTTTTCTTTGTTTCAGGCTTACTGGCAACGAACGGAATTTTGAATCGTCCGTGGAAGCAGGTGTTTACCAGCCGTATCACCAATCTGTTCTATCTGTATATTTTGTGGGGCTTTATTCAGTGGTGGTCGATTGTTGGCATCTCCACTGAAATCACCGGGCAGCGTATTTCGCAGAACCTTAATGCGGCGTATGCCGGTTCGCTGATTGAGTTCCTCAAGCTGACCTTCATGGCGATGAGCACCTCTTGGTATCTGTACGGTTTAGCGCTCTATTTCCTGTGTGCGAAAGTCTTTAAGAAACAGAAAGTGGCGTTGCTGGTGGTGGCGATTGTGCTGAACTATCTGGCAGTGGAGAAAATCATCCCGTATTGGGGACCGCAAAGCGTGGCACAGTATTTCCTGTTCTTCCTGCTGGGCGCATTCTGGAGCCCGATGATGCTACGCATGAGCGAGTTGCGTCGCGATAACATTGTGCCGTGGGCAATCCTGGCGGCGATCTCCGGACTGCACGTGATCTTCGGCCTCGATAAAAGCCTGTTCTTGTGCATTCTGGCGGTGCTGTTCAGCGTGGCGGCGTGTCGCTGGCTGAACGAGCACTTCAAGATGAGCTATTTGAACTGGGTAGGGCGTAACACGCTGCAAATCTACGTCATTCACCGCATCTTTATTGAGTTCTTCGGCATGTCGGCGATTCTGTTCGCGCAGCGTCATCATTTGTTCGAACACGCGTGGTTCTCGATGCTGTGGGCTTGTTTCTATCCGTTGGCGATTGTCGGGATTTGTTCGCTGTGTTCGGTGGCGGTGTGGTCGGTGACCAACCGAGGATTGGGGCAATCGTTGTTTGTGTTCCCAACGTTGATTGGAATTAAGCGGAGTAAATCGGCGGCGTAAAAAAAGCGGCCCGTTTGGGCCGCTATTGCTTTACCCAATGGTCATCAAACTGGCATTACCGCCCGCTGCGGCGGTATTGACGCTCAATGAGCGCTCAATCAACAAACGCTCCAGCAGCAGATTGGTTTCGCCGCGCGCAAAGCCTTGCACCGAAACAATCGCGCCATCGCGGGCCGCCACCTGTTCGCACAGGCTGCGCAGTTGATCGGCATCCCCGTGATAAATCACCGCATCAAATTCGGCCGCCAGCGCATCTTTTACCAGCTTGATGTGCGCTTGCACCTCAGCCGGTAGCGCCGCACGCAGCGTACGATGTAGTTCATCATCTTGCCAAATCGCCTGGCTACCGACACTGGTGACTGCCGCCAGCTGTGTCAGTACGTCTTGCTGATTATCGGCGATGCACAGCACATGCTCGCGTGGCAGCAGCGTGAAGGTGTTACGTTCACCAGTTGGACCCGGCAGCAGACGTACCGTACCGGCTTGCGCCAGTTCGTCATAACGTTGGCACAGCGTCAGCAGCTCAGGTTTATCCTGCGCCCATTGCTGCAATGCCTGATGCGCACGCATCAATTCTGCTCGCACCGTGCTATCAACTGGGCGTTCAGCATCCTGGCGATCAAAGGTAATGCGCAGCGCGCCATCTGGACGGTTCGCCAACAGGCGATACAGATACAGCGGACCACCGGCTTTCGGACCGGTTCCCGACAAGCCTTCGCCACCGAACGGTTGCACGCCAACCACCGCACCGACCATGTTGCGGTTAACGTACAGGTTGCCGACTTTCGCTGTCGCCGTGACCTGCGCGATGGTTTCATCAATACGCGTGTGCACGCCGAGCGTCAGGCCGTAACCCGACGCGTTAATCTGCTCGATCAACTGCGGCAACTGGTTACGCGAGAAACGCACCACGTGCAGCACCGGGCCAAACACTTCTTTATCCAGATCGCTGACCTGATCCAGCTCAATCAGTGTCGGCTTGATAAAGGTGCCGCTGTTCCACTCTTTGCTATCTTGTGGGTTCTCTTGCGCCGCCTGATAAACGTTGAAGCCTTTATTGCGCAGCGCCTGAATATGACGCTCGATGTTGGCTTTGGCTTCGGCATCAATCACCGGACCAATGTCGGTCGAGAGACGTTCTGGATTACCCATGCGGCATTCCGCCATCGCGCCACGCAGCATTTTCAGTGTGTGGTCGGCAACATCATCCTGCACACACAGCAAACGCAGCGCGGAACAGCGTTGACCGGCGCTATCAAACGCTGACGCCACGATATCCACCACCACTTGCTCGGTCAGCGCGGAGGAATCGACGATCATCGCGTTCATACCGCCGGTTTCCGCAATCAGCGGCGTCGGGCGGCCTTGCGGATCAAGACGACCGGCCAGATTGCGTTGCAGCAAGGTAGCGACGGCGGTTGAACCGGTGAACATCACGCCACGTACGCGCTCATCGCCGGTCAACTGCGCGCCGACGGTTTCACCTTGTCCCGGCAGCAATTGCAGCACGCCCGGCGGTACGCCTGCATCCAACATGATCTGTACCGCCTGTGCGGCGATCAGCGGAGTTTGTTCCGCAGGTTTGGCTAATACGCTGTTACCGGCTGCTAATGCGGCGGCAATTTGTCCGCTAAAGATCGCCAGCGGGAAGTTCCACGGGCTGATGCACACCACGGGGCCAAGCGGGCGATGAGTTTCGTTATCGAAATCGTCGCGCACCATGCCAGCGTAGTAATAGAGGAAATCTACCGCTTCGCGCACTTCGGCGATGGCGTTGTTGTAGGTTTTACCCGCTTCACGCACCAGCAGGCCGATCAGCTGCTGCATCTGGCCTTCCATTGCCTCGGCAGCGCGTTCCAGAATCGCGGCGCGTTCTTGCGGCGGCGTGGCGAACCAGATTGGTCCAGCATTGACTGCCGCATCCAGCGCGTCTGAGACTTCTGCTTCCGTGGCTTCACGCACGCTGCCGACCACGTCAGCCGGTGCCGCAGGATTGAGCACGGGACGGCTGACGCCTGCGCCCAATTCACCTTCCACCAACGGTTGCGCGCTCCACGGCTGCGTGGCGCTGTTCAGCAAGGCGCTGGAGAGCGATGCCAGGCGATGTTCGTTGGCCATATCTAATCCGGCCGAGTTAGCGCGCTTGGCACCATACAGATCGCGCGGCAACGGAATTTTTGGATGCGGCAAACCTACCGCGCCTTCCGCTGCGCCCATTTTTTCCACGGCAGCCACCGGATCGGCCACCAACTCATCCAGTGGCAAACTGTTATCGGCGATGCGGTTAACGAATGAGGTATTCGCGCCGTTTTCCAGCAGGCGACGTACCAGATAAGCCAGCAAGGTTTCGTGGGTGCCGACCGGCGCATAAATACGGCATGGACGATTGAGTTTGCCATCCGCCACTTTACCTACCACTTGTTCGTACAGCGGTTCACCCATGCCGTGCAGGCACTGGAATTCATACTGGCCAGGATAATAGTTGTTGCCCGCCAGCTGATAGATCGCCGCCAGCGTGTGGGCATTGTGGGTGGCGAACTGCGGATAGATCAGGTTCGGCACCGCCAGCAATTTGCGCGCGCAGGCCAGATAGGAAATATCGGTGTAGACCTTGCGGGTATACACTGGATAGCCTTCGAGACCATCAATCTGTGCACGTTTGATTTCGCTATCCCAATACGCGCCTTTTACCAGACGAATCATCAGACGGCGGCGGCTGCGTTGCGCCAAATCGATCAGCGAATCAATCACAAACGGGCAGCGTTTTTGATAAGCCTGAATCACGAAACCAATGCCGTTCCAGCCTTCTAGCTCCGGTTCGAAGCACAGTTTTTCCAGCAGATCGAGCGACAACTCAAGGCGGTCAGCTTCTTCCGCATCGATGTTGATGCCGATGTCATAGGAACGCGCCAGCAGCGTCAAGGATTTGAGGATCGGATAGAGTTCGTCCATCACGCGTTCGTACTGCGCGCGGCTGTAACGCGGATGCAGCGCCGACAGCTTAATCGAAATGCCCGGACCTTCATAAATGCCGCGACCGTTCGAGGCTTTACCGATAGCATGAATCGCCTGCTGATACGACACCAGATAAGCTTTAGCATCGCTGGCGGTCAGTGCTGCTTCGCCGAGCATATCGTAGGAGTAGCGGAAGCCTTTCTCTTCCAGCTTGCGCGCATTCGCCAGCGCTTCGGCGATGGTCTCGCCGGTTACAAACTGTTCGCCCATCAAACGCATCGCCATATCCACACCTTTGCGGATTAGCGGTTCGCCGCTCTTGCCGATGATGCGATTCAGCGAACGCGACAGGTTGGCTTCGTTATGGGTGGAAACCAAACGACCGGTGAACAGCAAGCCCCAGGTGGCGGCATTAACGAACATCGACGGGCTGCGGCCCAGATGCGATTGCCAGTTGCCGTTGCTGATTTTGTCGCGGATCAGCGCATCGCGCGTGGGTTTATCCGGAATACGCAGCAGCGCTTCGGCCAGACACATCAGCGCAACACCTTCCTGCGAAGAGAGTGAGAACTCTTGCAGCAGACTTTGCACCATACCGGCGCGGCCGGTTGCCCCTTTTTGGTGACGCAACTTGTCGGCGAGGCTGTAAGCCAACTGATGGGTTTTTTCTGCCAGCGGAGCCGGTAAACGCGCTTGCTCCAGCAGCATCGGCACGGCGTCAGTCTCAGGACGGCGCCACGCGGCGGTGATCGCTGAACGGCTCACCGACTGCGGTAAAATGTGTTCGGCGAAGTCGAGGAAAGGCTGCAATGCCTCATCTGATACGCCTTCATCAGTGATCGCATCAATCAGCTGTTGCGGGAATTCAGGTACCGCTTCACCGGCTTCCAATTGCTCCAGATAGTTAAAAATCGCCTGCTTAATCAGCCAATGGGATGTGCGGTCAATTTTCTGTGCCGCCAGTTTAATGCGATCGCGGGTGGCTTCATCCAGCTTCACCCCCATGGTGGTGGTTCCCATGATTTCCTCCTCCTCAAAAAAGTGATTCAACTCCAGCGTGGGCAGCAATATCACCTATGTTGCAACTTTGTGCAACCGTGTTAAATGTGACTTGGGTTGCACGTTTTTAACCGCCTGGAATGTTAATAGCCGAAAAGCGGCATGAAACTTGCTGCAAGAAACTCGCCAATGTTGCAACCGGCGTCAACGAGACGATTCTTGCTTGCATTAAGGTGCAACCCAAAGTGTGAGCGTGTGCAACCTATTGGCACGTAAAGCGCGAAGTCAGGTGAAACCAATGTGACAGCTGTGTTAAATGCATTGTGCGCGCCGCACCTTTGCGGCAGGATACCGCGCCTTAAGGGAAATCGCTTTCTCTGGATGCGGTAAATAGGGCGGTCACGTTCCGACGGCCCGCGATTTCTCTTAACGGATCAAATAATAAGTGGAGAGAGTATGAGTATAAGTACACCGATGTTGGTGACCTTTGTGGTTTATATCCTTGGGATGGTGTTAATCGGTTTTATTGCCTACCGTTCAACCAAAAGTTTTGATGATTACATTCTTGGTGGCCGTAGTTTAGGCAGCGTGGTTACCGCATTATCTGCGGGCGCATCTGACATGAGTGGCTGGTTGTTAATGGGCTTGCCGGGTGCGATTTTTCTCTCAGGCATTTCCGAAAGTTGGATCGCCATCGGCCTGACGCTCGGCGCATGGCTGAACTGGAAAATCGTTGCCGGTCGTTTGCGCGTGCAAACTGAGCATCACGATAACGCCTTAACCCTGCCGGACTTCTTCTCCAGCCGTTTCGAGGATCACAGCAAGCTGTTACGCGTCATCTCGGCGGTGGTCATTCTGATCTTCTTCACTATCTACTGTGCTTCTGGCGTGGTCGCCGGTGCGCGTCTGTTTGAAAGCACCTTCGGCATGGATTACCAAACGGCGCTGTGGGCCGGAGCGGCCGCCACCATTCTCTATACGCTGGTGGGTGGATTCCTTGCGGTGAGCTGGACCGATACCGTGCAAGCCAGCCTGATGATCTTCGCGCTGATTCTGACGCCGATTATCGTGATTGTGGCGGTTGGCGGACTCGATGATTCGCTGGCAGTGATCGAAGCGAAAAGCCTCGAAAACCTCGACATGCTGAAAGGACTGAACTTTGTGGCGGTGATTTCGCTGCTCGGTTGGGGTCTGGGCTATTTCGGTCAGCCACACATTCTGGCGCGCTTTATGGCCGCGGATTCGCATCACACCATTCGTACCGCGCGTCGTATCGGTATGATCTGGATGATTCTGTGCCTGGCGGGTGCGGTTGCGGTGGGCTTCTTTGGTATCGCTTACTTCCAAAACCACCCGGAACACGCTGCCAACGTCAGCCAAAACGGCGAACGTGTGTTTATCGAACTGGCGCGTATTCTGTTCAACCCGTGGATTGCCGGTATCCTGCTGTCAGCAATTCTGGCAGCGGTGATGTCTACTCTGAGCTGCCAGCTGTTGGTGTGTTCCAGCGCCTTGACCGAAGACCTCTACAAAGGCTTGCTGCGTAAAAACGCTAGCCAGAAAGAGCTGGTGTGGGTGGGGCGCTTCATGGTGTTAGTGATTGCGCTGATCGCCATTGCGCTGGCGGCAAACCCGGAAAACCGCGTGCTGGGCTTAGTAAGCTATGCGTGGGCTGGTTTCGGTGCGGCGTTTGGTCCAGTGGTGCTGTTCGGTGTGTGCTGGAAGCGTATGACGCGCAACGGCGCGCTGGCGGGCATGGTGATTGGTGCAGCAACCGTGCTGCTGTGGAAATCCTACGGCTACACCGAGCTGTATGAAATCATTCCTGGCTTCGCCTTTGCCAGCATCGCGATTGTGGTGTTCAGCCTGTTGGGTCGCGCGCCATCTGAAGCAGCACAACAGCGCTTCGCGGCTGCAGAAGCCGAATATCACACGAAGTAATTTCCTGTCGTAACAATGGCCCGCGATTTTGTATCGCGGGCTTTTTTTTTGCCAGCCAGAGTCAAAGGATGCGCGATGAATCGCGCCGCTACAGTGGAGTGCGGTTGGTAGCAAATCGCACAAACCGTAGCGGCGCAATTTATTGCGCAATGTTGGGGCGGTGCGCACAGCAAAATGTGCACCCGTTTCCGCAAAAACCAAATTAATTTCCTGCCGCGACTTGTATTTTTTCTCCCCGTAATGATAATCAGTATCGTTCGCAGTTTACGTTTTTTTACCTAGGATTTACCCTCCTTAACAATCAAGAGGTTGGTGATGTTCGTACCGTTTCTCATCATGCTGCGTGAAGGTCTGGAAGCAGCACTCATCGTCAGCCTGATCGCTAGCTATCTCAAACGCACCCAGCGCACCCAATGGTTCCCAGCGATGTGGGCAGGCGTATTTATTGCTGCCGCACTCTGCCTGGCATTGGGCATCTTCATCAATGAAACCACCGGCGAGTTCCCGCAGAAGCAGCAGGAATTATTCGAAGGCATTGTCGCGGTGATCGCCGTGGTGATTCTGACCTCGATGGTGTTCTGGATGCGCAAGGTGTCGCGCAATATCAAAGCCACGCTGGAAAAATCGGTGGATCAGGCGCTGCAAAAGCAGGGCGGCAGCGGCTTCCCATTGGTACTGATGGTGTTTCTGGCGGTCGCGCGTGAAGGGCTGGAGTCGGTGTTCTTCCTGCTCGCCGCATTCACGCAGGACGTCGGCTATGCACCGCCCATCGGCGCCGTGCTCGGCCTCGCCACGTCGGTGGTGCTCGGCATGCTGCTTTACTACGGCGGCATTCGTCTCAACCTGGCCAACTTCTTCCGCTGGACCAGCTTGTTCATCTTGTTCGTTGCCGCCGGATTGGCTGCTGGCGCGATTCGCGCCTTCCACGAAGCAGGATTGTGGAATCACTTCCAGGATGTGGCGTTCGACATGAGCAATACGCTCTCGACGCATTCGGTGTTCGGCACGCTGCTGGAAGGGATTTTGGGTTATCAGGAAACGCCAAGCGTCAGCGAAGTCACGGTTTGGTTGATCTACCTGATTCCCGCACTGCTGCTGTTCTTCTTCCCGGCTCGCCCGCAGATCAACGCGGCACGCACCACGCGCTAAATTTAATCAGGCGCGATTGCGCGCCTGTTCTTCCATGTAACAGGGATATCACTATGACGATTCGCTTCCGCCGTAAGGCGCTGTTGGTTTCAATGCTGGCGCTTTCTGGTGCCGCTTCTGCTGCTGCCATCCCACAAGTCACGGTAACCGTGACTGACAAACAGTGTGAGCCGATGTCGCTAAATGTGCAGGCCGGCAAAACCCAATTCATCATCAAAAACAACAGCCAAAAAGCGCTGGAGTGGGAGATTTTGAAAGGGGTGATGGTGGTGGAAGAGCGTGAGAACATCGCGCCGGGCTTCAGCCAGAAACTGACCGCCAACCTGGAAGCGGGCGAATACGACATGACCTGCGGCTTGCTCAGCAATCCGAAAGGCAAGCTGGTGGTGAGCGGTGATGCGAAGAAAGCCGCGACCGGTAAACCCGATGTGCTGGAACTGGTCGGCCCGATCGCCGATTACAAAGTCTACGTGATGAATGAAGTCAAAGATCTGGTGGCGGGTACCAAAGCCTTTACCGATGCGGTGAAAGCTGGGGATGTTGAGAAGGCGAAAGCGCTATATGCACCAACGCGCGTGCATTACGAGCGCATCGAACCGATTGCCGAACTGTTCTCCGATTTGGATAGCAGCATTGATGCGCGTGAAGATGACTTCGAGAAGAAAAACGAAGATCCGAAATTCACTGGCTTCCACCGTCTGGAAAAAATTCTCTTCGCCGATAACACCACCAAAGGTGCGGAAGAATTTGCCACCAAGCTGAATCAGGACGTGCTGGACCTGCAAACCCGCATCAGTGAACTGGCGTTCCCACCGGTGAAAGTGGTGGGCGGCGCAGCTGGCCTGATTGAAGAAGTGGCATCGAGCAAAATCTCCGGCGAAGAAGACCGTTACAGCCGTACCGATCTTTCTGACTTCCAAGCCAACATTGATGGCGCCCAGAAAATCGTTGATCTGCTACGTCCGCTGCTGCAAAAAGGCAATCCGCAATTGCTGGCGAAAGTGGATGCTAACTTCAAGAAAGTGGACAGCATTCTCAGTAAATATCGCACCAAAGACGGCTTTGAGTCGTACGAAAAACTCACCACCGCCGACCGTAATGCGCTGAAAGGCCCAATTACCACGCTGGCGGAAGATCTCTCCCTGTTGCGTGGAACCTTAGGTCTCGATTGATCATGAGTGATAAAAATGACGCGGCGCAACCGTCGCGTCGTCGTTTATTGCAGGGATTAGGCTTGTTGGGCGGTGCGGCCGCCCTCGGCGGTGGCTGCCCGTTCCACACGGCTGCCGCTGCTGATAGCTTCTCTCCCGGCACGGTTGCACCCAATTCGCGCCAGCAGGCGCAACCTTTTTACGGCCCACATCAAGCCGGTATCGTCACACCGCAACAGGCGTCGATGATGCTGATTGCTTTTGATGTGCTCGCCAGTGACAAGGCCGATCTTGAGCGTCTGTTCCGTTTACTCACCCAGCGGTTTGCCTTTCTGACCAAAGGCGGCGCGGCTCCAGCGGTAACCAATCCGCAGTTGCCGCCGATGGATTCGGGCATTCTCGGTGCGGATATCTCACCCGATAATCTCACCATGACTTTGTCGGTGGGCGCCGCGTTGTTTGATGAACGCTTTGGCTTAAGTGCGCATAAACCGGCGCAGCTGCAAACCATGACGCGATTCCCCAACGATTCGCTGGATGCGGAGCAGTGCCACGGCGACCTGCTGCTGCAAATCTGCGCCAACACGCAAGATACGGTGATCCATGCGCTGCGTGACATTATCAAACACACGCCAGATTTGCTGGCGGTGCGTTGGCGACGCGACGGCTTTATTGCCGATCACGCAGCACGCAGCAACGGCAAAGAGACGCCAATCAATCTGCTCGGTTTCAAAGATGGCACCGCCAATCCCGATACCCATAACGCCGCATTGATGGATCAACTATTGTGGGTGACGCATGAGCAACAGGAACCAGCGTGGACGCACGGCGGCAGTTATCAGGCGGTGCGCATCATTCGTTTCCACGTGGAGATGTGGGATCGTACGCCGCTGGGTGAACAGCAAACCATTTTTGGTCGTGAGAAGTTATCGGGCGCGCCGCTCGGCATGCAAAACGAACATGATGTGCCGGATTACCGTAAAGATCCGGATGGCGATTTGATTGCGCTGGATGCGCATATTCGGCTCGCCAATCCACGTACGCCAGAAACCGACAGCAGTTTGATGCTGCGTCGCGGTTACAGCTATTCCAGCGGTATTACCGGCGCCGGTCAGTTGGATATGGGTTTATTGTTTGTTTGCTATCAGCATGATTTAGCCAAAGGCTTTCTTACTGTGCAGCAACGTCTGAATGGCGAAGCGCTGGAAGAATATATTCGCCCGATTGGTGGCGGATACTTTTTTGCGTTGCCAGGCGTAGCGGATGAAAACCATTATCTCGGCCAACCTTTACTGCAAGCCTGATTAATAAATGTACAGTGCCTGCTTAGCGTATCGTTAGGCAGGCGTTTTTTGTTAAGCATTCCTTAAACTTTCCGCTGGGCGCAGGCGATCACGAATGTTCCTAAAAAGTTCACTGACCGGCAAATTAACTATCTCATTGATAAATAAAGTTAGTTTAATTTAAGCTCGCTGGCGCAATGCTTCGCTTATCTTTTTTTCTTTACGTGGAAGTAAAATTACTGTTGCAAACCACCGCAAATATGATGCACTTTATTCATAAGCGTTGTCAGTTGTGTGGCTAAGCCACTGGAGTTCGCGCATGACCCGTCTCTCTTTGGGACAGTTAAATAGCTTCACCACACGCAGTACACTGCGGGGGATTTCTTCCCCTCAACGCAACCTCTCTGGAATTAAAACTTCGTTCTCGTTCAATCTCATTCTCTTTACCGGTGCGCTATTGCGTTTCGGCGCGATGACGCACCATTCTCACTGGCTCAAAAACGGCTTACAAGGAAGCCAAATAAACCTCTAAAGCGTTCAAGTCATCGCCGCGGGTGATCCGCCGCGATAAATGAAACCAACTGTAAGGTGCCACTATGGGAAGACAGAAAGCAGTGATCAAAGCACGTCGTGAAGCAAGACGCGTTATTCGTAGCGACTCTCGCAGTCACCGTCAGCGTGAAGAAGAATCGGTCACTTCGCTGGTGCAAATGGGTGGGTTGGATTCGATTGGGATGGCACGCGATGCGCGTGACCGCGGTCCGATTGAAGCCAGAAATGAAGCTCAGGCACACTATCTCAACGCCATAGAAACGAAACAGCTGATTTTCGCCACCGGTGAAGCCGGTTGCGGAAAAACCTGGATTAGCGCAGCCAAAGCGGCTGAGGCCCTGATCAATAAGGATATCGAAAGGATTATTGTGACGCGCCCGGTTTTGCAGGCGGATGAAGATCTCGGTTTCCTGCCAGGAGACATCTCCGAGAAATTCGCCCCGTATTTCCGACCGGTTTACGACGTTCTGGTTAAACGTCTCGGCGCTTCCTTTATGCAATACTGCCTGCGGCCTGAAATTGCCAAGGTAGAGATCGCGCCCTTCGCCTACATGCGTGGACGTACCTTTGAAAATGCTGTGGTGATCCTTGATGAGGCACAAAACGTCACCGCGGCACAGATGAAGATGTTCCTGACGCGTTTGGGTGAGAATGTGACCGTGATTGTTAACGGCGATATCACCCAGTGTGACTTACCGTCGCACGCCAAGTCTGGTCTGGCCGATGCGCTCGCGCGCTTCGAAGAGGATGAGATGATTGGTGTTGTGCGCTTCGGTAAAGAGGATTGCGTCCGCTCAGCGCTGTGTCAACGCACGCTGCACGCTTACAGTTAACCGTTTGATTGAGAATGTAGCTAAGCAAAACCCGGCGCAAGCCGGGTTTTTTATTTTTAAGCAATTGCGATAAACAAGCCCGCAATGGTGGCACTCATCAGATTAGAGAGGGTAGCCGCTGCCAGCGCACGCATACCGAGTTGAGCAATTTCAGAGGTCCGTTGTGGCGCGATGGCAGAAAATGCACCCACGACCACGCCAATCGAACCAAAGTTGGCAAAGCCACACAGCGCGAACGAAATAATCGCCACGGTTTTACTATCTAAACTGCCGGGCGTTTGCAAATAGGGGGAAAAATTCAGATACGCCACAAACTCGTTAATCGCGAGTTTTTGCCCTATCAGGCTGCCTGCTAGCGTAGCATCATGCCAATCGACACCCATCACCCATGCGAGTGGAGCCAGTGCATAGCCAAAAATCACTTGCAAGCTCGCATCACCAAAACCAAACAGACTGCCGATACCGCCCATAACTCCGTTGATCAAGGCAATCATGGCGACAAATGCCATTACAACAGTGCCGACCCCTGCGGCAATTTTTAGCCCGGTCATCGCCCCAGATGCTGCGGCTTCAATAATGCTTTTGGGCGGCGTTTCGCTAAAGGAGAGATTATCAAAAACAATCTGTGTCTCCTCGGTTGCAGGGCTAAGAATACGGGCAAAGAGAATTCCGCCTGGGATCGCCATTAACGAGGCTGCCAACAAATAATCAATCGGTACGCCCAACCCGGCATAGCCAATCATTGTGGAGCCAGCAATGGACGCCATCCCGCTACAAATCGCAGTAAATAACTCATTGCGATTGAGCCGATGAATAAATGGCTTAACGATGGCGGGGATCTCATTCTGACCCAGAAAAATAGTGGTGACGGCAACAAATGACTCAATCTTGCTAATGCCCAGTGCTTTTTGGAAAAGGGTGCCAAGAACACCAATCAGCAACTTCATAATCCCAATGTAATACAGCAAGCTGACTAATGCCGTGATGAAAATAATGGCGGGTAAGACATGAAAAGCAAAAACAAATCCGGCTCCGTTAAAGATTCTGTCCATATCAGGCCCGGCTAATGCACCAAAGATAAATGCGCTTCCTGCATCACTGTAGTTCATTATTTTATGGATGCCTAAGGCGACTTTTTCGGCTAGCCATTTCCCTGGCGGCAAGTAGAGTATTGCTCCACCAATAATCATTTGTAACAATAGTGCGGCGCTCACTGTTCTCAAACTTATATTTCGTTTATTTACTGATAATATAAAAGCAATTGTCAGTAATACCGCCACACCTAAAAAACTTCTCATTATATCCATAATGATCTTCTCGTTATATTACGTTTTGGTATGCCTGATAGCGATGAAGGCATGCAGTAAAGCTTTCGCTCTGCTGCATGCCCGGTTAATAGAGAGAGTTTATGAGAAAGATTATTTGTACATGTGTACACACTCTTCCACCAGATCCCAGAACCAATGGGTATCGATGGTGATGCCGACTTTTGTGTTGGCGGGTTTGCCCAATACACCTAATTCATCACATACCGTTCGGCCATAACAAGGTCCGGAATTAACATCGACTTCAACATACATATCCTGGGTTTTAATGCCTTCAGGATTGATAAGATATCCGATGCAGGTCGCATCATGCACCGGTCCTCCGGCTAAGCCATAATTTTCAAATTGGGTTTTGAGCGTAAAATTCATAATGTCACTGAAAAGTTGTCCGGCTGGGCCGCCGGCTTTTTCCATGCGGGCAATAACGTCTTTGGTACATACGGTCTGATTGGTTAAATCAAGTCCCATCATGACCAAAGGTGCGCCTGAGCTAAACACCACGCGGGCTGCTTCAGGATCGGCATAGATATTAAATTCGGCTGAAGGTGTGAAGTTTCCCGTGCCATAGGCGCCGCCCATCAGGACGATCTCCTTTATTTTTGGGATGATTGCCGGTTGCATGCGCATGGCGACGGCAATATTGGTTAATGGAGCGGTAGGCACCAGCGTGATATCTCCGTCGCTGGCCATCAACGTATCAATGATGTATTGAACCGCGTGGGTGCTCTCGGCTTGACGAGTTAATGGCCCAAAGACCGGGCCATCGAGTCCGGTTTCGCCATGAATATTGTCGGCGACAATCTGCTGGCGCATGATTGGCAACGGCATACCCGCATAGATGGGAACATCAATGTCTAAATGCTGACAAACATTCAAACCGTTCACTACGGTTTTTTCTAAAGTTTGATTACCCGCGACAATGGTTATTCCGAGTAAATTAATTGCCGGATGTTTAGCTGCCATCATAATTGCAATAGCATCATCATGACCCGGATCACAATCCAGAATAATTTTTCTTTGTGCCATTTCTCATTTCCTCTTTCAGGGGACGAATCACATTTGTTTTTTAAAAGTGTGATGACAGTGCTACGTCGACGCTTTAACCCTAACAGCGAAAATCGTAAGTTAAATATGAGAAATCTCATGCTGGGAAACGATTATGAAAGAAATCCACAATGAAATGCTGAAGCATAACTTAATAGAAAAATCAGATTATTCAGCGAAATTTTCTATTGATGTTATGCAAGAGACGCGACTGTTTCACGTCGTGGCGGGTGATTACATTGTGAAAGAGGGCGAGCCACCGACACATTTATTTTATTTGGCTCGCGGTCGGGCGAAACTCTATGCGACATTAGCAAACGGCAGGGTTTCGTTAATTGATTTCTTTAGCGCGAATTGTTTTATTGGCGAGCTAGAACTGATTGATAAAGATCATCAATCACGCGCGGTTCAGGCAATTGAAGAGTGCTGGTGTTTAGCTTTGCCGGTAAAATTGTTCCGTGCACAACTTTTAAATGATGCGCTGTTTTTACGTCATATTTGCATGAGCTTAACCCATAAAAATTATCGAAATATTGTCTCTTTAATTCGAAATCAATCCTTCTCATTGGTAAACCGCTTAGCGGCATTTATTTTGTTGACGCAAAATAACGATGTGTACCATGAAAAGCATACGCAGGTTGCGGAATATATGGGTGTGTCCTATCGCCACCTTTTATATGTGATTGCACAACTCACTCAGGAAGGTTTGTTATTAAAAGGGAAGTCTGGTTATGTTATCAACAATAAAAAAGCACTGATGGATTTGGCGCGTGAGATGGAACCCGAGAGCGTTATCCCGGTTTAACGGGCA